>NZ_JARXYJ010000001.1:6282500-6897378 GCF_029894425.1 Streptomyces sp. SAI-127
TGCCTTGGCACCAGGAACCGATGAAGGACGTGGGAGGCCACGATAGTCCCCGGGGAGTCGTCAACCAGGCTTTGATCCGGGGGTTTCCGAATGGGGAAACCCGGCAGTCGTCATGGGCTGTCACCCATACCTGAACACATAGGGTATGTGGAGGGAACGCGGGGAAGTGAAACATCTCAGTACCCGCAGGAAGAGAAAACAACCGTGATTCCGGGAGTAGTGGCGAGCGAAACCGGATGAGGCCAAACCGTATGCGTGTGAGACCCGGCAGGGGTTGCGCATTCGGGGTTGTGGGATCTCTCTTTCACAGTCTGCCGGCTGTGAGACGAGTCAGAAACCGTTGATGTAGGCGAAGGACATGCGAAAGGTCCGGCGTAGAGGGTAAGACCCCCGTAGTCGAAACATCAGCGGCTCGTTTGAGAGACACCCAAGTAGCACGGGGCCCGAGAAATCCCGTGTGAATCTGGCGGGACCACCCGCTAAGCCTAAATATTCCCTGGTGACCGATAGCGGATAGTACCGTGAGGGAATGGTGAAAAGTACCGCGGGAGCGGAGTGAAATAGTACCTGAAACCGTGTGCCTACAAGCCGTGGGAGCGTCGGACATCAAGCTTGCTTGGTGTCTCGTGACTGCGTGCCTTTTGAAGAATGAGCCTGCGAGTTTGCGGTGTGTTGCGAGGTTAACCCGTGTGGGGTAGCCGTAGCGAAAGCGAGTCCTAATAGGGCGTTTGAGTAGCACGCTCAAGACCCGAAGCGGAGTGATCTAGCCATGGGCAGGTTGAAGCGGAGGTAAGACTTCGTGGAGGACCGAACCCACCAGGGTTGAAAACCTGGGGGATGACCTGTGGTTAGGGGTGAAAGGCCAATCAAACTCCGTGATAGCTGGTTCTCCCCGAAATGCATTTAGGTGCAGCGTCGTGTGTTTCTTGCCGGAGGTAGAGCACTGGATAGGCGATGGGCCCTACCGGGTTACTGACCTTAGCCAAACTCCGAATGCCGGTAAGTGAGAGCGCGGCAGTGAGACTGTGGGGGATAAGCTCCATGGTCGAGAGGGAAACAGCCCAGAGCATCGACTAAGGCCCCTAAGCGTACGCTAAGTGGGAAAGGATGTGGAGTCGCAGAGACAACCAGGAGGTTGGCTTAGAAGCAGCCACCCTTGAAAGAGTGCGTAATAGCTCACTGGTCTAGTGATTCCGCGCCGACAATGTAGCGGGGCTCAAGCGTACCGCCGAAGTCGTGTCATTCATGCAATAGGGCCAACGCCCGTATGGATGGGTAGGGGAGCGTCGTGTGCCGGGTGAAGCCGCGCCGGAAGGCAGTGGTGGACGGTTCACGAGTGAGAATGCAGGCATGAGTAGCGATACACACGTGGGAAACGTGTGCGCCGATTGACTAAGGGTTCCTGGGTCAAGCTGATCTGCCCAGGGTAAGTCGGGACCTAAGGCGAGGCCGACAGGCGTAGTCGATGGATAACCGGTTGATATTCCGGTACCCGCTGTGAAGCGTCAAACATCGAACCAGGCGATGCTAAGTCCGTGAAGCCGTTCCGGACCCTTCGGGGAATGGAAAGTGGTGGAGCCGGCGAACCAGACTTGTAGTAGGTGAGTGATGGGGTGACGCAGGAAGGTAGTCCAGCCCGGGCGGTGGTTGTCCCGGGGTAAGGGTGTAGGACGTCAGGTAGGTAAATCCGCCTGGCAATAGTCTGAGACCTGATGCCGAGCCGATTGTGGTGAAGTGGATGATCCTATGCTGTCGAGAAAAGCCTCTAGCGAGTTTCATGGCGGCCCGTACCCTAAACCGACTCAGGTGGTCAGGTAGAGAATACCGAGGCGTTCGGGTGAACTATGGTTAAGGAACTCGGCAAAATGCCCCCGTAACTTCGGGAGAAGGGGGGCCATCACTGGTGAGAGGACTTGCTCCTCGAGCTGGGGGTGGCCGCAGAGACCAGCGAGAAGCGACTGTTTACTAAAAACACAGGTCCGTGCGAAGCCGTAAGGCGATGTATACGGACTGACGCCTGCCCGGTGCTGGAACGTTAAGGGGACCGGTTAGTCACATTTCGGTGTGGCGAAGCTGAGAACTTAAGCGCCAGTAAACGGCGGTGGTAACTATAACCATCCTAAGGTAGCGAAATTCCTTGTCGGGTAAGTTCCGACCTGCACGAATGGCGTAACGACTTCTCGACTGTCTCAACCATAGGCCCGGTGAAATTGCACTACGAGTAAAGATGCTCGTTTCGCGCAGCAGGACGGAAAGACCCCGGGACCTTTACTACAGTTTGATATTGGTGTTCGGTTCGGCTTGTGTAGGATAGCTGGGAGACTTTGAAGCGGCCACGCCAGTGGTTGTGGAGTCGTCGTTGAAATACCAGTCTGGTCGTGCTGGATGTCTAACCTGGGTCCGTGATCCGGATCAGGGACAGTGTCTGATGGGTAGTTTAACTGGGGCGGTTGCCTCCTAAAGAGTAACGGAGGCGCCCAAAGGTTCCCTCAGCCTGGTTGGTAATCAGGTGTTGAGTGTAAGTGCACAAGGGAGCTTGACTGTGAGACCGACGGGTCGAGCAGGGACGAAAGTCGGGACTAGTGATCCGGCGGTGGCTTGTGGAAGCGCCGTCGCTCAACGGATAAAAGGTACCCCGGGGATAACAGGCTGATCTTCCCCAAGAGTCCATATCGACGGGATGGTTTGGCACCTCGATGTCGGCTCGTCGCATCCTGGGGCTGGAGTCGGTCCCAAGGGTTGGGCTGTTCGCCCATTAAAGCGGTACGCGAGCTGGGTTTAGAACGTCGTGAGACAGTTCGGTCCCTATCCGCTGCGCGCGCAGGAATATTGAGAAGGGCTGTCCCTAGTACGAGAGGACCGGGACGGACGAACCTCTGGTGTGCCAGTTGTTCTGCCAAGGGCATGGCTGGTTGGCTACGTTCGGGAGGGATAACCGCTGAAAGCATCTAAGCGGGAAGCCTGCTTCGAGATGAGTATTCCCACCCCCTTTGAGGGGTTAAGGCTCCCAGTAGACGACTGGGTTGATAGGCCGGATCTGGAAGCCCAGTAATGGGTGGAGGTGACCGGTACTAATAGGCCGAGGGCTTGTCCATATTTGCTCGCGTCCACTGTGTTAGTTCTGAGGCAACGACCGTGTTGTGTTTCCGGTCTAACTTCATAGTGTTTCGGTGGTCATAGCGTGAGGGAAACGCCCGGTTACATTCCGAACCCGGAAGCTAAGCCTTACAGCGCCGATGGTACTGCAGGGGGGACCCTGTGGGAGAGTAGGACACCGCCGAACCCCTTTTAGACAGAAAGGCCCACACCTTATGGTGTGGGCCTTTCTGCATTTCAAGTTCGGTTTCCTCAAGGGGGGGGCGCTTTGCGCCCCCCCCTTTTCGTTTACAGGCGTCCTGCCGCCTTCAATGCCAGATACGCATCTGCCAGCGCTGGCGCCAGATCGTCCGGTGTCGCGTCGACGACAGTCACTCCATGGCGACGGAGTTGTTCCGCCGTGCGATCGCGTTCCGTCTGCGCCTGGGCAGCCGCTGCGGCCTCGTAGACCGCATCGGTGTTTCCGCGGGCCGTGGCCATGCGGGCGATATGGGGATCCCCCACTGAGGCCAGAAGGACCGTGTGCCGTTGGGTGAGCTGAGGAAGGACGGGCAGCAGCCCCTCCTCGATCGGGGCGGCGTCGAGGCTGGTGAGCAGCACGATCAGGGAGCGGCGAGGGGCCGTACGCAGGGCTGTGGCTGTGAGGCCCCGGGCGTTCGTTTCGACGAGTTCGGGTTCGAGGGGTGCCATCGCGTCGACCAGGGAGGGGAGGAGGTCCTTGGCCGTTCGGCCTTGGACCAGGGCGCGTACTCGGCGGTCGTATGCGAGGAGGTCCACGCGATCGCCGGCGCGGGAGGCGAGGGCGGCCAGGAGCAGTGCCGCGTCCATGGAGGCGTCGAGCCTGGGGGCGTCGCCCACGCGGCCTGCCGAGGTGCGGCCGGTGTCGAGGACCACGAGGATGTGGCGGTCGCGTTCGGGGCGCCAGGTGCGTACGGCGACGGACGTCTGGCGGGCGGTGGCTCTCCAGTCGATGGAACGGGTGTCGTCGCCGGGGACGTACTCGCGCAGGCTGTCGAATTCCGTGCCTTCGCCGCGGGTGAGGACGCTGGTGCGGCCGTCGAGTTCACGCAGGCGGGCGAGCTTCGAGGGGAGGTGCTTGCGGCTGGTGAACGGGGGCAGGACGCGGACCGTCCAGGGGGCTCTGTGGGTGCCCTGGCGGGAGAAGAGACGGAGGGGGCCGTAGGAGCGGATCGTCACTCGGTCGGCCTGGCGGTCGCCGCGGCGGGTGGGGCGTAGACGAGTGGTGAGGCGTCGGCGTTCGCCGGCGGGGACGGTCAGCTGGTGGCGGGAGGCTTCCACTTCCGTGCCGGGCTGCCAGCTGCTGGGGGGCCAGGCGTCGCGCACGTGGGCGCGGAGGAGGCGGCCGGACGGGTTGGTGACCGTGAGGGTGACGTCGGCGGCCTCGCCCAGGCGGGCGGAGGTGTCACCGGAGCGGGCCAGGCCGAGGCGTCGTACGGGTGCCGCCAAGGCGAAGTCGCAGGCGCAGGCCACTGCCAGGGGGGCGTTGACGGCGAGGATGCCCGCCCAGCTGGGTTCCCAGATGCCGACAGGGAGGGAACCCAGGGCTGCGAGGAGTGCGGCGCGTCCGGTGAGGGCCATCAGCGGGGGACCGGGACGTGGGCGAGGATCGCGTTGATGACGGAGTCGGCCGTCACGCCCTCCATCTCGGCCTCCGGGCGCAGTTGGACGCGGTGGCGGAGGGTGGGGAGGGCCAGGGCCTTCACGTCGTCGGGGATCACGTAGTCGCGGCCGGTGAGCCACGCCCATGCGCGCGAGGTGGCCAGGAGGGCCGTGGCGCCGCGCGGGGACACGCCCAGGGTGAGGGAAGGGGACTCGCGTGTGGCGCGGCAGACGTCGACGACGTAGGCGGTGATCTCGGGGGAGATCGTGGTCTTGGCGACCGCGGCGCGTGCGGCTTCGAGGTCGGCGGGGCCTGCCACGGGGCGTACGCCGGCGGCGTGCAGATCGCGGGGGTTGAAGCCCTCGGCGTGGCGGGTGAGGACGTCGATCTCGTCCTGGCGTGAGGGGAGCGGGATCGTCAGTTTGAGGAGGAAACGGTCCAGTTGGGCTTCGGGGAGGGGGTAGGTGCCCTCGTATTCCACCGGGTTCTGGGTCGCGGCGACCAGGAACGGATCGGGGAGGAGGCGCGGGGTGCCGTCGACGGTCACCTGGCGTTCCTCCATGGCCTCCAGGAGGGACGACTGGGTCTTGGGCGGGGTGCGGTTGATCTCGTCCGCGAGGAGGAGGTTGGTGAAGACCGGGCCGGGCTGGAAGGAGAACTCGGCGGAGCGGGTGTCGTAGACCAGGGAGCCCGTCACATCGCTCGGCATGAGGTCGGGGGTGAACTGGACGCGCTTGGTGTCGAGTTCGAGTGCGGATGCGAGTGCGCGGACGAGCAACGTTTTGGCGACCCCAGGGACTCCTTCCAGTAGTACGTGTCCGCGGCAGAGGAGGGCGACGACGAGACCGGTCACGGCGGGGTCCTGGCCGACCACGGCTTTGGCGATCTCGGCGCGCAGGGCTTCCAGGGAGGCCCTGGCGGGGCCCGGGTCCCCAGTGGTCCCGGCGTTGTCAGTGGTCGGGTCCATCATGAACGGCGTACCTCTCTTTCGAGGGCGTCGAGTTGGTCGGCGAGGGAGATGAGGGCTGCGTCGTCGCCGGGCGGCGGGCCGAAGAGGAGGGAACGCAGGGACTGTCCGTCTCCGTCGCTGTGGAGATGGGCGGACAGGGCGGGAAGCAGTGCTTCGGGCGCGTGCGCCTGGGTGACGGGAACGCCCACGAGGGGGGCGAGGCGGGTGCGGGTGGTGGAGCGAAGAGCGGTGGCCGCGCGGTCGCGGGCGTTGGCTTTGCGGTAGAGGCGGGCGCGGCCTTCGACGGTTTCGGAGGCGCGGATCGCCACGGGGAGTTTCTCGGGCACGAGCGGGCCCAGTCGGCGTGCCCTCCACAGGGCGGCGAGTGCTGCCGCGAAGAAGAGCTGGAGTGTGCCCCACAGCCAGCCCGAGGGAAGCAGGTCGAAAAAGTCCTTCTCCTCGCCCGGGCCGGTGGCGGAGGAGTCGGAGAGCGAGGGGAGGTACCAGACCAGATGGGGGCGGGAGCCGAGGAGTTGGAGAGCGAGCGAGGCGTTGCCCTGCTCGTCGAGGGTGTCGTTGTAGAGGATGTCGGGCGCGCCGAGCACGACGGTGTCGCCGTCCCCGGAGGCCGCCGGGACGCGCACCAGGGTGGGCAGGCGCTCGCTGGGGTAGCACTCGTCGTAGCCGGGGTGTGTGACGGTGTAGCGGATGCCGCCTGTGTCGGCGGTGCCCGCGCGCTGGGCCGCCGGCAGGGCGCAGTCGGGGGAGAGCTTCGAGTCGAGGCTGGTGGCGGGGTCCGCGACGACGCCGGGGGCCAGCCGTTCCACGGACCAGCTGCTGGGGGCGACGAGGAGGGTGCGGCCGTCGGAGTCGGCGGTCGCGGAGTGCAGTTGGCTCTGCTGGCGGTGCGTCAGGAGGTCGGGTACGGCGATCAGGAGCGTGGTGTCGGGGCCGGCCGCGGCGCGTGCTTCGTCGAGTGTGGTGACCACTCGGGTGTCGACGCCTCGGTCGGCGAGGAGTTCGGCGACGGCGCGGCTGCCGTAGGGGTCGGCGGAGCGCGGGTCGAGGCTTCCGTGGCGTTCGGTGGAGCGGATCGCCGCGATCGCCACGGCCGCGACGAGGAGAAGCACGAGGGCGAGCACGACGCCTCGTGCGCGGGTCCACACCTGGCGGGCGGTGGGCGAGGCCGAGGTGGACGGGAGCGTGGCCTCGGTGGTCATTCGGCGGCTCCCTGGCGGGCGTTGTGGGCCGCGTGGTTGCTCATGCTCGCCGCGAGCACCGGTTTGGTGCGTTCCAGGTCGCGGTCGAGTTCGGCGATGCGGTGGTACGACTGCTCGGTCGCGGCCCGGCCGCCGTACGTGACGTCGTCGAAGTCGCCGGCCGCTGAGCGCAGCCGGTCCGTGTGGGAGGGCAGGGCGCGGCCCGCTTCCGCGGCGGCCTCGTCCGCGGTGCGGCCGGGGCGGATGTCGAGGAGGGTGCGTTCCTCCAGGGAGCGGACGATGGCACGCATGCGTTCCTGGACGGCCTGGTTCCAGTGGCCCTGGGCGGCGTGTGCCTCGGCGGCCGCGCGATGGTCGGCGGCGCTGCGTGGGCGGTCGTCGAACAGAGTGGCGGAGGAGGCGGGATCGCGGCGCGGAGTGCCCAGGCGCCACCACAGCGCGCCGACGACCAGGAGGACGGCGGCGATGACGACGACGAGCCCGAGTGGTCCCCCTGGTGTCGCGGACGAGGCGGCGTTGAACAGCTTGTCGACCCAGTCCCAGAACGCGTTGAGGGCGCGCTGGAACCAGCTGGGGTCGTTCTCGTGGTACATGCGCTTGGACAGCTCGCGGCGGGCCGCCTCTCGCGCGGGGTCGCGCGGGATCGTCAGTGGCGGTTCGTCGGTGGACCGTGCCAGTGACAGCACGGATGTGTCGACGGCGCGCAGCATGGTGAGCACTCCCCCCGGCAGGTTCACCGCATCAGCTCCCGGGAGTGGGGCCGGTGCCGTAGTCCTGTACGCCCGCTGCGCGGGCCAGTTCGAGGTCGAGGGCCTCGCGGCGGATGCGCTGGTCGATGTAGAGGAGCACGGTGACGCCCGCCGTGATCGGGAAGGTGATCATGGAGCCGATCACCGAGCCGATGCCGCTGATGATGAGGAACGTCCAGCCGAGGTCGCCGGTGCCGTTGACGAAGCCGCCGACGCCCTCGCCGCTGAGCGCTGCGGCGAGGAAGGTGAAGGGGATGACGACGATCGCCGCGATGATGTTCGCGATGATCCCGGCCAGCAGCTGAATGCCGAGGACTCGCCACCAGGAACCGCGCACCAGCTTCGTGGAGCGGCTCATCGACTTCACGATGCTCTGCTTCTCCAGCATCAGCGCGGGCGAGGCCAGGGAGAAGCGGATCATCAGCCACAGCGCGACGACGCCGGCGCCGAGGACGCCCAGGACGACGAGGGCGATACCGCCGCCGTTCGAGCCCGCGGCGGCCACGAGGATGCCGGGCAGTGCACCGACGGCGAGCACACCGAAGGTGATGAGCAGCAGCAGGAAGATCAGACCGAACAGCCTGGGTACCTGCGGGCGGGCCTCGCGCCAGGCCTCACCGGTGGTGACCGGCCTGCCGAGCACGGCCCGGCTGGTGACCGTTGTCAGCAGCGCGGTCGCGGCGACCGTGCCGATCAGGGAGATCAGGAAGACGACGGTGCTGCCGACCATGGTCTCGCCCAGGGCGCGGGTCAGCTCGTCGGCGCTGGCGCTGGGGTCGTTGAGGGCCTCGGTCCCCGCGCTGTCGTTCAGGACGAAGCCCTGGAGCAGGATGACGAGGACCTCGGTCACGACCGCGACGGTCAGCGAGATGCCGAGGACCGTGCGCCAGTAGGTGCGCATGGTGGAGACCGCGCCGTCGAGGATCTCGCCCACGCCGAGCGGGCGCAGGGGGATCACGCCGGGTTTGGCCGCGGGCGGGGGGCCGCCCCAGCCGCGGTAGGCGCCGCCCCAGCCCGGGGGAGGGCCGTAGCCTCCGGGCGGGCCGGCGGGGGGCTGGGACCCCCAGCCCGGGCCGGGCGGTGGGGGCGGAGGTGTCTGACCGGGAGCGGCGGGGCCTGTGGGGGCGGACCACTGACCGGGGGGCGGCTGTTCCTGGGACCACTTCGAGTCGGCGTCCTGCGGGTTGTCCTGCGGCTCTGGCGCGGGGTTCGCAGTCTCGGGCCGGATGGCGGGCTCGCCGGAATCGGACGTGCCGGGCTTGTGTCCGTCGGGCGGGGCGGATCCGGGCGAGGCCCAGCCCGGAGTGTCGTTCATCGTCGCTCCTTCACGATGCCCGTCCGCGGTCGCGGCGGCAGGTTGGCAGCCATCGTGCCATGGGGTGGTCGGCGAATGACCAGCCGCGGTATGGGCTGCGCACCTTCAATACTCCGGCGCACAAGGGGCAGACTGATCGCATGGCTGATCAGTACGCGCAAACCGGCGAGGACAGCAAGCCCACCGAGATTCCGGCAATCCGCTGGGAGGAGCCACCCGAAGGCCCCGTCCTGGTGCTTCTCGACCAGACGAGGCTGCCGGCCGAGGAGGTCGAACTGGTCTGTACTGACGCGTCCGCGCTGGTGGAGGCGATCCGTTCGCTCTCCGTGCGCGGGGCGCCGTTGCTCGGCATCGCGGGGGCGTACGGGGTCGCGCTCGCCGCCGCGCGCGGGTTCGATGTGGACGAGGCGGCGGCCGTGCTGGCGGGCGCGCGTCCGACCGCGGTGAATCTCGCCGTCGGGGTGCGCAGAGCCGAGGCCGCGTACCGGGCCGAGCTCGCCAAGAGCGGTGACCAGGAGCTGGCGGCCGGGGCTGCGCTGGCGGCGGCGCGCAGGCTGCACCGGGAGGATGCGGCGGCCAGTGCCGCGATGGCCGAGCGTGGGCTGGCACTCCTGGACGAACTGCTGCCGGGCGGCGGGCACCGGATCCTGACGCACTGCAACACCGGTGCGCTGGTGTCGGGCGGCGAGGGGACGGCGTTCGCGGTGGCGCTCGCGGCTCACCGGGTGGGGCGGCTGCGGCGGTTGTGGGTGGACGAGACGCGTCCGCTGCTCCAGGGTGCCCGGCTGACGGCGTACGAGGCGGCGCGCAGCGGGATGGCGTACACCTTGCTGACCGACAACGCGGCGGGCTCGCTGTTCGCGGCCGGGGAGGTGGACGCGGTACTGATCGGGGCCGACCGGATCGCCGCCGACGGGTCGGTGGCGAACAAGGTGGGGAGCTATCCGCTCGCGGTGCTCGCGCGGTACCACCATGTGCCGTTCATCGTGGTGGCGCCGGTGACCACGGTTGATCCGGACACGCCCGACGGGGCGTCGATCGAGGTGGAGCAGCGGGCCGGGCACGAGGTGACCGAGATCGCGGCGCCCCAGGCGCCGGTGGCGGGAGTCGAGGCGGGCGGTGGGATTCCGGTGGCGCCGCTGGGGACCCAGGCGTACAACCCGGCGTTCGATGTGACGCCGCCCGAGCTGGTGACGGCGATCGTCACGGAGGAGGGCGTGGTGTCGCCGGTGACGGCCGAGGCTCTTGCCGAGCTGTGTGCAAGGTCCCCGGAGGTGACGACCGGCTGATCCGGGTGTAGTGGCCACGTATTCCGCCTGAATCCACGGCGACCTCAGCTGCGGCGGTCGAGGCAGACAGTGATGGTCCAGTACGACTAAGGTCACTGGTCGGTGAGCTGTCTCACCACTGCCTTCACCACTGTTATGAGAATGGGATGATGTCTTTATGAAGGGACGAGTCCTTGTCGTCGACGACGACACCGCACTTGCCGAGATGCTGGGCATTGTGCTGCGTGGTGAAGGTTTTGAGCCGTCTTTCGTAGCCGACGGTGACAAGGCGCTGGCCGCGTTCCGTGAGGCCAAGCCGGATCTGGTGCTGCTGGATCTGATGCTGCCCGGGCGGGACGGCATCGAGGTGTGCCGCCTGATCAGGGCGGAGTCCGGCGTGCCGATCGTGATGCTCACGGCGAAGAGCGACACCGTCGATGTGGTCGTGGGCCTGGAGTCCGGTGCCGACGACTACATCGTGAAGCCGTTCAAGCCGAAGGAGCTCGTGGCCCGGATCCGGGCGCGGCTTCGGAGGTCGGAGGAGCCGGCTCCCGAGCAGCTCGCCATCGGTGACCTGGTCATCGACGTGGCCGGGCACTCCGTGAAGCGGGACGGGCAGTCGATCGCGTTGACGCCGCTGGAGTTCGACCTGCTGGTCGCGCTCGCGCGCAAGCCGTGGCAGGTGTTCACGCGTGAGGTGCTCCTCGAGCAGGTGTGGGGCTACCGGCACGCCGCCGACACCCGGCTCGTCAATGTGCATGTGCAGCGGCTGCGCTCCAAGGTCGAGAAGGACCCGGAGCGGCCGGAGATCGTGGTGACCGTCCGTGGTGTGGGTTACAAGGCAGGGCCCAGCTGACATGTCCGGAGACAGTGCTGCTTCGTCGCCCGGACGGACCGGGGCGGCTGCGGGGCGGCCTGTCGGGCGGAAGTCGGCGGGTTCCCGCTGGGGACGTTTCGTCGAGATCGGTCTGCTTCAGGGTGGAGTCCAGGGCAGCCCGGTCCTCAGGCTCTTCATGCGCTGGGTGCGCCGGCCGCTGCTGCCCGTGATGCGGCTGTGGCGGCGCAACATCCAGCTCAAGGTCGTCGCCACGACCCTGCTGATGTCGCTCGGTGTGGTGCTTCTGCTGGGCTTCGTCGTCATCGGGCAGGTGCGCAACGGGCTCCTCGACGCCAAGGTCAAGGCGTCGCAGAGCCAGGCCACCGGAGGGTTCGCGGTGGCCAAGCAGAAGGCGGACGAGGCCGGTGCCGGGACCGACGAGGCGGCCCCCGCGGAGGGTCAGTCCGATCAGTTCGTCATCGAGTGGATGAGTAATCTCGTCTACTCGCTCTCCAGCGGTGGTCAGGGCGCCTTCGACGTGGTGAGCCTGCCCGTGGGCGGCGACAGCGGGAGCGGGCGCGGGCCGCGTGCCTCGGGCGACGTCGACCCGACGGCCAGCGTCCCCGAGGCACTGCGCGAGAAGATCGACGAGAGCACCTCGGCCGCCCAGAGCTACACCCGCATCGTCTACGACCCCTATCAAAGTCCCCAGCCGGCCCTGGTCATCGGCAAGCAGGTCAACGACCCCAACGGCGATCCGTACCAGCTGTACTACCTCTTCCCGCTCACTCAGGAGGAGAAGTCGCTCAGCCTGGTCAAGGGCACCCTGGCGACCGCCGGGCTCTTCGTCGTCGTACTCCTCGGCGCGATCGCCTGGCTGGTGGTGCGGCAGGTCGTCACGCCGGTGCGGATGGCCGCCGGGATCGCGGAGCGGCTGTCCGCCGGTCGGCTCCAGGAGCGGATGAAGGTCACCGGTGAGGACGACATCGCGCGGCTCGGTGAGGCCTTCAACAAGATGGCGCAGAACCTTCAGCTGAAGATCCAGCAGCTGGAGGACCTGTCGCGGATGCAGCGGCGGTTCGTGTCGGACGTGTCGCACGAGCTGCGGACGCCGCTGACGACCGTACGGATGGCCGCCGACGTCATCCATGACGCCCGCGAGGACTTCGATCCGATGACCGCGAGGTCGGCCGAGTTGCTCGCCGACCAGTTGGACCGGTTCGAGACGCTGCTCGCGGACCTGCTGGAGATCAGCCGCTTCGATGCGGGCGCGGCGGCGCTGGAGGCGGAGCCGATAGACCTCAGGGAGGTCGTACGGCGAGTGGTCGGCGGGGCCGCGCCACTTGCCGAACGCAAGGGCACCACGGTCCGGATCGTGGGCGACCAGCAGCCCGTCGTCGCCGAGGCCGACGCCCGGCGCGTGGAGCGGGTGCTGCGCAATCTCGTCGTCAACGCCGTCGAGCACGGTGAGGGCAAGGACGTCGTGGTCAAGCTGGCTTCGGCGGGCGGGGCGGTCGCGATCGCGGTGCGCGACTACGGAGTCGGGCTCAAGCCCGGCGAGGCCACGCGCGTGTTCAGCCGTTTCTGGCGGGCCGACCCGGCACGCGCGCGTACCACCGGCGGTACGGGACTGGGGCTGTCCATCGCCCTGGAGGACGCACGGTTGCACGGCGGCTGGCTGCAGGCGTGGGGCGAGCCGGGCGGCGGTTCGCAGTTCCGGCTGACGTTGCCGAGGACGGCCGACGAGCCGCTGCGGGGCTCGCCGATACCGCTCGAGCCCAAGGACTCTCGCCGCAATCGTGGACTCAATGACGCCGGTCTGCCGCGTGGGGGCGGCGAAAAGGCGGCCACCGTGCCGGTTCAGCCGACGGGTGACCAGGTGAGCTCGCGGGATCCGATAGCGCCCAGGTCGGCCTCTGTGACACCCATGGCCGATCCGACGGCGCTGCCCGGCAACGGTGCGCGCGTGGTGCCCCGGCCGACGTCCGGTGCGCCACGGCCGGACAGCACTTCTGCCGGGGACAGGCCCGGCGGGGAGACCGTGAGCCGCCCGGACGCCGGGTCGCAGGAGTCGCACGAACAGCAGGACTCGTACGGACAGCAGGAGTCGTACGGACAGCAGGGGGAGGCATTCCGTGGACGCTGACCGCGAGGGGGGCGGCCGGCGCACGCCGAGGCGAGCGGTGGTGTACGCCGCCTGTGGCGTCGTACTGCTGGCGGGATGTGCCTCCATGCCGGACAGCGGGGATCTGCGCGGGGTCGACGCCACCCCGCGGCAGGACACTCAGGTGCGGGTCTACGCGATGCCGCCGCAGGAGGACGCCGAGCCCCTGGACATCGTGCAGGGCTTTCTTGAGGCGCTGACCAGCGACGATCCGGACTACGAGACGGCCCGCAAGTACCTGACCGGGAGTGCGGCGAAGCAGTGGCAGCCGGGGCTGTCCACCACGGTGCTCGACGACGGGCCCGGGGCCGACGTCGTGCCTCCCGTGGGCCGGGAGCAGGCCGAAGACACGTCGTTCACGCTGACCGGCACCAAGGTGGCCGTGGTGGACGCGCAGCAGTCGTACGCGCCGGCCTCCGGCGAGTACCGGGAGACCGTGCACCTCGTGCAGGACAAGAAGACCAAGCAGTGGCGGATCGACAGTCCTCCGCCGGGTGTCGTCATGGGGAAGTCGGACTTCCAGCGCAACTACGTGTCCGTCAACAAGTACTACTTCGCCTCGCACACGAGGGCGGCGACGGCTCCGCAGACCGTGGCGGTCGCCGATCCCGTGTATGTGCGCGAGCGCGTGGACCCCATGACGCAGTTGGTGCGATCCCTGCTCAACGGGCCGACGAGCTGGCTCGACCCCGTTGTCAGGACGCGCTTCCCGACCGGTACCGCGCTGAAGTCCGGCGTCTCCTCGCTGACTCCCGACGACCAGAACATCTTGACGGTGCCGCTCAATGGCAAGGCCGGGCACGTCAGTCCGGACCAGTGTGAAGCGATGGGGACCCAGCTGCTGTTCACCCTGCAGAACCTCACCCCCGCGGTGGACACGGTGGAGTTGCAGGCGGGCGGCAAGCAATTGTGTTCCGTGAAGGAGAACGAGGCCAACGGCGCCGCCACGCGCGGTTCGGTCGAGAATCCCGCGTACCTGTACTTCGTGGACGGTCGGCACCGGCTGGTGCGGATTTCGGCCGAAGCGGATGCCGGCGGTACGAAGGCCGAGCCGGTGCCGGTGCCCGGAGCGCTGGGCGACGGCGACAAGAATCTGCGGTCGGTGGCCGTCTCGCGTGACGAGCACACGGCGGCCGGTGTCGGCATCGACGGCAAGGCGCTGTACGTCGGATCGCTGGTGTCGGGCGGGTCACTCGGGGAACCGGTGCTGGTCAGCAACGGCAAGACGGCCGAGGACCGGCTGACCACGCCGAGCTGGGACACCGAGGGCGATCTGTGGGTGGCCGACCGAAACCCCGCCGATCCGCGGCTGCTGCTGTTCAAGGAGGGCGCGGGCAAGCCGCTGGAGGTGGCGACTCCCGGGCTGGACGGACGTATCAGGGATCTGCGGGTGGCCGCCGACGGGGTGCGGATCGCGCTCGTCGTCGAGAAGGGCGGCAAGCAGTCCCTGTTCGTCGGGCGGATCGAGCGGGAGGGCAGGACCGGGGACCCGCAGAGCGTCTCGGTGCGGGAACTGCGCTCCACGACACCGGATCTGGAGGAGGTCACGACCATGTCCTGGGCCGGCGACAGCAGGCTTGCGGTGGTCGGACGTGAGCAGGGCGGTGTGCAGCAGACGCGGTACGTCCAGGTCGACGGCTCCACTCCGGAGGGGCCGCCGCCGGCCGTGCTCACGGGTGTGAAGGAGATCGCCGCGTCCGAGGACGACGAGATGCCGTTGGTGGCCTACTCGGAGGACGGGATCGTACGGCTGCCTTCCGGGGCGCAGTGGCAGAAGGTGGACGCGGACGGGACGGCGCCGGTCTATCCGGGGTGAGATGACGGGACCGCGCTGTCGTCAGCGGCCGCTTTTGCCGGGGTGAGGCCCTGGTGAGGGTGGCCGCTTTTGTTCTGGGGCGGGTGGGGATTCGCGGCTGGTCGGGCGCGCCGGATTCGTTGGTCGGACGGGCGGGTTCGTTGTACGGATTCGTTTGTACGGGGAACTGATTCGCGGGCTGTGTTCGGCCGACCGAATGACTGTGGGGGGCCAGAGATTTGTGATGGGAACTGTTGTTCGTGTTCTTCGTATCGGTGAGCGGAGTTTTCCACAGGCAGTTATCCACAGGGGTGGCCGGTCGGCTTCGGCGTTGGCACAGTGGTGGGCATGCGGGGGTGGTGGCGGGACCTGACCGATCTGGTGCTGCCGGCCGAGTGCGGAGGCTGTGGGAGGCCTCGCACGGTGCTCTGTCCGGAGTGCCGTGCCGCCCTGGACGGGGCCGCACCGAGCCGGGCGCGACCGGTGCCGGAGCCGCCCGGACTGCCGGTCGTGCACGCGGCGGCTCGGTATGCGGACTCGGTACGGGCGGTCTTGCTGGCCCATAAGGAGCGAGGGTCGCTGGGCCTCGCTGGGCCGCTCGGCACGGCTCTGGCGGGGGCGGTATCGGCGGCGGTGCGGGAGGCATATGAGCCGGGCGGTGGGGGATTTGCGTCGGGGCGGCCTCGGGGGTCGCGTGAAGGGGGCTATGGGGCTTTGGTTGGGCCCGGTGTGCCGGTGCTGCTCGTTCCCGTGCCGTCCGCGCGGCGGGCGGTTCGGGCTCGGGGGCATGATCCGGCGCGGCGGATCGCGCTCGCGGCGGCTGGGGAGCTGCGGCGGGCGGGGATGCCGGGGCGGGTGGTGGCCGTACTGCGGCAGCGGCGGCGGGTGGCCGACCAGTCGGGGCTCAACTCCCGGCAGCGGTTGGAGAACCTCGCGGGCGCGCTGACCGCGGTTCCCGGCAGCGGACGGCTGCTGGCCGAAGGGCTGGTCGTGCTGGTCGACGACCTGATGACGACAGGAGCTTCCCTCACCGAGGCGGCGCGGGCCGTCCGGGAGGCGCGGGCTCGGGAGGACATCGGGAACCGCGGTGAACAGATGAGGGCCGGACACCGTGATCAACGGCAACGGGAGGCCGAAGGGCGCAGAGGTCACCGGCCGCCGGAGACGGCGGGACAGCGTGTCCACGGGCAGCCGGCATCGGCTGAGTGGCATGGCGAACGGCGGCGAGACGGGAGCGGGCGCCGTGGTGGACGGGTGGTGGCCGGATGCGACCGTGAGGGGGCGGGCTTCGTGTACACCGCTGCAACTCGGGAAAGCATGGGGGAACGGTTGGTCACAGTGACGGAGGAGGACACGGACCGGGAGCGCTGCTCGGCGACAGCGGCGGGCGTCGGTGGCGTCCGTGACCTGATCTGCGCAGCTGTGGTCGCGGCCTCGCCGGAGTCCTTCGAAATAAACCGGAACTGACAGCGTAGTTGCATCGTTGCAGGTTACGAGAGGGTAAATTCACCTGAACGGAGGTACGCCGCAGTAGAGGGTGACGACATCCGTCCAGGCGAGATATGTTCGGTTGTGAGAGAAAGGCGCAGGCCACACCTCGCAAATCCGAATGCCGTGCCCGCGGGATTTCCACCATCCTCCGCGACGGTGGAATGGAGATCTTGCCCGCGGGGGAGGAGGTGGAAGTCACCGAGTCCGAGGTTCCGGGGCTCACCGGAGCCTGGTGCAAAAGGGAGATGCTCCGCATCGAGGCGGAGCGATCCGGGAACGGAGTTCTGCGTGGACATCGTCGTCAAGGGCCGCAAGACCGAGGTGCCCGAGCGGTTCCGCAAGCACGTGGCCGAGAAGCTGAAGCTGGAGAAGATCCAGAAGCTCGATGGCAAGGTGATCAGCCTCGACGTCGAGGTGTCCAAGGAGCCGAACCCCCGACAGGCCGACCGTTGTGACCGAGTGGAGATCACGCTCCGCTCCCGCGGTCCGGTGATCCGGGCGGAAGCGGCAGCCAGCGACCCGTACGCGGCACTCGACCTGGCGGCGGAGAAGCTGGATGCCCGGCTTCGCAAGGAGCACGACAAGCGCCACACACGCAGGGGCGCACGGCGACTCACGGCTGCCGAGGTCGCCGACCACGTTCCGGGCGCGGCGACGCTCAACGGCAACGGGCAGGCCGTTCACGAGGAAGAGTCGGACGGTGTGCCGACCAAGAAGATCGGCTCGCTGGAGATCAAGGGTGAAGGCCCCCTCGTGGTCCGCGAGAAGACCCACGTCGCCTCCCCGATGACCCTCGACCAGGCGCTCTACGAGATGGAGCTGGTCGGGCACGACTTCTATCTGTTCGTCGACTCCGAGACCAAGGAACCGAGTGTCGTCTATCGGCGGCACGCCTACGACTACGGCGTCATCCACCTGAGCACGGACCCGATGGTCGCCCGGGCGCACTCTCCCGCGGCCGGAGACACGATGGGTGGCTGACCGTCCCGGATGACAGCTGAGCCGGTGCCCCTGGAGCGCATGTGCGCCCCCAGGGGCACCCGCGTGCGACCATTTCGCGTACCGCTCTGTCACCTCACTGTCGTCCGGGCATGAAATCATGGCCACACCGGCCCAACCGGTGGGTCGTTGCCTTGGGTTGGCGATGGCACAGGACCAGCCACAGCCTTCAGGGGGAGGAACGATGGCGGACAGCTTCGGACCGCTGCACGGCGAGGACGCCGGCGACGGCGTCGTCAGCATGGGCACGGACGCGGGCTCTCCACGCAAGGAGCCGATCCGGGTTCTCGTCGTGGACGACCATGCACTCTTCCGGCGCGGACTGGAGATCGTGCTCGCGGCCGAGGAGGACATCCAGGTCGTGGGGGAGGCGGGCGACGGCGCGGAGGCCGTCGACAAGGCCGCCGACCTGTTGCCGGACATCGTTCTGATGGACGTGCGGATGCCCAAGCGGGGCGGGATCGAGGCCTGCACCTCCATCAAGGAGGTGGCACCCAGCGCCAAGATCATCATGTTGACGATCAGCGATGAGGAAGCCGACCTCTACGACGCGATCAAGGCCGGAGCGACCGGATATCTCCTCAAGGAGATCTCCACGGACGAGGTGGCGACCGCCATTCGCGCGGTGGCCGACGGCCAGTCGCAGATCAGCCCTTCCATGGCGTCGAAACTGCTCACCGAGTTCAAGTCGATGATCCAGCGGACGGACGAGCGACGTCTCGTGCCCGCTCCGCGGCTGACCGACCGTGAGCTGGAGGTCCTCAAGCTCGTCGCCACCGGGATGAACAACCGCGATATCGCGAAGGAGTTGTTCATCTCCGAGAACACCGTGAAGAACCATGTGCGCAACATCCTGGAGAAGCTGCAGCTGCACTCCAGGATGGAAGCGGTGGTCTACGCGATGCGGGAGAAGATCCTCGAGATCCGCTGATTCGGCTCCCGGTCAGCGCAGGGCCGTCGTCAGCGCTCCGGTGACTTCCTTGGCGAGGGGTTCGCGCAGGTCCGGCGCGTCCACCCGCTCGACCCGAATGTCTGTGCAGTCCACCCAGCTCGCCGCCTCGACCAGGGCCTGGGCCACCGCCGGGACCGCCTTCGGGCCGTCCAGAGTGACCTGCCTGGCCACCAGCGTGCTTCCCTCCCGGGCCGGGTCCACGCGGCCCACGAGACGGCCACCGGCCAGCACCGGCATCGCGAAATAGCCGTAGACCCGCTTGGGCTTGGGGACGTAGGCCTCCAGTCGGTGGATGAAGCCGAAGATCCGCTCCGTGCGCGCGCGTTCCCAGATCAGGGAGTCGAACGGGGACAGCAGGGTGGTGCGGTGGCGGCCGCGCGGGGGTGTCTCCAGGGCCGCCGGGTCGGCCCAGGCCGGCTTGCCCCAGCCCTCGACCGTGACCGGCACCAGGCCGGAGTCGGCGATCACCGCGTCGACCTGTTCGCCTTTGAGACGGTGGTAGTCGGCGATGTCCGCGCGGGTGCCGACCCCCAGCGACTGGCCGGCGAGTCGGGACCAGGCGGCGCAGGCACTCGGTGTCGTCCAGCTCGTCGTGGAGCAGGTCGGCGGGGACGGCGCGCTCGGCCAGGTCGTACACACGCTTCCAGCCACGGCGCTCCACGCAGACCACCTCGCCGTACATCAGGGCGCGCTCGACGGCGACCTTGGTGCCCGACCAGTCCCACCACTCGCTGGTCTTCTTCGCGCCGCCCAACTCCGTGGCGGTGAGGGGCCCTTCGGTGCGGAGCTGCTTGATGACCTGGTCGTAGGTGCCGTCCGGGAGCTGGTGGTTCCAGTGCGGGCGGCTGCGGTAGGCGCGGCGGCGGAAGGCGAAGTGTGGCCATTCCTCGATGGGGAGGATGCACGCCGCGTGCGACCAGTACTCAAAGGCGTGCGTGTCGGTCCAGTAGGCGCTCTCCACCTTCTTGCGGCCCACCGCGCCGAGACGGGCGTACGGGATCAGCTCGTGGGAGCGGGCGAGTACCGAGATGGTGTCGAGCTGGACCGCCCCGAGGTGACGCAGAACGCCGCGGACTCCGGCCCGGCGGTCGGGGGTGCCGAGGAAGCCCTGGGCGCGCAGCACGAGGCGGCGGGCCTCGTCGGCCGAGAGGTCGGTGGTGGGAGGCGGAGTCGTCATGGGTCCGAACGATAGGGCCCGGCACTGACAGTGCGAGGTGACCTGCGGATCTACTGAGAGGCGGGAAGATACTGCGCCGTCGACGGCAGGCCCAGGTCCGAGGGCAGCAACGCGCCCACCCAGCAGTCCCGTCGTACGCCCTGGTGGACGAGCGAGGAACGCAGTACGCCCTCGATGGTGAAGCCGGCGCGCTCGGCCACCGCGCGCGAGGCCTGGTTGCCGACCTCCGCCCGCCATTCGACGCGGTCGATCGACCACTCGCCGAAGGCCCAGCGGGCGGCGGCCTCGACGGCCTCGGTGACGTAGCCGTTGCCGCGCTGTTCCTTGGTGCTCCAGTAACCGATCTCGGCCGTGCCCGCGGAGCGCTTGGTGAGGCTGAGCATGCCCACCAGCTCCTCTCCTTCGGGCAGGAATCCTTCGGGAAGGAAGAGGCCCCAGGTGAACATCGTGCCGTTCGCCCAGCCTTCCGGGACCAGCTGCTCCGTGAAACCCCGGGCGTGCTCGGGCAGGTACGGCGAGGGGATCGTGGTCCAGCGCAGGATGTCGGGGTCCTGCACGGCCGCGAAGACGGTCTCGGTGTCCCGCGGGGTCGGCGTGCGCAGCAGGAGGCGGGCCGTGGTCAGGATGACGGGTTCCATCAGCCGATTCTGCTCAGGTGTTCGGTGAAGGCGCCATCGGTTTAGCTGTGAGTGAGCGCGCGATCACAATTCGCGCAATTCGTGGGCGGGGCGCGGCACCATCGGTGTTCCCCGTCCGTTGTTCCCTTTGAAGCAGATTTTGAAAGAGCTGACAGTCGGCCTACCCGGCAGGCCTCCCGACGCGGCGGGGTCCTCGCATACGATGGCCGTTGCTCAGTAAGTCAAATGGAAACCGACCGTCCTAGGCCCGACCGGCAAGGAGACCAACCCCCGTGTCCGTCCTCTCGAAGATCATGCGTGCAGGCGAAGGCAAGATCCTGCGCAAGCTGCACCGCATCGCGGACCAGGTCAACTCCATCGAAGAGGACTTCGTCGACCTCTCCGACGCCGAGCTGCGGGCCCTCACCGATGAGTACAAGCAGCGGTACGCCGACGGTGAGAGTCTGGACGACCTGCTGCCCGAGGCGTTCGCCACTGTGCGCGAGGCTGCCAAGCGCGCGCTCGGCCAGCGTCACTACGACGTGCAGATCATGGGTGGCGCCGCCCTCCACCTCGGCTATGTGGCCGAGATGAAGACCGGTGAGGGCAAGACCCTCGTCGGCACCCTGCCCGCGTATCTGAACGCGCTGTCCGGCAAGGGCGTGCACCTGATCACGGTCAACGACTACCTGGCCGAGCGCGACTCCGAGATGATGGGCCGCGTCCACAAGTTCCTCGGCCTGAACGTCGGTTGCATCCTTGCCAACATGACGCCGGCCCAGCGCCGCGAGCAGTACGCGTGCGACATCACGTACGGCACGAACAACGAGTTCGGCTTCGACTACCTGCGCGACAACATGGCGTGGTCCCAGGACGAACTCGTCCAGCGCGGCCACAACTTCGCCATCGTCGACGAGGTCGACTCCATCCTCGTCGACGAGGCCCGCACGCCGCTGATCATCTCCGGTCCGGCCGACCAGGCCACCAAGTGGTACGGCGACTTCGCCAAGCTGGTCACCCGCCTGAAGAAGGGCGAGGCCGGAAACCCGCTCAAGGGCATCGAGGAGACCGGCGACTACGAGGTCGACGAGAAGAAGCGCACGGTCGCCATCCACGAGTCCGGGGTCAGCAAGGTCGAGGACTGGCTGGGCATCGACAACCTCTACGAGTCGGTCAACACTCCTCTGGTGGGCTACCTGAACAACGCCATCAAGGCGAAGGAGCTCTTCAAGAAGGACAAGGACTACGTCGTCATGGACGGCGAAGTCATGATCGTCGACGAGCACACCGGCCGTATCCTCGCCGGCCGCCGCTACAACGAGGGCATGCACCAGGCGATCGAGGCGAAGGAAGGGGTGGACATCAAGGACGAGAACCAGACCCTTGCCACGATCACCCTCCAGAACTTCTTCCGCCTCTACAAGCGCCACGACCACAACGGCAAGGAACAGCCGGGCCTCTGCGGCATGACCGGTACGGCGATGACCGAGGCCGCCGAGTTCCACCAGATCTACAAGCTCGGCGTCGTCCCGATCCCGACCAACCGGCCCATGGTCCGCAAGGACCAGTCGGACCTGATCTACCGCACCGAGGTCGCGAAGTTCGAGGCGGTCGTCGACGACATCGTCGAGAAGCACGAGAAGGGCCAGCCGATCCTCGTCGGTACGACGTCGGTCGAGAAGTCCGAGTACCTCTCCCAGCAGCTCAGCAAGCGCGGCGTTCAGCACGAAGTGCTGAACGCCAAGCAGCACGACCGTGAGGCGACGATCGTCGCCCAGGCCGGCCGCAAGGGCGCCGTCACCGTCGCGACCAACATGGCCGGCCGTGGTACCGACATCAAGCTCGGCGGCAACCCCGAGGACCTCGCGGAGGCGGAGCTGCGCCAGCGCGGCCTCGACCCCGAGGAGCACATCGAGGAGTGGGCCGCGGCTCTGCCCGCCGCTCTGGAGAAGGCCGAGCAGGCGGTCAAGGCGGAGTTCGAGGAGGTCAAGGACCTCGGCGGGCTCTACGTCCTCGGTACCGAGCGGCACGAGTCGCGCCGTATCGACAACCAGCTGCGCGGTCGTTCCGGCCGACAGGGCGACCCCGGCGAGTCCCGCTTCTACCTCTCCCTGGGCGACGACCTGATGCGGCTGTTCAAGGCCCAGATGGTCGAGCGCGTCATGTCTATGGCGAACGTCCCGGACGACGTCCCGATCGAGAACAAGATGGTCACGCGCGCGATCGCGTCCGCGCAGTCGCAGGTGGAGCAGCAGAACTTCGAGACCCGTAAGAACGTCCTGAAGTACGACGAGGTCCTCAACCGCCAGCGCGAGGTCATCTACGGCGAGCGGCGCCGCGTCCTGGAGGGCGAGGACCTGCAGGAGCAGGTCGTGCACTTCATGGACGACACGATCGACGCGTACATCGCGGCGGAGACCGCCGAGGGCTTCGCGGAGGACTGGGACCTCGACCGGCTGTGGGGCGCGTTCAAGCAGCTCTACCCGGTGAAGATCACCGTCGAGGAGCTGGAGGACGCGGCGGGCGACCGCGCGGGCCTGACCGCCGAGTACATCTCCGAGTCGATCAAGGACGACATCCACGAGCAGTACGAGGCGCGTGAGGCGCAGCTCGGCTCCGAGATCATGCGTGAGCTGGAGCGCCGGGTCGTGCTGTCGGTCCTGGACCGCAAGTGGCGCGAGCACCTCTACGAGATGGACTACCTCCAGGAGGGCATCGGCCTGCGCGCCATGGCGCAGAAGGACCCGCTGGTCGAGTACCAGCGCGAGGGCTTCGACATGTTCACCGCCATGATGGAGGGCATCAAGGAGGAGTCCGTCGGCTACCTGTTCAACCTGGAGGTCCAGGTCGAGCAGCAGGTCGAGGAGGTCCCGGTCGAGGACGAGAGGCCGTCCCTCGCCAAGCAGGACGCGGTTCCGGCGCAGGCCGGCTCGCGTCCCGAGATCCGCGCGAAGGGGCTCGACGCCCCGCAGCGCAGGGACCTGCATTTCTCCGCGCCGACCGTGGACGGCGAGGGCGGTGTCATCGAGGGCGAGTTCGCCGACGACGACGAGCCCGTGCGCTCCGAGGCGGACGGCCTCACGCGCGCGGAGCGGCGCAAGCAGTCCCGTGGTCGGGGGCGGCGCAAGAAGTAGTGCCCACGGTGCGATGGGCGCCGTGACGGATCGATGTGACGGTGCCGGTGGCGCCGTGGCGTAGCAAGGGCCGGTCACCTCGGGGTGGCCGGCCCTTCGGCGTGTGACGGACCAGCGGCCTTCTCCGGGCCTGTCAGTCGTCGTCCGGACGGGGAGCCCGGGAGCCACCCAGTTCGACCGCGGTGCACCGCCAGCGGAGGTCCTGGCCCTGTTCCAGGCGGAAGGCCATGGCGCGCAGCTGGTCGCCGGCACCGATCCGGGCGAAGGCCTCCACGGCACCCGGTCGCGGGACGTAGTAGCCGATGTCCCGGACGACGGGGCGGGTTCCGCGGGTGCGCAGGGGGCCGCGTTCGGCGAGCCAGGCCAGTTCGTCGTAGGCGCGGCCCGCGGTGTGCCGGAGCATCGAGTGGACGGGGCGCTGACCGCTCAACACGGCGACAAGGAGATCTGCGAAGAGGTCGGTGGGCCGGGGCTGGGGGACCAGGGGGCGGCTCGGGGTCCGGGACGGGACCACTGTGGCGGGGGCTGCGGTGCGGCCGTCGGCGAGTGCTGCTGCGACGACGGTGGTGGGCGTAGAGCCGGACGTGGTGCCGACTTTCCCGGCGCCTGCCGTGGTGCCGCGCCGCGGAGCTCCGGTGGTCGTGTCGTTCGGACCCGGGGTGCCTTGCGGGCGAGTGTCCGAGGGGCGCGTACGGGTGCGGGGGCCGCTGCCGGGGGAGCCGGGTGGGCGGCCGTCGCCCGGGGCCGTGCGGGGTGCGCTGCCGCCGGGTGTGCGGGGTGGCGTGCCGCCCGGGCGGCGGGAGTCGCGGCGAGCCGGCGGGCGGGTGCCGGGGTGGTACTGAGCCCTGGTCATGACCTTGTTCATGGGATCCCCGTTCTGCGAGCCCGGAAAGTACCGGGCGGTAACTTGCGTTGGGGATCTTGTACGGGGCCGAGGACCGTGGCGGCAAGGAAGCGACGGACCGCGCCGGGGGGCCGGAATGTTCACCTATCAGGGTGATCGGACAGGGCGGAACCCCGTGGCCCCAGGGGCGGGGCGGGTGAATTCCGGGCCCGGGGTGGACGCCCGCCGAGGGGTGGGCAGGGACTCGAAAGGGGACGCCCGCACGTATCCTGAAGGCCTTCGCGGAGCCCTTCCGATCACGTTCTCCGACCACGAAAGCGGCCAGCCATGCGCGTCTACGTCCCCCTGACCCTCTCCGGTCTCGCCGAGGCGTACAAGACGGGTGAGCTGGGGGCCGGACCGCTCCTCGCCTACGCCGTCACGCCCGCTCTGCGCGAGTGGTATCTCTCCGACGACATCGAGGAGCTGGAGTACGCGGCGCTGAACCGGGCCGCGCTGGCCTCGCTGCGGCTGCTCGCGGCGGACGCCGGCGCGGCGCGGCGCCGGGTCGTGGTGGCCGTCGACGTGGCCGACGGGGCGGCGGTCGCCGACCCCGACCGGGCGCTGGATCCCTCGGCGCTCGGTGAGGTGCGGGTGGCCGGGACGGTCAGGCTGGCCAAGGCGGCCGCGGTGCACGTCGACTCGGGCGACGCGGAGGAGGACGTCACCGCCGCCGCGGAGGCGCTGGAGGCGGCCGACGCCGGGGACGACGACGCGCAGTTCGTCGTGGACGGGGCCGAGGACCACGAGCTGCTGTGGTACGCGACGCAGGAGATCCCGAATCTCGTGGGACTGGGCGGCTGAGCCGTGATCCGTCCTGTCGGGCTGCGGCTTTACCCACTGTGACCTGCTGATCTCTTGATTGTCAGTGGGGGCGGGTACTTTTTTGGCATGGGGAAGCTGACAGGGGCGCACATCGTCTGGGACTGGAACGGCACGCTGTTCCACGACAACGACGCGATCATCGGGGCGACGAACGCGGCGTTCGGGGAGCTGGGGCTCGCGCCGATCACGATGGAGCAGTACCGGACGCTGTACTGCGTGCCGGTGCCGAAGTTCTACGAGCGGCTGCTCGGCCGGCTGCCCACCGACGCGGAGTGGGAGGTCATGGACGAGACCTTCCATCGGTACTACACCGAGCACCGGGTCGGGTGCGGCCTCACCGACGGGGCGGTGGAGCTGCTCGCGGGATGGCGGTCGGCCGGGCACAGCCAGTCGATCCTCAGCATGTACGTGCATGACGAGCTGCTGCCGTTGGTGCGGGGGTTCGGGATCGAGGCGCACTTCCTGCGGGTGGACGGGCGGACCGGGCCGTCCGGGGGGAGCAAGTCGGAGCACATGGAGCGGCATATAGCCGCGCTGGCGGGGGTCGAGGCGGCCCGGACCGTGGTGATCGGGGACGCCGCGGATGACGCGGTGGCGGCGATGCGGGTGGGGGCCCGGGCCGTGCTCTACACCGGGGGGTCGCACAGCCGGGCCAGTCTCGAGGTGGCGGGGGTGCCGGTCGTGGACACCCTGGCGGAGGCGGTGGCGGAGGCCGAGCGAATAGCGGCGTGACGGTTCCCGCCGGTTCCGCGACCACGCCGGCACGCAGGTGCCGCGTCGGCTACGTCACCGGTGCCTTCGCCCCGAGCACCTTCAAGAACTCCCGCATCCAGCCCGAGTGGTCCGGCCAGGCGCGGGAGGAGACCAGGGTGCCGTCGACCACCACCTCGGCGTCCTGGAAAGCGGCGCCGGCGGACTGCATGTCGGGTTCCAGGGCCGGATAGGCCGTGACGCGGCGGCCGCGGAGACCGTCGATCGCGGCGGTGAGCAGCGGGCCGTGGCAGATCTGGGCGACCGGCTTGTCCGCGTCGAAGAAGGACTTGAGGATCTTGCGGAGCTCGGGGTCGTTGCGCAGGTACTCGGGGGCGCGGCCGCCGGGGATGACGAGGGCGGCGTACTGACCGGCGTCGACCTCGGCGAAGGCCAGGTCGGCGGGCCAGGTGTAGCCGGGCTTCTCGGTGTAGGTGTCGAAGCCGGGTTCGAAGTCGTGGACGACGAAGCGGAGCGTCTTGCGGGCGGGGGCCGCGATGTGGACCTCGTAGCCCTCCTCACGGAGGCGCTGGTAGGGGTACAGGACCTCCAGCGACTCTGCTGCGTCGCCGGTGACGATGAGGATTTTTACGGTCATGTCGGCAACGTGCACCGTGGAGGCGTGCTTGCCAAGGGGGCGCGCGAAGGGGAGGGGAGAAGGTCATGGCCCGGATGCGATGTGGGCACTGTGCAGAGTGTCAAAGTTCCACCCCCGGTTTTGTACACATACGGCTCATGACGGCCCCCCTGTAAGGAGCGATAGCCTTGGTGGCGTGATCAGCGCGATAGTTCGCGGGGGCGCTGTGGCCCCCGCCCTGCGCCCGGTGCGCACGGAACACCTCCGTGGCCGGGCGGCGGCCGCTGGTCCTCGCGGGCGGGACGGGGCCGTAAGGGCCCTCATGACGCCGAGTGCACCCTCGTCACCAGCGCGGCAGAGAGCAGCGTCACACCTGGCGGGCGTGTCGAGAATGGCTGATATACCCCCGCTCATCTCACCTTGCGGCATAGCGTCGGAGCAGACCGGAGACCCCGGGCCGTGGCGTCGAGCCGCAGGGGAAGAGACCGTACTTCCTTCTACGTCACGCAACGGCGCGCGACAGGAGTCAGAGGACAATGCAGACCAAGCTGGACGAAGCCAAGGCCGAGCTGCTCGAGAGGGCCGCACGGGTAGCTGAGAACAGCCCGGCCGGGGTGCACCTACCGACTGGGTCGACGGACGAGGACACCCCCCGCGCCCCGGACACCCCGGACAGCGAGACCGTCCTCGCGTTCCTCCAGCGCTACTACCTGCACACGGCCCCGGAGGACCTCACCGACCGCGACCCGGTCGACATCTACGGAGCCGCTCTCTCCCACTTCCGGCTGGGCGAGACGCGCCCGCAGGGCACGGCCAACGTGCGGGTGCACACGCCCACGGTGGAGGAGAACGGATGGACGTGCACCCACACGGTCGTCGAGGTCGTCACCGACGACATGCCGTTCCTCGTCGACTCCGTCACCAATGAGCTGACCCGGCAGGGGCGCGGCATCCATGTCGTCATCCACCCCCAGGTCGTCGTCCGCCGTGACCTCACCGGCAAGCTGATCGAGGTCCTCACCCTCCCGCCCGTCGGCGATCTGCCGCACGACGCGCACACCGAGTCCTGGATCCACGTCGAGATCGACCGCGAGACCGACCGCGGCGACCTGAAGCAGATCACCGCCGACCTGCTGCGCGTCCTGTCCGATGTCCGGGAGGCCGTCGAGGACTGGGAGAAGATGCGGGACGCGGCCCTGCGCATGGCCGACGAACTGCCCGCCGAGCCTGTCGCCACTGATCTGCGCGACATGGAGATCGACGAGGCCCGCGAGCTGCTGCGCTGGCTGGCCGCCGACCACTTCACCTTCCTGGGCTACCGGGAGTACCAGCTCAGGGCGGACGACTCCCTCGCGGCAGTCCCCGGCACCGGCCTCGGCATCCTGCGCTCCGACCCGCAGCACGCCGGCGAGGAGGGCCACCCGGTCAGCCCGTCCTTCGAGCGGCTGCCCGCCGACGCCCGCGCGAAGGCCCGCGAGCACAAGCTGCTCGTGCTGACCAAGGCCAACAGCCGGGCAACGGTGCACCGGCCGTCGTATCTCGACTACATCGGTGTCAAGAAGTTCGACGCGGACGGCAATGTCGTCGGCGAGCGGCGTTTCCTCGGACTGTTCTCCTCCGCCGCCTACACCGAATCGGTGCGCCGGGTTCCGGTCATTCGGCGCAAGGTGGACGAAGTGCTCGAAAGGGCCGGGTTCTCGCCCAACAGCCACGACGGCCGTGACCTGCTCCAGATCCTGGAGACCTATCCGCGCGACGAGCTCTTCCAGACCCCCGCCGACGAGCTGGAGTCCATCGCCACCTCCGTGCTGTACCTCCAGGAGCGGCGGCGGCTGCGCCTCTACCTGCGCCAGGACGAGTACGGCCGCTACTACTCGGCCCTCGTCTACCTGCCCCGCGACCGCTACACCACCGGCGTCCGCCTCAGGATCATCGACATCCTGAAGGAAGAACTCGACGGCATCAGCGTTGACTTCACCGCCTGGAACACCGAGTCGATCCTGTCCCGGCTGCACTTCGTGGTCCGCGTTCCGCAGGGCACCGAGCTCTCGCAGCTCAGCGACAGCGACAAGGAGCGCATCGAGGCCCGCCTGGTCGAGGCCGCCCGCTCCTGGGCCGACGGCTGGAACGAGGCACTCAACGCCGAGCTCGGCGAGGAGCGCGCCGCCGAGCTGTCGCGCCGCTACGGCAACGCCTTCCCCGAGGGCTACAAGGCCGACCACACCCCGCGCTCCGCGGTCGCCGACCTCATCCACCTCGAACGGCTCGGCGAGGAGAAGGACTTCGCGCTCAGCCTCTACGAGCCGGTGGGTGCCGCCCCCGAGGAGCGCCGCTTCAAGATCTACCGCAAGGGCGACGCCATCTCCCTGTCCGCCGTGCTGCCGGTCCTCAGCCGGCTCGGCGTCGAGGTGACGGACGAGCGGCCCTACGAACTGCGCTGCTCGGACCGCAGCATCGCCTGGATCTACGACTTCGGCCTGCGCATGCCCAAGTCGCAGAGCGGCGGCGACTACCTCGGTGACGACGGCCGCGAGCGCTTCCAGGAGGCCTTCGCCGCCACCTGGACCGGCAAGGCGGAGAACGACGGCTTCAACGCCCTGGTGCTGAGCGCCGGCCTGGGCTGGCGCCAGGCGATGGTGCTGCGGGCGTACGCCAAGTACCTGCGCCAGGCGGGCTCGACGTTCAGCCAGGACTACATGGAGGACACCCTCCGCAACAACGTTCACACCACCCGGCTGCTCGTCTCCCTGTTCGAGGCACGGATGTCGCCGGACCGCCAGCGCGCGGGCCACGAACTCGTGGACGCCCTCCTGGAGGAGCTCGACGCGGCCCTCGACCAGGTGGCTTCGCTGGACGAGGACAGGATTCTCCGCTCCTTCCTGACCGTCATCAAGGCGACCCTGCGCACCAACTTCTTCCAGGAGGCCGCGGGCGGCAAGCCGCACGACTACGTCTCCATGAAGTTCGACCCGCAGGCCATCCCCGACCTCCCGGCCCCGCGCCCGGCGTTCGAGATCTGGGTCTACTCGCCGCGTGTCGAAGGCGTGCACCTGCGCTTCGGCAAGGTCGCGCGCGGCGGTCTGCGCTGGTCCGACCGGCGTGAGGACTTCCGCACCGAGATCCTCGGCCTGGTCAAGGCGCAGATGGTGAAGAACACCGTCATCGTGCCGGTCGGCGCCAAGGGCGGCTTCGTCGCCAAGCAGCTGCCGGACCCGGCCGTCGACCGAGACGCGTGGCTGGCCGAGGGCATCGCCAGCTACAAGACGTTCATCTCGGCGCTGCTCGACATCACCGACAACATGGTGGCCGGTGAAGTCGTCCCGCCCGCCGACGTCGTACGGCACGACGAGGACGACACCTACCTGGTCGTCGCCGCCGACAAGGGCACCGCGACCTTCTCGGACATCGCCAACGGGGTCGCCGAGCAGTACAACTTCTGGCTCGGTGACGCCTTCGCCTCCGGCGGCTCGGCCGGCTACGACCACAAGGGCATGGGCATCACCGCCCGCGGTGCCTGGGAGTCCGTCAAGCGGCACTTCCGCGAACTGGCCGTCGACACCCAGTCCGAGGACTTCACCGTCGTCGGTATCGGCGACATGTCCGGTGACGTGTTCGGCAACGGCATGCTGCTGTCCGAGCACATCCGCCTGGTCGCCGCCTTCGACCACCGGCACATCTTCATCGACCCGAAGCCCGACGCGGCCACCTCCTACGCCGAGCGCCGCCGCGTCTTCGAGCTCCCGCGCTCCAGCTGGGCCGACTACAGCACCGACCTGATCTCGGCGGGCGGCGGCATCTTCCCCCGTACCGCCAAGTCCATCCCGGTCAACGCCCACATCCGCGAGGCCCTCGGCATCGAGGACAAGGTCGCCAAGATGACCCCGGCCGACCTGATGAAGGCGATCCTCAAGGCGCCGGTGGACCTGCTGTGGAACGGCGGCATCGGCACGTATGTGAAGGCCTCCACCGAGACCCACGCGGACGTCGGCGACAAGGCCAACGACCCGATCCGCGTCGACGGCGCCGACCTTCGGGTGCGGGTCGTCGGCGAGGGCGGAAACCTGGGCCTGACCCAGCTCGGCCGGATCGAGTTCGCGCTGCACGGCGGGAAGATCAACACCGACGCCATCGACAACAGCGCCGGTGTGGACACCTCCGACCACGAGGTGAACATCAAGATCCTGCTCAACGGCCTGGTCACCGACGGCGACATGACGGTCAAGCAGCGCAACAAGCTGCTCGCCGAGATGACCGACGAGGTCGGCCGCCTGGTCCTGCGCAACAACTACGCGCAGAACACCGCCATCGCCAACGCGCTCGCCCAGTCCAAGGACATGCTCCACGCCCAGCAGCGCTTCATGCGCCACCTGGTGCGCGAGGGCCACCTCGACCGGGCCCTGGAGTTCCTGCCCACCGACCGTCAGATCCGCGAACGCCTCGGTGCCGCACAGGGCCTGACCAGCCCGGAGACGGCCGTCCTGCTGGCGTACACGAAGATCACGGTCGCCGATGAGCTGCTGCACACGTCGCTGCCGGACGACCCCTATCTGCACGGCCTGCTGCACACGTATTTCCCGGCCGCGCTGCGCGAGAAGTTCCCCGAGCACATCGACAACCACCCGCTGCACCGCGAGATCACCACGACCGTCCTGGTCAACGACACGGTCAACACCGGTGGTACGACCTATCTGCACCGCCTGCGCGAGGAGACCGGCGCCTCGCTCGAGGAGATCGTCCGGGCGCAGACCGTGGCCCGCGCCATCTTCCGCTCCGGCGTGGTGTGGGACGGGGTCGAGGCCCTCGACAACCGGGTCGAGGCCGCCGTACTGACCCGGATCCGGCTGCACTCGCGCCGACTGGTCGAGCGCGGCACGCGCTGGCTGCTCAACAACCGGCCGCAGCCGCTCCAGCTCGCCGAGACCGTCGAGTTCTTCGGCGACCGCGTCGAACAGGTGTGGTCGCAGCTGCCGAAGCTGCTGCGGGGCGCCGACCTGGAGTGGTACCAGAAGATCTACGACGAGCTCAGCGGCGCCGGCGTCCCGGACGAACTCGCCACGCGCGTGGCCGGGTTCTCCTCCGCCTTCCCGACGCTGGACATCGTCTCGGTGGCCGACCGGATGGGCCGCGACCCGATGGACGTCGCCGAGGTGTACTACGACCTCGCCGACCGTCTCCACATCACCCAGCTCATGGACCGCATCATCGAGCTGCCCCGCGCCGACCGCTGGCAGTCCATGGCCCGCGCCTCCATCCGCGAGGACCTCTACGCGGCCCACCAGGCGCTCACCGCGGACGTCCTGGCCGTCGGCAACGGCACCTCGACCCCCGAGCAGCGCTTCAAGGCCTGGGAGGAGAAGAACGCCCCGATCCTGAGCCGGGCGCGCACCACGCTGGACGAGATCCAGGGCTCGGACGCGTTCGACCTGGCCAACCTGTCGGTGGCGATGCGCACCATGCGGACGCTGCTGCGGCAGCATTCATGAGTGAGCGTCAGCATCCATAAGTGATACGACGACGAGGGCGCCCGGAACGGTGAAGTTCCGGGCGCCCTCGTCGTCGTGGTGCGAAAGCCGTGGGTCAGGCCGCGACCTTCGGCTTCGCCTTGTCCGGGCCGCCCGTGAAGTCCTCGTAGGCCGCCAGGACCTCGTCGGTCGGGCCGTCCATGCGCAGTTCACCGCGCTCCAGCCAGAGCACCCGGTCGCAGGTGTCGCGGATCGACTTGTTGCTGTGGCTTACCAGGAACACCGTGCCCGCGGTCTCGCGAAGCTCGCGGATGCGGGCCTCGGAGCGCTTCTGGAAGGAGCGGTCGCCGGTGGCGAGGGCTTCGTCGATGAGCAGGACGTCGTGGTCCTTGGCGGCGGCGATGGAGAAGCGCAGTCGGGCCGCCATGCCGGAGGAGTAGGTGCGCATCGGCAGGGTGATGAAGTCGCCCTTCTCGTTGATCCCGGAGAAGTCGACGATCTCCTCGTAGCGGTCCCTGACCTGCTCGCGGGACATGCCCATCGCGAGCCCGCCGAGGTAGACGTTGCGCTCGCCGGTGAGGTCGTTCATGAGGGCCGCGTTGACGCCGAGGAGGGAGGGCTGACCGTGCGTGTAGATACGGCCGTTCTCCACCGGGAGCAGACCCGCGACCGCCTTGAGCAGGGTCGACTTGCCGGAGCCGTTGGTGCCGATCAGTCCGACCGCCTCGCCCTTGTAGGCGACGAACGACACGTTCTTGACGGCGTGCACCTTGCGTACGCCCGCCGCCTTCTCGGCCTGCCCCCGGCGCATCATGCGGTTGAGGGCGGCGGTGGCGGAGCCCCTGCCCGCGCCGGTGCCGTTGACGCGGTAGACGATGTCCACGCCGTCGACGACGACGGTGGGGATCTTGTCGTTCTCGATGTCAGCCACGGCCGTACGTCTCCTCAGCCTTCCAGAAGTAGATGAAGCCGCCGACGCCGGCGACCAGCGCCCAGCCCACCGCGAGCGCCCACACGTGGTGCGGCAGCTGGCTCGCGTGGAAGCTGTCGATCAGGGAGTAGCGCATCAGGTCGATGTAGACGGCGGCCGGGTTGGCCTGGAGGACGGGGACCACCCAGGACGGCCAGTCGTGGTGACCCTTGGCCAGCTTGTCGATGCTCCACATCACGCCGGAGACGTACATCCAGGTACGCAGGACGAACGGCATCAGCTGCGCGATGTCCGGCGTCTTGGCGCCCATCCGCGCCATGATCATCGAGACGCCCGCGTTGAACGTGGACTGCAGGACCAGCGCCGGGATCGCCAGCAGCCAGGACGCGGCGAGGGGCACGCCGAAGCAGAGCAGGATGACGACCAGGGCGGCCATCGAGAAGAGCAGCTGCTGGAGCTGCTGGAGGGCGAACGAGATCGGCAGTGCGGCCCGCGGGAAGTGCAGGGCGCGCACGAGGCCGAGGTTGCCGGAGATCGCGCGGGTGCCGGCCATGATCGAGCTCTGCGTGAACGTCCAGATGAACACGCCCGTGACCAGGAACGGGACGTAGTCCGGCACATTCCTCTTGGTGCCCAGCAGCACGCCGAAGATGAAGTAGTACACCGCCGCGTTCAGCAGCGGGGTCATGACCTGCCAGACCTGGCCCAGCTTCGCCTGGCTGTACTGCGCGGTGAGCTTGGCGGTCGAGAACGCGGTGATGAAGTGGCGCCGCGCCCACAACTGGCGGACGTATTCCGGCAGCGAGGGGCGGGCGCCGCTGACCGCGAGGCCGTGCCGGGCGGCCAGGGCCGCGAGGTCGTCGTCGGTCGGAGGCGCTGTCGGGGGCGGTGTGTCGAGGACCTGGCTCACATCCGCTGCTTTCACTCGGGGGGTGGGGGTGGTGCGCGTGCGGCCGGCGCGCCCGTCATCCGGCGTTTCCTTACGTGACTCTTCACGTTCTCTTACGTCGGGACGGGACCGTATCGTCGCAACGTGAGCGTAGGACGAGTGAGCGTCGGAACGCAACCGTTTCGTCGTGACGGGTGACGATGGAACGTAACCGTATCGTCGTAACGCGACCGCCCACGCGTCCACCCCCACGCCCCACGCCGGGACGAACCTGTTCCGTCGTGGCGACGCGCGTCGGGACGGGACCGTTTCGTCGCTACGCCCTATGCTGGTCCGCATGACGACCAACGCCGACGCGCCGCAGACCCGTCCGCGCCGCCGTGCCCCGGCAGGAGCCGCCGTACTCCGTGAGGATGTGACGGAAGCCATTCGGGCGGCCGTTTTCGAGGAGCTGGCGGCCGCCGGGTACGCACGGATGTCGATCGAGGGCATCGCGCGCCGCGCGGGCGTCGGCAAGACCGCGGTCTACCGCCGCTGGCGTTCGAAGCTGCACCTGGTCCTCGACGTCGTCTCGGAGATCGCGGTGATGGGCCTGCCGGTGCCGGACACGGGCTCACTGGAGGACGACCTGCGGATGCTGTACGAGGTGACGTCCCGGGCGCTGCGCCACCCGGTGGCCTCGCAGATCATCCCGGACCTGCAGGCCGAGGCGGCCCGCAACCCCGAGATCGCCGAGGCCCTGCAGAACGCGTTGCAGAAGGGCCAGGAGGGCGTCGCCAGCAAGATCGTCACGGCGGCGGAGCAGCGCGGGGAGCTGCGCACGGGCTTCAACGACGAGCTGGCCCTGGATCTGATCTCCGGCCCCTTGTACTGGCGCTCCGTCGTGATCCGCAGCCCGAAGCTGCCGAAGGGATATCTCGCGGCTCTGGCGCGTGCGACGACGGAGGCGCTGAAGGCGCTCTGAGCCTGCCTCAGCGATTGTGGCGGCTGTACTGCGCGGCGCGCAGGGCGAGGAGTTCCGGGGCGAGCACCCGGATCCGGCCGCCGCCGTTCTCCGTGGGGCCGATCAGTCCGTCCCGCCTGAGCCGGGACAGCGCGCGGTTGACCGTGACGCGGGTGACTCCGAGCAGGTCGGCGAGTTCGCGCTGACCGCCGGGGAGGGGCACCTGGCCGTCGGTCCCGTCCCGGCCGAGTCCGTCCAGCAGCCAGGCCGCGAGGCGGGCCTCGCAGGGGAGGGTCGCCGTGTCGGTGAGTCGTTCCTGCTGGGCGCGGGCCTGGGCGGCGAGGAGCCGGAAGAGGTGGGCGCGTACCGTCGCGGAGTCGTCGAGCAGGGCCGTGAAGCGGCCGCGTGGGACGGCCCGTACGGCGCACGGGGTGAGCGCGGTGAAGGTGGCCGTGTGGCCGGCTCCGTCGAGCAGCGCGACCTTGTCGAGGGCGCAGGGGCCGGCCCACGTCCCGAACCGTATGACGCGTCCGGCGGTGGTCGTCGCGGACGCGGACGCCGTGCCGTCGAGCAGGACGAGCAGATGGTCGGCGGGGGTGCCTTGGCTGCGCAGGGTCTCGCCGGGGGCGTAGCGGCGGGGGACCGAGGTCTCCCACAGGCGGCGCAGGTCGGCTTCGGGGAGTGTGGCGAACAGCGGGACGCCCTGCAGGCGCCGCCAGTCGGGTGCGGACATGACGGCTCCTCTCCTCGCTGCATCGGCTGATACAGACCTGTACGGCGGGCTGAGCCTAACGTCGCTCGCGTCGGCCTGTTGCCCCGAAAATTGGCCTGTTGCCCTGGAAAGGAGACCTCGTGCTTGTCGTGGAACTCGCCTTCACGCCCGCGCCCGAACGTCTTGCCGCCCGACCCGCTCACCGCGCGGCGCTCGACCGTCTGCATGCCGAGGGGAAGCTGTTTGCCGCGGGGCCGTGGGAGGACGACCAGGGGGCGATGCTGCTGTTCGCGGTGGAGCGGCCGGAGCTGGAGGAGATTCTGGAGGCGGACCCGTACTACCGGCGCACGCCGGGAGTCGAGGTCCGCGCGATTCGTGAGTGGGCGCCGATCGTGGGTGCCTGAGCGGGGCGCGGCGGAGCCGCATATCGGATCAGCCTGTGCCCCCCGGCGACTCTGTCACCCGGTGAGGCGACGAGTGAGGTTCGCCAAGTCGGACGTACGCAGCACCCGGTCGGCGAAGCCCGGAAGCGGTACGTGCAGGGGTGCTGTCCAGCGCTCCGGGACGGCCGCGAGGCCGTACACCGCTCCGGCCAGGCCGCCCGTCACCGCTGCCACCGTGTCCGTGTCGCCGCCCAGGTCGATCGCGGCGCGTACGGCCGTCTCGTACGAGGTCGTCGTGCGCAGGGCCCAGACCGCGGAGCCCAGGCAGGGCCATACGGCGCCGTTGAACTCCGTGGCCTGGTCCGGGTGCCAGTCGGTGGCCAGGACGGTGGCGTAGCGCAGGCGGTGCTCCGGGTGGACCGCGTCGAGGGTGGCCTCCACGGCGTCCAGCGGGTCGTCACCGGCGAGGGCCACCCGTATCAACTCGTGGAAGACGGCCGTGCCCTCCCAGGCCGCCCGGTCGCCGTGGGTGAGGGCGGCCAGTCGGCGGGCGACGTCCATGGTGACCTCGCGGCCGTGAGGAGCGAAGTGCACGGCGGACGGGGCCGCTCGCATCAGCGCTCCGTTCCCCGCGGCTCGCTGGTTCACCTGGAAGTGGAGTGCGGCGGCGATGCCCCAAGGGTCGCCGCTGCTCAGCACGGCCTCGGTCTGGAGGCCGATGTCCTTCGGCTCGGCCGCCGCCCACCGCTGGAACCGCCGAAAGACGTCCGGGAGTTCGAGCCCGTCGCACTCCACCAGGGACTCGGCGACCAGGACCGCCATCTGTGTGTCGTCGGTCGCCTCGCCCGGGTCCCAGCCGCCGCCTCCGCACATCTCGCTGCCGTGCCCCGGCTCGGGAAAGCGGTCCGAGAAGGCACCCTCCGGCCCGAACTCGAAGGGGGCGCCCAGTGCGTCCCCCACGGCGGAACCGATGACGGCGCCCAAGGCGCGCTCCGCGCGAACGACCATCCGCGCAGGTTAGCCGTGAGCAGGTGACTGCCTCCCGCGCGGGTCGGCCCAGAACCGCCGGCAACCCGCGCGGGCGAGCTCTGGTGCGACCCTCGTGCGGCGTCTACTCGATGACGAGGTCGACCTCGATGTTGCCGCGGGTGGCGTTGGAGTAGGGGCAGACCTGGTGGGCCTGCTCGACGAGCTTGCGGCCGGTCTCCGCGTCCACGGTGTCGGGCAGCTCGACGCGGAGGGCGACCTTGAGGCCGAAGCCCTCGCCCTGCTTGCCTATGCCGACCTCGGCGGTGACGGCGGCGTCGCTGACGTCCACCTTGGCCTGACGGCCGACGAGACCGAGGGCGCTGCCGAAACAGGCGGCGTAACCGGCGGCGAACAGCTGCTCCGGGTTGGTGCCCTGTCCGTTGCCGCCCAGCTCCACCGGCGGGGCCAGCGCGACGTCGATCTTGCCGTCGTTCGTGTAGGCCCGGCCGTCGCGGCCGTGGGTGGCGGTGGCGACAGCGGTGTAGAGCGCGTCCATGAAAGACCATCCCTCTCGAAGTCTGTTCCGGCGGCTCATCCGCGGCCGCCTCACGGCCATAAGTAGAGCACACAATTCAGTTGTGTACAACTAAATGGCCCACAAGAGCTATCCTGGAGACATGACCACGCCACCGACCGCCACCGACTGGCTCCGCCTCGACCAGCAGATCTGCTTCTCCCTGAACGCGGCCTCCCGCGCCTTCGGCAGTGTTTACCGCGTGATCCTCAAGGATCTGGGGATCACCTACCCGCAGTACCTGGTGATGCTGGTGCTGTGGGAGCACGGCGAGCTGCCCGTCAAGAAGCTCGGCGAGCACCTGCGGCTCGACTCGGGCACCCTGTCCCCGCTCCTCAAGCGACTGGAGACGGCCGGCCTGGTCCGGCGCGAGCGCAGTGCCCGCGACGAGCGCTCGGTGGAGGTGCGGCTCACCGAGGAGGGCGTCGCCCTGCGCGAGCGCGCGGTACAGGTGCCGCGCCGGATTGTCTCGGCGACCAGCTTCGACGTGGACGAGATCCGCGCCCTGCGGGCCCGCCTGGACCAGCTCACCTCGGCCCTCGACGCGGCGGTGCACGCCGAGCTGCCCGACGAGGATTGACGCGGAAAACAGCACCGCACGTGTCCCGGCATTCACTCGGGGTCACCGCAGTGGCGCCCGTCGGCCCCGGCCGCCTGGTTCACTGATACGCGGAATCGGGTCAACCGAAGAGGGGACGGCCGTACATGACCTGGCTGATCACCGGCGGCGCCGGTTACATCGGGGCGCACGTCGTGAGGGCGATGACCGAGGCGGGCGAGCAGGCGGTCGTGTACGACGACCTGTCCACCGGCGTCGCCGAGCGCGTGCCGGCCGACGTGCCGCTGGTGGTGGGTTCCACGCTGGACGCCGAGCGGATCGCACACACCCTGGCCGACCACGAGGTCACCGGCGTGGTCCACCTCGCGGCGAAGAAGCAGGTCGGCGAGTCGGTGGAGCTGCCGCTGCACTACTACCGGGAGAACGTCGAGGGCCTGCGTGTCCTCCTGGAGGCGGTGACCGCTGCCGGTGTGCCCTCCTTCGTCTTCTCGTCGTCCGCGGCGGTGTACGGCATGCCGGACGTCCCCCTGGTGACGGAAAAGACCCCGTGCGCGCCGATGTCCCCGTACGGCGAGACCAAGCTGGCCGGTGAGTGGCTGGTCCGCGCGACCGGCCGCGCGACCGGCCTCTCCACGGCCTGCCTCCGCTACTTCAACGTTGCGGGAGCGGCGAGCGCCGAGCTGGCCGACACGGGCGTCTTCAACATCGTCCCGATGGTCTTCGAGAAGCTCACGGCCAACGCGGCCCCGCGCATCTTCGGCGACGACTACGACACCCCCGACGGCACCTGCGTCCGCGACTACATCCACGTCTCCGACCTGGCCGAGGCCCATGTGGCCGCCGCCCGTGCCCTGCAGTCCACCCCCGGTCGCCATCTCACCGTCAACATCGGCCGCGGCGAGGGCGTCTCCGTCCGCGAGATGATCGACCACATCAACGCCATCACCGGCTACGACCGCCCCCCGACGGTCACTCCCCGCCGCCCCGGAGACCCGGCCCGAGTCGTCGCCTCGGCCGACCTGGCAGCCACAGAACTCGGCTGGAGGGCCAAACACGACGTCCAGGACATGATCACGTCGGCCTGGGAGGGATGGGTACGGCTGCATCCGGAGGCGGCCCGGGGGTAGGCCCTGTCGTCAATTTCCCGCTGGGGGCGGACACTCAGGAGCGCGTGCCGGACGCCGGCTCGCAGCGGCGGAGCCGGCGCCCCGGTCGTCCCACCGGCCGCCAGGTGGACGGACGGGTCGGTGTGGGGTGGGACGGGCTGGACGGCATGGTGACCCCTTCTAGTGGGTCTCGGTGACGGGCGTGTCCGTCGCGGAGCGGTGCACGGTGGCCAGCGGGAAGCGGTCTCGTGCCGCCGCCGCCGACGGCACCGGGTGGCGCTCCTCGAGCGGGATCACCGGGGGCAACTCGGTCTCGCCCAGGACGACATGGCGTACGACCCGCTCGGCGGCGCGGCCGTCGTCGTACGGGCAGAAGCGCGCCCGGAACGCCGAGCGCAACTGGGTGGAGCGGGAGCCGCGCCAGTGGCCGGTGGCGAAGATGTCGGTCAGTTCGTCCTCGCTGCGCGCGACCGCGCCCGGCGCGAAGGACAGCAGGTCGAAGTAGGTGCCGCGGGCCGCCTCGTACGCCTCACGGTCGTCGGCGTGGATCACGATCGGGCGGTCCAGATTGGCGTAGTCGAACATCAGGGACGAGTAGTCGGTGACCAGGGCGTCCGAGGCCAGACACAGCGACTCGACGCTCGGGTGGTCGGTGACGTCGATGACCCGGCCGGTCGCGGGGGAGACGAGCGGGCCGCCGTGGCGGTGGTGGGCGCGGGCCAGTACGACGAAGCGGGGGCCCAGACGGCGCAGGAGACGGTCCAGGTCGAGGGTGACGCACTGGGTGCGGCGGTAGTCGCGGTGGGTCGGCGCGTACAGGATCGCGACCGACCCCTCCGGAATGCCGAGGGACTCGCGCAGCCGCCGTACGTCCTCCGAAGTCGCCCGCTGGAACACGTCGTTGCGGGGATAGCCGTAGGGAAGCACGGTGTAGCCGCCGGGGAAGACGCGCTCCCAGGTCAGGGTGGTGTGGCGGTTGGGGGACAGGAGGTGGTCCCACTGGTCGACGCCGCTCAGCATCTCGTCGAAGTCCAAGTTCCCAGCGGCCGCCGGGCGTTCCTGTAGGTCCAGGCCCATGTGCTTGAGGGGCGTGCCGTGTTGGGTCTGGACGAGGACCTGCCCTGGCCGCTTGACCAGACGGCGGTCGAAGTCGGTGTTGTTCACCAGGTACTTGGAGCGGGCGAGCGCCGTCCAGTAGGCGGCCGTGCCGGGACGCAGCCTGCGCGTCGCGGTCGGGATCGTGTGGTGGTGCTCGGGACGGGCGATCCACGCGGTGCGGATGTGCGGGGCGAAGGTGCGGAACGCCTCCTCCAGAGCACCCGGGTTGCAGCCGTGGCCGCGCCCCCCGTACGCGGCGAAGACGGCCCGGTCCTCACGCAGAGGGAGGCGCAGCTGGACGCCGTAGTGGAGCCGGAGGCCCGCCGCGCGCAGGGCCTTGGCGAGGCGGACGACCGGCCCGGTGGCCCGCCGCCTGAGCCGCCGAGCCAGCTCCGCGACCCGGTAGGTGCGGTACAGGCCCAGATGGATCACCTTGTGGCGTAGCCAAAAGCGCACCGGGACCGGGTGGCCCGGGGTGCGGTGGGCGCGGTAGTGGTCGCGGGCCCGCCGCAGGAACCCGGCGCGGCTGCCGCGCGGGAGACGGTCCCGCTCGGCGAACACCGCCCAGAGGTCGTCCACCGTGCGGCGGAACAACACCGGCCGCCACCGCGCGAGTTCGGGGCGGGAGTCGATGTGGGCGAAGACCCTGTCGTACTGGTCGAAGAGGTCGAAGTGGCCGGTCGTGCCGAGTGGCCGGCTCCGTCGGCGCTGCCGGTGGTGGACGCAGACCCGGTCCAGGGTGGCGATCGACTCGGCGGTCATCAGGACCGGGTAGGTCCAGGCCGTGTCCGCGTGGTGGCCGGACGGGAAGGCGAAGCCCCCGATTTCGACGAACTCCCTGCGGTACGCCTTGTTCCAGGCCGCCGTCGGTGCCCGCAGCAGCCCCGGGCGGTCCTCCAGGAGGAAGGGGGCCGGGCCCTGCTCGGTGAGATGCCCCGTGGAGGCGTCGCGGACGGTCTCGCCCGACCAGGGGGCGAGCGCGTGGCCGTAGAGCAGGACGTCCGGTTCGCCGGTCTCCTTCAGCCGGTCGGCGATCGCCCGCAGCGCGTGCGGGGTGAGGGTGTCGTCGCCGTCCAGGAAGACCAGGTAGTCGCCCGTGGCCTCCGAGATTCCCGCGTTGCGGGCGGCACCGAGCCCCTTGTTCCGCGCCAGGTGGACCACCCGGACACGTGGATCGCGGGCCGCGAACTCGTCGGCGATCTCGCCGCACGCGTCCGGCGAGCGGTCGTCGACCGCGATCAGTTCCAGATCCTCGTACGACTGTGACAGCACCGATTCCAGGCATGCGTGCAGGTACGCCTGAACCTTGTACGCGGGGACGATGACACTGAACCTGGGCACGGCACCTCCATGGGTCGGCGCGGGAGTTCTGCCCGGGAACGCCCCATGGAGGAGCCTGGTTACGGTCTGTACGGCATTCGGGCGAACGCGAAGGGGCGGACCGGTGTCGGCCCGCCCCTTCAAGTCGGCTGTCGTACGGGCTACTTGACCGCGCCCGCCATCACGCCGGACACGAACTGCCGCTGGAACGCGAAGAACACGAGCAGCGGGATCACCATGGAGATGAACGCGCCCGGTGCCAGGACGTCGACGTTGTCGGCGAAGGCGCGCATCTGGGTCTGCAGGGCGACCGTGATCGGCTGGCTGTCGGCGTCCGTGAACACCAGGGCGATCAGCATGTCGTTCCACACCCACAGGAACTGGAAGATGCCCAGGCTCGCGATCGCGGGCGCGCCGAGCGGCAGAACCACCCTGGCGAACAGGCGCAGTTCACCCGCGCCGTCGAGCCTTGCCGCCTCCAGGAGTTCACGGGGGATCTCCGCGAAGAAGTTCCGCAGCAGGAACACCGCGAAGGGCAGACCGAAGCCCGTGTGGAAGAGGATGACCCCGAAGATGTTGCCGAACAGGCCCAGCTTGCCGAAGAGTTCGGCGATCGGGATCAGCGCCACCTGCACCGGCACCACCAGCAGAGCGACCACGCCCATGAACCACCAGTCGCGGCCGGGGAATTCCATCCACGCGAACGCGTAGCCCGCGAGCGCGCCGATGACGATCACCAGGACCGTCGCCGGGACCGTGATCAGCACGGTGTTGACGATGGAGCCGGTGATGTCGCTGTTGTGGAGCAGCTTGTCGTAGCTGTCGAAGGTCATCTGGGACGGCTCGGTGAAGACCTTCCACCAGCCGGTCGCGGCGAGGTCCTCCGGGGTGCGCAGCGAGGAGATCAGCAGCCCGATCGTCGGCACCAGCCAGAACAGGCCGACGAGGACGAGGACGACGCTGATCAGGCCGCCGCTGACGCGTTCGACGAGCCGTGAGCCGAGCGACTGCTTCGCCTTCACCCCGTCGGCCGCTGCCGTCTCGGGAAGCCTTTCGGCCTGAGTGGTCATCGCCGTACCTCCCGCCTGAGCCGACGAATGTTGAACCACATCACGGGGATCACCAGCAGCAGCAGGAACACCGAGATGGCGCTCGCGATGCCCGGCTGGTCCTCGGCGAAGCCCTTGCGGTACAGCTCCAGGGCGAGGACGTTCGCGTCGTCCTGCGAGGAGCCCGGGGCGATGATGAAGACCAGGTCGAAGATCTTCAGGACGTTGATCATCAGGGTCACGGTGACGACCGCGAGCACGGGCGCGAGGAGCGGGACCGTGACCCTGCGGAAGACCTGCCACTCACTCGCCCCGTCGACCCGGGCCGCCTCCAGGAGTTCGCGGGGGATGCCCGCGAGCCCGGCCGCGATCAGCACCATCGCGAAACCGGCCCACATCCAGATGTACGACCCGATGATCGCCGGCGTCACCAGCGACGGGCCGAGCCAGTCCAGCCCGTTGTAAGCCTCCTTGAAGTTGCTCGCCGGAAGCCGTAGTTGGGCCCCGTCGGCCTTCTCCGAGAAGGAGAACGTGCCGTCGTCCCCGGCCTTCGCCGTCTCGACGACCTTGCCGTCCTTGACCGCCTCGATCTTCATGCCGGGGTAGCCGAGTTCGCTTGGGTCGACCCCGCCCAGCGTGCCGACGCCCTTGCCGCGGGTGAAGTCCTGCCAGGTCGTGCCGGTGATCCTGCCCGGGTCGGCCTGGGGTGCCACGGCCTTCTTCGCGTCGCCGGGCATCTGGTCCGGGGCAACGCCCACCAGGGGCAGGGTCACCGTGCCGCCGGTGCGGACGGTCGTCTTGGTGATGAACCCGCCCCCCTGAGCCACCAGCGGCGACTCACGGCCCGGGTGGGCCTTCGGGAACGCCGAGGCCTGACTGAACGTGTCGTGCACGCCCACCCACACCGCGTTCGCGAAACCCTTGTCCGGGTCCTGGTCGTAGACGAGCCGGAAGATGATGCCCGCCGCCAGCATCGAGATCGCCATCGGCATGAAGACGACCAGCTTGAACGCCGTTCCCCAGCGCACCCGTTCGGTCAGCACCGCGAAGATCAGACCGAGCGCGGTGGCGATCGTCGGCGCGAACACCACCCAGATGATGTTGTTCTTCAGGGCCGTGCGGATGCCGTCGTCGGTGAAGAGGGCCTTGTAGTTGTCGATTCCGGCGAAACCGTCGCCGGACTGGTTGTAGAAGCTGCGGACGAGCGAGTACCCGATCGGGTAGACCACGAGCGCGCCCAGCAGCACGAGAGCGGGCAGCAGGAACAGCACTGCCACGGTCCTTCGCGTGCCGGTCACGCTCTTGCGCGACTTGGGGGAGGCAGGGGCCGGAGGGACCCCTGCCTCAGTGGCCGCTGTCATCGCGTCAGTTCCCGTACGCGGCCGCCGCGTCGGCCTCCAGCTTGGCCTGCGTGCCCGCGATGTCCTTCGGGTTCGTCAGGAAGTCCTGGAGCGCCTTCCACTCGCCCTTGCCGGGGGTGCCGCCGAAGGCCTGCGGGGCCTGGTCGGACATGTCGAAGCGGAAGTCGTCGCCGGAGTCGATCAGCGCCTTGGCGATCTTCTGCTGCACCGGGTTCGGATACACCGAGATGTCGACGCTCTTGTTCGGCGAGAGATAGCCGCCCAGCTTGGCCTGGATCGTCGCCGCGTCGGGCGAGGCCAGGAAGGTCGCCAGCGCCTGCGAAGCCTTGGAGTCCTTCAGGATCACGGCCGCGTCGCCGCCGGAGACCACGGGGGCGGTGTCACCGACCTTCGGGAACGGGAACACCTTCGCGTCCGTGCCGACCTTCGCCTTGGCCGTCTGGATGTTGACCTGCGCGAAGTCGCCCTCGTAGACCATCGCCGCCTTGGGCTGGTCGCCGCCGGTGAAGGTCTGCGTCACCGAGGCCGGGAAGTCCGTCTGCAGCGCGCCCTTCGCACCACCCGCGACAAAGTCCTTCTTGCCCCACACCTGGGCCAGCGTGGTCAGCGCGTCCTTCACGGACGGGTCCGTCCACTTGCTCTCGTGCTTGGCCAGCTGGTCGTACTTCTCCGGGCCCGCCTGGGAGAGATAGATGTTCTCGAACCAGTCCGTCAGGGTCCAGCCCTCGGCGCCGCCGACGGAGAACGGGGTCACACCCGAGTCGTAGACCGTCTGGCCGGTGGTGAGCAGTTCGTCCCAGGTCTTCGGCTCGGTGGCGCCCGCGTTCTCGAAGACCTTGGCGTTGTACCAGATCAGGGACTTGTTGGCGGCCTTGTAGTAGACGCCGTACTGGGTGTCGCCGATCTTGCCGATGTCCTGCCAGCCCTGCGAGTAGTTCTTCGCGAGCTCGGCCTTGGCCTCGGAGCCGAGGGGCTTGGCCCACTTCTTGTCCACGGCCTGCTTGATCGCGCCGGGCTGCGGGAGCATCGCTATGTCCGGCGGCTGGCCGCCCGCGACCTTCGACCCCAGGAAGTTGACGATCGGGTCCTGGGCGGGCACGAAGGTCACCTTGGCGCCGGTGCGCTTCTCGAACTCAGCCAGGACTTTCTTGAAGTTGGCCTGCTCCTCGCCGCTCCAGACGGCGGCGACCTGGAGGCTCTGGCCGTTCAGCTTGGGCAGGGTGAGGCTGGTGCCCGTCTCCTTGCCACCTGTCGCGCCCGTGTCACTGCTCTTGTCGTCGTCTCCGCCGCATGCGGTGAGCGACAGGGCGAGGGCTGCCGCGAGGGCGGCGGCCGCCGTTTTCGCGGAAGCCCTGTTCGCTGACCTGGGCTTCCGGTTGGTGCTGCTCGTGCTACGCATCACGACCCCGTTCTTCGTTCCTCGTCGAACGTTCGAGGGCTGTCCCGTGCGAACTGGTCTACGCCGGGGGAACGAGGTCGGCAAGTGGGCGTCCGCTGTCAAGTGGAGGATCGTGATGCCGTCGTGACCAGTGCCGGTGCGTCGCGGCACCCGTCATTGGGGGGCGCTGCCCCCGGATCCCTTCACGTCTTAGAGCAGCGACGGGACCTCTGCTGCTGCGACTTCCCTCGCTGCCCGTTCCAATGCACTCGCCAGCAGGGCAAGATCCGTCGGGCCGTTGCCCAGTTCCCGGACCGGGCGGCGGGCCGGGGGGTCGCCCATGCGTTCCCATTCCAGGGGGACGACCGTGGGGCGGAGGGTGGCCGTGCGGGGGATGCGGCCGGTGACCCGGCCGGCCTGGAAAGCCGTGACCCGGCCGTCGGACCAGGTCAACCGGCCGCGGCCGGGAGCCGGTTCGTCCGGCCCGGTGGCCGGGGTGTCCAGGGTGACGCGGAGGGTGGCCCGGCGGGCCGCTTCCGACTCCGCCGTACGGCCGCCCGGGCCGGTCGCGGCCACCAGGTGGACGCCCAGGCGCTCGCCCTCGCGGGACACCGCCTCCAGCGCGCGTATGACGGAGCCGGCGGCCGGCCTGCCGGGGGAGCCCAGGGGCGGGGAGACCAGCGCGTCCAGGTCGTCCACGATCACGACCAGACGGGGGAGCGGGGGTGCCGTCTCCGTCCGCCGGCGGGCCGCCGCCGGGCGCAGCCGGATCGTGGAGCTGGGTGGGGAGTCCAGGTCACCGGCGGCCGGGTCGCCGGGGGTGCCCGCGCTACCGGGGGCGCCTGCCGTGCCCCGCGTGGGTGCCGTGCGCTGGGCGACCATACGGCCCGACAGCTCCCGGCCGGTGTGCCACTCCGCGAAGTCGGAGCGGCCGAGCAGCTCCGCGCGCCGCTTCAGCTCGGCGCTCAGGGACTGGGCGAACTCCCGCATGCGGACCGGGTCGTTGGCGGTGAGGTGGGTGGTCACATGCGGCACGTCCGTGCACACACGCAGGCCCTCGCCGTGACCGCCTCCCCCGGAGGGGGTGCCACCGGCGCTCACGCTGTCCCGGCCGTCCATCAGGACGATGCTCAGGCGGTCGGGGCGCTCGGCCGCGGCGAGCGAGGCGACGACCGCCCGCAGCAGTTCCGTACGGCCGCTGCCCGCGGGGCCCTCTATCAGCAGGTGCGGGCCCTCGGCCACGAGGTCGGCGCAGACCGGGCCGCGCGGTCCGGCCCCCAGCACCGCCCACGCCCGGCCGCCTAGCGACTCCGGGTCGTCGGCCGCGTCCGCCCAGCGCGTCATCAGCGACGGCGGGGTGGCCCGGGCCAGCCCCAGCTCGTCCAGCAGCCGCGCCGCCTGGGGCAACGGCGAGGACACGCGCGCGTGCCCTCCACCGGCGGTGCCGTCCGTACGCAACGGCGCCAGCGCCCGCGCGAACCGCTCGGCCCAGGCCGCGGAGACGGCGTCCACGGCGGCGACGGTGCCGTGGCCGACGGGGGCGGGGGTGGGGTCGGCGGTGAGGTGGAGGGTCTCGGCGTCGGCGCCGGTGCCCGTGCGAGCGCCGGTGCGCGTGCCGGTGGGATGGGCCTGGGTGCCGGACGCGTCCGCCTGGCGTGCGGCGGCCGGGGACGCGGTGGCACCGGGGTGGGACGTGCCGGTGGCCGGACGTCCGGGCTCGGGGCGGTTGCGGGAAGGTGCCGCACCGGTGCCGTCGGCCTCGGTGCGCGCCTGCGCGCGAACCCCCGCCCGCGCCACCCGCATCAGCCGCAGTGCCGTCGCCACGTCCCCGCTGAGCAGGCCGACCGCGCCGCACTCGCGGAACGTCGGGGCCACCGCGCACGCCGCCTCGTAGGTGTCCGTCACCGGGGACGCCGGGGAGGCCGGGGCCGTCTCGGCCAGGCACACGACGTGGATGCCGGCCCGGGGGCCCTCCGCCGCCAGCCGCGCCACGGCCTTGCGCAGGTCGGCGCCACCGGGGTCGCCGTCCACCACGACCACGGTGTACGGCCCCGGGAAACCGCCGCTCGTCTCGTCCTCCGCGTCGTCCCGGGCCCAGGAAGGGCGTCGGGCGGTGTTGCGGAGACGGTCCTGCGGGGCGGCGGAGCGGGCGGCCGGGACCGTCCTGCGGGCCGGTGCGGCCTGCGCGTCGGACAGGTGGTCGTCCAGGCGCCGCAGCAGTTCGTCGGTGCGGGCCGCGGCCTGCTCGCGGTCATGGGCGAGCAGGAGGCGGCAGTCCTGGCCGTGACCGGGGCGGACATGGGGGAGCCAGCCGAGCCAGGACCACTCGGCGGTGCGCTCCCGCGCGGGCCGGGAGCGGTCCGCGCTGATCAGGACGATCTCCAGGGTCTCGGGCGCGTGCAGGGCGGCGAGCTGGGCCACCACCGAGCGGGCCAGCCCGGCGAGCCGCGCGCGCGGACCGGCGAGGCCCAGTGCGCCGGCCTCGCGCAGATCCGCGGTGACCGGAACGGCAGGCAGCAGCCCCGAGCCGTCGGGCGCCGCACGGTCGGCGGTGCCGAGCCGCACGGTGAGGGCCTCCGGATGCCCGGGCCCGCGCTCCCACAGACGCGCCCCGGGACCCAGCGCCGTCAGCAGCAGGGCCGCCGGGTCGGGCCAGGCCTCGGGCGCCTGGGGCGCGGAGGGCGACGCAACCGCGGCGACGGGCGCGGCCTCCTCGTCGTACGCCTCGTCCTGCCGGGGCATCTCCTGCTCGCTCCGCCCCCCGGCCAGCCGCCGGGCCCATGCGGACAGCCCGCCACGGCGCCGGACGCCTTGCGGTACGTCGGTTCCGCGCAGGGGGGTTCCCTTGCGGCGGCCGGTCGCGGGGGCGTCGGGTGCGGCGGCAGCCGAGGGCAGGTCCTGGCCGGTTGCGGGAGGCGGGGGGACGGCGGTGGTGCGCGTCACTTCGAAGGCGCCGATCCCGGACCGGCCGCCGTGGGTGTCCCCGCCGGGGCTCCTGCCCTGCTCGTGGCCCGGGTCGTCGGAGACCGCTCCGGCGGCGCCCCGGAGGGTGTCGTCGATGTCAGGACGGCCCCCGCCGGTTCCGTTCCGGCGCTCGATCCGGGGCGCACCGCCCTGCTCCGGCACGACGATGGGCGGCTCTGCGGGGCCGTGGCCCTGCGCTCCGGTGCTCTCGGGGTCTCCGCCCGAGTCGCCCCAGCCGGCGGAGCCGTAGGTGTGGTGGGTCCGGTCGAGGGGCGACCGGGGTGAGGTGTCGCTACTGCCACGGCCTTCACGCGTGCGTGCCGAGCCCTCGGCCGGTACCGCGTCCGAGGACGGCGCGGAGCTGCCGGACCCGGCCCCTCCGGCGCCTGCCGACACCCTGCCACGCGCGCGTGGCGAGCGCTCGGCCTGCCCGGGGGCCGAGCCGGAGGCACCTCCGTCGTCCTCGCTGGTTCCCGCCGCCCCGCGCCCCTGGACCGCATCCGGCGGGCACCCGCCCGTGCGGGACTCCGCAGTGTTCTCCGAGCCCCGGCGCCCTCCGGTCACGCTCGGTCCCCGACCACCGCTGCCCGACTCACCGGCCGCTTCCGAGCCACGGTGGGCCCGGCTCGCGCCCGGCACCGACCCGGCTCGGTCGCCCGCCATGTGCCCGGCCTCGCCGGACGGCACCCGCACGTGGCCCTCGCCGTCAGGTTCCGTCCCGAGCCGTCGCCCCCCGCTCGGTGACAGCCGGAGCACCGACTCGCCGATCCTCAGGAGGGCCCCCGGAGGGAACCGGACCGGGCGGGCGCCCACGCGGGTGCCGTCCAGGGTCGTGCCGTTCGTGGAGTCGAGGTCGGCCACCGAGACGTGGCCGTCGGCGGCGACCGTGACCGCGCAGTGCAGGCGGGAGACGTCGGGGTCGTCCAGCGGGACGTCGGCGTCGGCGGAGCGGCCGATGTGGATCTGGCCGCCGTGCAGCAGATGGACGCCGCCGGCGTCGGGGCCGGCGACCACGTGGAGCTGGGTGGGGGCGTCGTCGAGCTCGGGGTGGGGCTCGGGGGCCGCCGGGGCGCCCAGGGACAGCACGGCGCCGTCTATCAGCGGCGGCTCGCCCAGGGTCGCTCGCTGGGTGTCGAGCCGCTCCCCGTCCGCGTACAGCACGACCGGGCCGCCCCCGCGCTCGGCTTCGCCCGCGCGGGAGGTGCCCCCGTCCGCCGGGACCGCCGAGGCGAGCGCCGTCGCCACCGCGGCCAGCGCCGTGCCGACGGGAGCCGTGACCAGCACGTCGCAGCTCGCGGCGCGGCCCCGGGCGCGGTCGGGCGGGCCCAGCGGGTCTACGACGGTCAGCCGGATCTGCATCGCCGTCAGCGGTCCCTTCTGCGCGGACGAGTTCGCGGACAAGCACGCGCCCAAGTTCGTCGGCCTTGACGGTAGGCATCCTCGCACCTGCCACTGACAACATGCCCGCCGCCCGAGGGCAAGTGATCTTGATTGGTCAGCTCTGCCCCCAAAAGTGCCTGACCAGTGCAGCGCCGACGATCACTTGAGATCGGTCACGTCAACGTCCGGCAACCAGCGGACCCGGCCGGAGCGTCTTTCCTTCGAACGCGCTTGGGAACGCTTACGCAGTGCCTTGGGGAGCGGCACTACAGTGGGTCGGAACGACAGCAAGCAGCAGGGAGTGCATGACGTGCGGCCGGTAGGCAGCAAGTACTTCCTCGAGGAGCCGCTCGGACGCGGTGCCACGGGGACCGTGTGGCGAGCCCGCCAGCGGGAGACCGCGGGCGCCGAGGCCGCCGTACCGGGACAGCCCGGCGAGACCGTCGCGATCAAGGTCCTCAAGGAGGAGCTCGCGAGCGATCCGGACATCGTGATGCGGTTTCTGCGCGAGCGCTCCGTCCTGCTGCGGCTGACCCACCCGAACATCGTGCGGGTGCGTGACCTGGTCGTCGAAGGCGATCTGCTCGCCCTGGTCATGGACCTCGTCGAGGGCCCCGACCTGCACCGTTATCTGCGCGAGAACGGCCCCTTCAGCCCCGTCGGCGCCGCCCTGATCACCGCCCAGATCGCCGACGCCCTCGCCGCCAGCCACGCCGACGGGGTGGTCCACCGCGACCTCAAGCCCGCCAACGTGCTGCTGCGGCAGTACGGCGGCCAGATGCACCCCCTCCTGACCGACTTCGGCATCGCGCGTCTCGCGGACTCCCCGGGCCTGACCCGGACGCAGGAATTCGTCGGCACGCCCGCGTACGTCGCTCCCGAGTCCGCCGAGGGCCGCCCGCAGACCTCCGCGGTCGACATCTACGGCGCCGGCATCCTGCTGTACGAGCTGGTCACCGGCCGTCCGCCGTTCTCCGGCGGCTCCGCCCTGGAAGTCCTGCACCAGCACCTGAGCGCCGAACCGCGCCGCCCCTCCACGGTCCCCGACCCGTTGTGGACGGTCATAGAGCGCTGCCTGAGCAAGAACCCGGACCGGCGTCCCAGCGCCGAGAACCTCGCGCGCGGGCTGCGTGTCGTCGCCGAGGGCATCGGCGTGCACGCGAACTCCGCGCAGATCGCCGCCGCGGACAACGTCGGCGCGCTGCTGCTGCCCGACCCGGCCCCGGCAGCGGTCCCGGACGCGCCCGGCGCCGCCGACCCGACGCAGGTGCTGCCGCACGGCGCGGGCGCCCAGGGCGCCTACGACCCGAACGCCGCGACCAGCTTCCTGCCGCACACCGGCCCCGGGAACCCCGTCGGAGCCGCCGACCCCACCGCCGTACTGCCCAACCGTGGCGCGGCCGATCCGACCGCCGTCATGCCGCCGGTACCGCCCGGCCGGCCGGGACAGGGGCAGTACGGGCAGCAAGGACAGCAGGGGCAGCAGGCCGGCGGGCCCGAGGATCCGCACCCCTGGCAGAACCAGCTGCGCGCGGCCCGGGACCGCAACGAACAGACGCAGGTCCAGTACCTCGACCCCAGCGAGGACCCGCTGCGCCGCCGTCCGCAGCGGCAGGTCGCCAGGCCGGAACAACAGCAGCCGCAGCGACAGCAGCGGCCCCCGCAGCGGCCGCCGCAGGACGGCGGTTACGGCCGCCGGCAGCAGCCCCCGCCCCAGCAGCACGCCCCGCAGCAGCAGCCGCAGCGGTACGCGCCCCCGCCGCAGCCCGAGCGCCCCGCGCGCGAACCCCGGCAGCCGCGGCAGCGCAGCGCCAACCCGATGAAGATCCCGGGTCTGGGCTGTCTCAAGGGCTGTCTGTTCACCATCGTCATCCTGTTCGTCGCGAGCTGGCTGATCTGGGAGCTGAGCCCGCTCCAGGACTGGATCGGCACCGGCAAGAGCTATTGGCAGCAGCTCGGCGACATGATCGACACCGTGAGCGGGTGGATCGGCGAATTGGGCGGTAAGTCCTCAGGTCAGTAGCGACTCAGGGGATTTGTCGACACCCAGCGGGTGATTTCCGTCTCCGCGGTGAGCATGACCTCTCCGGGCGCGTAGTTTTGTCGACTGGGGGTCTGGGGGTCGTCCCCCAGACGGCGCAGCAGCGACAACACGCGTCTGTAGGAGCAGTCTTGGCACGGAAGATCGGCAGCCGGTACACCGCCAACCAGATCCTGGGGCGCGGCAGCGCCGGCACGGTGTGGCTGGGCGAGGGGCCCGAGGGGCCCGTCGCCGTCAAGCTGCTGCGCGAGGACCTCGCGTCCGACCAGGAACTCGTGGGCCGCTTCGTCCAGGAGCGCACGGCCCTGCTCGGCCTGGAGCACCCCCACGTGGTCTCCGTGCGCGACCTCGTGGTCGACGGCAACGACCTCGCGCTCGTCATGGACCTGGTCCGGGGCACGGATCTGCGCACCCGGCTCGACCGGGAGAAGCGGCTCGCGCCCGAGGCGGCGGTGGCGATCGTGGCCGATGTCGCGGACGGGCTGGCCGCGGCGCACGCCAAGGGGGTCGTGCACCGGGACGTGAAGCCGGAGAACATCCTGCTGGACATGCAGGGCCCGCTGGGTCCCGGGGGCTCGCACCCCGCTCTGCTCACCGATTTCGGTGTGGCGAAGCTGATCGACTCACCGCGGCGGACCCGGGCCACGAAGATCATCGGGACGCCGGACTATCTGGCGCCGGAGATCGTCGAGGGGCTGCCGCCGCGGGCGTCCGTGGACATCTACGCCCTCGCGACCGTCCTGTACGAGCTGCTGGCCGGCTTCACGCCGTTCGGCGGCGGGCATCCGGGGGCGGTGCTGCGCCGGCATGTCACGGAGACGGTGGTTCCGCTTCCGGGCATCCCCGACGAGCTGTGGCAGCTGATCGTCCAGTGCCTGGCCAAGGCGCCGGCCTCCCGGCTGCGGGCGTCCGAGCTGGGGGTGCGCCTGCGGGAGCTGTTGCCGCTGCTGGCCGGGATGCCGCCCCTGGACGTGGACGAGCCGGACGCGGAGGAAGAGGAGGAGCCGGACGGGGAGGCGCCGACGGCGGCTTCCGACGGGGAGACGGCGTCCTCCGGGCGGCCGGTGCGGCGCGGAGCCGTGCCGTTGGTACCGGGCGCCAAGCCCGCCGACTCCAACCGGGACACGCACACGTCGATGAGGGTGCCGGCGCCCGATGAGCTGGCCGGGGGCGCGCGGGGAACGGCCCGGGTGCCCCGGGCCGCCGGCGCGCCCCGTCCGGGTTCGGCCCGGCACCGGGCGACCACGCGGCGGCGTCGGCTGGCCGTGGGGGCCGCGGCCGTGGTGCTGGTGGCCGCGGCGGGGGTCGGGGTGTGGGCGGCCACGTCGGGGGACGACGCGGGGGCGTCACCGCAGGACACGAAGAACTCGGCGCCCGCTTCGCCGTGAGGGAGGCGGGGCGGCGGCCCCGGTGACGGTGGTCGGGCGAGGTCGGTTGCCACAGCCGTTAGGCTGGAGGGCGTGGCAGTCGTCGATGTATCCGAAGAGCTCAAGTCCCTCTCCTCGACCATGGAGTCGATCGAGGCCGTTCTGGACCTCGACAAGCTGAGGGCAGACATCGCCGTGCTCGAGGAGCAGGCGGCCGCGCCGTCCCTGTGGGACAACCCGGACGAGGCGCAGAAGATCACCAGCAAGCTGTCCCACCTCCAGGCCGAGGTCAGGAAGGCCGACGCGCTGCGCAGCCGGATCGACGATCTCTCCGTGCTGTTCGAGATGGCCGAGGAGGAGGACGACCCCGACACCCTCGCCGAGGCCGAGTCGGAGCTCACCTCCGTCAAGAAGGCGCTCGACGAGATGGAGGTCCGTACGCTGCTCAGCGGCGAGTACGACTCCCGCGAGGCGCTCGTCAACATCCGCGCCGAGGCCGGTGGCGTCGACGCCGCCGACTTCGCCGAGAAGCTCCAGCGGATGTACCTGCGCTGGGCGGAGCAGCACGGCTACAAGACCGAGATCTACGAGACCTCGTACGCCGAAGAGGCCGGCATCAAGTCGACCACCTTCGCCGTGCAGATCCCGTACGCCTACGGCACCCTCTCCGTGGAGCAGGGCACCCACCGGCTCGTGCGCATCTCGCCCTTCGACAACCAGGGGCGCCGCCAGACCTCCTTCGCGGGCGTCGAGATCCTCCCCGTGGTCGAGCAGACCGACCACATCGAGATCGACGAGTCCGAGCTGCGGGTGGACGTCTACCGCTCCTCCGGGCCCGGCGGCCAGGGCGTGAACACCACCGACTCCGCGGTGCGTCTCACCCACCTCCCCACCGGCATCGTCGTCTCCTGCCAGAACGAACGCTCGCAGATCCAGAACAAGGCGAGCGCGATGAACGTCCTCCAGGCCAAGCTGCTCGAGCGGCGCCGCCAGGAGGAGCAGGCCGCGATGGACGCCCTCAAGGGCGACGGCGGCAACTCCTGGGGCAACCAGATGCGTTCGTACGTCCTGCACCCGTACCAGATGGTCAAGGACCTGCGCACCGAGTTCGAAGTCGGCAACCCCGAGGCTGTGTTCAACGGCGAGATCGACGGCTTCCTGGAGGCCGGCATTCGCTGGCGCAAGCAGCAGGAGAAGTAACTTTGTCGACTTGGTAATCCCCCGCAACTGCCGCCCGCCGGGCGGCAGTTTGCTTTATGTCTGGGTTTTACATCACACTCACAGACCGCTTTCCCCGGCAAAGGGCTCTTACCAGGACATCGCACGCTCAACGGCCTTGACGATGCTTTGAAAAATGGGAAAGGTAAAGCGTGGCATGCGTATCTCTGGGGCGCATGTGAACCGGGGGATTCAAGTTCAGCTACCTTCTCCCGTCGATCACGGCCCCGAGCGCCGCCTCATTGACGATGAGCTACTGGGGGTAGCAACCACATGACGAAGAAGACGCGGATCCGGATCGCGCGCATAGCCGCTGGTGCCGTGATCGCGGCCGGTGCCTCGCTGACCGCTGCCGGCGCCGCTTCCGCGCTGGAGATCGGTGTGAGCGTGGACGAGAGCGGGGTCGGCGTGAACGTCGACACCGGCCTCGGCGACGGCGAGCCGGGCGACGGCACTCCGACCCCTCCTGACGGAGGCATCCCGACCGCACCCAACCCGCCCACCGAGGAGCCGCCCACCGAGCAGCCGCCGACCGAGGAGCCGCCGGTCACCGAGGAGCCGACGATCCCGACGGAGCCCACCGAGGAGCCGACCGAGCCCACCGAGGACCCGACCGACCCGGGCAACGGGAACGGCAACGGGAATGGGAACGGCAACGGAAACGGCAACGGAAACGGCAACGCCGGGGGCGGCAACAGCAACACCGACCCCGACGGCGGCTCCAACGCCTCCACCCAGGAGGAGGGCTCCTCGGCCCTCACCGAGACCGGCACGGACACCACGTCCGACGCCGCGGCGCAGGGCACGGGCGGTGCGCAGCTCGCCGAGACCGGTGCCGGGCAGACCGCCTTCCTGGTCATCGGTGCCGCCACGATGATCGCCGGCGGCGTCGGCTTCCGCCTCCTGCCGCGTCTGGCGAGCGGTCGCGGTGGCGCTGTCGCCTGAAGGTGACTCTCGATAGTCACGCGCTCGCTTGACGTGTGCGTGCGCTATGACGAAGGGCCCGGAGCGGGTGTCGCTCCGGGCCCTTCGTATGTCTGCGTAAGTCTTCGGGGTGCCCGCCTACGCGGTCTGGTGTGCCAGCAGGGCCACCGCTGCGATCAGCACCGCGAGCAGGGCGATCAGGGCCATCGGGTTCAGGCCCGCGAAGAGGTTCTCCTGCTGCAGCCGCTCGCGGCTGGCGCGGCACACGTGGCACCGGCCCTCACTCACGGGCGCCGCGCAGTTTGCGCACACCAGGCGGTCGTACGTCATGCGCGTCACCCTTCTTGCCGTCGGTTCCATACAGGACAACGCTCCCGGATAGCAGAACGTTCCCTTCCCTACTGTGCCAGGTTCGACCGAGGGCCGCCTGTGCGCTGCCGAAGGGAGGGTTTCCAGGTCGGCACAAAAGCGCCCATCCCCTACGCAACCCGAACCGGCGCCTGCGCTCCCGCACCCGGTTCGCGTATGGTCACGCTCATCTACCCCCGGCCTACCGTGGTGCATCCGTGATCCGATTCGACAACGTATCCAAGGTCTACCCCAAGCAGACCCGCCCCGCACTCAGGGATGTCTCCCTGGAAGTGGAGAAGGGCGAGTTCGTGTTCCTCGTCGGGTCCTCCGGCTCCGGAAAGTCCACCTTCCTGCGGCTGGTTCTCCGCGAGGAGCGGACCAGTCAGGGCCAGGTGCACGTCCTGGGCAAGGACCTCGCGCGCCTCTCCAACTGGAAGGTGCCGCAGATGCGCCGCCAGCTGGGGACGGTCTTCCAGGACTTCCGGCTCCTGCCGAACAAGACGGTGGCGGAGAACGTCGCCTTCGCGCAGGAGGTCATCGGCAAGTCCCGCGGCGAGATCCGCAAGTCCGTGCCGCAGGTGCTCGACCTCGTCGGGCTCGGCGGCAAGGAGGACCGGATGCCCGGCGAGCTGTCCGGCGGTGAGCAGCAGCGGGTGGCCATCGCCCGGGCCTTCGTCAACCGGCCCAAGCTGCTGATCGCCGACGAGCCCACCGGCAACCTCGACCCGCAGACCTCCGTCGGCATCATGAAGCTGCTCGACCGGATCAACCGGACGGGCACGACGGTGCTGATGGCGACGCACGACCAGAACATCGTGGACCAGATGCGCAAGCGCGTCATCGAGCTGGAGAAGGGCCGTCTCGTCCGCGACCAGGCACGCGGCGTCTACGGCTACCAGCACTGACCGCCGTTCGAAGAGTCCCCGGAAAGGCCTGAAGAAGACGCCATGCGCGCCCAGTTCGTACTCTCCGAGATCGGTGTCGGTCTCCGTCGCAACCTCACGATGACGTTTGCCGTCATCGTCTCCGTCGCCCTGTCGCTCGCCCTGTTCGGCGGGTCGCTCCTGATGAGCGACCAGGTCGGCGCCATGAAGGGCTACTGGTACGACAAGGTCAACGTCTCGATCTTCCTCTGCAACAAGAGCGACGCCGAGTCGGATCCCAACTGCGCCAAGGGCGCGGTGACCGACGACCAGAAGAAGGACATCCTCTCCGACCTGAAGAAGATGTCGGTCGTCGAGACGGTCGCCCACGAGTCCCAGGACGAGGCGTACAAGCACTACAAGGAGCAGTTCGGCGACTCCCCGCTGGCCGCCTCCCTCACGCCGGACCAGATGCAGGAGTCGTACCGGATCAAGCTGAAGGACCCGGAGAAGTACCAGGTCATCGCGACCGCGTTCAACGGGCGCGACGGCGTGCAGTCCGTGCAGGACCAGAAGGGCATCCTGGACAACCTCTTCACGATGCTGAACCTGATGAACCGGGCCGCGCTGGGCGTCATGGCGCTCATGCTGATCGTCGCCCTGCTGCTGATCGTCAACACGGTGCGTGTCTCGGCGTTCAGCCGGCGGCGGGAGACCGGGATCATGCGGCTCGTGGGCGCCTCGGGCTTCTACATCCAGGCGCCGTTCATCATGGAGGCCGCCGTCGCCGGTGCGATCGGCGGTGGGCTCGCCTGTGTCTTCCTGGTCGTCGGCCGGTACTTCACCATCGACCACGGCATGGCCCTGTCCACGAAGCTCAACCTGATCAACTTCGTGGGCTGGGACGCCGTACTGACGAAGCTGCCGCTGATCCTCGCGGCGAGTGTGCTGATGCCCGCGTTGGCCGCGTTCTTCGCGCTGCGCAAGTACCTGAAGGTGTGACGCATGCCAAGAGGGCCGTACGGTCAACCGGCCGTGCGGCCCTCTTGCGTTGTCCTAGACTCACCGGCATGTCAGGCCGAGACCTGTTCTGTCAGCCCCGCCGCATCCGCCGCGGGGCGGCCCTGACATTGGTGTTCGCGAGCGTGCTGGTGGCCGGCGCGGCGACCGGTTCCTTTCCCGAGGCCGACCGCGGCGACCGGAAGTCCTCGTCGGACTCGGCCCGTTCGGCCGCTCCCGCGGGTCATCACGCGGACGTGGCGGAGGCGGCCGAGGAGGCCAAGGCCGACGGCACGTCCCCCATGGAGGCCGCCGAGCGTGCCGTCAGCCGCAGCGGGGACCGCTGGGGGGCCGTCTACTCCCGCGGCGAGTACGAGGAGTTCGAGGAAGCCCTCGACGGCCAGTACACCGGCGTCGGGCTGTGGGCGCGGCGCGAGCGGGACGGCCGTATCGAAGTGACCAGGGTGAGCTCGGACTCGCCCGCGGCGTCCGCCGGGATCCGCAAGGGCGACCGGCTGCGCAGCGTCGACGGGGAGAAGGTCGACGGGCATCCGGTCACCGAGGTGGTCTCCCTGCTGCGCGGTGACGCCACGGACGCGGCCGCCGGTACGACGGTCCGGCTGGGCCTCGAGCGCGGCACGCGCGCGTGGACGAAGACCGTACGGCGTGCCCGTCTGTCCACGGACTCGGTCACCGTTCGAGAGCTCGCAGGCGGGATCACCGTCATCAAGATCGACTCGTTCACGAAGGGTGTCGGGGACCGGGTCCGGGACGCCGTGCGGGAGGCCCCGGCCGACGGCGGGATCGTTCTCGACCTGCGCGGGAACTCCGGTGGGCTGGTCACCGAGGCCGTGACCACGGCGTCCGTCTTTCTCGACGGGGGGCTGGTCGCGACGTACGACGTCGACGGGTCGCAGCAGGCGCTGCACGCGGAGCCCGGTGGGGATACGACCCGGGCGCTGGTCGCTCTCGTCGACGGCGGGACGATGAGTGCGGCGGAGCTCCTCACCGGGGCGCTGCAGGACCGGGGGCGGGCGGTCGTCGTGGGGTCCCGTACCTTCGGCAAGGGGTCGGTGCAGATGCCCAGCCGGCTGCCGGACGGGGCGGTGGCCGAGCTGACCGTGGGGCACTACCGGACCCCGTCGGGGCGGGGTGTCGACGGACAGGGGATCACGCCCGACCTCGAGGCCGACGAGGGGGCTCTTCGGCAGGCGGAGACGGTGCTGGGAGGGCTGGGCGCCTAGAGGTTGTCCGCCCGCCGATAAGCACTGGTCTCCATGCCCCCTACTAGTGCGAAAATGGGCAGCACTATGAGCAAGGGAATGTACGTACCGAAGGAGTCCCAGCCGAAGCAGGGTGGCGGGGGCGGCAAGGCCCAGGACGGGGAGAAGGGCGGCAAGCGCAAGATCGTCGCCCAGAACAAGAAGGCCCGGCACGACTACGCGATCATCGACACCTTCGAGGCCGGGCTGGTCCTCATGGGCACCGAGGTCAAGTCGCTGCGCGAGGGCCGGACCTCGCTGACCGACGGCTTCGTCCAGATCGACGGGGGTGAGGCGTGGCTGCACAACGCCCATATCCCGGAGTATCACCAGGGCAGCTGGACCAACCACTCCGCGCGTCGCAAGCGCAAGCTGCTGCTGCACCGCGAGGAGATCGACAAGCTGGAGTCGAAGGCCCAGGAGACGGGTCACACGATCGTGCCCCTCGCCCTGTACTTCATCAACGGCCGGGCCAAGGCCGAGATCGCCCTCGCGCGAGGCAAGAAGGAGTACGACAAGCGGCAGACGCTGCGGGAGAAGCAGGACCGGCGGGAGTCCGACCGCGCGATCGCCGCGGCGAAGCGGAAGCAGCGGGCGGCCCAGTAGGAATAGGCTGGCACCGTCGTGCGTTGGTCACGTACGATGGGTCCTGCACCTCACCGAGGGTGCGCGCTCCTCTTCGGAGCATTGAAAAAACAACATGGGGATGATCGGTTTCGACAGCGGCTGTTGAAGCAGGGGAAGCGTGTCGAGGAAGCGGCAATGATCTCGTTAACCATATGTCGCAACCAATAATCGCCAATTCCAAGAGCGATTCCCGCGCCTTCGCCCTCGCTGCCTAATAAGCAGTGAGTGAAGGCCCTAACGGGTGTCAGCCCGGGGGTGTTCCCGACCCGGACCCTGGCATAATCTAGGGGACTAAACCATCGAGCCCGGTCACGGGGCTCGATGGGAAATCAAACAGTGACTGGGCCCGTCGGCGACTTGTTCGCGTGATCGCCGGGGCCGAGAAAATCGCAGCGAACTGCACACGGAGAAGCCCTGATTCTGCACCGTTGGACGCGGGTTCGATTCCCGCCATCTCCACTCGTCCCTCCGGGGACAACCCCATGTGGGCGAAGGCCCCGCAGCTTCACGGCTGCGGGGCCTTAGTCATGCCCTGAGGCTTCACATGTTTCCCACATGTAACGCAGAACACTCTTGTCCTGCACCCGACATGTATGTCTAAGGTAAGCGCCGCGCCGGACGGAGCCGACCACTCCGCCACAGGGCGCGTACACCGGCGACCGGGGGAACCACGTCGCCACGGGGAGGACAACCACCATGCCGAGATATCGGCTCTTCACGCATGCCCGCCCGCCATCCGGGCTCCTGACGCCTGTGCTGACGTCCGTCGTCGCCGTGGCCCTGATCGGCTCGGTAGCCGTACAGCCGGACCTGATCAGCCGGTACGCGGCCGACGACATGGCTTCCGTGGCGGACGTCGGCGACAGCTACGACGGCTTCGACGCCAAGGCCGCCGAACAGCTCCGGCAGGACCAGTGCCTGCTGGGCGAGGCGCTGCGGATGGGCGGGCCCGCCATGTTCGGGGTCGCGCAGGACGGGCTGAACCAGACGCCGGACAAGCTGCACACCGCGGCCAACCGGGAGTACTGGGAGAGCACTCCGCTGTCGACGGCGTTCCAGCAGGACAGGGACGCCGCCAACACGGAGGGCTCCGCCCTCTACGACCACATCCGGGACTTCCAGATCTCCGGTCTGCCCCAGCCGGGCGGCTTCAAGTCGAAGGCCGACTTCGAGTGGCCGCCCGGGACGAGTGGTGACGACCGCCCCAACTTCTTCCAGCAGACCGGCATCTCCAAGTGGATCTGGGAGCAGTTCTGGAAGTCCGAGGGCGACTTCTACCGTGACCTGACTCCGACGGCCGACGAGGCCACCGTCAAGGCGGTCAAGGACCTGGGTGACCCGCTGTACGGCGGCGACCTCGACCCGACGCTGCCCAACTGGAACCAGAGGTACGAGGAACACCAGGCCTACGACGGTCTGGTGAACTGGTCCATGGAGCCGACGGCCGCCGACAACGCGCGGCTCTTCCTGTCGTACGGCGGCTTCCCGCGCACCGCGCCCGAACCGGGCAGCGTCGAGTACCGCATCGCCGTGGAGGACCTGAAGAGCCGGTTCGCCTCCTGCGCCTGGCGCACCCCGGTCGACCCGAACAAGGTGCTCGGCAAGGAGGTCGCCGCCGCGTCCGCCGAGTGGCAGCAGGAGATCGCCGCGCAGGCCACCCCGCGCAACCAGCTCCTGACCGCCAACAAGACCGCCACCAAGGCCCTCGCGGCCGGCTCCAAGGCACTCGGTGAGCTGCTCGGGCTCTCCTGGCGCGCGGACCACCTGGTCCGCTGGCAGGACTACTGGTCGGCCGGTGGGCCCGGCTGGATCGGCACCAGTCCCTTCGTCGTGCACGCCCACGGGGCCACCGACAAGTGCCTGGACGTGGCGGGCGGCAAGAAGGACAACGGCACGCCCGTGCAGATCTACACCTGCAACGGCAGCGCCGGGCAGAAGTGGCAGATCGACGGCGACCGTCTGGTCAACCCCAACTCGGGCAAGTGCCTGACGGTCAAGGGAGGCGCGAGCGCCAACGGCACGCCGGTGCAGATCTCCACCTGTGGCACCGGGGCCTCGCAGAAGTGGCAGTACGGCACCCACGGCACCTCGCGGCTCTACAACCCGGGCACCGGCAACTGCCTCGACCTCGCGGACTACACCAACAGCCGCGACGGCCGCATGTGGGACTGCACCGGCAAGGCCCCGCAGCAGTTCGACGTCGTTCCGTCCGGGCATCAGGGCGCCGACGACGACCTCGACTACCCGACCAAGGCCCAGTTCGACAAGGCGAAGAAGGGCGTCACGGACGCCCAGACCGCGGCGAAGACGCAGCTCGACCTGCTCAAGGCCCAGGCCACGGCGGCGAAGACGGCCGCCGCCACGTCGGACACCGCGCTGACGACGGCGTACGGCATCGCCGACAAGGCGGGTGCGCCGCGGGGCCGGGGTCTGCTCGTCGGGCAGCAGAAGGCCCAGGTCACCAAGGCCTCGGCCGCCGCGCTGGACGCCCTGGCCAAGGCCGGTGACACCGCCTACGCGGCCACCCGCGCCGCCGCCGGGGACAGCGCCACTGTCGCCGCGCGAGCCCTGACGCAGGCCGCGCAGTCGAAGGCCGCCTTCCGTACCGCCGCCGCGAACGAGGCCAGGGCGCAGGCGAAGGCAGCCGCCGACGCCGCCGCCGTACAGGCGCAGACCGCCAAGGCGGCGCGGGACCTCGCGAAGACGAAGCTCGCCGAGACGCTGAAGGCCGAGGCCGACGCGAAGGCGGCCGCCGCCGACGCGCACGCCAAGCGGCTCGCCGCGGAGGCCGAGGCGGCGACGGCGAAGGCGGAGAAGGAGACCGCCGCCGCCAAGCAGGCCGAGGCCGCGCAGCACAAGGAGAACGCGCAGGGGTACGCGAGGACCGCCGACGAGGCCAAGGGCCGGGCGGAGAACGCCGAGTCCACAGCCCGCGCCAAGCGCCAGGACGCCGAGGCGGCCCGGGACCGGGCCAAGGGCAAGCGGGACGACGCGTGGGACGCCGAGAGCCAGGCGAACGCCGCCCGTGCCAAGGCCGACGCCAAGGACGCCTACGCCGAGGCCCACGACGCGGACTCCGACGCCAAGGACTCCCGGGCCGCCGCGGACGAGGCGGACAAGGCCGCCGACGACGCCGAGTCGGCCGCGCGCTCGGCCCGTTCCGAGGCGGACGCGGCCACCCAGGCCGCCGCCGACGCGGACGCCGCCGCCACGCGCGCGGAGGCGGCCGCCCAGCGGGCCCGCTCCGACGCGGACGCGGCCCAGGCCGCCAAGCTGCGGGCGGACGCGGCCGTCCGCACCGCGACCAGCGCCGCCGCCGACGCCATCAAGGCCTCCGAGGCCTCGGCCTCCGCCGCGCGGACCGCCGTCAAGCTGGCCGACGAGGCCGAGAAGCACGCCGCCGACGCCATGAAGCAGGCCGACGCGGCGAAGGCCGAGGCCGCCAAGGCGGTCGCGGGCGCGGCGGACGCGGCCGGGCACGCCTACACCACCGCCCAGGCGGCGGAGGACGCCGGCAACGCGGCACAGCAGGTCGCCGCGCCGGCGAACGACGCGATCCAGCTGGGCGCGCCGTACGTCACCACCGACTCGGCGGCCGGCCTGGCCGTGCTGTCGGGCCAGTCGTCGAAGACGATCGCCGAGCAGCAGCAGGCGGTCGCCGAGGCACACGCGGCCAACGCGCAGAAGAACGCGACCCAGGCGGCGAGCCTCGCGGCGGCGGCGACCGGTGACGCCAAGGCGGCGTACACGCTGGCCGCGGAGGCCGCCGGATTCGCCGCGGACGCCCGCAGGTCGGCGAAGGAGGCGCTGGGTTACGCCGCCGAGGCGGCCCAGTACGCGGCGGACGCGCAGGCCTCACTGGCCCGTGCGAAGGAGTACGACCGCCAGGCCACCGTGGACGCCGAGGCCGCCGACCGGGCCGCCGACCAGGCCGAGAGCTACGCGGTCGACGCCCGCTCCTCCGCCGACCAGGCCGCCCTGGACGCCGAGGCCGCCCGCACGGCGGCGGCGCAGGCCGAGCAGTCCGCGAAGGACGCCCGCGCGGCGGCCGACCGGGCGGACGCGGAGGCGACGGCGGCGGAGGAGGCGGCGAAGGACGCGCAGAAGTACGCGGAGTCGGCGCAGGAGGCCGCCGAGTCGGCGGCACGCAAGGAGGCCAACAAGACCGTCCAGGACGGCGCCGGGACCGGTGTGGGCGGTGTCTTCTACGTCATTGAGAAGATGACCGAGGCGGCACCGGCCAAGCCTCTCAACACGTGCGACTACGTGCCGCAGGGCTGCACGGTGACGTACGAGCTGTACGTGAACATCACGGTCAGCTACTACTTCTGCGTCAACCCCGATGTTCCGGCCACGGAGGCCGGCTGCCCGCAGTCGGACACCGTTTTCCTCAAGACGGACACGCTCCCGAACCAGAAGCGGGAGTGGACCCACCACTTCAGCTTCGGCGACATCACCCGGATCGGCTGGCAGACCCTCTTCGGGGAGACGGTCGGCGCGGTCCTGTACGAGATCGTCCTCGGCGATGCCGCCCGCTGCTACCACGGCGACAAGGGAGCCTGCGCCTGGTTCGCGTCCAACTTCATCCCGGGCAAGGCGTTCACGAAGGTCGCCGACGCGATCCGCGCGCTCGATGTCGCCATGAAGACCGGTATCGGGGTCGCGGATGCGTTCAAGGCGCTGAAGGCCCTGGACGGCGTGAATCCGGCGACATTGGCCCGGATCGAGGACTCCGTCCGTCTGTACGACGACGCGTTGTCGGTCTGCCCGGTCAACAGTTTCCCCGGCTCCACCGAGGTGCTGATGGCGGACGGCTCCCGCAAGGCGATCCGGGACGTTCGCAAGGGCGAGCTGGTCCTGGCCGGCGACCCTGTCACCGGCGGTCTGCGCGCGGAGCCGGTGACGGACACGTACCGTCACGACACCAGCCGGATGACGGACATCGCCGTCAGCGGTGGTCTCCTCACCAGCACCCGCGGTCACCGCTTCTATGTCGAGGGACGCGGCTGGACCACGGTCGCGAACCTCGCCGTGGGCGACCGGCTGCGTACTCCGGACGGAACCACGAGCGCCGTGACGGCGCTCATGGACCGGTCGGGTCGGGCGGAGGTTTTCGACCTGACGGTCGACGACCTGCACACCTTTTTCGTGCGTACGCAGGGACGGGCTCCGCGGGACGTCCTTGTCCACAACTGCCTGAAGATCATCGATGACGAGGGCCTCAGCGGCGCACACACGCTGAGGGACCATGTCCGGCCCAGCGATGAGGAGATGGCCGCGAAGGCCGTCGATTCGCGCAACCGCTCCGGTGTCGCCACGCGCTGGACGAGCGAGGAAATCGCCCAGGACTCGGTCAATACTGCGTTCCAGCAGTGGATCGCCCGCAACCCGAAGGGCCTGGACGGCTGGATGAGCCGTATGCGGGACAAGTTCGGCAGGAAGAATGACCGGGGGTACTTTGATCCCCAGACAGATCTCAAGCCGATCACGTGGACCCTCAAGGATGCCAAGAACCTCGGCCTCAAGTGGGTGCGCGGCGGCGACCAGAAGGTTGACGCCGGGACCAAGGTGATCATCCAGCTGAAGTACGTGGGACGCGACCACCCCCCGGGTTACGTCGTCTACACGGCCTACCTGGCCGGCTGATCACTGCACCATCACCTGTCCGACCGCCGAGGGCGACTCCCTGTCGCCCTCGGCGCCTTCGTGAGGGAACCCATGCCGGAACAACGCGAGGCACGCTTCTGGAACTTCGACGGCGACTTCGGGATCAGTCTCCTGATCGCCACAGACCCCGTAGACGCGCCGACCGGTGACGTCGACGAGGCACGTGCCCTCAGAGACGACGCGCGGCTACTGCTGGACTCCTCCCTCCCCGACGAGGTCCTGCGCACCGTGTGGCGCGCCGCGTCGGCGGGCCATCGGGATCCCGGTACGGATCCCCGCAGCGCATTGCGGCGCATCGTCGAGAAGTGCGAGGAGGAGATCTCCGTCGGCGTGCCCGAACCCGAGCCCGGCGGCCCGACGGTCGTCGTGGACGAGAGTGCCATGAAGGAGAAGGTGCTGGCCGAAGTGCCGGCGGTCTCCGGCCTGCCCGCCGGACCGCAGGTCGCGTCCGCGCTGGCACGGGTCGTGGCCGACGTCGACGCCGATCTGGGCTTCCGGCTGTTTCTGCGGGTGCTGAAGGCGTACACGGTTCCAGTCGACCTGGAACGCTATGACCGGTACCGGGAGATCGGTGACGGATTCGGCTACCCGGCGCCACTGGTCCACCACGGACTCGCCGTGCGGTGGCCACGCTTCGACGATGCCTCGGTCCGGCGGCGGTTCGGGCGGGACTTCGGATTCTCCTTCATCGCCGGCCGCTTCCACGGGGATCTGTGGCAGCACTCGTACACGGTCGAGGAGGGAGTCCGCGGCGTCGTCGCCGACGAGGTGGGTGCCGTACCGGGTGCGTCCGCGTTCGCTCTGCTCCAGGACACCTCGCGACTGCAGCGCTCCCCCCTTCCCGATGACACCCTCACCCTGCTCTGGCAGGTGACTACGGGCCGGGGATACGACCTCGACGGGCTGAACGTCAGGCAGTGGCTGCACCACATCACGGACATCTGCACGGAACGTCTTCGCGAGATCGACCCCGGCTTCACCGCCGGCACCCCCGAGCTCGCCGACATGTCCCACCGGGACGTGGTACTGCGCGAACTGCGCGATACGGCCCCGGCGTTGACGAAGGCGGTGCACGACAGCCCATGGTTCGGCGCAGACACCAGCCCGTGGTTCGAACTGTCGGAACAGGCGGCGCCTGTCCTGGAACAGATCGTCACCCAGGTCGATCCCGATCTCGGTTTCCGCCTCCTGCTCAGGACCGTGCGGACCTACTCGGTACCGGTGACAGACGAACGCCTCATGAGGTATCTGGCACTCGGCAGGGAGTTCGGCTACGGCCGCCGCCACATCGCGGATCTCGTCGACTCGCTCCGGGAGGGGTGATCCCCCACCGGCCAGGACCGTCACCTATGGGCGACCCGCCTGGTGAGGACCCGTACTCGACCGATTACGGGCCCTCACCGTACGCCCTTCGCCGACGCGTCAGGAAACCGTCCGCCGCCCCGTGCTCGCCCGTTCCGTCATCCTCGGCGGCAGCAGTGTCGACTCCGGTACGGCCGTCCCGTCCAGCTTCTTCATCAGGAGCTCGACCGCTCGCGCGCCCACCTCCGCCGACGGCAGGGCCACCGAGGTGATCGGGACGCGGACCGACTCGGCCAGTTCGTCGGGGCAGATCGCGGTGACCGACAGGTCGGCCGGGACGCGCAGGCCCAGTTGCCCGAAGGCGTCGACCAGGGGTTGCAGCAGGGGTTCGTTGTGGACGACCACTCCCGTCAACGCAGGTTGCTCGCGCAGGAGTTGTTCGGCCACCTCGCGGGCGGCACCCGGCTCGCAGGGGTGGACCGTCGACGACATCCCGCAGCGGTCCGCGGCGGCCGTGAAGCCCTGGACCACGCTCTGCGCGAAGGCGGTCTGCCGGACGTAGACCTCCGGCGGGGAACCGACGAGGGCCACCACCCGGTGGCCCAGCCGCGCCAGATGCTCCACGCACGCCTCGCCCGCCGCCCTGAAGTCGAGGTCGATGCAGGTCAGACCCTCCGAGGAGGCCGGGAAACCGATCAGCACCGACGGCAGGTCCAGTGCGCGCAGCAACGGCAGCCGGGGATCCTCCAGCTGGACGTCCATCACGATCAGCGCGTCCACCATGGCCGTGTCCGCGACCCGCGTCAGTCCGTCCTCGCCCTCCTCCTGGGTCAGCAGCAGCACATCGTGGTCGTACCGCCGGGCAGTCGTCACCACCGACACCGCGAACTGCATCACGGTCGGGACGTGGATCCCGGCCCGCAAGGGTACGACCAGCGCCAGCACGTTCGACCGTCGGCCGGCCAGAGCTCGGGCGCCCGCGTGCGGTCGGTAGCCCAGCTCGCGGATGGCGTCCTCGACCCGCTGCCGGGTCTCCTCGGAGATCGGGCGCTTGCCGCTGAGGGCGTAGGAGACGGTGCTGGGGGAGACCCCGGCCCGCCGTGCCACATCGGTGATCTTCGCCATCAGCCCAGCTCCAGGGAGAGAAAGCCGGTCCCGGCCCGCGCCCGCGCCGCGCGCCCGCCCGCGGCCAGCACCCAGGGCGCCGACGGGTCACCGCAGGACGCCCGCAGCGTGTCCCCTTCGCGTACGACGGTGAAGGCGACCTCGCCGACCCGCACCGTGACCTGCTCGCCCCGCCCGAGCTCGTACGCCCGCAGGGTCACCCCGTCGGCGTGGTCGTAGTCGGGCCGGTCGTCCACCGCGCCGACCGGGAGCACGGCGCCCGGCCGCACCAGCAGCGGCACGCTCAGGAAGTCGTGCTTCTCGCGCACCCAGCGCGGTCCGGTCACCGTCTCGCCGGTCACGAAGTGGGTCCACGTGCCCTCGGGGACGTAGTAGGAGACCTCGCCCTCGTCGTTGAACACCGGCGCGACCATCAGGTCGGGGCCGAGCATGTACTGCCGCTCCAGATGCGCGCACCCGGGATCGTCCGGGAACTCCAGGACCATCGCCCGCATCACCGGCACGCCCTCGGCGTGGGCGGTGCGCGCGGCCTCGTAGAGGTACGGCATGAGCTTCAGCTTGAGGTGGGTGAAGTGCCGTAGGACGTCCACGGACTCCTCGTCGAACAGCCACGGCACCCGGTAGGAGGAGCTGCCGTGCAGACGGCTGTGGGAGGAGAGGAGTCCGAAGGCCAGCCAACGCTTGAACAGCGCCGGTGTCGGGGTGCCCTCGAAGCCGCCGATGTCGTGGCTCCAGAAGCCGAAGCCGGACAGGCCCAACGACAGCCCGCCGCGCAGTGACTCGGCCATCGACTCGTAGGTCGCCTCGCAGTCGCCGCCCCAGTGCACCGGGAACTGCTGGCTGCCCGCGGTCGCCGAGCGGGCGAAGACCACCGCCTCCTCCTCGCCGCGGTGCTTGCGCAGCACGTCGAAGACGGTCCGGTTGTAGAGGTAGGTGTAGTAGTTGTGCATCCGCTCCGGGTCGGAGCCGTCGGACCACTCCACGTCCAGCGGCACCCGCTCGCCGAAGTCGGTCTTGAAGCAGTCGACGCCCTGTGCGAGGAGCGCCTCCAGCTTGGCGGCGTACCAGTCGCGGGCGGCCGGGCTGGTGAAGTCGACCAGGGCCATGCCGGGCTGCCACAGGTCCCACTGCCACACGCTGCCGTCGGGGCGCCTGAGGAGATGGCCGAGCGCCTTGCCCTCCGCGAACAGGGGCGACCTCTGGGCGATGTACGGATTGATCCATGCGGAGACCCTGAGGCCCCGGGCGTGCAGGCGCGCGAGCATGCCCTCCGGGTCGGGGAAGACCCGCGGGTCCCACTGGAAGTCGCACCAGTTGAACTCGCGCATCCAGAAGCAGTCGAAGTGGAAGACGGAGAGGGGGAGTTCGCGCTCCCGCATGCCCTCGATGAAGGACGTCACGGTCTCCTCGTCGTACGACGTCGTGAAGGACGTCGACAGCCACAGACCGAAGGACCAGGCGGGCGGGAGGGCCGGGCGGCCGGTGAGGGCCGTGTACTTGCGGATGATCTCCTTCGGGCTCGGGCCGTAGATGACGTAGTACGTCAACTCCTGGGTCTCGGCGCTGAACTGCACCCGCGAGACCGCTTCCGAGCCCACCTCGAAGGAGACTTTGCCCGGGTGGTCGACGAAGACGCCGTAGCCCGCGTCCGTGAGGTAGAACGGGACGTTCTTGTAGGCCTGTTCGGTGGCCGTGCCGCCGTCGGCGTTCCAGATGTCGACGACCTGGCCGTTCTTCACCAGCGGCCCGAAGCGTTCGCCGAGGCCGTACACCGAGGTGCCCACGCCGAGGCCCAGCTGCTCGCGCAGGTAGTGGGCGCCCGACGCGTCCCGCATGATGCCCATGCCCTTCGGGCCGCTGCCGGTCAGCAGCCGGCCGCCCGCGAGGAAGTCGACCTGCCAGGTGTCCGTGCGGGCCACCCGGACCGACAGCGCACCGGAGGTGAGGGTGGCGTGCTCCTCGTCGTACTCCGTGTGAGCCGTGAAGTCCTCCTTGCGGACCTCGAATTGCGGCCCCTGCGGTTGCTCGCCCTCGAAGTGGGTGAAGGTGACGCCGATGACGTCGGGCAGCGGGGCATGGGCGCTGATCGTCACGACCGGTCCCTTCAACAGGTCGCCGCGGCGGCGGATGGGCTGGGTCGGCGCGAGGATGTCCAGCCGGCCGTCCGACGCGGCGACCTCGTGGACCTGGGCCGGATGCGCCGCGGTGACGCCCTCGCGCAGCAACCAGTAGCCGTCGGTGAACTTCACGTGGGGGTCCTTACTTGACGGCACCCACGGCGATACCGCGGGTGAGGGTTCGCTGGAAGACGAGGAAGAACACGATCGCGGGGAGCACCCCGAGCAGGGCGGCGGCGTTGGTCATCGTGGCGTCCATCAGACGCTGGCCCTGGAGGACGCCGAGGGCCACCGACACCGTCTGGTTGTCGTTCGAGATCAGCATGACCAGGGGGAGCAGGAACTCGTTCCAGGTCCAGATGAAGAAGAAGACCATCAGCACACCGAGGGTGGGGCGGCTGACGGGGACGACGATCCGCCACAGGACCTGCCACCTGTTCGCGCCGTCGATGCGGGCCGCCTCCAGGATCTCGCGGGGGAACTGGCCGAGGACCGCGGAGAGCAGATACGTGCCGAAGGCCGCCTGGATCACCGTGAACACGATGATCACGCTCAACCTCGTGTCGTAGAGGCCGACTTCCTTGCTCAGGTAGTAGACCGGGTAGACCAGCGCCTCCTGCGGCAGCATGTTCGCGAGGACGAAGAAGGCGAGGACCCAGGTGCGGCCCTTGATGCGGCCGATGCCGATCGCGTAGGCGTTCAGGACGGACAGGACCACGGCCAGTACCGCCACCGAGCCGCTGATCAGGACCGAGTTGACCAGTTTCTGTCCGAAGTCGACGCGTTCCCAGAAGTCCTTGATGCCGGTCGTGTACAGGCCGTCGGGGAGGCTGAGGGGGCCGTTCTGGGCGTACTCCGCGGGGGACTTGAAGGCGTTGACCGTGACGATCAGGAACGGCACGACCATGAACAGGGCCGCGAGGCACAGGGCGATCAGGACCGGGTAGCGGCGCAGGGCGGTGGTCATGAGTCCGTCCTCTCCTGGAGCCTCAGACCGATCAGGGAGAGCGCGAGGATGAGCACCGTCAGCACGGTGGAGATCGCGGCGCCGTAGCCGACCTGCGTCTTCTCGAAGAACGTGGTGAAGGAGAAGTAGGAGGGCACGTCGGTGGCGCCGCCGGGCCCGCCCTTCGTGAGCACGTACACCGCGCCGAACACCTTGAGCGCGGCGATCGAGCACCAGGTGAGGACGACGTAGATCTCCGGCCGGATCTGGGGCAGCGTGATGTGCCAGAAGCGGCGCCACCAGCCGGCGCCGTCCAGTTCGGCCGCCTCGTACAGCTGGGGGTCGACGCGCTGCAGACCCGCCATGAAGACGACCAGCGGGAAGCCCAGTTGGACCCAGACCATGACGCCCATGACGCTGTAGAGCGCGAGATCGGGATCGCCCAGCCAGTCCTGCTGCCAGGAGCCGAGGCCGATCGCCTTCAGGAGCGCGTTGAGCGAGCCGTCGTCCGGGGCGAGGATCCAGCTCCAGACGATGCCGGCGACCGCGATCGGCAGCACCTGGGGGAGGTAGAAGCAGGCGCGGAGAACGGCGGCCGTTCTGGATCCGAAGTGCTTGCCGACGTAGTCGAACAGGGCGGCGGCGAGGACCAGTCCGAGGGCCGTGGGGATCGCCGCCATCGCCACGACCATGAACAGGCTGTGCCGGAAGGACGCCCAGAACTCGGAATCGTCCATCAGCTCGCGGTAGTTGGCGAGCCCCGACCACTCGGGGGAGCCCACGCCCTGCCAGTCCGTGAAGCTCACGTACGTGTTCATCACGAACGGCAGGACGATGACCGCGAGGAAGGCGAGGGCGCCCGGTAGGAGGAAGAGGGCGTAGGAGTCGCGGGGGCGGCGCGGGGGCCGTACGGCGGCGCCCTTGCCGGCCGCCCGCGCACTCCGCTCGACGGTCACCGTCATTGCTTCGGCGCGCCCTTGTCGTAGGCCTCCTGGAGATCGCTGAGGTAGCCGTCGGGCTTCTCGCTGCCCGTGATCAGCTTCTGGGTCCCGGAGACGAGGACGTCGTAGAAGCCGGGTACCGGCCAGTCGGGGTAGAAGGCCAGGCCGTCGTTCTTGGAGAGGGTGTTGAAGTCGTCGATCAGGGTCTTCGACTGGGGGTCGGTGATGGCGGAGGCGTCGGCCGCGACCGGGACGCCGCCGGAGTTGCCGAGCAGGTTCTGGATCTTCTTCGACATGGTGATGTCGATGAAGTCGTAGGCGAGGTCCTTGTTCTTCGAACCCTTCGGTACGACCCAGAGGTTGCCGCCGGAGCCGAGGGTGAGCTTCGAGTCGGGCCACCGGAAGGTGCCCCAGTCGAACTTGTTGTCCGTCTTGAAGCGGCCGTACCACCAACTGCCGGAGAACAGGATCGGCGCCTTGCCGGAGGTGAAGGAGACACCGGCGGCCTCTTCGTTCTGGCCGCTGGAGGACTTGCTGAAGTAGCCCTTCTTCACCCAGTCGGCGAAGGTCTCGGCGCCGTACGTCCAGGCCGCGTCGTGGAAGTCCGTCCTGCCCTTGTAGAGCTGGTAGGCGTCGACCCACGAGCGGTCGGCCTTCGACAGCGCCAGCTGGTAGAGGTACTGCTGGGCCGGGTAGGCGGCGCCGCCGTTGGCGAGGGGGGTGACCTTGTTCTCGACGAACGTGTCCATCGCGGCGGTCAGTTCGTCGAACGTCTTCGGCTCGGCGATGCCGTACTTCTTGAAGAGGTCCTTGTTGTAGTAGACCAGCGTGTACTCGGCGTAGTTGGGGACGCCGTACCACTTGCCGGTGCCCATCACGCCGTTGGTGTCGTAGAGGCTCGTCGTGCGCACGCTCGGGCTGAGCTTCTTGTCCCAGCCGCGCTTGGCCGCCTCTTCCGTGAGGTCGGTGAGCAGGCCTTGCTTGGAGAGCAGGCCAGCGGTCGCGTTGCCCTTGTTGTACTCCATGAGGTCGGGCGCGTCCGAGGAGTTGAGGACCATCGGGGCGGTCTTCTGGATCTGGTCGAAGCTCTTCTCCTCGAACTCCACCTTCACACCGGGGTGCGTCGCCTCGAACTCCTTGATCGCCTCCTTCCAGGCGATGCCCATCGCGCTGGTCGGACCCTCGTAGTGCCAGAGCCTGAGTGTCTTGCCGTCGGAGGACCCGCCGTCCGAGTCCCCGCAGGCTGTCAGCAGCAGCGATCCGCTCAGGATCACCGCCGCCCCCACCACACGCCTTCGTACCGTCAACATCCCGTACCTCCGGGGAGTCGGATGGTGCTTCGGGCCGGGCGCCACGCAGGGGTCGTCGATTCGACTCGATTCGACGACCCCTGTCGAAGCGCTTCGACGAAGGAACGTATGTGGCGCCTTTGAAGGTCGTCAATGGGTTATGCAGGATCAGGTGAAGCGATTCGACGATCTGGGGTGGGGTGAGGGGTGGTCGGGGGTGCTGGGGTGGGGCGGGGGTGGGAGGTGGTCGGGTGTTCGGGTGTTGGGAGTGCTGGTGTGGGTGGCAGGGTCGGCGCGAGGGTGGTCGTCAGGGCCGTTGCGGCTGGTGGTCGGGGTGCTGCGGCGGGCCGTGGGCGGGAAAGCTCGATCATCTGGCCGTTGGGTGTGCTGCCTGGGGGGCATTGTCGCGGCGATGGTGATCGTGGTGCCGTAGTCGGCCGGGGGCGAGGGTGCTCGTCCGTCCGGTCGTCGGGTGGGCTGGTGTGGGTGGTTCGGTCGGAATAGGGGTGCTTGTCAGGGCTGGGGCGTGGTGGGTCGTGGGCGAGGGGGCTCGATCGTCTGGCCGTCGGGGTTACTGCTGCGGGTGGCCGGGGGCATCGTCGCGGTGGTGATCGTGGTGCCGTGGTCGGCCGGGGGGCGAGACGTGGTCGGCTGTCCGGTTGGCGCGAGGGTGATCATCAGGGCCGCGGCCCTGATCGGGGCGCTGTAGTGAGGCGAGTGCGAGAAGTGCTCGACCGTCCGGCCGACACGAGCGCGGTCATCAAGGCCGCGGCCGCCGCTGTGATCGGGACGCCGTAGGCCGCCGTCGGCGAGATGTGTTCCGCTGTCCAGCCGCCGGCCGCGCTGCCGCAGGCGATTCCGCCGAGCAGGCCGGTCACCGCGAGGGTCATGCCCTCGTTGAGGCGGCCGGGCGGGGTGCGCCGTTGGATCAGGGTCATCCCGGTGACCATCGTCGGCGCGGTCGCCATCCCGGCGATCAGCAGCGCGGCCGCCAGGGCGAGCAGGGAACCGGTGACGGAGGCGGCCAGCAGGGGGAGCGTCAGCAGGGTCGTCATGGCGGCGATGCACCACACGTACCGGTCCTCTGCGGATCCGGTCCGTCGTATCGCCCCGTAGACCAGCCCCGCCGCGCACGACCCGGCCGCCTGCAGCGCGAGCACGACCCCGGCCGCCGAGCGGTGTCCCTGGGCGTCGGCGAAGGCGATGGTGACGACCTCCATGGAGCCGAAGACGGCACCCATGGCCAGGCAGACGGCGAGCAGGGGCGGGATGCCGGGGGCGCGGAAGGGCGCCTTCGAAAGGCCGCGCTTCCGCACCGGCGGTTCCGTCGAACGCTGCGCGGCGAACACCAGCACGCCCGTCACCAGCAGCACCACTCCAACCAGCGTGCCCGCCTCCGGGAAGAACGCCGTGCACAGGAAGGCCGCGAGGACCGGGCCCAGCATGAAGCACGCCTCGTCCACGGCCTGCTCGAAGGAGTTCGCGACATGGAGGGACTCCTCGTCGCCGCCGAGGAGGTGGGCCCAACGGGCACGGGACATGCCCCCGAGGTTGGGAGTGGTGGCGGTGGCGGCGTACGACACGAAGAGCGTCCACGCCGGTGCGCCGAGGCGGACGCACAGCACCAGCGCCAGCGAACCCAGCGCGGCGAGGGCCGTGGCCGGTACGGCGATCTTGGCTTGTCCATGTCGGTCTACGAGCCGCGCGGTCCACGGGGCGACCCCCGCCGTCGCCGCGAGCCCCGTCGCGGTGACGGCGCCGGCGAGGGCGTACGACCCACGCGTCCCGGCGATCATGACGACCGCGCTGACGCTGAACATGCCCATGGGCAGGCGGGCGAAAAGATTCCCGATGGTGAAGGCGCGGGCTCCGGGGGTGGCGAGAAGACGGCGGTAGGGACCGGGGTCGCGCGGGGCCCGTGGACTTCGAGTGCTTCGTGGGTTTCGTGTGTTTCGCGGTCTTCGTGGACTGAAGTCGGCGATGACGAGGGCGTCGGCGGTCGTGGTGAACATCGGTCGGTCCGGTTGCGGCATGCGCCTACCGTCGCGCGGAGACGATCAAGGGGTCCAACACCTTCTCCGTACCGATTCACGCACCTGTGTTGTAAGTTCGCCCGGTGTCCGCGCCCAGCCCGAGCCCCGGCCCCCGCTCCCACCACCTCGACCCGCGTCTCCTGCGCGCCTTCCTCACCGTCGCCGAGGAGCTCCACTTCACGCGCGCGGCGGCCCGCCTCTACGTCGCCCAACAAGCCCTCAGTCGCGATGTGCGGCGCCTGGAAAGGGAGTTGGGTGCGGAGCTGTTCGTGCGTACGACCCGGCAGGTGACGCTGACCGGCGACGGCGAGCGGCTGGTGCCGTACGCCCGCCGGGCCCTGGACGCCCAGGACGAGCTGCTCGCCGCCTTCGCGCAGGCCCGCCCGCTGCTCGTGGACCTGAACTTCCCCGACCAGGCCACCGCCCGCGCCGTGCTGCTGCGGGCCCGGGAACTCGCCCCCGACCAGGAGCTGATGGCCCGCTACGAGAGCGGGCTGACCGGCGCCGCGGGGGAGCTGCTGGCTGGTCGCCTGGACGCGTCCTTCGGCCGGTTCGCCGGTCTCGACCCGGCGCTGCGGGCAGGCCTGGACCACCAGCCCGTGCGCCTCGAGCCCATGGCCGTCGTCCTGCCCGAGGACCACCCGCTGGCCTCCCTGGATCGGGTGCCGCTCGCCGCCCTGGAGGGCGAGACCGTGTACGCGGGGGCCGGAAATCCGCGTACTCCGGAATGGACCGATCTCGCTCGTCGGCTGTTCGAAGGGCGGGGTATCGACATCGCCCCGCCGGCCCCGCTCGCGGTCGGCGACGAGGAGTTCCAGCGGATCATGGCGAAGACCCGGAATCCGATTCTCGCGGTCGTGGATTTTCCGGCCATGCCCGCCACCGTGCTGCGTCCGCTGGTCGACCCGGTACCGCTGTCGCCCGTGTCGCTGGTGTGGCGCAGGGGTCTGGCGCATCCCGCTTTCGACGCCCTCCGGCGCGCCGCAATCGAAATTTCCGTCGAACATGACTGGCTTCGCCGGCCCGCCGATGGATGGGTTCCAGCCACCGATGAGCTCGATATGAACATCCACAAATGACACGTGGCAAACACACTTCCTCCGTGTGCGCTACATTCGTGTCCTGAGCACGGTGTGGTAAGGGGGGCGCTCGGACCGGGTGGGGGCCCGGTTCAGCCGACGTGTGCTCAAGGTCGACAGCGCGCCCAGATCAGCCCGTGGGGGGATGTGCGTGCGCGTGAAGAACGTAAAAAAGTGGCGGGAAGACGCCCAACCGGAATGGCCCGAGGCTGCATCAGGCACCCAGGACATACCGACAGCTGGGGGCACTGCCCAGACGTTTTCAGAAACCGGCGAAACCGGCACAACCGGAGTCACGGCCGACGACGGGAACCGGGACTTCCCCGGGGCCCCGAGAGCGGACCGTGGCCAGGGTGTCCCGGAGCCGGCCGGCCGCAGAGCCGTCGTGCGCGATCCGTGGGACGAGTCCGGCAGCGGTGCCGGTCAGACACACGACCCGCACGAGGTGACCATCCAGCTCGACGGGATCGGCCTGAACGGCGACGAGCGCATCGAGGGCCGCCCCGGAGGCGAGGGCGGGTCCGAGAGCTCCGACGGCCCGGTGTTCGTCGACGAGTCGGGCCGGCGCAGCCGCCGCTTCCGCCGTATCGGCATCGCCGTGGGCCTGGCCTGCGCGGTCTACGCCGTCGTCATCGTCGTCACCCTGCTGTCCGGCAACTCCAACGCGCCCTGGCTCCCGGTGACCGGCCCGAAGGACGACGTCCCGGCCGGCAAGGTCGACACCAGTCCGATGCCCGCGGAGTCCGCCCTGCCCTCCGCCACCGCGGGGGTGATCCCGGGGGCCACCCCGACGGTCAGCGGCGGGGTGACACCGTCTCCCGGGGCCAGTGGCACCGCGCCCGGCGCCACCGCGAGCCCGGGCAAGCCGGGGACGTCCGTCGGTCCGTCGGCGACCGCAACCCAGCCCGGCGGCAACCCGTCGGGCGGCGCCGATCCCTCGACGCAGCCGACCCAGTCGGTCACCCCGCCGCCCAGCCCCTCGGTCACGCCGCCCGTCACCACCAGCCCCGACCCCTCGGTCGCCCCGACCGAGACCACGGGCGGCGGCAGCGCCGGCCCCGGCACGGTGGCCGACGGCCCGCCCTCACCCGCGCCCGTGGCATCGGAGACCCCCGGTACGCCGGCTCCCGCGCCATCCGGCGCCCCGCTGTCGTCCCCGTCTCCGGAGCAAGTTCTGTGATGCCCTTCCGCAGTCGCCGCGCAGGGGCCGTATCTGGGGCCTTCGCTGGCTCGGCCGCTTTATCGCCTGTCGTGTCGGAGATTTCCGGTGCGCTGGCTTCCGCGCCTTCCGGCGTCCCGCTGTCCTCCTCGTCTCCGGAGCAAGTTCTGTGATGCCCTTCCGCAGTCGCCGCGCAGGGGCCGCGTCTGGGGCCTTCGCCGGCCCGCCCTCGGCGGCGTCCTCGGCCGTCGTGTCGGAGATTTCCGGTACGACGGACCCCGAGCCTTCCGGCGCCCCGCTGTCGTCCCCGTCTCCGGAGCACCTTCTGTGATGCCCGCCCGCAATCGCCGCGCGGGGGTCTTCGCCGGCCCGCCCTCGGCCGCCTCCTCGGCCGTCGCGTCGGAGACCTCCGGCACCTCGGCTCCCGCGCCTTCCGGCGCCCCGCTCTCCTCCCCGTCCCCGGAGTACGTCCTCTAATGGCATCCCGAACCCGCCGCCCGGGGGCCGCACCAGGAGCCCCCGACGGCTCCAGGCGCCGTCGCCTGCCCATGCGCCTGCTGCTGCCCGTGCTCGTCCTCGTCGCCCTGATGGCGATGCTGATGCTGCGCGGCTACGTCCACAGCGAGATCCTCGCCGACCACCGCATCCAGTCCGAGGCCTCCACCGACAAGGTGCCGGAGAAGATCCTCGACGGCGGCCCGGTGATCGACACCCGCAGCGGCCGCACCACCAGCCTGAAGATGCCGGACCACCGGCTCGTCCTCACCTTCGACGACGGTCCCGACCCGATCTGGACCCCCAAGGTCCTGGACGTCCTCAAGAAGCACCACGCGCACGCGGTCTTCTTCGTCACCGGCACCATGGCCTCCCGCTATCCGGACCTGGTCAAGCGCATCGTCGACGAGGGCCACGAGATCGGGCTGCACACCTTCAACCACCCCGACCTGACCTTCCAGTCCAAGAAGCGCATCGACTGGGAGCTGTCCCAGAACCAGCTCGCCCTCGCCGGCGCGGCCGGTATCCGCACCTCGCTCTTCCGCCCGCCGTACTCCTCCTTCGCCGACGCCATGGACAACAAGTCCTGGCCGGTCACCGAGTACATCGGCACCCGCGGCTACATCACCGTCGTCAACAACACCGACAGCGAGGACTGGCGCAAGCCCGGCGTCCAGCAGATCCTGCGCAACGCCACGCCGAAGAACGGCAAGGGCGCGATCGTGCTGATGCACGACTCCGGCGGTGACCGCCACCAGACGGTCCAGGCGCTCGACCGGCTTCTGCCCGACATGCAGGACAAGGGCTACGAGTTCGACAACCTCACCGAGGCACTCGACGCGCCCACCGCGCACACCGCCGTCGCCGGCCCCGAGCTGTGGAAGGGCAAGGCGTGGATCTTCCTGGTCCAGGCCTCCGAGCACATCACCGACGTCCTCGTCGTCGGTCTCTCGATCATCGGCTCCCTGGTCATCGGCCGCTTCGTCCTCATGCTGCTGCTCTCGGGCATCCACGCCCGCCGGGTGCGCCGCAAGGACTTCCGCTGGGGAGAACCGGTCACCCGGCCGGTGTCGGTGCTGGTCCCGGCGTACAACGAGGCCAAGTGCATCGAGAGCACCGTCCGTTCACTGATGGCGAGCGAGCACCCCATCGAGGTGCTCGTCATCGACGACGGTTCGAGCGACGGCACCGCCCGGATCGTCGAGGCGATGGGCCTGCCGAACGTCCGGGTCGTACGCCAGCTGAACGCGGGCAAGCCCGCGGCGCTGAACCGCGGTCTGGCGAACGCCCGTCACGACATCATCGTGATGATGGACGGCGACACCGTCTTCGAACCGTCCACGGTCCGCGAGCTCGTGCAGCCCTTCGGCGACCCGGGCGTGGGAGCCGTGGCCGGCAACGCCAAGGTCGGCAACCGGGACTCCCTGATCGGCGCCTGGCAGCACATCGAGTACGTGATGGGCTTCAACCTCGACCGCCGGATGTACGACGTCCTGCGCTGCATGCCGACGATTCCCGGCGCGGTCGGGGCTTTCCGCCGCTCCGCTCTGGAACGCGTCGGCGGCATGAGCGACGACACGCTCGCCGAGGACACCGACATCACGATGGCCATGCACCGGGACGGCTGGCGTGTGGTCTACGCGGAGAAGGCGCGCGCCTGGACAGAGGCACCGGAATCGGTGCAACAGCTCTGGTCCCAGCGCTACCGGTGGTCGTACGGCACCATGCAGGCGATCTGGAAGCACCGGAAGGCACTGGTGGACCGGGGCCCGTCGGGCCGCTTCGGCCGCGTCGGCCTGCCCCTGGTCTCCCTGTTCATGGTGGTGGCCCCGCTGCTGGCCCCGCTGATCGACGTATTCCTTTTGTACGGCGTCGTGTTCGGCCCGACCGAGAAGACGATCGTGGCCTGGCTGGGCGTCCTCGCGATCCAGCTGGTCTGCGCCGCCTACGCGTTCCGGCTGGACCGGGAACGCATGACGCACCTGATCTCGCTGCCGTTGCAGCAGATCCTCTACCGCCAGCTCATGTACGTCGTGCTGCTCCAGTCCTGGATCACGGCCCTCACCGGAGGCCGCCTGCGCTGGCAGAAGCTGCGCCGCACGGGGGTCGTCGAGGCACCGGGCGGACCGGTGGCGAGGCAGCGGACGCGCGATGGCAGTGACGAGCGGAGGCCGGTCGGATGACGCAGGAGTACACGGCGGGGCAACGGGAGCAGCACCAGGTGGTTCCTGCGCCCAAGGCGCCCGGCCGGGACCGCTATCTGGACCTTCTCCGCTCCCTGGCCCTGGTCCGAGTCGTCCTCTACCACCTCTTCGGCTGGGCGTGGCTGACCGTCCTGTTCCCGTCGATGGGCGTGATGTTCGCGCTGGCGGGCTCACTGATGGCGCGTTCGCTGAACAGGCCGGCCCTGAGCGTGATCAGGGGCCGTGTCCGCCGACTCCTGCCGCCCCTCTGGGCGTTCGGCGCGGTGGTGCTGCCGCTGATGTTCATAGGCGGCTGGAAGCTCTCCGAGGACCCGGACCACAGCGGCACCTGGGGCCTGCTGGAGATGATCAACTACGTCATCCCGATCGGGGCGCCGCCGTACCCCTGGGAGGTCGGCTTCCCGAAGGACCTGCTGGAGAGCACGTGGGCGGATCAGGCGGTGGGCCCGCTGTGGTACCTCCGCGCGTATCTGTGGTTCGTGCTGGCCTCCCCGCTGCTGCTGTGGGCGTTCCGCAGGGTGCCGTGGGCGACCCTGCTGGCACCGCTGGCCCTGACGGCCGTGGTGGGCACGGGACTGGTGACGATCCCTGGCGAGCTGGGCAACGCGGTCACCGACTTCGCGGTCTACGGCAGCTGCTGGGTCCTGGGTTTCGCGCACCACGAAGGGGTGCTGGCGAAGGTCCCGCGCTACCTCGCCGTCTCCGGTTCGGTGATGGTGATGGCCTTCGCCCTGTGGTGGGCGTCCGGCCATCTGGGCCCCGAGGGCTGGGACCTGAACGACATCCCGCTGGCCCAGGCGGCCTGGTCCTTCGGTTTCGTGGTGATCCTGCTCCAGTACTCGCCGTCCTGGCAGGAGCTGCCGGGCCGGCTGGCCCGCTGGGACAAGCTGGTGACCCTCTCCAACAACCGGGCCGTCACGATCTACCTCTGGCACAATCTGCTGATCATGGCCACGGTCCCGATCATCGACCTGGCCTACCGCCTCCCCTTCATGCAGAGCGACCGCGCGGTCGCCGCGCTCGACGCGACGGACATGCTCTGGATGTTCTTCCTGGTGTGGCCGTTGATCGGACTCGCGATCCTGGCGTTCGGCTGGATCGAGGACCTGGCGGCGAAGCGCAGGCCGAGGCTGTGGCCGAACGGGTCACGGCGGGGCCGGGTGGCGCCCGCGGAGACCGTGCGACACGCGTCCTGACGGCTCCGGGCTCCGTCCCGGTCATTCGAGGCGGGTGGGGGCGCCGCCGGGACCACAGGCACCCCGGTCCACCGTCGATCACGAACCCCGCCCCGTCGGGCCGGCGCGCTCAGGACCCCGGATCATGGCACGCGGCGTGGCCATTCACCGGAGCGGGAGGCGAGCTTGACGGAACCGAGGTCAGCAGTGGATGCCGCCCCGCCCACTACAGAGACGGACGGAAGCGCGAGCACGTTCTCCATGGCGATGCGCGCCCTCGTCGACCGCGGCCTGCCCCAGGATGTGATCGACGTCCACGTGGCCTGTCGGTACTACTCCGTGATCGAGCTCGAGCAGCTGGGCAAGTTCGATCTCGTCGAGCTGCGCGACCGGCTGGAGAGCGTCGTATGGGTCAGTGATGAGGAGTTCGCGGCGTATGGGCTCACCCACGAAGACGTCGCTGAGCTGCGGCGATGGGCCCTGGAGTGGGAGTCCGACCTCGGACTGCGGATCCTCGAGGACTACGACGACCCCGAGGACGCCGACGACTGAAGCGGTACCCTGCGGCGTGGACCGGCTCTCACACTGCGGTCCCCCCGGAGCGGAGCTGTTCGTAACACAAAGACCCCAGGACCTCTCATCCCGCCCCCCGCCGGGGTGAGAGCAAAGTTCCTTTCCGGTCACCCGGTGCCACAGGCAGGAAACGCGTCCTCCCTACCTTCGGGATCAGCCACTCGTAGCAGGACCTGAGCCCCGTCGCACCGTGGAGGCGTCATGACAGCCCCTAGTACAGCCCCCGCACCCCCGAGCAGGGGCGGCCGCTGGATCCAGCAGTGGGATCCGGAGGACGAGACCTTCTGGAAGGAGACCGGAGAGAAGGTCGCCAAGCGGAACCTGCTCTTCTCGGTTCTCTCCGAGCACATCGGGTTCTCGATCTGGACCATGTGGTCCGTGCTGGTGCTCTTCATGGGCCCGGAGTACGGGCTCACGCCGGCGGACAAGTTCCTGCTGACGTCGATGGTCACCCTGGTCGGAGCCGTCGTCCGCGTCCCCTACACCTTCGCCGTCGCGATCTTCGGCGGACGGAACTGGACGATCATCTCGGCCGGCCTCCTGCTCGTCCCCACCGTCGCCGCGTTCGCGGTGATCGAGCCGGGGACCTCGTTCAACACCTTCCTGTTGGTCGGCCTGCTGGCCGGTATCGGCGGCGGCAACTTCGCCTCGTCCATGACCAACATCAACGCGTTCTTCCCCCTCCGTAAGAAGGGGTGGGCCCTCGGGCTCAACGCCGGCGGCGGCAACATCGGCGTCCCGGTCATCCAGCTGGTCGCCCTCGCGATCATCGGCGCCAGCGGTGGTCCCCGGGTGCTGCTCGGGATCTACATCCCGTTCATCGTCGTCGCCGCCGTTCTCGCCGCGCTCTTCATGGACAACATCGAGAACGTGAAGAACGACACCGGCGCCGCCAAGGACGCCGTGAAGGACGCGCACACCTGGATCATGTCCTTCCTCTACATCGGCACCTTCGGCTCCTTCATCGGCTACAGCTTCGCCTTCGGGCAGGTGCTGACCAACCAGTTCGGCCGGACCCCGCTGGAGGCGGCGTACGTCACCTTCATCGGCCCGCTGCTCGGCTCCCTGATCCGTCCCCTGGGCGGCTGGCTGGCCGACAAGTACGGTGGCGCGAAGATCACGCTGTACAACTACGTCGGCATGGGCGTGGCGACCGCGGTCCTCATCGCCGCCAGCATGGAGAAGTCGCTGGCCCTGTTCACCGTCGCGTTCGTGGTGCTGTTCGTCCTCACCGGCCTCGGCAACGGCTCGACGTTCAAGATGATCCCCGGCATCTTCCAGACCAAGGCGCTGGCCAAGGGCCTGGAGGGTGAAGCGGCCGCCGCTTACGGACGCCGTCTCTCCGGCGCCTCCATGGGCCTGATCGGCGCGGTCGGCGCACTCGGCGGCGTCGGCATCAACCTCGCCTTCCGTCAGTCCTTCCTCTCCTACGGCTCCGGAACCGGCGCGTTCGTCGCCTTCCTCGCCTTCTACGCCGCCTGCTTCGTGGTCACCTGGGCCGTATACCTTCGCCGCTCGGCCGCCAAGGGCCAGGCCACGACCGCCTCCGAGGCGAAGCCGCAGCTCAGCTACGCGGAGGTGTGACGTAACACTGGCGACATAAAGCGGAACCGAGCCTGTCACGAGCCGTTGACAGGCTCGGTCGGCATGTAGGTCAGACGACAGACTGCGGGACGACAGCCATGTACGACGAACAGCAGGCAGCAGAGCAACACGGCCCCCTCGCGGGGTTCACCGTGGGAGTCACCGCCGCGCGCCGAGCAGACGAGCTCGGTGCGCTGCTCCAGCGCCGCGGGGCCGCCGTACTGCACGCGCCGGCCCTGCGGATCGTGCCTCTCTCCGACGACAGTGAACTGCTGGCGGCGACGAAGGATCTGATCGACCAGGCGCCCGATGTCGTGATCGCCACGACCGCCATCGGTTTCCGGGGGTGGGTCGAGGCCGCCGACGGGTGGGGCCTCGGTGAGGCGCTCCTCGACCGGCTGCGCGAGGTGGAGCTGCTCGCGCGCGGGCCGAAGGTCAAGGGGTCCATAAGGGCCGCCGGGCTGACGGAGGACTGGTCGCCGTCGTCCGAGTCCATGGCCGAGGTGCTGGACCGGCTGCTGGAGGAGGGTGTCGAGGGGCGCCGGGTCGCCATTCAGCTGCACGGGGAGCCGTTGCCCGGGTTCGTGGAGGCTCTGCGGGCCGCGGGAGCGGAGGTCGTGGGGGTGCCCGTGTACCGGTGGATGCCACCGGAGGACCTCGCGCCGATGGACCGGCTGCTGGATGCGGCTGTCTCGCGGGGGCTGGACGCGGTGACCTTCACGAGCGCGCCCGCCGCGGCTTCCCTTCTCTCCCGGGCCGAGGACCGGAGTCTGCTTCCGGAGCTGCTCGCCGCTCTCCACCACGATGTGCTGCCGGCGTGTGTCGGGCCGGTGACCGCCTTGCCGTTGCAGGCGCGGGGGGTGGACACGGTGTCGCCCGAGCGCTTCCGGCTCGGGCCGCTGGTGCAGTTGCTGTGCCAGGAGCTTCCCGGGCGGGCCCGGTCGTTGCCCATCGCCGGCCACCGGGTGGAGATCCGGGGACACGCGGTGCTGGTCGACGGGATGCTGCGGCCGGTGCCGCCGGCGGGGATGTCCTTGCTGCGGGCGCTGTCCCGGCGGCCGGGCTGGGTGGTCTCGCGGGCGGAGCTGCTGCGTGCGCTGCCGGGCGCCGGGCGGGACGAGCACGCGGTGGAGACGGCGATGGCCCGTCTCCGTACGGCCCTGGGGGCGCCGAAGCTGATCCAGACGGTGGTGAAGCGGGGGTACCGGCTGGCACTGGACCCGGCCGCCGACACCAAGTACGCGGACGTCTAGCCGGCGCCTCGGCAGGCAACGTTCGCCCGGTCGGGAGCGGCGTCTTGGGGGTCCCCCCCCGCGAGCCCAGCCGAGCGGGCTCCCCGTGCGGCGAGAGGGTGTCCGGGCGTCGCGACGAGGCGGACGCCGCCTGCGGAAGCGCCGGCTAGTCGACCCTCGCGGCACGGCTGCCCGTGGCCTTCACCAGAAGGCCCAGCGCCACCGTCAGCAGCACCGCCCGCACCACGTTCCACGCCACCCAGGGATCCTCGAACTCCTCACGCAGAGCGCGGGGGTCGCCGCTGCCCGCGAGGTGGTCGTTGAGGGGGACGTTGAAGACGACGGTGACCAGGAACGCCAGGGCGGAGGCCGCCAGGGCCGCCCACACCCACCACCGGTTGCGGCTGCCCCGGGCCTGCCAGGCCGCCACCGCCGTGAGGGCCGGTGCGCCCAGGAAGCTCAGGAAGAACACCGGGTTCTGGATGACCTCGTTGATGTCGCGCATCACGGTGACGTAGACGCGGTCGTCGCTGCGCGCCAGGCCCGGCATGACGGCGCACGCGAAGACGTAGAAGGCCCCGGCGATCAGGCCCGTGGCGACCGTGGCCGCGCCCAGTACGCATCGGCTGACTACGGATCGGCTGCTCCCGCTGCTCTGTGTCATGTCTCCAGTCAAGGGCCCCGCCCATCGCGCCGACATGGCCGAGACGCGCCGCCGCATACGTGCGCGTCCAGGCATCGCTCCCGGTACGGGGGGTTCCGGCGGCGAGAGCGGGAGGGCACTGTAAGAGGGAGCCCCGGAACAGCCGCGAAGCACCTCACCGACCCCTTACGACCGGGGCACCCCTAGGCGGTGACAGGCACATGGCACTGGGTATGGCCACGGTCGCGTACGAGCTGCGGTTCGACGCCGGACGGATCAGCCTCGACCTCCTCGCGACCACCCACCCCGAGGAACGCCTCGACTCGACGGAGGTGCTGTGCGCCTGGATCGTCGGTTCGGGACTGGTGCCGGACGGGACCGACCTGACGCACGCGGACCCCTCGTGGCTGGTCGGCTTCCGGGAACTGCGCGGCCGGATCGGGCAGTTGGTGCGCGGAGCGCCTGGACACGCCTACGACCTCGCGCTCGCCCACGTCAACGACGTCGCCCGGGCCGCACCTCCGGCCCCGCGCGCGGTCCGGGACGAGGACGGCGCGCTGGTGCGCGAGTTGGACGGTCCGCCCGGCTGTGCGGCACTGCTCGGGGCCGTCGCCAGGGACGCGGTAGGGCTGCTGACGGACCCGGTCGCGCGGGCGGCGATCAGAGAGTGCGAAGGGGACAACTGCCCCATCGTCTATCTGGATACGTCACGGGGGCGCAGGAGGCGCTGGTGCTCCAGTGAGGTCTGTGGGAACCGCGAAAGAGTGGCCCGGCATCGGAGGCGCGCGGCTCTCTCGCGCACCTGACTGGTTGTTATGTCCCTTCTGTGGAGGGCCTGTCGAAGTGATTTCGATTACATGTCGTTTACTCGCTCAACCTCACGGGCCGTGATCGTGATCTTGCCTGTGTGGTGGAAATGTAAAGATCGCGCGGCGGGAATGTGCGCGCATGTCCTGTCTCGTCACGTCACTCAGAAGAAAACTGTCGTCGCACTTTGAACACCCAACACCTCACGTCCGTACCCGTAGTCGAGCGACCGACTGGGGGAACCCGGGACATCGGAGGTGGGCGTGCGCAAGGATTCCGTCGTGGCCAATGAACGTGGATCGAGGGCCCGACATCGCATGTCCCAGCCCTCGGAACCTGATGAGGAGCTGATGCGTGCCCTGTACAGAGAGCACGCCGGGCCTCTCCTTGCGTATGTCCTCCGGTTGGTTGCGGGTGACCGCCAGAGAGCCGAGGACGTGGTGCAGGAGACGCTCATCCGTGCCTGGAAGAACGCCGGACAGCTCAATCGAGCGACCGGTTCGGTACGCCCCTGGCTGGTGACGGTCGCCCGGCGCATCGTCATCGACGGTCACCGCAGCCGGCAGGCCCGGCCGCAGGAGGTCGACCCGTCGCCGCTGGAGGTCATCCCCGCGGAGGACGAGATCGACAAGGCGCTGTGGTTGATGACGCTGTCGGACGCGCTCGACGACCTGACCCCGGCTCACCGGGAGGTGCTCGTCGAGACGTACTTCAAGGGGCGTACCGTCAACGAGGCGGCCGAGACCCTGGGCATTCCCAGCGGAACCGTCCGTTCCAGGGTCTTCTACGCCCTGCGGTCGATGAAGCTCGCACTGGAGGAGCGGGGGGTGACGGCGTGATGAGTGTGTACGGGGGCAACCAGGGGTTCGGCGCAGGTGGGTCGGGTATGTCAGGTTCCATGATGGGATCTCCGGTGCCGAACGAGCATGAGACCGTCGGCGCCTACGCCCTAGGGATCCTCGACGACGCCGAGGCGACCGCCTTCGAGGCCCATCTCGCGACCTGCGAATGGTGCGCCCAGCAACTCGACGAGCTCGCCGGCATGGAACCGATGCTCGCCGCCCTCGCGGACCTGCCGGGCTCCGGCACCCCCGCGATCGGTGAGTCGCTCTCCGCCAAGCCCAGCCCGCGGATCGTGAACAAGCTGGTGGACGAGGTCGCGGAGCGCCGTGCGCAGAAGCGGCGCCGCAGCTTCTACATGGTCGCGGCCGCGGCCGCGCTGATCATCGGTGGTCCGTTCGCCGCGATGGCGGCGGGCGGCGGCGACTCCGGTGGCGACACCGAGCAGCCGAGAGTCCTCGCGAGCACCGCGAAGGAACTCTTCGAGTCCATGAACGACAAGGTGTCGGGGACCGACCCCTCGACCGGCGTCAGCGCGACCGTCGCCATGCAGACGAAGGACTGGGGCACCTCGCTCGGTCTGGAGCTCAAGGGCGTCAAGGGAGAGCTCAAGTGCTCCCTCATCGCCGTCACCGACAACGGCGAGCGCTGGACGGCCTCCACCTGGTCCGTCGGCAAGTGGGGCTACGGCCTCCCGGACGGCAAGACCCCGGAGTCCAAGAAGCCTCTCTACATCGGCGGCGCGGTCGCACCGGCTCAGAACGACATCGATCACTTCGAGGTCGTCACGTCCGACGGCAAGAAGCTCGTCGAGATCGACGCGTAACTTCCCGCCGGGGCCCCCTTCGCGTACGGTTGACGGCTGCCCAGCACGTCAGAAGGGGGCCCGGTGGCCGCTCAGGCTCAACAATCCGCGGTCGGCTCGGTTCAGGACTCGGTTCGGGACCACGAGATCGGCGTCGAACAGGAACATCTGGACCGGGTCTACCGGCGCCTCGAGGAGAAGATCCACGAGGCGGAGTTCCTCATGAACGACGCGGCCAAGCGCGGCCAGGTCGGCACACCGGGCGCTCTCGCCGAGCGGGACGCCCAGGTTTTCCGGGCCGGTGTGCACCTCAACCGGCTCAACAACGAGTTCGAGGACTTCCTGTTCGGCCGGATCGACCTGCTCCTCGGCAAGGACGGCAAGAAGGGTCCCGACGGCGCCTACACCGCCGTGGAGCCCGCCGATGGTGCAGTCCGTGAGGACAGCACCGCCGACATCGCGGAGACCCTGCACATCGGCCGGATCGGAGTCCTGGACTCCGAGTACGCGCCGCTGGTCATCGACTGGCGGGCGCCGGCCGCAGCCCCCTTCTACAGGTCCACTCCGGTGGACCCCGGGCGTGTCGTACGACGCCGGGTGATCCGCTCCAAGGGCCGCAAGGTCCTCGGTGTCGAGGACGACCTGATGCGCCCCGAGCTCAAGGCCTTCCTCGACGGCCACGAGCTGCCCGTCATCGGCGACGGCGCCCTGATGGCCGCGCTGGGACAGGCCCGCAGCCACACCATGCGGGACATCGTCGCCTCGATCCAGGCCGAGCAGGACATGGTCATCCGTGCCCCCGCCGCGTCCGTGACCTACGTCGAGGGCGGCCCCGGCACCGGCAAGACCGCCGTGGCCCTGCACCGGGCCGCGTACCTGCTCTACCAGGACCGGCGCCGCTACGCGGGCGGCATCCTCATCGTCTCGCCCACCCCGCTGCTCGTGGCGTACACCGAGGGTGTCCTGCCGTCCCTCGGCGAGGAGGGCCAGGTCGCCATCCGCGCGATCGGCTCCCTGGTCGACGGCGTCGAGGCCACCCTGTACGACTCCCCGGCGGTGGCCCGCGCCAAGGGGTCGTACCGGATGCTGAAGGTGCTGCGGAAGGCGGCGCGGGGGGCGCTGGAGCTGGGGAGCCACAGCCGGGGGAGCGGTTCCGGGCAGCAGCTCGCCTTCGGCGAGGAGGACACCTCCACCGCATCTCCCACCGCACCCCCCACCCGCCTGCGCGTCGTCGCCTTCGGGCGCCGGCTCGAACTGGAGGGGGACGAGCTGGAAAGTGTCCGCCGGAACGCCCTCAGCGGCACCGCGCCCGTCAACCTGCTGCGGCCCCGGGCCCGCAAGCTGCTCCTGGACGCCCTGTGGGCGCGGTCCGGGGCGGGCACCCGGCACACCGATCCCGAACTGGCGGCCGAGCTGCGGTCGTCGTTCGACGAGGACATCACCTCCGAGGACAGCTTCATCGAGTTCCTCGACGCCTGGTGGCCGGAGCTCACCCCGAAGGCCGTCCTCGCCGCCATGGCCGACGAGCGGCGCCTCGGCCGCTGGGCCCGCCGCATCCTCAACCCCGGCGAGATCCGCAGGGTCGCCCGCTCACTCAGACGTGACGGCCTCTCCGTCCACGACATCGCCATGCTCGACGAGCTCCAGTCGGTCCTCGGCACCCCGGCCCGCCCGAAGAAGCGGCGCGAACTGGACCCGCTCGACCACCTCACCGGCCTCGAGGAGCTGATGCCGGTCCGCGAGGAGTCGCAGCGCGAGCGGGCCGAGCGGCTCGCCCAGGAACGCGTCGAGTACGCCCACGTCATCGTCGACGAGGCCCAGGACCTCACGCCGATGCAGTGGCGCATGGTCGGCCGCCGTGGCCGGCACGCCACCTGGACGGTCGTAGGAGACCCGGCGCAGTCCTCCTGGTCCGACCCGGACGAGGCAGCCGAGGCCCGCGACGAGGCTCTCGGCACGCGTCCGCGCCGCCGCTTCCAGCTCACCGTGAACTACCGCAACCCCTCCGAGATCGCCGACCTCGCGGCCAAGGTGCTGGCCCTCGCCATGCCCGGCTCCACGGCCCCTTCGGCCGTACGGTCCACCGGCGTCCGACCGCGTTTTGTGACAACAAGCAATGGACGCGGCACGGTCGCACGGAAGTCGCTGGGAGAGACCGTCCGAGAGGAGGCGGCCCGCCTCCTCGACCTCGTCGACGGGACGGTGGGCGTCGTGGTCGCCATGAACCGCCGCGAGGAAGCCGCCCGCTGGCTGACCGGACTCGGCGACCGGGTGGTGGCGCTCGGCAGCCTGGAGGCCAAGGGCCTGGAGTACGACGCGACGGTCGTCGTCTCCCCGGCCGAGATCGCCGACGAGTCGCCGGCCGGACTGCGGGTGCTCTACGTCGCCCTCACCCGGGCCACCCAGCAGTTGACGGTGGTGTCGGCGGAGCGCGACCAGCCGGACCGGGACGGGGTGCCCGATCTGCTGAGAGATTGAACTCTCGGTACGGGAATGGTCTTTCGGGATCCGTTTGTTAGCCTGGATGTGACACCGGCCCGATCCAAGCCCCCGGGCCCAACCTTCGTCGCTACGAGCGACCACTTGCCGCGAGGCGAGCATGGCGGGTCGGTGTCATTGACCTGAGAGAGGCCCACGTCCATGTGACGTGGGCCTCTCTCGTTATGAACAAAAAGTCCGCAATCCCGAGCGGCTAACGCCTACTCATCAGTAGGTGCGACCATCGGACGGCATCAGCGTCACAGGTGAAAGCAGAGGAAGTCGGCCATGGCAACGGCGCCCAGCGTCTCCTACTCGATTACGGTCCGGCTGGAGGTACCCGCGGGTGGTACCGCGGTCTCCCAGATCACCACGGCCGTAGAGTCCCACGGAGGCTCGGTGACCGGCCTCGACGTGACCGCCTCAGGCCACGAGAAGCTCCGGATGGACGTCACCATCGCGGCGAGCTCCACGGCCCACGCCGACGAGATCGTCCAGCAGTTGCGCGGCATCGAGGGCGTCACGCTCGGCAAGGTCTCGGACCGTACGTTCCTCATGCACCTCGGCGGCAAGATCGAGATGCAGTCCAAGCATCCGATCCGCAACCGTGACGACCTGTCGATGATCTACACGCCGGGTGTCGCCCGCGTCTGCATGGCCATCGCCGAGAACCCCGAGGACGCCCGCCGCCTCACCATCAAGCGCAACACCGTTGCGGTCGTGACGGACGGCTCGGCGGTCCTGGGCCTCGGCAACATCGGCCCGATGGCCGCCATGCCGGTCATGGAGGGCAAGGCGGCCCTCTTCAAGCGCTTCGCCGACATCGACGCCTGGCCGCTGTGCCTCGACACCCAGGACACCGACGAGATCGTCGCGATCGTCAAGGCGATCGCCCCCGGCTTCGCCGGCATCAACCTCGAGGACATCTCCGCGCCGCGCTGCTTCGAGATCGAGGCCCGGCTGCGCGAGGCCCTCGACATCCCCGTCTTCCACGACGACCAGCACGGCACCGCGATCGTCGTCCTCGCCGCCCTGACGAACGCACTTCGCGTCACCGGCAAGGCAATTGAGAACATCCGCGTCGTCATGTCCGGCGCCGGCGCGGCCGGTACGGCCATCCTCAAGCTGCTGCTCGCCGCGGGCCTCAAGAACGCCGTCGTCGCCGACATCCACGGCGTCGTGCACGCCGGCCGTGAGGACCTCGTCGACGCCGCTCCGGGCTCGGCACTGCGCTGGATCGCCGACAACACCAACCCCGAGGGCCTGACCGGGACGTTGAAGGAGGCCGTGCGTGGCGCGGACGTCTTCATCGGCGTCTCCGCCCCGAACGTCCTGGACGGCACCGACGTCGCCGCCATGGCCGAGGGTGCGATTGTGTTCGCGCTCGCGAACCCCGACCCCGAGGTCGACCCGGCGGTCGCCCGTCAGACGGCGGCCGTCGTGGCCACCGGCCGTTCCGACTTCCCGAACCAGATCAACAACGTGCTGGTCTTCCCGGGTGTCTTCCGCGGTCTGCTGGACGCCCAGTCCCGCACGGTCAACACGGACATGATGCTCGCGGCCGCGAAGGCGCTCGCGGACGTCGTCACCGAGGACGAGCTCAACCCGAACTACATCATCCCCAGCGTCTTCAACGACAAGGTCGCGGGCGCGGTCGCGGGTGCGGTGCGGGACGCGGCGAAGGCCGCCGGGGCGACGGCGTAGGGCTTGCGTCTACAGTGAGTGAGCGTCGGCTGTTCGGCTGTGAGGATTGCCACGGCGGTCCTCCGGCCCGGCGCGTCGCGGAACCGGGCGCTTCACGGCACCCTCTAGGGTGGCGCCACGCCCAGGCCTCTGTTCGTGTGACCCCCTAGGGTGTTCATACGAGTCCTACGGGTGCCGGATTGGCTTTCCCGCAGCAGGTAGGGGCAGGATGCGTCCCTGGGCGCGAGCGCATCGGCTTCGCTGTGCCTCGTGTGCGGCCCCGCCGCGTGGCACACCCCAACGGCAAGAAGAACACGGGAGTAACAACATGAACCGCAGTGAGCTGGTGGCCGCGCTGGCCGACCGCGCCGAGGTGACCCGCAAGGACGCCGACGCCGTTCTGGCCGCGTTCGCCGAGACTGTCGGCGAGATCGTCGCCAAGGGTGACGAGAAGGTCACCATCCCCGGCTTCCTGACCTTCGAGCGCACCCACCGTGCCGCTCGTACCGCGCGCAACCCGCAGACCGGTGACCCGATCCAGATCCCGGCCGGCTACAGCGTCAAGGTTTCGGCGGGCTCCAAGCTCAAGGAAGCCGCCAAGGGCAAGTAGGTCCGACGGTGCGTCTCGGGACGACGTACCCGTCTCAGTAACGCCAATGGGGCGGCCACCCGGAACCGGGCGGCCGCCCCATCGTCGTACCGGAAGAGAGGCTCAGCCGAGCGCCTTGCCCGGCAGCTCGACCTTCGCGCCCAGTTCCACGAGTTTCTCCATGCTGTGTCCATCCGGGGGATGACCCCCGGACCCCCAGCAGAGACCGGACGCGGCCCGGGGACGGAGAGGCGGGGCGGGGGTCAGCCGAGCGCCTTGCCCGGCAGCTCGACCTTCGCGCCCAGTTCCACGAGCTTCTCCATGAAGTTCTCGTAGCCGCGGTTGATGAGGTCGATGCCGTGGACCCGGGACGTGCCCTGGGCCGCCAGCGCCGCGATCAGGTACGAGAAGCCGCCGCGGAGGTCGGGGATGACCAGATCGGCGCCCTGGAGCCTGGTGGGGCCGGAGACGACCGCCGAGTGCAGGAAGTTGCGCTGGCCGAAGCGGCAGTTCGAGCCGCCCAGGCACTCGCGGTAGAGCTGGATGTGAGCACCCATCTGGTTCAGCGCCGAGGTGAAGCCCAGGCGGGACTCGTAGACCGTCTCGTGGACGATGGACAGGCCCGTGGCCTGTGTAAGGGCCACCACCAGCGGCTGCTGCCAGTCCGTCTGAAAGCCGGGGTGCACGTCCGTTTCGAGGGCGATGGACTTCAACTGGCCGCCCGGGTGCCAGAAGCGGATGCCCTCGTCGTCGATCTGGAAGGCGCCGCCCACCTTCCGGTAGGTGTTCAGGAACGTCATCATCGAGCGCTGCTGGGCGCCGCGGACGTAGATGTTGCCCTCGGTCGCCAGCGCGGCGGACGCCCAGGAGGCGGCCTCCAGGCGGTCCGGCAGGGCGCGGTGGTTGTAGCCGCCGAGCCGGTCCACACCCGTGACGCGGATGGTCCGGTCGGTGTCCATCGCGATGATGGCGCCCATCTTCTGCAGGACGCAGATCAGGTCCTCGATCTCCGGTTCCACCGCGGCGTTCGAGAGCTCGGTGACACCTTCGGCGAGGACGGCCGTCAGCAGGACCTGCTCGGTCGCGCCGACGGACGGGTACGGCAGCGTGATCTTCGTACCCCGAAGCCGCCGCGGCGCCTCCAGGAACTGCCCGTCCGCGCGCTTCTCGATCGTCGCTCCGAACTGCCGCAGCACCTCGAAGTGGAAGTCGATGGGCCGGCCACCGATGTCACAGCCGCCCAGGCCGGGGATGAAGGCGTGACCGAGGCGGTGCAGCAGCGGACCGCACAGCAGGATCGGGATGCGGCTGGAACCCGCGTGGGCATCGATGTCAGCGACGTTCGCGCTCTCGACGTGCGTCGGGTCCATCACCAGCTCGCCCGGTTCCTCACCCGGACGGACCGTCACCCCGTGCAGTTGCAGCAGTCCGCGTACGACCCGCACGTCACGGATGTCCGGAACGTTGCGCAGTCGACTCGGCTCGCTGCCCAGCAGGGCGGCGACCATGGCCTTCGGTACGAGGTTCTTCGCACCGCGGACCCGGATCTCGCCCTCCAGCGGGGTTCCGCCGTGGACAATCAGTACGTCGTCAGAGCCGTTGACGGTCATGTATCTCGCGTTCCGATGAGTCGGGCAGGGGGCAGAAGGGAAAGGGTAATCGCCGCCCACCCCCCTTCAGTAAGCCCAAGTACCGCCCAGACACGTCATAGCTGTGTCACAACACGAACGGTTCCCGGTCGGGCACAAGCGGTCACGGGTCACGTTGTGCGCCAGGGGCGCATCGTTGCGCTCTGAGCTGCATCCACTGCCGTAGAGGCATTGCCTCCCCACGCGGAGGGAAGATGCGGGATCATGTCTGGCATGACCGAGGTGTCCTCGCTCACAGGGCGGTTGCTCGTGGCAACGCCCGCCCTGGCGGACCCGAACTTCGACCGCGCGGTGGTGCTCCTTCTCGACCACGACGAGGAGGGCTCCCTCGGTGTCGTCCTCAACCGGCCCACCCCGGTGGACGTCGGCGACATCCTGGAGGGCTGGGCCGACCTCGCCGGCGAACCCGGTGTCGTCTTCCAGGGCGGCCCGGTCTCTCTCGACTCGGCCCTGGGGGTCGCCGTCATCCCCGGTGGCGGGGCCGTCGACGGGGCCCCGCTGGGCTGGCGCAGAGTGCACGGCGCGATCGGACTGGTCGACCTGGAGGCCCCGCCGGAACTGCTCGCCTCGGCCCTCGGCAGCCTGCGCATCTTCGCCGGTTACGCCGGCTGGGGCCCGGGCCAGCTGGAGGACGAGCTGGTGGAGGGCGCCTGGTACGTCGTCGAGTCGGAACCCGGTGACGTCTCCTCCCCGTCCCCCGAGCGCCTCTGGCGCGAGGTGCTGCGCCGCCAGCGCAGTGAGCTGGCGATGGTGGCCACATACGCGGACGACCCTTCGCTCAACTGATCGAGCAATGGTGGATCTCTCGTGCGAGTGCCTGGAACGGGGCTCGCCCTGCTTCCAAGGCCCCGACGAACCACCCGCCCCGGCTGCCCCGCAACCAACCGCCCGTGCGGGGAGTTGTGGCGTCGCGAGGCTCCACCGGCGGCCGCTGCCTCATCGCCGCGCGAGCGAGGCGTGGCCGGGCGTCATCGCGGCATCACGACCCGCGGCGCTCGTTGTACCAGCCAGGGATCCATAGTTCCCGGCGGTTGATTACTCTTGGCCGTATGAGCACTCTCGAGCCCGAGCGCGGGACTGGTACGGGGACCCTCGTAGAGCCGACGCCGCAGGTGTCCCACGGCGACGGCGACCACGAGCGCTTCGCCCACTACGTCCAGAAGGACAAGATCATGGCGAGCGCCCTCGACGGGACCCCCGTCGTGGCGCTGTGCGGCAAGGTGTGGGTGCCCGGCCGCGATCCCAAGAAGTACCCCGTGTGCCCCATGTGCAAGGAGATCTACGAGTCCATGGGCTCCGGGGACGACGACAAGGGCGGCGACAAGTAGGCCCGCTGCCCGGCTGAGCTTCACGAGGCCCCTGAGGCGCGTTCCGCCGCGCCCCAGGGGCCTTTTGCGTGTCACGAATTGGTTGAGACCTCTTGTGGGCGTGTTCATGCAAGCCATAGCCTCCGTTGCGTTGAGCGAAACCGTCATTGCATATGTTGCAACGCACGTCCGGAGGATCACTCCATGAAGCTCTCCCCCCGCTTGCCCGCCCTGCTTTTGACGGCCCTGGTCGTCACGGCCTGCGCCCCCCAGATCTCCTCCAACTCCTCTTCCGGCAAGGACGAGAAGACGGGCACTCTGCGCGTCTGGCTCTTCCAGGAGGTCGGCAACGAACCGAAGAAGAAGGTCGTCGACACCGCCGTCGCCGCCTTCGAGAAGGCCCACGAGGGCACCAAGGTCGACGTCGAGTACATCCCGATCGAGACCCGCGCCCAGCGCGTCAAGGCCGCCTTCAACGACCCGTCCTCCGCGCCCGACGTGATGGAGTACGGCAACACCGACACCGCCGGCTATGTGAAGGACGGCGGACTCCTCGACGTCACCAAGGAGTTCGGCGCCTGGAACGAGGCCAAGGACACCGACCCCACCGCGAAGACGTCGGTCACCGTGGACGGGAAGATGTACGGCTCGCCCTTCTACGTCGGCGTCCGCGCGCTGTACTACCGGACCGACGTCTTCGACAAACTCGGTCTGCAAGCACCCAGGACCATGGCCGAGTTGGCCGTGACCGCCCGCAAGATCCGCGCCGCCGAGCCCGAGTTGTACGGCCTGGTCGTCGGCGGCGCCTACACGTACGGCGCGATGCCCTTCATCTGGGCCAACGGCGGCGAACTCGCCACCGGCAAGGGCGGCTCGTACGCCTCCGCGATCTCCGGTGCGGCCGCCCAGAAGGGCATCAAGGAGTACACCTCCCTCTTCACCGACGACAACTGCCCCGCCGCGAAGTGCGCCGGCATGGGCGGCAACGACACGATCACCGCGTTCGCGGCGGGCAAGGCCGGAATGGCGATCGGTGGTGACTTCAGCCATACGGCGGTGGAGGCCGGCAAGGTCAAGGGCAAGTACGCGGTGGTGCCGCTGCCCGGGGTCTCGGCGGGGTCGATCGCTCCCGCGTTCGCCGGTGGCAACAACATCGGGGTGCTGAAGAGCACGTCCCACCGGACGCTGGCGGTCGAGCTGATGGAGCAGCTCACGTCGAAGAAGACGCAGGCGTCGATGTTCGACGCGATGGGATTCCTGCCGACGTTCGCGGACGTCCGGCAGCAGGTCGCGGCCGAGCAGCCGTACGTGAAGCCGTTCGCGCAGACCCTCGCGGCCGGGACGAAGTTCGTGCCCGCGTCGCCCGCGTGGTCGCAGATCGACTCCTCGCTGGTGCTGCCGACGATGTTCCAGGAGGTCATCAGCGGCAAGAAGAGTGTGGCCGCGGCCTCCGGGGAAGCGGCGAAGAAGATGAACGACGCGTTCGGATCCGTCGGGTGACCTCGGCGACCCACCGTGCCACCCGGGCGCCCTGGCTCTATCTCGCCCCCGCCCTGGTCGTCCTCGGCGGACTGCTCGTCTACCCCATCTACCAGCTCGGCCTGATCTCCTTCTTCCAGTACACCCAGGCTCAGGTCAGCGGCGGTGAACCGACCACCTTCCAGGGGTTCGGGAACTACTCGGCGCTGTTCTCCGACCCCGAGTTCTGGCAGGTGCTGCTGGCCACCGTGCTGTTCGCGGCGGGCTGTGTGGTGTCGACGCTCGCCGTCGGGTGCGCGCTGGCGGTGCTGCTCACGCGCGTGCGTGCCGTGCCGCGGCTGGCGTTGATGCTGGCCGCGCTCGGAGCGTGGGCGACACCCGCCGTGACCGGGTCGACGGTCTGGCTGTTCCTCTTCGACCCCGACTTCGGCCCGGTGAACCGGATCCTGGGGCTCGGCGACCACTCCTGGACGTACGGGCGGCTCAGCGCCTTCTTCCTCGTCCTGCTCGAAGTCGTCTGGTGCTCCTTCCCGTTCGTCATGGTCACGGTCTACGCCGGGATCCGCGCCGTACCGGCCGAGGTGCTGGAGGCCGCCGCGCTGGACGGCGCCTCGCAGTGGCGTATCTGGCGGTCGGTGCTCGCGCCGATGCTGCGGCCGATCCTGACCGTCGTCACCATCCAGTCGGTCATCTGGGACTTCAAGGTCTTCACACAGATCTACGTCATGACCAACGGCGGCGGCATCGCGGGCCAGAACCTGGTCCTGAACGTCTACGCCTACCAGCAGGCGTTCGCCTCCTCGCAGTACAGCCTCGGCTCGGCGATCGGAGTCGTGATGCTGCTGATCCTGCTCGCCGTGACGCTCGTGTACCTGCGGCTGCTCCACCGCCAGGGGGAGGAACTGTGAACCTTCTACGGCGTCCCTGGAGGCTGGCCGCGGAGGCCTCGGCGTTGCTCATCGCCCTGGTGGTCGCCTTCCCCCTCTACTGGATGGTGCTCAGCGCCTTCAAACCGGCCGGAGAGATCGAGTCCACCGAGCCCCGGCCCTGGACGCTCGCCCCCTCGCTGGATTCCTTCCGGCGCGTGTTCGGGCAGCAGGATTTCGGTCGGTATTTCGTCAACAGCCTTGTCGTCGCGTGCAGTGTCGTGATCGTCTCGGCGTTGATCGCGTTTCTCGCGGCGACCGCCGTGACACGATTCCGCTTCCGCTTCCGGACCACCTTGCTGATCATGTTTCTGGTGGCCCAGATGGTGCCCGTGGAGGCCCTCACCATCCCCTTGTTCTTCCAGATGCGGGACTTCGGTCTGCTGAACACACTGGGCTCGCTGATCCTGCCCCACATCGCCTTCTCGCTGCCCTTCGCGATCTGGATGCTGAGGGGGTTCGTGAAGGCCGTACCGGAGGCTTTGGAGGAGGCCGCGTACATCGACGGGGCGAGCCGCGCGCGATTCCTGTGGCAGATTCTCTTCCCCCTCGTCCTCCCCGGCCTGGTGGCCACGAGCGTGTTCTCCTTCATCTCGGCCTGGAACGATTTCCTCTTCGCCAAGTCGTTCATCATCAGCGACACTTCGCAGTCGACCCTGCCGATGGCCCTGCTGGTCTTCTACAAGCCGGACGAGCCGGACTGGGGCGGGGTCATGGCCGCGTCGACGGTGATGACGATTCCGGTGCTGGTGTTCTTCGTACTCGTACAGCGACGCCTGGTCTCGGGGCTGGGCGGAGCGGTTAAGGACTGACGTGACTTCACTGATTCCGGCTCCGTCGAGCGTCGGCGGCGCCGGCGGGCGGCCGTTCGTCCTCGACGAGGACACCGAGATCGAGGCCGGCCGGGGCGCCGGAGGCGTGGCCCGCTGGCTGCGCACGACGGTCGGCGCGGCGACGGGCCTCCCGCTGGAGCCGTACGCCTCCGGCGGGAGCCGCATCCTGCTGCGGATCGTGCCGCCTCTCGCCGAAGAACTCGGCAGCCCGGAGGCGTACCGCCTCACCGTGGACGAGCACGCCGTCGTCATCGACGGGGCCGGTCCGGAGGGCTTGTTCTACGGCGCCCAGACCTTCCGTCAGCTGCTCGGCCCCGCCGCCTTCCGGCGCGCCCCCGTCACCTCCGGGCGCGCCTGGGAGGTGCCCCCGGTCACCATCGGCGACGCTCCCCGATTCCGCTGGCGCGGCCTCATGCTCGACGTGGCCCGGCACTTCATGTCCAAGGACGGAGTCCTGCGCTACCTCGATCTGATGGCCGCGCACAAACTCAACGTCTTCCACTTCCACTTGACGGACGACCAGGGCTGGCGGGTCGAGATCAAGAGGTACCCCCGGCTCACCGAGGTGGGCTCATGGCGGGCGCGTACCAAATTCGGCCACGGGGCCTCACCGCTGTGGGAGGAGAAGCCGCACGGTGGCTTCTACACCCAGGACGACATCCGGGAGATCGTCGCCTACGCCGCCGAGCGGCATATCACCGTCGTCCCCGAAATCGACGTACCCGGACACTCGCAGGCCGCCATCACCGCGTACCCGGAACTCGGCAACACCGACGTCATCGACACGACCTCCCTCACGGTCTGGGACAGCTGGGGCATCTCTCTGAACGTACTCGCCCCCACTGACAACACCCTGCGCTTCTACGAGGGCGTGTTCGAGGAACTGCTGGAGCTGTTCCCATCCGAGTTCATTCACATCGGCGGCGACGAATGCGCCAAGGAGCAGTGGCGGGAGTCGCCCCTCGTCCAGGCCCGGATCGAGGAACTCGGCCTCGCGGACGAGGACGAGTTGCAGTCCTGGTTCATCGGACACTTCGACAAGTGGCTCTCCGCGCGCGGGCGCAGGCTCATCGGCTGGGACGAGATCCTGGAGGGCGGGCTGGCCGAAGGCGCGGCGGTCTCGTCCTGGCGCGGCTACGCGGGCGGCATCGCGGCCGCCCGCGCGGGCCACGACGTCGTCATGTGCCCCGAGCAGCAGGTGTACCTGGACTACCGGCAGGACGCGGGCGCGGACGAGCCGGTCCCCATCGCCTACGTCCGCACCCTGGAGGACGTCTATCGGTTCGAGCCCGTTCCACCGGAGTTGACGCCCGAGGAGGCCGCGCACGTCCTCGGCGCGCAGGCCAACGTGTGGACCGAGGTGATGGAGGACCAGGGCCGCGTCGACTACCAGACCTTCCCCCGGCTGGCGGCCTTCGCCGAAGTGGCCTGGAGTCCTCTGCCCGCCCCCGCGGAACGGGACTTCGCCGACTTCGAGCGGCGGATGGCCGCCCACTACGGGCTGCTCGACGCCCTGGGCGTCGGCTACCGGCCGCCCACGGGGCCGCGGCCGTGGCAGAAGCGGCCCGGTGTGCTCGGACGGCCCATCGAGGGAGCGCCTCCGAACAGGTAAGGGAAAAAGAGCCCTAAGGGTCACCGAAGAGTGTCAATCGGTATGTGTAGGTGATCCCGTGTGAAAACGGACCATCTCCCTGATGGGGCGGGCGAATGCCGCCGAACGCCTCCTAGCGGACCCCTGTCTTCGGGTGTTGCGAAGATGTGCCAGAGTTGCCACGTCCGCCCTGTCAGCACGTACCGTACGGCAGCAAGCAGGCGGGACCAGCAGGACCAGGTGGGGCAGCGGGAAGGGGCAGCCGGTTTGACCACGCACACACCGCAGGCGGCGCAGGCCGTCACGCTGCCCACGACGCTGGACGAGGCCGTGGCGGCCCTCACCGCCATGCCCGCCGCCGTGCCCGTCGCCGGCGGCACCGACCTGATGGCCGCCGTCAACTCCGGACAGCTCAGGCCCGCCGCCCTCGTCGGCCTCGGCCGCATCAGCGAGATCCGCGGCTGGCAGTACCAGGACGGCCACGCGCTCCTCGGCGCCGGACTCACACACGCGCGTATGGGCCGCCCCGACTTCGCCGCCCTCATCCCCGCGCTCGCGGCCGCCGCCCGCGCCGCCGGCCCGCCGCAGATCCGCAACGCGGGCACCCTGGGCGGCAACATCGCCTCTGCGGCACCCACGGGCGACGCGCTGCCCGTCCTCGCCGCCCTCGAAGCCACGCTGATCATCGCGGGCCCGGACGGAGCCCGCCGGGAGATGCCGGTCTCGCACCTGCTGGCCGGCATGGAGATGCTGCGCGCGGGCGAACTCATCGGCTACGTGCGCGTGCCGCTGCTGCACGCCCCGCAGGTCTTCCTCAAGGTCACCGGCCGCACCGGCCCGGGCCGCGCGATGGCCTCCGTCGCGCTGGTCCTCGACCCGGCCCGGCGCGGGGTCAGGTGCGCCGTCGGTGCCATAGCGCCGATGCCGCTGCGGCCCCTGGACGCCGAGCAGTGGGTCGCCCGGCTCATCGACTGGGACAACAACCGCGCGATCGTCCCGGAGGCCCTGGAGGCCTTCGGCGAGTACGTCTCCGCGGCCTGCATCCCCGACCCGGCACCGGCCGCGGACGGCTCCGTGCCGCAGCATCCGCCCGCAGTACTGCATCTGCGGCGCACTGTCGCCGCGCTGGCCCGACGAGCACTGGGGAGGGCACTTTCGTGACCGACGACCAGCACGGAGAGGGCACGCCCCGGGCCGCCGGCCGCTGGGACCCGCTGCCCCAGGGTGACTACGACGACGGCGCGACCGCCTTCGTGAAGCTCCCCGAAGGGGGCATCGACGCCCTCCTGGCCTCCGCCGACAGCCCGCTCGCCGCGCCCGGTCACGGCTATGTGCCGCCGCAGATAACGGCCGCGCCGGGAGACGGGACCGACCCGGCGGCCACGGGCAACTGGTCCGTGCCGACCGAGGGCGCGCAGTGGCCCGACCCGAGCACCCTGCCGCAGGGCCAGACCGGGCAGTTCACGTACAACCCCGCGACCACCCAGCAGTGGAACGTCGAGGACACCGCGGCCGCGCCCGCGCCGGGCCACGACGTCACCGGACAATGGTCGATCCCCGTCGCCGGCGGCGACCTCCCGGACGAATCGGGCGAGTTCACCACGTCGTCCCTGGTCGAGCAGTGGGGCGGCACCCCTCCGGCGACCCTGCCGGGCGGCGCGGCCGCGCCCTGGGCGACGCAGCCGGCGCAGCCGTGGGGGGACCAGCCCCAGGGCGACCCGGGAGCGGGACCCGAGCACGGTGGCGGTTTCGGCAACGGACACGGTGGGGCGGTGGGCGACGGTCACCCCGGTCCGGTGGGCGACGGCCACGCGCACGTGCCCGCCGGTGACGGGCCGGCCGGTGAGGTCGACGAGCGGCACGGTGGCCCGGCCGGTGACGCGCACGCCGTCACGACGGACGACACGCACCTGCCGTCCGCCGCACACCCCGGAAGTCACGCGGTCGCCGACGCGCCGCATCGCCCCGAGCCGGACGAGGCGTCCCGCGAGGCCGCCCAGGACTCCGCACAGCCGCACGCCGACAGCAACGGCCACGGCATCTCTCCCGCCGAGCCCCACCACCCCGCCGAGCCCTACGGGGACAGCCCCTCCGCAATCGCCTCACGGCTCTCTCCCGGTCCCGGAGAGGCATCGGCGCCCTCAAGGGTCTCCGAAGGCGCCGAAGAGGCCGTGGAAGCCGCTGACGGCCCCGCCGAGCCCGGTGCGGAGCACGCCCCGGCGGACGGCATCGACGAACCGGGGCCGGAGGCCGCGGAGGAGCACGCGAGCGACTCCGACGAGAACCCCGACGACCAGGCCCCCGCGCCCCCCGGCGAGGAACACCCCCTCGCTTCCTACGTCCTGCGCGTCAACGGCGTCGACCGCCCCGTCACCGACGCCTGGATCGGCGAGTCGCTGCTCTACGTGCTGCGCGAGCGGCTCGGACTCGCCGGCGCCAAGGACGGCTGCTCGCAGGGCGAGTGCGGGGCCTGCAACGTCCAGGTCGACGGGCGGCTCGTCGCCTCCTGCCTGGTGCCCGCCGTGACCGCCGCCGGCAGCGAGGTCCGTACCGTCGAGGGTCTCGCCGAGGACGGCCGGCCCTCCGACGTGCAGCGGGCGCTCGCCCGGTGCGGCGCCGTGCAGTGCGGGTTCTGTGTACCCGGCATGGCGATGACCGTGCACGACCTGCTCGAGGGCAACCCCGCACCCACCGAGCTGGAGACCCGCCAGGCGCTGTGCGGCAACCTCTGCCGCTGCTCCGGCTACCGGGGCGTCGTCGACGCCGTCAAGGAGGTCGTCGCCGAGCGCGAGGCACATGCGACGGGCGACGGTGAGACGGACGGCGACGAGGCACGTATCCCGCATCAGGCGGGCCCCGGGGGCGGAAGCGTCCACCCGTCGGCGTTCGACTCCCCGGGGTTCCCGGGCACCGCCGGACCGCATGAGCAGGCATACGGACACGGACAGGACGGAGGCCAGGCGTGAGCAACGAAGCCGCCACCGCGACCACCGCCGCGGAGGCAGCACCGGCCCCCGAGCCGATTCCGCACGGCATCGGCGTCTCTCTGCCGCCCGCCGACGCCCGCGCGAAGACCGAGGGCACCTTCCCGTACGCGGCCGACCTGTGGGCCGAGGGCCTGCTGTGGGCGGCCGTCCTGCGCTCCCCGCACGCGCACGCGCGCATCGTGTCCATCGACACCTCCCACGCGCGTGAGATGCCCGGAGTCCGCGCGGTTGTCACCCACGAGGACGTGCCCGGCAGCCCGGTGCACGGCCGCGGCAAGGCCGACCGTCCGGTCTTCGCCTCCGAGGTCGTACGCCATCACGGCGAGCCCATCGCGGCCGTCGCCGCCGACCACCCCGACACCGCGCGCATGGCCGCGGCCGCCGTCATCGTCGAGTACGAGGTCCTCGACCCGGTCACCGACCCGGAGCAGGCCTTCGAGGCCGAGCCCCTGCACCCCGACGGCAACCTGGTCCGGCACATCCCGCTGCAGCACGGCGACCCTTCCGCGACCGGTGAGATCGTCGTCGAGGGCCAGTACCGCATCGGCCGCCAGGACCCCGCCCCCATCGGAGCCGAGGCCGGCCTCGCCGTGCCCCGCCCCGACGGCGGTGTCGAGCTCTACCTGGCCTCCACCGACCCGCACGCCGACCGCGACACGGCCGCCGCCTGCTACGGACTCGAGCCCGAGCGCGTCAAGGTCGTCGTCACCGGCGTCCCCGGCGCCACCGCCGACCGCGAGGACCAGGGCTTCCAGCTCCCGCTCGGCCTGCTCGCACTCAAAACCGGCTGCCCGGTCAAGCTGACGGCCACGCGCGAGGAGTCCTTCCTCGGCCATGTGCACCGGCACCCCACCCTGCTGAGATACCGCCACCACGCCGACGCCGAGGGCAAGCTGGTCAAGGTCGAGGCGCAGATCCTGCTCGACGCGGGTGCCTACGCCGACACCTCCTCGGAGGCCCTGGCCGCCGCCGTGGGCTTCGCCTGCGGGCCGTACGTCGTCCCGAACGCCTTCATCGAGGGCTGGGCCGTCCGCACCAACAACCCGCCCTCCGGCCATGTCCGCGGCGAGGGCGCGATGCAGGTGTGCGCCGCCTACGAGGCACAGATGGACAAGCTGGCCAAGAAGCTGGGCGTCGACCCGGCCGAACTGCGTCTGCGCAACGCCCTCGCCACCGGTGACATACTCCCGACCGGCCAGACGGTCACCTGCCCCGCTCCGGTCGCCGAACTGCTCCAGGCGGTACGGGACTTCCCGCTGCCCGCCCTCCCCAAGGACACCCCCGAGGACGAGTGGCTGCTGCCCGGCGGCCCCGAGGGCGCGGGCGAACCGGGCGCGATCCGCAGGGGCGTCGGCTACGGCCTCGGCATGGTGCACATGCTCGGCGCGGAGGGCGCGGACGAGGTCTCCACGGCGACCGTACGGGTCCAGGACGGCGTCGCCACGGTGCTCTGCGCGGCCGTCGAGACCGGCCAGGGATTCACCACCCTGGCCCGCCAGATCGTCCAGGAGACCCTCGGCATCGACGAGGTGCACGTCGCCCCGGTCGACACGGACCAGCCCCCGGCGGGCCCCGGCTGCCGCGGCCGTCACACCTGGGTCTCGGGCGGCGCGGTGGAGCGCGCGGCCAAGATGGTCCGCACCCAGCTGCTCCAGCCCCTGGCGCACAAGTTCGGCATGTCCACCGAACTGCTCCAGATCACCGACGGCAAGATCACCTCGTACGACGGAGTCCTGTCGACGACCGTCACCGAGGCCATGGACGGCAAGGAACTATGGGCCACCGCCCAGTGCCGGCCGCACCCGACGGAACCCCTCAACGAGGCCGGCCAGGGCGACGCCTTCGTCGGCATGGCGTTCTGCGCGATCCGCGCGGTGGTCGACGTCGACATCGAACTCGGCTCCGTCCGCGTGGTCGAGCTGGCGCTCGCCCAGGACGTCGGCCGGATCCTCAACCCCGCGCAGCTGGAGGCCCGTATCGAAGCGGGCGTCACCCAGGGCGTCGGGATAGCGCTCACGGAGAACCTGCGCAGCGCGCGCGGGCTGATCCGCCACCCTGACCTCACCGGGTACGCGCTGCCGACGGCCCTGGACGCGCCGGAGATCCGGATCGTCAAGCTCGTCGAGGAGCGGGACGTCGTCGCGCCGTTCGGGGCGAAGGCGGCCAGCGCGGTGCCGGTGGTCACCTCCCCGGCGGCCGTCGCGTCGGCCGTACGGGCCGCGACGGGCCGTCCCGTGAACCGGCTCCCGATCCGTCCGCAGGCCGCGGTGGTGACGGACCGATGAGTTCGCCCGGTCAGGAGTCCCGCGAGTACGAACCGCCGCCCGGCCTGGGCAAGTTGGCACTGTGGATCCTGCTGTTCGTGGTGGCGGCGATCGTGGTCGTGGTGGGCGGCGTGTACTTCGCGTGATGCGCGGGGTCGTGCTGGTCACCGGTGTGATGGCGGCCGGGAAGTCGACGGTGGCGCAAGCGCTGGCCGAGCTGTTGCCGAGGGCGGCGCATGTCCGGGGGGACGTGTTCCGGCGGATGATCGTGTCGGGGCGTGCGGAGTACCTGCCCGGCGCCTCCGGAGAGGCCTCGGCTCAACTCCGTCTGCGGTACCGGTTGTCGGCCGCGACGGCGGACGCGTACGTCGAGGCCGGATTCACGGCCGTCGTACAGGACGTGGTGCTGGGCGAGGACCTGACGGCGTACGTCGGACTGGTCCGGACCCGGCCGCTGTACGTCGTCGTCCTGGCACCGGACGCCGGGACGGTGGCCGCCCGGGAGGCCGGCCGGGCGAAGACGGGCTACGACGGCGAGGCCTGGACGATCCCCGAGCTGGACGAGGCGCTGCGGACGTCGACTCCGCGGATCGGCCTGTGGCTGGACACCTCCGCACTGACCCCGACGCAGACGGTGGAGGCGATTCTCGCGGGGCGGGAACGCGCGAGGGTGCTCTGACGTCTCCTTGGTACGGGGGCGTTGTCAGTGGTGGCGCGTAGTGTTTCGAGCAGTGGGGGACGAGCGCAGGCCCGACGGGTTCGCCGTGCCGTGCCCGGCCAGGGGACTGCGTACGAAGCACACGGGGGAGCCATGAGCACGACCGATGCCGCCGTAGCGGCGATCAGACTGACCGAGGACGAACTGCATCCGTACATCTCACATGTGTCGACCCGCCGCTGGCTCAGCGGGCCCGGACTGCCCGTCGACAGCGACCTGTTCACCTTCGAGGAGCTGCGCCGGGAGGGCCTGCGGACGGTCGCGGACGCGACGGCCGAGTCCGGCGGCCGGCTCAGCCAGGAGCTGTGCGACCAGCTGGTGATAGGCGGACTGACGGATCTGCACGGCAGGGAGAGGGAGTCGGTCCTGCTCGACGGAGTCACGGGCGAGGTCTCGACCACGGCGTTCTTTCCCGCACGCCCGGACCTGATGGACCGCACCCCGCTGGCCCCCTCCCTCCCCACCCTGGTCCGCTTCGCGACCGCTACGGACGAACTGACGGAGGTACGCGGCCAGTTCGCGGCGTACGCCGGACGCTTCGGTCCTACGGCCGTGGAGGAGGCGACGCGTCAGCTGCTGACGGTGTTCGAGGAGGGCACGGGCGGCGAGGTGCCGACGTTCTGGAAGATCGCGGCCCTGATCCGTCCGCTGGCCCTGGTGGCGGGCCCGGGCACGGCGTCCGGCCTGGCCCTGGACCTCCCGCCGCGCCTTTTGGACCAGGAGTTCGGCCGCAGCCACGTCGTCCGCTTCGAGGACATCGACTTCCCGTCCACGCTCACGCACGCTCCGACCCGTCGCTTCCTGGCGGAGACGGGCCTGCCCGAGGACGGCGTCCTCTTCCACACCGACCCGGACGCCCCGCTGCCGACCCTCGCGGAGCACCGGGCCGACCAGCTGGTCGCCCTCCCGCCCCGCGCCGAACACCTGATCGTCCTCGGCCACCTGATCGAGGACAACACCCTGGTCGTCGACGGCGAGACGGGCGCGGTCCTGAACTGGAGCGAGCGGGAAGCGACCCTCCACCCCCTCAACACCGACATCTCCACCCTCGCCTTCACCCTCTGGCTCCTGCACCGGGAGCGCCAGATAGACGAGTCGCTCGCCCACGAGCTGACGAACACGCTGTACGTCCAGGTCGCCAAGACGATGGTCCGGGCCCTGTCCACCATCGACCCGACGGGCACGACGACGGACGCCGACTGGCACTACTGGACGGAGCTGTTCCAGGACGAGGTGGGCGGGGTGCTCTGACCGACCGCGCGGCGCAGGGTCGCCGAGAGGTGATGCTGCAGGGGCTGCCCGACCGCCGCGAGGTCGTGGACGAACGTGAAGGTGTCGCTGTCGCCGTCGGCCAGGGTGTAGCGGCGACGGGTGGCGGTCACGTCCTTGGCGGTGGGGGTCAGGGCCACGGAGTGCGTGGAGAGATCGACCGCGCCCTCTCCCGCATGCCCGACCAGGATCTCGGTGATGCCGGTGGGCTGGGTGACCAGTGCCTCCACCCGGCCGTCCGGCTGAAGCCGCCACCACCCGCTCTCCCGGGCCGCGGGCCGCAACGGCACCCCGTCACCGTCGAGCAGCCAGGCCCGGGCCTCGTACCGGAGGAAGGGACGCCCGTCGTGACCAAAGCTGACCTCCTGCGCGTACGCGAAGTCGCCGTCGAGCGTCGGATACCCACCTCGGCCCCGCCCCCGCCACACACCCAGAAACCCGAGCACGGGCTCGAGCAGCGGGTGCGGAGCCGGTTCCCGGTCCACCCGGTCGCTCTCGGGAAAGGGAGGCTCCGCCGCGGACTCAAACACGTTTGCACTCCTTGCTCGCACCCCTGCCGACCGCAAGCGTAGGCGGCGGGGCGGGGTCGTTCATCGCCGCCGAGTCCTTGGTACCGCTGATGCCGTTCCGCCAGCGGCTGTCGCCGACGCCGGCCGGGTTCTCGCCGATGGCTGCCGGCCGGTCGGCGGGACCTGGGCGCTGGGGGCCGTGGGTGGAGCCGTACCGGGAACGGCTGATGACGGTGGGGACGGTGCGGGAGAGGGGGCTGCCGGAGAACGGCGTCCCCTTCCGCGCGTCGACCAGGACGTCCCCGGAGGTCTCACCGAGGACGAAGGCAGGCTGGTGCTCGACGGCGCACCGACCGGCACGACGGACGCGACTGGCGGTAATGCGCGGAGACCTTCCAAGAAGAGGTGGGTGGGGTTCCTGGGCGGACTCCGCCTCTCAAGGAGGACATGCGGCTACGGCCTCCAACGCGGTCACTTGGGTGAGATCGACAGTGATCTCACCCCCGGAGGTCTTGAGGACGAGCCGTCCGGCGTCCGCGCGGACCGTGGTGCCGCAGACTTGACCCGAAGGAGTGGTGATCTGCAGACCCGGTGCCTCCTTCTCCGGTCCGTACCAGGTCATGCCGACGGCCGTCACCAGGAGCAGGGCACAAGTTGCGGTGAGGCGCACACCCCAGGAGAGAGCCTTGAGCGAATCCAGGGCTTCGGAGTGCTCCGCCAAAGGGCCCGGGACCAGATCGCGGACATCCGTGAGCGCCGGGCGTCCGTGCGCGGCCCGAATCAGCCGGAACGCACCGAAGCCGCCAAGGAGGAGAGCCAGGAGGAGAACGCAGCCGACGACCACGGCCCAGGTGCCGGCGAGTTGGCTCACATCGGACCGCCCCTTGATGAGGCTGAATCCGACAAGCCCTGCCAACAGCGCGCCCAGGCCATTGCGCCACGCGAGAGCGGCCTCCCGCACCCGAGGCAGTTCGGTGCTGAGCAGGCGGCGGCGTTCCTGCGCACGTTGGAGATCGACGACGGAGGCCGGCGGGCCCGGCTCCAGCGATCCGGTCACCTCGGTCCGTCCTTGATGACCAGCATCCAATAGGCCCCGCAACCGGTTCGTTCCGCGGGGCGGCCGGCGTGCTCCTCGACGCACGCGCAGAGCATCGGCTCGGCGCGGTCTCCGGCGGGCTGACGTCCTTTCTTGCGGCGAAGGCCGGGAAGGCCCGGTTTGCCCTTGAAGACGCTGTCGACGACGGGAACGTCGCAATGGTGACCGCAGCGCGGACACGGGCCGCTGAGTAGGCTGCCGATCAATCCGGCGTCCTGCCGGACGAAGGTCGTGGCCGCGAAAGGGCCGTAGTCCGGGGAGGTGATCTCCTCGTAGGGAATCTCGGCTGCGGTGTCCGGCATGGGGATCTCCTGGCCCTCGGTCATGGTCCGGTGTGGATGAACGGCACCCACGCGCTCAATGCGGTCCTGGCGCGCAGTTCGGTGGTCGCACGATGAAGAGCCCGTGCCGATCGTGCCGGATCGAAGACGCCTGCGGCGGTCAGGTCGGCGTACACCGCCTCGGTCACCTCGGCGGCGACCTGGTCGTGGACTGACCAGAGAGTACCGATGACGTGGCGGTAGCCGGCGTAGTGCAGTGCGGCGGTCAGGGTGATGGCCTCGTCGGGCAGGAACAGCCCGCCGGTCGCTGTCTGGCACGCGGAGAGGAACGCGAACTCGCTCCGGAAGTGTCCCGTGCCGATGTCACCGACGGTGAGACGTCCGTCGGTGAGCAGCAGTCCACCCTGCGAGGGCTGGAGCAGGTCCTGGGCTCCGTGGCAGCTGAAGTGGACCCATCGATGCCGGGGGAGTTCGGCCCTGACACGTTCCACGACGGCCTCCTCGGCGTCGAGGAGCGTGTGGCGTCCGGTGAACAGATCGGTGAGAAAGGCGCGTTCGCGGTGCACGTCCAGCAGTGCGGGAGCGTCCGGGACTTCGCTCGCCGTGACGAGCAGCAGCCTGGCGTCGGACCCGTCCGCCGGTTGCCGGCGTGCCTCGGCCAGGGCGCGCAGCGTGGGCGTGAAAGAGGAGACGACCCGGTCGAGCACTCCGTCCCCGGCTCGGCCCGCGGCGTGCAGCGGCAGCAGCCCGAGAAGCCCCGTGGGACACCACCACAGACGGGGAGGATCGTTGTCGCCCGGCGTGGCGGCACCGAGGCCGAGGGCCGACAGCACCGGTTCGGCGATCACGTCCCACATCCACTCGGTCAGGGAGAGGAGCATGCTCTCGATCGCGTGCAGTGCTCGGACGCAGGCATTGCGGGCGTCGGTGACTTCACGGAACACCTCAGGGGACCGCTCGCCCGCGTCGAACCGGAGTTCTGCCTGATGGAGGTGGTGCATCGGCGCGTCGAGCCCACTGAGCACTTCGAGGTATTCGCCGACGTGGCGAGCCACATCCGACTCGGTCAGTTCCGGCAATTCGCGGACGACAACGCCCTCCGGCCGGAGCAGGAGCGCGTCGCAGCGCCAGCCGCTGACATTGATCACGACCACGGGCCCGCGGTCCGCCACTCCGATGAGTGCTTCGGGTTCCGGATGCGAGAGGAAGTCCTCGAACCCCGGGAGGGCACGCGCCTCGGCCAACGCCGATTCCAGTTGGAGCGACAGCTCCATTTTCCCCACGGGATCGAAAGAAGACCTGGACACTGGGGCAAGACTAGCCGGGACGGACGGGGTGGATGAGCGAGAACGACCAAGAGAGTTTCCGCGCCGAAGTCGCGGAATCCGTCGTGGTGTTGCGCGAGGCGATCCATCAGGCGGCCGTCCGTCGGGACTACGCCCACCTGCACACGGCAGAGGTGAACGCGGCACTCGGCCGGATCCTCGTGCCGGATCTCGGAGAACGCCTGGGCCTCTCGTTGCCCCTCGCGATAGCTGCGTTGGAGGCTGCCGGGAAGCTGTATCTCGCGCGCCACTCGGCCACTCCGTACGACCCCACGAACGAACTCGTCGCCGCCGTAGGCCTCTACAAGCTGCTCGCGAAGGTGCCCGAAGTCGAGCAGCCGATCCAGATCCGATGGATCTTCGCTGCGCTCGACGGGCGGGAGCCCGACACGGGAGACGAGCCCGACGATCTCAGCAACGTGGCGTCCACGGTACTGGCGTACGCCATGGCGACCGATGACGAGACGGGGTTGCCCGTGGCACTGGCGCTCTACCGGCGCGCGATCGCCGCGTGCCCGCCCGGCCACCCTTATCGCAGGGACATCCTGAACAACTATCTGGGCGCCTTGAGTTGGGGTGGAGTGCATGACACGAAACCGGCGGAGGAAGGAGAAGCCGCGAAGGTCCTGGCGGAACTCCAGCAGGAGGAGGCGGGCCACGGGGACGGGGAACGCGCGGCGATGCGGAAGGCGTTGGTCGGCGGTGTGCTGATGGAGAAGGCAACACGAACCGGCGATCTCGGCACCTTCGACGAGGCGATCAACACCCTGCGAGAAGCCCTCGCCGCCATGCCCGACGGAGCGGACGGCAGGGCGGGATTCGTCGAGAACCTAGGGCGGGCGCACCTGAACCGCTGGTTCGTGTCGCGGAACCCCGCCGACCATGCCGAGGCGGTGTCCGTGCTCCTCGCATGCGTGCGGATCACCGACGCCGACCATCCGTTCCGTGTGAGGCGCATGGGTTTCCTGGCCAACGCGCTGATGGCGGAGGTGAGCAGCGCGGACAAGGAACAGGTGCTCGCGGTCCTGCGAGAGATGAGCGAGATCGGACCGGGCATCCGCCCCTCGTCGCTCGCGATGCTCGCCAACAGCTGGTACCTGGCCTGGATCCGGTTCAAGGACTCGGTGCTGCTCGACACCGTGATCGACCTGTTGAAACAGGTCGGCGACTCCGAACGGGGCGTATCCGCGGAGGAGCAGAGCCGGCGCCTCGGGGACGTTCTTTGGGCACGTTGGTCCCACAACCGCGACCTCTCCGACATCGACGAGATCATCGGCGCCCTCGGCTCGCAGCTCTCGGGCATGGAACTCGGTGACCCCGAGGCTCTCAACCTGCTCGCCCGGGCCATGCGTGCACGATGGGAGAGCAGCGGTGACAGCGTGGCGATCGAGCATGCCACCGCGCTTCTGTCCCTCGCTGTCGAACGTGCCCCCGCCGGATCGGCGGGGAAAGCGATGTATCTGAACAACCTGGCATCGGTGCTCCTCCGGGCCGGAACGCTCAGCAGGGACCGCGAGGAGATCGCGCGGGCTGTCGAACTGTCGCGGGAGGCGGTCTCCGTGGCACCCGACGGTGATCCGGGTCTGCCGATGTATCTGCACAACCACAGCGCGGCACACGGCTTGATGTGGCAGGTGACCAGGGAGCGTGCCTGGCTGGTGGACGGACTTCGACTCGCCCGGCGAGCGGTCGGCGCCACACCGCAGGATCACCCGGACCGCCTGGGCCACCTCTCGAACCTGGGCGGCCTGCTCCTGCTGCTCGGCGGTCAGGACGACGACCTCCGGCTGGTGGAGGAGGCCGTCACCCTGCTCGCGCCCGGCGCCGATCCGGCGAACGCCTCGGACCCGGCTTACGGCATGGTCTGCATCCACCTGGCTCAGGCCTTCCAGCGGCTCCGTGGAACCGACGCGGACGACGCCGGTCTCGACGGCCGTGCGCGCGCCCTTTTTCGCGAGGCCTCCCGCTCCGTGCCGCCACGGACCGCCGACCTGGTCACCTTCCGACGCCTGTGGGGCAACGAAGCGGCGGGCGCAGGTGACTGGCCCGAGGCGGCGCGGGCGCTCACCGAGGCCATCGGACTCCTCGCGGACCATCTCGGGCCGCGAGTCTCCCGCGTCGACCAGGAACGCAGCCTGGCGGACTTCAGCGGCCTCGCCACGGACGCTGCCGCGGCGTGTCTGGCGACCGATCGCCCCGAGAAGGCAGTCGATGTTCTGGAGAAGGGCCGGGGCGTGCTCCTGGCACAGTCCCTTCGGAGAGACGACGAGATGCGTCGGCTGGACGAGGAACATCCCGAACTGGCCCGACGCATCGAGCACCTGCGCACCCTCCTGGCGGAGAGCCGCGACCCCGCCCCTGTGACCATCAGGGGAGGCGACAGAGGCCGTGGCGGGAATCGAACCCGCGTAACTCGCTTTGCAGGCGAGTCCCTGAACCACTCGGGCACACGGCCGGGTCGGGTTGAGCGAGGTGCTTGTTCCGAACTCCGTGATGCGACCGTATGGCGAGGGTGTGGGGAGGCTCAAGGGCTTCCTGGGTGCTGCAATGGGACTGCCATACGCCGTTCATGAAAGCCGTGCGCCATGCCCACGGTGCGGCGCGACGCGGCTGGGACATCGTGGAGGCTGCGCTGTGCACACCGCTCAGCGGTGCGCGGCTCATCACGGGGGAAAGTGGGCGCTCGCGGAAGAGGCCGTGGCGGGAATCGAACCCGCGTAACTCCCCGCGAGCGGAGCTCGCTGATGGATGCAGTGCAGGCGAGTCCCTGAACCACTCGGGCACACGGCCGGGTCGGTGGCGCTCAAGGGGATGGTGAGGCCAGCAACGGGACTGCCATACGCCGTTCATGAACGGGCTCCGGCCGGCCGTGGTCGTACGACCAAGGTCTCAGGCCGAGGTGGAGCTTTTGACAGGGGTCAATGGGGGCTGTGGACCTTACTCTGGCGGGCATGGCAGTTCTGGAACCGCGTGACGCCGGTGTCACCGACGACCCTGAGGTCCTGTCCGTCGACGAGGTGGGGGAGGGGGTGCTGGGGCGTTCGTACCGGGCGCTGAGTATCGGCATCGTGTCCGTCGTGCTGCTCATCGCGTTCGAGGCCACCGCTGTCGGGACCGCCATGCCGGTTGCCGCGCGGGAGTTGGACGGGGTCGCGCTCTATGCGTTCGCGTTCTCCGGGTACTTCACGACCAGCCTGTTCGGGATGGTGCTGGCCGGGCAGTGGGCGGATCGGCGGGGGCCGCTCGGGGCGTTGGCCGCCGGGATCGCCGGCTTCGGTGCCGGGCTGCTGTTGTCCGGGACGGCCGGCGCGATGTGGCAGTTCATTCTCGGGCGGGCCGTGCAGGGGTTCGGGGGCGGGCTGGTCATCGTTGCGCTGTATGTCGTCGTCGGGCGGGCCTATCCGGAGCGGCTGCGGCCCGCGATCATGGCGGCGTTCGCGGCGGGCTGGGTCGTGCCCTCGATCGTGGGGCCGCTCGCGGCCGGGGCCGTGACCGAGCACCTCGGGTGGCGGTGGGTGTTCGTCGGGATTCCGGTGCTGGTGGTCTTTCCGCTGGTGCTCGCCCTGCCGCAGATACGGCGGCGGGCGTCCGGGCCGGTCGACGACGACAAAGGGCAGGCCGCCTTCGACCGTCGCCGCATCCGGCTCGCCCTTGGGATCTCCCTCGGCGCCGGGCTCCTCCAGTACGCCGCCCAGGATCTGCGTCCGCTCTCCCTGCTCCCCGGCCTCGCGGGCGCCGCGCTGCTCGTGCCGGCCGTGCTCGGGCTGCTCCCGCGCGGGACGTACCGGGCGGCGCGCGGGCTGCCCTCCGTCGTGCTGTTGCGCGGGGTCGCCGCGGGGTCCTTCGTCGCCGCCGAGTCCTTCGTGCCGTTGATGCTGGTCACCCAGCGGGGGTTGTCGCCGACGCTGGCCGGGTTCTCGCTCGCGGCGGGCGGCGGCACGTGGGCGCTGGGGTCGTGGGTGCAGTCGCGGGCACGGGTGGAGCCGTACCGGGAACGGCTGATGACCGGGGGGATGGTGCTGGTCGCGGCCGCGATCGCCGCCGCGCCGAGTGTGCTGATCCACTCCGTGCCCGTCTGGACCGTCGCCGCCGCCTGGGGCTTCGGCTGCTTCGGCATGGGGCTGGTGATCTCCTCCACCAGTGTGCTTCTGCTGCATCTCTCCGCCCCCGAGGAGGCCGGCACCAACTCCGCCTCCCTCCAGATCTCCGACGGCCTCTCCAACGCCGTCCTGCTGGCGGCGGGGGGCGCGGCCTTCGCGGCGCTGGGCGGCGGCACGGTGAGCCATACGGCGACGGAGGCGTCCGGCTCCCATCCGGCCGCGTTCGCCGTGGTGTTCCTGCCGATGGCGGGGGTGGCGTTGGTAGGGGCGTGGGTGACGACCCGGTTGAGGCTCGACTGATGCGCTGAAACGCAGGTCCACCGTCCCGGCCACCTGGACGTACCCAAGATCGCGGCCCACCTGCGCGCTTCGCACGCCGACTGTGACCTCGGTCCCACCCACGGCCGCCCCGGCCCCGTCCGCGCGTTGACGGCATCCGCCCGCCGGTAAGGTGACCCGGTCGTCATACACAGCCGAAGACGAAGACACCGCCGAAGACACGCCGAGCCGCTCGACCCCGACGGAGACCGTGACTACCACCGCCGCCTCCTCCCACCACCTTTCCCCCGCCTTCCCCGGCCGCGCCCCCTGGGGTACCGCCAGCAAACTGCGTGCCTGGCAGCAAGGGGCGTTGGACAAGTACGTCCAGGAGCAGCCGCGTGACTTCCTGGCCGTCGCGACGCCCGGCGCGGGCAAGACGACCTTCGCCCTCACCCTCGCCTCCTGGCTGCTGCACCACCATGTCGTGCAGCAGGTGACGGTCGTCGCGCCGACCGAGCATCTGAAGAAGCAGTGGGCCGAGGCGGCGGCGCGGATAGGGATCAAGCTCGATCCCGAGTACAGCGCCGGACCGCTCGGCAAGGACTACCACGGCGTCGCCGTCACCTATGCGGGCGTGGGCGTACGGCCCATGCTCCATCGCAACCGGGTCGAGCAGCGCAAGACCCTCGTCATCCTCGACGAGATCCACCACGCCGGTGACTCCAAGTCCTGGGGCGAGGCGTGCCTGGAGGCCTTCGAGCCCGCCACCCGCCGGCTCGCGCTCACCGGTACGCCCTTCAGGTCCGACACCAACCCCATCCCCTTCGTGGCGTACGAGGAGGGCAACGACGGCATCCGGCGGTCGGCCGCCGACTACACCTACGGGTACGGGAACGCCCTGGCCGACCATGTCGTGCGGCCCGTCATCTTCCTCTCCTACAGCGGCAACATGCGCTGGCGGACCAAGGCGGGCGACGAGATCGCCGCCCGGCTCGGCGAACCCATGACCAAGGACGCGATCAGCCAGGCCTGGCGTACGGCGCTGGATCCGCGCGGCGAGTGGATGCCGAGCGTGCTGCGCGCCGCCGACCAGCGGCTCACCGAGGTCAGGAAGGGCATCCCGGACGCCGGTGCCCTCGTCATCGCCTCCGACCAGGACTCCGCGCGCGCGTACGCCAAGCTGATCCGCGAGATCACGGGCAACAAGGCGACCCTCGTCCTGTCCGACGACGCCGGCGCGTCCAAGCGGATCGACGACTTCAGTGCGAGCAACGACCGGTGGATGGTCGCCGTCCGCATGGTGTCCGAGGGCGTCGACGTGCCCCGGCTCGCCGTGGGCGTCTACGCCACCACCATCTCCACGCCGCTCTTCTTCGCCCAGGCCGTCGGCCGTTTCGTACGGTCCCGGCGGCGCGGCGAGACCGCCTCCGTCTTCCTCCCGACCGTCCCGGACCTCCTGACCTTCGCCAACGAGATGGAGGTGGAACGGGACCACGCCCTCGACAAGCCGAAGAAGGAGGGCGAGGAGGACCCCTACGCCGAGTCCGAGAAGGAGATGGAGGAGGCGAACAAGGAGGAGGACGAGGACACCGGCGAGCAGGAGCAGTTCGCCTTCGAGGCGCTGGAGTCCGAGGCCGTCTTCGACCGCGTCCTCTACGACGGTGCCGAGTTCGGCATGCAGGCGCACCCGGGCAGCGAGGAGGAGCAGGACTACCTCGGGATCCCCGGGCTCCTGGAGCCGGACCAGGTGCAACTGCTGCTCCAGAAGCGGCAGGCCCGGCAGATCGCGCACAGCCGTAAGAAGCCGGACGCCGAGGCGGACCTCCTCGAGCTGCCCGCCGAGCGGCGGCCCGTCGTCTCGCACAAGGAGATGATGGAGCTGCGCAAGCAGCTCAACACGATGGTGAGTGCCTACGTCCACCAGAGCGGCAAGCCGCACGGGGTGATCCACACCGAGCTGCGTCGGGTGTGCGGTGGACCGCCGAGCGCCGAGGCCACGGCCGGGCAGCTGCGGCAGCGGATCGCCAAGGTGCAGGAGTGGGCCACCCGGATGAGGTGACGCGGGGCGTCTGTCCTCTCGCGGCGCGGGACCGTACGTATCAGGACAAACGGAGTGGTCCGTACCGGCTAATGCCCGGATTCTGGACGGAGGCTTCCGCTGAGCGAACCCGCTTCGCTACTGTCCCGCTACGCACACGCCCCGTGGCAGCGCCGCCGCGGAGCGCAGCCGTGAAGCGACGCGGCCCGGAACAGACCGGGCCGCCGGCCGATCGGCGGCCTCTGAAGCGCGTCACCGACGGGACTCGGTGACGCATCCGCCGTGAGAGGCCCGCCGACCTCACCACTTGGAGGAGTGGGCGTCGTGACCGCGGAGACCTCTCAGACGCTTGACCGGGGACTGCGTGTCCTCAAGCTCCTGGCCGACACGGACCACGGGCTCACCGTCACCGAGCTTTCCAGCAAACTGGGTGTGAACCGGACCGTGGTGTACCGGTTGCTGGCCACGCTGGAGCAGCACGCCCTCGTTCGGCGTGATCTGGGCGGGCGTGCCCGGGTGGGGCTGGGAGTGCTGCGACTCGGGCGGCAGGTGCATCCACTGGTACGGGAGGCCGCGCTGCCCGCACTGCGTTCGCTCGCGGAGGACATCGGGGCGACGGCACACCTCACCTTGGTGGACGGAACCGACGCGCTGGCCGTGGCCGTCGTGGAGCCCACGTGGACGGACTATCACGTGGCGTATCGGGCGGGGTTCCGGCATCCGCTGGACCGTGGGGCTGCGGGGCGGGCGATTCTCGCGGCTCGGCAGCAGGGGTTCGGGGAGCCGGGGTACATGCTGACGCACGGCGAGCTGGAGGCCGGGGCCAGTGGGGCGGCCGCTCCTCTGCTCGGGGTCACCGGGGTCGAGGGCAGTGTGGGGGTCGTGATGCTGGCCGACGCGGTGCCGGAGCGGGTGGGGCCGCGTGTGGTGGACGCGGCACGGGAGGTCGCGGAGGCGCTGCGCTGAGCTGAGCGGTGCGGGTTCGTGTATCGCCGGGAAGATCTTCGACCGCGGGCCCGGTGGGGGCTGGTCGCGCCCGCGCGGCGGTAGCCGCACATCGATACAGCCCCGCGCCCCTGGGTGGGTGCGGTTGCCGCCGGTCGACATGCCCACGTGCTGAGCCGACGGTTGCCGCCGGTCGACATGCCCACGCGCTGAGCCGACGGCCGTCGGCCGACATTTCCACGTGCTCAACCGGCAGCCGCCGTCGGCCCGAGACCCGCCAGCACCCTCAACTGCAGCCACAGCACCAGCCGTTCGTCGGGATCGTCCAGGTCGATCCCGACCTGCTTCCGTACCTGCTTCAGCCGATAGCGGCACGTGTTCGGATGCACGGCCAGCAGCCTCGCCGCCTCCGCCATGTCGCACCCCGCGTCGAACCAACAGACCAGCGTGCGGGCGTAGTCGGTGCCGTGCTCGCCGTCGTACGCCAGTACCCGCCGCCAGGATCCGGCGGTCAACTCCCGCTTCTCACCGAGTACTTCGGCAAGCCGCAGCAGCGTCCCCCGCGGCCGCACCTCGTCGATCGTCGCCACCGGCAGCGAGGGCCCGAGCACCCGCAACACGAGATCGGCGTCCGCCCGCGACCCGGTCACCTCCCCGAGCCCCGCCACCACCTCACCCAGCCCCGCCCGCACCGGCACCCGCAGCGACTGCCCCGCTCGCGCGACGATGTCCTCCGCCAGCCGCCGGTGGCGAGCCCCGGGCGCCGGCAACAGCGCGTACACCACCCCGTCGAGCAGCACACACGCATGCCGCCCGTACCGCGCTGCGCACTGCAGCCGTACGACGTCCAGCAGCCGTAGCCCGGTCTGTTCGGCGTCCGGAAGGCCGGCCGCGTCCAGGACGAAGGCGGCCACCCGTACCGGGCCCTCGACTCCCAGCCCCACGGCGGACGTCGCCGCGTCCGCCGTCCCCTCCAGCACCCGCCGCAGCAGATCGCTGTTCTGGTGCCGGGCCAACTCCTGTGCCGCCCGCGCCCGCAGGAGCAGCAGTGCGGCCGTCGACGCCCCCTGGACGAGCGTCTCCTCCGCGTCCGCCGCGAGCGTGCCGTCGTCGACGACCCACACCGAGCCGAGAGTCTCCCCGCCGGCCCGGACGGCGACCGCGAGGCGCGGCAGGGTGCCGTCGCCCACCGCGGGCAGTCGCAACGGGCCGTCGGCCGCGAACAGCATCCGGTACTGCTCGGTGTTCTCCACGTCTGCCGGTACCTGGAGGCCCAGGATGCCCTGGCGGCGGTCCTCGTCGACCGGTTGGCCGGGGACCGTGGAGTAGGCGAGGATCCGCTGCCGCGGGTCCTCCACGGCCGTCGCCCCGCCGGTCGCCGCCGCGATGGCGTCGGCGAGCGCGAAGAGGTCGCCGTGGCCGCCCGTGGCCGGAACCGGCCGCGCACCGATCGCCGAGGCCAGCAGCAGATGCGCCCGGTGCCAGGCCGTGTCCTCGGCGACGGACAGCAGCGCCACGCCGTACGTCTCCGCCTCGGCCGTCGGCCCGTCCGGACCGCGCACCACCAGGCCGGTCATCCCGGCCTCCGCGGCCGCCCTCACCAGCGGTCCGGCCGCGGCCGCCCGCACACCGACCGCCAGCAGCAGCGCGCCAGGCACCTGGGGGAGCGGGGCGTGGGCGTCGTGGAGGAGCGCCTCCGTGACCGGGACGGCGAGCCCGGCGGGTGCGGTGTGCAGACGTACGGACGTACCGCCGACGGCGTCCAGAAGGTCCCCGAGAGTGCAGGCGTCCATGGGTGCTCCCAGGTGGTTTGGCCGAACCGCAAAGAAACGTATGTACACATTGTGGGCCCGCACAACCCGAGTCGGCCGCCCGCGCCGGAGACTCGGCACATGACCGCAGTGAGTATCCGTACCGTCCAGGACGTCGCCGGCCTCGGTGCCGTCAGCGCGTACTTCGGCGAGGTGTGGCGGACCCCGCGCACGGCCCCGCCCTATCCGGCCGAGGTGCTGCACAGCCTGGTCCACGCGGGCGGCGCGGTGCACGCCGCGTACGACGGGGAGCGCCTCGCCGGGGCCTGTGTCGCCGTGTTCGGGCCGCCTGGCTCGGGGGAGGTCTACTCCCTGGTCGCCGCCGCGGAGCCCGGGCTCGGGCCGCTGGTGAAGCAGGCGCAGCGGGACTGGGCGCTCGGCCTCGGCGCCCGCACCATGCGCTGGACCTTCGACCCGCTGGTCGCCCGCAACGCCCGCTTCAACCTGGCCAAGCTGGGCGCGGTGGGCACCGAGTACGTCGTCGACTTCTACGGCCCCATGAGGGACGGCGTGAACGACGGTGACGAGAGCGACCGGCTGACGGTGACCTGGGATCTGGTGTCGCCAGGCGCCCTCGTTGGGCCGTACGACCCGGGGGAGCGCGGGGCCGCGCCCGCCACCCACCGTGCCCCCGACGGAGCGACCCTCGCCCGCCGCGACCTCGCCGACCTGCACGTCTGGTGCCGGGTCCCGGACGACGTCGTCAAGCTGCGGGCCGCCGACCCGGCGCTCGCGCTGCGCTGGCGGCGGGCCGTGCGCGAGGTGTTCACGGAGGCCTTCGGCCAGGGGTTCCGGGCGACCGGGATGTCCCGCGACGGCTGGTACACGCTCACCCGCGAGAACGACGAGGAAGGCACCGTATGAAACTCGAACGCGTCGAGGTCGTCCATGTGGCGATCCCGCTCGTCAGCCCCTTCCGCACCTCCTTCGGCACGATGACGACGAAGGACACCTTCCTGCTGCACGTCGTCACGGACACCGCCGAGGGCTGGTCGGAGTTCGCCGCCGACCCGCAGCCGCGGTACTGCTCGGAGTTCGTGGCGGGCGCGGAGCTCGTGCTGCGGGACTTCCTGGTGCCGAGGGTGGCGGCACTGCCCACGCTCACGGCAGCGCTGGTGGGGCCCGCCGTCAGCGGGATCAAGGGGCACGAGCTGGCGAAGGCGGCCCTGGAGACGGCCGTCCTCGACGCGGAGCTGCGCTCGTACGGCATGCCGCTGGCGGTGTATCTCGGCGCGGTGCGCGAGCGGGTGCCCGCGGGGGTGTCGGTGGGGATCAAGGACTCCGTGCCGGAGCTGCTGGACGACGTCGAGCGGTATCTCGCCGAGGGGTACGTCCGGATCAAGCTGAAGATCGAACCCGGCTGGGACGTCGAGCCGGTACGGGCCGTGCGCGAGCGCTTCGGCGCCGCACTGCCCCTCCAGGTCGACGCCAACACCGCGTACACCCTCGCGGACGCGGAACACCTGCGGCGGCTCGACGAGTTCGGGCTGCTGCTGATCGAGGAGCCGCTGGACGAGAACAACCTGTACGGCCACGCGCGCCTGCAGAGCCGTATCGCCACTCCTGTCTGCCTCGACGAGTCCCTGCACAACGCCCGGGACGCCGCCGCCGCGATCGCGATGGACGCGTGCCGGGTCGTGAACATCAAGCCCGCGCGCGTGGGCGGCTATCTGGAGGCCCGCCGCATCCACGACGTGGCCCGCGCGCACGGCGTGCCGGTGTGGTGCGGCGGCATGCTGGAGACGGGAATCGGCCGCGCCCCGAACCTCGCCCTGGCCGCCCTGCCCGGCTTCACGCTCCCCGGCGACACCTCGGCCTCCGCCCGCTATTTCGCCGAGGACATCACCGAGCCGTTCGTCCTGGTGGACGGCCACCTGCCGGTTCCGCGGACGCCCGGCATCGGCGTCGAACCGCTGCCGGACGTCCTACGGCGCTTCACGCGCGCGAGGCGGGACCTGTACGGGGCCTGACCGGCTCGTGGCCGGAAGTGACCGCCGCGTTAGATTGATCCCGTGCTCTCTCGCCTCACGCGCCCCCAGGCCGTCGCCGTCTGTGCCCTGCCTGTCGTGGCACTGGTCGCCACGGCCCTCTTCGCGCCGCTGCCGTTCGCTCTGGCGCAGCCCGGGATGACGGCGAACGTCCTCGGCGAGAACAAGGGCGCGGAGGTGATCACGATCTCCGGGGCGAAGACGCGTACGACGAGCGGGCAGCTGCGGATGACGACCATCGAGGCGACCGGGCCCGACACCCATGTCTCGCTCGGTGACGTCTTCGACAGCTGGTTCCGCACCGACCGGGCGGTCATGCCCCACGACGCGGTCTACCCGAGCGGGCAGAGCGTCAAGGAGATCGAGAAGCACAACACCGCGCAGATGAAGGAGTCCCAGGACGCGGCGACCGAGGCGGCGCTGAACTACCTGAAGCTCGGGGACGACAAGGTCAAGGTCACGCTGAAGCTCGCGGACGTCGGCGGGCCCAGCGCGGGGCTGCTGTTCACCCTGGGGATCATCGACAAGCTGAACGGTGACGGCGCCGGGGGCGACCTCACGGGCGGCCGCACCATCGCCGGGACGGGGACGATCGACGCGGACGGGACGGTCGGCGCGGTGGGCGGCGTGGCACTGAAGACGCAGGCCGCGCAGCGGGACGGGGCGACGGTGTTCCTGGTCCCCGAGGAGGAGTGCTCCGACGCGAAGGAAGAACTGCCGAAGGGGCTGCGGCTCATCCCGGTGACGTCCCTGAAGGGGGCGGTGAGTGCGCTGACCGTACTGGAGTCGGGTAAGGGGTCCGTCCCCGCCTGCTAGTGCGCGAGGACCGGCCTGGGAGAGGCCAGCCGGAGTCCGACCTCCACCAGGGTCCAGCCGAGCAGGGTCCTGATGGCGTACGGCCGCTTGGCCTGGACGGCGAGGCGGTGGGCGTCGGCCTCGGCACGGAGGTCTGCGGCGCGGAGGTGGTGCAGGGCGAGGTGATGCCGGGCGAGGTGGGTCTCGGGGTGCATGGCGGGGCCCTTTCAGTCCGTGGTGATCGGGAAGGCGTGCGTGTGGATGCGTACCTGGGCCGCGTTGTCCTCGGTCGGCAGATCGCGGTAGGTGTCGACCAGGGCGTGCATCTTCTCGATGAGTTCCTTGGTCAGCTCGGGGGTCAGCCGTAGCGTCGCGCTGCTCATGTCCCAGACGCGGTTCCACTCCTCGGGCCAGGTGACGCGCTCGCCCAGCCAGTTGGAGAGGTTCTGGATCTGGGCGGTGGCGACCTCGTGGAGGTACATGTCGGCGGCACCGCGCACGGCCGGATCGCTATCGGTGAGCAGGGCGTCGTCGAAGGTCAGCCCCTTGTGGACCGCCTTCCACCAGCGCTCCCGCCCCTTGCCGCGCTCCGGGGCGTCCTCCACGAAGCCGTGTGCGGCCAGCTGGCGCAGGTGGTAGCTGGTGGCGCCGCTCGACTCGCCCAGTTTCCCGGCGAGTTGGGACGCGGTGGCGGGACCGCCGTGGCGCAGGGCGTCCAGCAGCTGCATCCGCAGGGGATGGGCCAGCCCGCGCAGTGAACGGGCGTCGAGTTTCCGTACGTTGGGCTCTTCCGGCATGCGTACAAAGATAGCGTTGCAAAGAGTTCTTTGCAACGGGTTCTTTGTAACCCGTCCCGGCGACGGCCGGCCCCTACTTCACGAACCCCTGCGCCTTCATCCAGTCCAGCGCGACCTGATGCGGATCCTCCCCGGCGACATCCACCTTCGCGTTCAACTCCCGCGCCACCGTGTTGTCCAGCTTCTTCGTGACCGGGTTCAGGACCTCCGCGATGGCCGGCCACCTCTTCAGAGCCTTGGAGTTGATCACGGGAGCCGCGTTGTAGTTGGGGAAGAACTTCCGGTCGTCCCGCATCACCACCAGGTTCATGGACGTGATGCGCCCGTCGGTGGTGAAGACCTCCCCGTACCGGCAACTGCCCTTCGCCACCTGGGTGTAGATGATCCCGGTGTCCATCTGCGTGATGTTCTTCGCCGGGACGCTCATCCCGTACGCCTTCTCCATGCCCGGCAGCCCGTCCGCGCGGTTGGCGAACTCGCCCTCCACGCACAGCGTCACCGCACCGGAGTCCTTCTTCGCCAGCGCGGCCACGTCGGAGAGCGTCCTCGTGCCGTACTTCCTGAAGCCGGCCTGGTTCATGGCGAGGGCGTAGGTGTTGTTCAGGGCCGCCTTCGGCAGCCACGTCAGCCCGTTCTGCAGGTCGGCCTTGCGCACCGCCGCCCACTGCTCCTGCGGATCGGCGATCGGCTCACCGTTGCCCTGGTACGTGATCCACGCGGTGCCCGTGTACTCGTACATCCCGTCCGCGTCACCGGACTTGACCGCCTCCCGCGACCCGACCGACCCCTGGATCCCGGTGCGGTCGAGCACATCCGCCCCGGCCGCCTGGAACGCGATCCCCATGATCGCGCCGAGGACCAACTGCTCGGTGAACTCCTTCGACGTGACCGTCAGATCCGCCCCCTCGAGCGGCTCACCCCGCCCGATCGAACCGGGCTTCACGTCGTCGACCATGGGAGAGCCACTGGTCAGCCCACAGCCGGACAGCACCACGAGGATCCCGGCCAGCGTCAGACGTGCCCGTCTCACGTGCCCACCTCCGGCCCCTCGGGTCTGAGCAGTCAGGGTCCTGGCTCTCGGCAGGCGCGTCCGCCTCATGTCCCTGCCTCCAACCCGCGTGGCCTGAGCAGCAGTTCGGCCAACGAGGCCAGCCAGTCGACCAGCAGGGCCAGCGTCACCGTGAGGATCGAGCCGAGCATCAGCACCGGCATCCGCTGGTTGGTGATGCCGGTCGTGATCAGGACGCCCAGCCCGCCGCCCCCGCCGAAGGTCGCGAGGGTCGCCGTACCGACGTTGAGGACCAGGGCCGTGCGGACACCCGCGAGGATCAGCGGGACGGCCAGCGGGAGTTCGACGCGTGACAGCACCCCCATGGGCGACATTCCGATGCCCCGTGCCGCTTCCAGCAGGGTCGGGTCGTTCGCCTTCAGGCCCGCGATCGTGTTCGACAGGACCGGCAGGACGGCGTAGGCGACCATGCCGATCAGGGCCGCCTTCATGCCCGTGCCCAGCCAGATCACCAGCAGGGCCAGCAGGCCGATCGCCGGGGTCGCCTGGCCCATGTTGGCGAACGCCATCGCCACCGGGCTCGCCTTCCGGAAGGCCCTTCGGGTCAGCACGATCCCCAGCGGGATCGCGATGATCAGCACGAAGAACGTCGAGATCGCCGTCAGCTCCACCTGCTGCCACAGGGCCTTGGACACCTGCCCGTTCGACAGCGCGTTCTCGGAGATCGGATCCAGGTCGGCCTGCGCGAACCACAGCCAGGTCGCGAGCAGGACCGCGATGAGGAACGCGGGCAGAAAGGTCAGCTTCCGCCAGGTCACCCGCCTGCTTGGCGGGTCCGGCGGGGGAGGGGCCTCGGTCTCCTCCGGGTCTGCCGTCCCCTCCGGGGCGACCGTCTCCTCCGGATCGAGGGTCTCCGGCGTCTCCAGCCCGGGGCTCGTCACGCCCCCTCCTGCTCGGCGTGCGTCTGGGCGGCCCGGATCTCCTCCAGCGCGTGCTGGTGCTCCCTCGCCTCCAGCCGGTCGGCCTCCAGCAGTTCGTGCACGGAGTTCATGAGCGTCTCCATGTCGACGACCCCCGTGTACTCACCGCGCCGCCCGGTCACCGCGACCCGCCCCGCGTTGTCGGTCAGCACGGCCTCCAGCGCGTCCCGCAGCGTCGCGTCCCTGGTCACCGTGTCGCTCACCAGCGTCCCGGCCCGGGCCAGCGCCCCCTTGGCGCGCATCATGTCCCCGCGCCGGAGCCACTTGTACGGCCGGCCGCGCTTGTCGAGCAGCAGGATCTCGTTCGTGCCGCTGCCCCGGAGCTTGTTGAAGATCTCCTGGACGGGGTCGTCGACGGTCACCGTCGGATAGTCGGTGATCTCCACATCCCGTACGCGGGTGAGGTTCAGCCGCTTCAGCGCCGCCCCGGCTCCGACGAAACCGGACACGAAGTCGTCCGCCGGGTTGGTCAGGATGGCCTCGGGGGTGTCGAACTGGGCGATGTGGGACCGTTCGCGCAGGACGGCGATCCGGTCACCGAGCTTGATCGCCTCGTCGAAGTCATGGGTGACGAAGACGATCGTCTTGTGCAGCTCGTGCTGGAGCCTGATCAGCTCGTCCTGGAGATGATCGCGGGTGATCGGGTCGACCGCGCCGAACGGCTCGTCCATCAGCAGGACCGGGGGATCGGCCGCCAATGCCCTCGCCACGCCCACCCGCTGCTGCTGGCCACCGGAGAGCCCGCGTGGATAGCGGCCCTGGAACTCCCCGGGGTCGAGCCCGACGAGGTCGAGCAGCTCCTCCACGCGGTCCTGGATCCGGCCCTTTCCCCAGCCGATCATCTTCGGTACGAGCGCGATGTTCTGCGCGACCGTCATGTGCGGGAAGAGACCGGCCGACTGGATCGCATAGCCCACCTTGCGGCGCAGCTTGACCGGATCGATGTCGGTCACGTCCTCACCGTTGATCCGGATGCGTCCACCGGTCGGCTCGATCAACCTGTTGATCATCTTGAGTGTCGTCGACTTGCCGCATCCGGACGGCCCGACGAAGACGACGAGCTCGCCCGCCTTGATCTCCATGGTGACGTTGTCGACGGCGGGCCGCGGGTTGCCGGGATACCTCTTGGTCAGGTTCTCCAGCTCGATGGACGCACCTGAGGTGCCGGACGTCTCAGGCACGGATCCCCCTCGCAATGGTCAGCCGTCCGATGAGGACGTACGCGGCATCGAACAACAGGGCGAGGACGATGATCCCGAGCGTGCCGGCGAGCACCTGGTTGAGCGCGTTCTTGCTGCCCAGCGAGGCGATGCCGCGGAAGATCTCGTTGCCGAGGCCGGGCCCGGAGGCGTAGGCGGCGATCGCGGCGATGCCCATCAGCATCTGGGTCGAGACCCGGATCCCGGTCAGGATCGGCGGCCAGGCGAGCGGCAGCTCCACCCGTACCAGCCGCATCGCCCGGGACATCCCGATGCCCTTGGCCGCGTCCACCAACGAGGGATCGACCCCGCGCAGCCCGACGATCGCGTTGCGCACGATCGGCAGCAGCCCGTACAGCGTCAGGGCGATCACCGTGGGCGGTACGCCCAGGCCCACGGCCGGGATGAGCAGACCGATCATGGCGAGCGAGGGGATGGTCAGAATCGTCGAGGTGGCCGTGGTGGCGAGGTTGCCTCCCCACTCGCTCCGGTAGGCCACGACCCCGATCAGCACCCCGATCGCCGTCGCCATGACCATGCACTGGAAGACGACGCTCGCGTGCTGGTAGGCGTCCGTGAGCAGCTGCTGGTGGCGGTTGCCGAGGTACTCCCAGAAGCTCACACGGCTCACCCCACGATCGCGGTCAGGTCCTCGCCGAGTCCTCCGCCGCCTGCTCCACCAACGGGATGATCCGCAGCGGAACGGGGTTCTCCATGACGATCGCGGTGGCGGCCCGGACGATCCCATCGAAACCGACAACGCGGTCGATCACACGTTGGAGATCGGCGTTGGAGCGGGCCACGAGGCGGCACAGCATGTCCCCGCTGCCGGTGGTGGTGTGCAGCTCGAGGACCTCCGGCACGGTCGCCAAGTGAGCCCGTACGTCGGCCCCTTGCCCCTGCCGGATCTGGAGCGTGGCGAACGCGGTCACCGGGTAGCCGAGCGCCGCCGGATCGACCTGCGGACCGAATCCCCGGATGACTCCGTTCGACTGAAGCCGGTCGAGCCGCGCCTGCACGGTCCCCCGGGCCACCCCCAGCCGCCGGGACATCTCCAGCACCCCGATCCGCGGCTCGCGCGCGAGGAGCACGATGATCCGTCCGTCCAGCTCGTCGATCCCCACGCAGGCCTCCCGGACCAGTGGTCATCCTGTACAGAAAGGCCGCCGGTGCGGCCGCATCGCTGAACAGATTGTCCAGTGATTACGCCAACTATTGCGCACCTTGCAGACCGGAGCCAGGCTTCGGACATGACACAGACCACACACCACACTCCCGACACCGCCCGGCAGGCCGACCCCTTCCCGGTCAAGGGAATGGACGCGGTCGTCTTCGCCGTCGGCAACGCCAAGCAGGCGGCGCACTACTACTCGACCGCGTTCGGCATGCGGCTCGTGGCCTACTCCGGACCGGAGAACGGCAGCCGCGAGACCGCCTCGTACGTGCTGGAGAACGGCTCCGCCCGGTTCGTGTTCACCTCGGTCATCAAGCCCGCCACTCCCTGGGGCCACTTCCTCGCCCAGCACGTGGCCGAGCACGGCGACGGCGTGATCGACCTCGCCATCGAGGTCCCGGACGCCCGCCGCGCCTACACCTACGCCCTCGAGCACGGCGCCCGCTCGGTGGCCGAGCCGTACGAGCTGAAGGACGAGCACGGCACGGTCGTCCTCGCCGCGATCGCCACCTACGGCGAGACCCGCCACACCCTGGTCGAGCGCACGGGCTACGACGGCCCCTATCTCCCGGGCTTCGCCGCGGCCGCCCCGATCGTCGAACCGCCCGCCCACCGCACCTTCCAGGCCGTCGACCACTGCGTCGGCAACGTCGAGCTCGGCCGGATGAACGAGTGGGTCGGCTTCTACAACAAGGTCATGGGCTTCACGAACATGAAGGAGTTCGTGGGCGACGACATCGCCACCGAGTACAGCGCGCTGATGTCGAAGGTCGTGGCCGACGGCACGCTCAAGGTGAAGTTCCCGATCAACGAGCCCGCCATCGCCAAGAAGAAGTCCCAGATCGACGAGTACCTGGAGTTCTACGGCGGCGCGGGCGTCCAGCACATCGCGCTGAACACCAACGACATCGTGCAGACCGTGAGGACCATGCGCGCGGCGGGGGTCCAGTTCCTCGACACCCCCGACTCCTACTACGACACCCTCGGCGAGTGGGTCGGCGACACCCGCGTCCCCGTCGAGACCCTGCGCGAGCTGAAGATCCTCGCCGACCGCGACGAGGACGGCTATCTGCTGCAGATCTTCACCAAGCCGGTCCAGGACAAGCCGACCGTGTTCTTCGAGATCATCGAACGGCACGGCTCGATGGGCTTCGGAAAGGGCAACTTCAAGGCACTGTTCGAGGCCATCGAACGAGAGCAGGAGAAGCGGGGCAACCTCTAGCGAGCACCCCCTTTCCGCGTAACGCTCGTAGGCTGGCCCCATGGCCAGGATCAACGACGTGGGCGGCACCCAGGGCTTCGGCGCGATCGACACCACCGACGACACCGAGCCCTTCCACGCGGACTGGGAGGCGCGGGTGGTCGGGCTCTACAACACCCTGCGCGCGCAAGGGATCTTCAACACGAACGAGTTCCGGGACGCGATCGAGTCCATGCCACCGGCGGACTATCTGGCGACCTCGTACTACGAACGCTGGTTCCTGGCGATCTGCGCGCTGCTGGAGCGCAAGGGCGTGATCGAGCCGGGTGAGCTCGATGACTGACACGCCCCCCGACCGCTTCCCGCCCGGCACCCGGGTCCGCACCTTCCGCCACGACCCGCCGCACCACACCCGTCTGCCCCGGTACGCACGCGGCAAGCGGGGCGTGGTCGTCGAGCCGGAGGGCCCGGACGAACTGCCCGACATCAGCGCGCAGGGCCGCGGCGACGTCCCCGTCGAGCAGATCTACGCCGTCCGCTTCGCGGCCCGTGACCTCTGGGGCGAGGGCGACCACCACGTCGTACTGGATCTGTGGGAGAGCTACTTGGAGGAGGACCGCCAAGATGAGCGGTGACCACCACACCGACGCGACGATCGCCCGGCGGGTACGGCGCCTGGAGACCCTCCTGGAGGAGAAGGGGCTGATCACCGGCGAGCGGCTGGACGAGGCGATCGACGCGTTCCTCGCGGAGTCCTCGCCGGCGAACGGGGCACGGGTCGTGGCGCGCGCCTGGACCGACGACGCCTACCGGGCCCGGCTGCTCGCGGACGGCACGGCGGCGGTTCGGGAACTCGGCCACATGGAGGGCTCGTACCAGCGCCTGAGAGTCGTGGAGAACACCGAGTCCGTCCACAACGTCATCGTCTGCACCCTGTGCTCCTGCTACCCGCTCCGCCTCCTCGGCCCCTCCCCCAGCTGGTACAAGTCCGAGGCCTACCGTTCCCGCGTGGTCCGCGAACCCCGTGCCGTCCTACGGGAGTTCGGTCTCACCCTTCCCGACTCCGTGGACATCGTGGTGTGGGACTCCAGCGCGGAGACCCGCTACATGGTCCTGCCGCGCAGGCCTCAGGACACGGAAGGACTGGGCGAGGAGGAGCTGGCGGCGCTGGTGACGAGGAACGCCCTCATCGGTACGGCCGCGGTGTGACCGCCTTCGCGTCCCTCACCGGCAGGCCCTGGTCCGGCACGTCTCCCAGCGCCGCCAGCGCCTCCCGCGCCGCCCGCACCCGCGAGGGCGAGAAGTAGGGGTTGATCCGCAGGGCCTCCTGGAGATGCCGGCGCGCGGGGGCGTGCTGCTCCAGCTCCCGCTCGATCATGCCCAGGTGATACGCGTACAGCGCGCTGCGCACCCCGCCCCCGTGCGCCTTGTCCGTCGCGATCCGGGCGTACCGCAGGGCTTCCCGGTCCTGGCCCGCCCGGTGCAGCGCCCACCCCAGCGCGTCCGCCACCGCGATCGCCGGCTGCCGTCGCCACTCCGCCCTGAGCCGCCGTACGGCATCAGCCGGGTCACCGTGGTCCGCCTCGAACTGCCCGAGAACCAGCTCCTCGTCGGCCCCGGACACAGAAGCGGTCCGCACCCTCGCCAGCAGCAGGTCGTACTGCACCCGGGCCGCCTGCCCGAGCCCCAGCGACTCGTACAACTCGCCCAGCTCCAGGGCGTATTGCGGCAGCGGCTGCATCGCGAGGGCCATCCGGTAGGCGTTCAGGGCCTCCGTCGTGCGGCCCAGTGCCGCAAGGACCCGCCCCTGCCCGGCCTGCGCGGCCCGCTGGTCGGGGTCGATACGGACCGCCTCCTGGAAGTGCCGCAGCGCGTCCTCGCGGTCGCCGCGCTCCCAGGCGAGCTGCCCGGCCCGCTCCAGATACTCGGCCCGCTCGGCCGGCGTTCGCGCCCCCGCCGCCGCGTCGGCCAGCTGGGCCGCCGCGTCCTCGCGCCAGCCCCGGTCCCGGTACACGGCCGCCGCCCGCGCCCGCACCGCAGGCCCCGACCGCAGATCCATCAGCCGCTCCAGCGCCGCATGGGCCGCCTTGTAGTCCCCGAGCCCCGTGTACGCGTCGATCAGCGCCGGATACGTCGTCCACCGCTTCGGCTCCAGGTTCCGCGCCGCCTCAGCCCAGGTCAGCGCGGTCCGGAAGTCCCGGCGCGCGTTCGCGAGGACGGCCAGACCACCGAGGGCCGCCGCGTTCCTGCGTACCTGCAGGGACGTCCGCAGCGTGTCGTCGGCCTTCGCGTAGAACGCCGGGTCGGCCGTCCGCCGCGCCTGTTCGACGTACGCCGTGCCGAGCACCGCCCACGACTCGGCGTCCTCGGGATGCCGGCGCAGATGGCTCTCCCGCTCGCCGATCAGCGCCGCCAGGTCGGGCAGCGCGGCCGGCACCCCGGCGGCGACCGCCGACAGCGCCTGGGCACCCGGGGCCGGGGCGGGCGAGCGGGTCGCCGTCCGCTCCGGGGGCAGCAGCATCAGCGCCGTACCGAGCACCGCGCAGCCCGCGACCGCGGCCAGCACCACGCGCCCGTGCAGCCGGGCCCGCCGGTTCTCCGTGGCTTGGTTCTCCATGGCGCTCACTGTGCGTCAATACGACGAGCACACCCCGGCGCTCGGCAGTCGGCGCTGGTGGGGTTCACACCGATGGCCCCCGGTGCGACGCTGTGATCATGAGCCGTATCGAAGCCCCCCGCGACGAGGTCACCGGCAACCTCGTCGACCGTCTGCTGAGCGCTCTGCCCGCCGAGGCCGTTCTCGCCGACCCGGACGTCACGGTCTCCTACGCCAACGACATGGCGAGCTTCTGCCCGGCCGGCACCCCCGCCGTGGTCGTCCTGCCGCGCACGGTCGAGCAGGTCCAGCACGTCATGCGCGTCGCCACCGAACTGCGCGTCCCGGTCGTTCCCCAGGGCGCCCGCACGGGCCTGTCGGGCGCGGCCAACGCCTCCGACGGCTGCATCGTGCTGTCCCTGACGAAGATGGACCGGATCCTGGAGATCAATCCGGTCGACCGCATCGCCGTCGTCGAACCCGGCGTCGTCAACGCGACCCTGTCCCGCGCAGTGAACGAACTCGGCCTCTACTACCCGCCGGACCCCTCCAGCTGGGAGATGTGCACGATCGGCGGCAACATCGGCACCGCGTCCGGCGGGCTGTGCTGTGTGAAGTACGGGGTGACGGCGGAGTACGTCCTCGGACTGGACGTCGTCCTCGCCGACGGGCGGCTCATGTCCACGGGCCGCCGTACCGCCAAGGGGGTCGCCGGATACGACATGACCCGCCTCTTCGTCGGCTCCGAGGGCTCACTCGGCATCGTCGTGCAGGCGACCCTGGCGCTCAGGCCGAAGCCGCCCGAGCAGCTGGTGCTGGCCGCCGAGTTCGCGTCCGGGGCCGCCGCCTGCGACGCGGTGTGCCGGATCATGGAGGGCGGACACGTGCCGTCCCTCCTCGAACTGATGGACCGTACGACGGTCAAGGCCGTCAACGACCTGGCGCACATGGGACTTCCGGAGACCACCGAGGCCCTCCTCCTCGCCGCCTTCGACACCACGGACCCGGCGGCCGACCTCGCGGCGGTCGGCGCGCTGTGCGAGGCGGCGGGCGCCTCGCAGGTCGTCCCGGCCGACGACGCCGCCGAGTCGGAACTGCTGCTCCAGGCCCGCAGGCTCTCCCTCACCGCACTCGAGGCCGTCAAGGGCACCACGATGATCGACGACGTGTGCGTGCCCCGCTCCCGGCTCGGCGAGCTGTTCGAGGGGACCGAGCGGATCGCTGAGAAACACCAGCTCACCATCGGTGTCGTCGCCCACGCGGGCGACGGCAACACCCACCCCACGGTCTGCTTCGACGCGGCCGACCCCGACGAGTCCCGGCGCGCCCGCGAGTCCTTCGACGAGATCATGGCCCTCGGCCTGGAACTCGGCGGCACGATCACCGGGGAGCACGGCGTGGGCGTACTGAAGAAGGAGTGGCTGGCGCGTGAGATCGGCCCGGTGGGGGTGGAGATGCAGCGGGCGGTGAAAGGGGTCTTCGACCCGCTGGGGATCCTGAACCCGGGCAAGCTGTTCTGACACCTGTCCCGCCGGGGGTCACTCCCCGTCCGCCGATTCGTCGCTCGGCCAGGGGTCGCCCAGCCAGAGGTCGTCGGCCGGGGTCGGGGCCAGCAGCTCGGCGAGACCGTCGTCGATACCGAGCTGCTCCGCCTCGGAGCCCGGCGGCACCACCCTCAGCGTGCGCTCCAGCCAGGACGAGACCTGCGCGGCCGGGGCCTCCAGAAGGGCGTCGCCGTCGGGGGAGCTCAGGGCCATCAGGACGACGCCGCGGCCCGCGACCTTCGTCGGCCACACCCGCACGTCCCCGTGCCCGCACGGGCGGAACACCCCCTCCACGAGGAGTTCGCGGGCGAAGGTCCAGTGGACGGGGTGGTCCGAACCGATGTGGAAGGTGACGTGGACGGCGAAGGGGTCGTCGCTGCGGTAGTCCAGCCGGGCCGGGACCGGGATGCTGCGCTCGGGCGACAGGATGAGTTTGAGCTCCAGTTCGCGCTCTACCACTGTGCGGTGCATGGCGTTCGTTCCTCTCTCGGCTCGCGTCCGGGTCCTGCGGTGGGCCCGTACGAGTGGAGAGGGGGGAGGGGGCGGGATCATTACGCGAGTTCGGCGAACTTTTTTCCGGCCGTATCGCGGTCGGCGTCACGGTCGGCGTCGGGACCGGTAGCACGGCCGGTGTCAGGTCGTGCTCAAAAGGGGTGGGTCCGGTGGGACTGGCGGTGGGTCTTGCGCCGGTCTGATAGATGTGTAGCCCCCTCTATTGACCCCCGAGCAGATACGGGACGACGGACATGAGCGCCCCAACCCCGGCACCCGGTGACGACAGGCCCCGCGAGGGCTATTACCCGGACCCGTCCATTCCTGGATATGTCCGTTACTGGAACGGTTCCTCCTGGGTGCCGGGCACCAGCCGTCCCGCCCCTGCGGACGGCGAACCGCTCGCGCCACCTGCGGGCGGCGGCCCCGCCCCGGTGGAGGAGACGGGCCCGCACTTCTTCGACGAGGACCCGGCCGAGGAAGCCCCGCACCCCGACACCCAGCACGGCAGCCGCCCCGAACCCGCGTCCGCGTGGGGCGCCGACCGGGCCCACCAGGGGGGCTTCGGCGGCGACCAGGACCGCAGGGTGTCGTGGGGGTCCCCGCAGGACCCCGCGCAGGCTCAGCAGGGTGCCCAGCAGGTACCGCCGCAGGGAGGTCAGTCCCAGGGGGCCGCACACGGCGGCGCTCAGCAGGGCGGGACAGGCGGGCCTCAGGGTGCTCGGCCCGGCGTACCGCAGCAGGGTGGTCCGCGGGGCGTCGACCCGAGGGTGGCCGGTGCCGGCCGGCCCGCCGACGGTTCCTCCCCGGGCCGGCCGGACGGGCAGGCCGCCCGTACCGACGGCGCCGCGACGATCCCGCCCGCCGAGCCGGACGAGGACGGCGGCACGCGTGTCTTCCGCAGGCCCACGGCCGGGCCCGGGGGAGCGGGAGCCGCCCAGCAGTCCGACGACGGGACCATGAAGTTCCGCGCGGTCTCCCCGCACACGGCGCAGAACGGAAGCGCACCGGGGCCCGCGTACTCGGGCCCCACGGCACAGGGCGGGCCTGCAGGCGGTGCCGTCGCCCCCACCGGCCCTCAGGGCCCCGGCTTCGGTGCCGGCAAGGCCGCCGCCGAGCGCGCCGCGGCGACCGGTGCCGCAGGCCCCCAGGGCCCCGCCTCCGCCGCTGCCGCCCCCCTCTCCGGCCCCCAGCAGTCCGCTCCCGCCTCCGGCCCGCAGACGGCCCCTCCGGGCGTGCCCCAGCAAGGCACCGGACAGCAGGGCATGCCCCAGCAAGGCGCGCCCCAGCAGAACGGCCCTCAGCAGGCCGCCGGAGTCCAACTCCCCGGCGCCCAGCCCCCCGCCACTCCCATGAGTCCGGGCCCCGGTGGCGGTCAGCCCTCCTGGGCCCAGCAGGTGCACCGCCTGGCCGGGCCCGACGAGGAGCAGCCCGCCCCCTGGAAGCCGCCGGTCGAGGACATCTTCCAGGCGGCCGCCCGCCGCCAGGCCTCCGCCAGGCCCGCCGGCCTCGGCAAGCGCCTGGCGGCACGCCTCCTCGACACCCTCGTCGTCGGCGCCGTGACCGCCGTCGCCGCCGTCCCCCTCGGCACCAAGGCGGCCGACCACATCAACGAGAAGGTCGACGCGGCCAAGCTGTCCGGCGAGACCGTGACGGTCTGGCTGCTGGACGGCACCACGTCGGTGTACCTCGGCATCGTGGTCGCCGTGCTCCTCGTCGCCGGTGCCCTGTACGAGGCGCTGCCCACCGCCAAGTGGGGCCGCACCCTCGGCAAGAAGCTGCTCGGCCTGGAGGTGCGGGACATCGAGGGCCACGAGCCCCCGTCCTTCGCCGGTGCCCTGCGCCGCTGGCTGGTCTACAGCGTGCCGGGCCTGCTCGGTATCGGCCTCGTGGGCGTCGCGTGGTGTCTGTTCGACCGGCCGTGGCGCCAGTGCTGGCACGACAAGGCGGCGCATACGTTCGTGGCGGGCTGAGCCGGTCCCGCGAACGGCGTACGGGATTCGGTACTCCGGACGGCCGCTCGCCGGATGCGGAACCGGGGGGTTCGCGGTCGACTCGGGCCATGAGCAGTGAACCGCCTCCCGGCTCCGGACAGCAGCCGCCGGATGACGACCCGTTCAGGAAGCAGCCCCCGCCTGCCGAGGGCTCGGGATCGCCGTACAGCACGCCGCCGCCGTACGGCGGAAGTCCCGGCGGCGGTGACCCGTACGGCGGGGCCCCGTACGGCGGCGGCCCCGCCGACCCGCTGGCCGGCATGCCACCACTGGCACCCAGCGGCCGGCGCACGCTCGCCCGGATCATCGACATGATCATGGTGGGCGTCGTCGTCTGGCTGATCACCTGGGGTGTCGGGGTCAGCGAGTACAACGTCGACAGCGACGACATGCAGTACGGCAAGTCGCTCGCCCAGTCGGCGCTCGCCGCGGTGCTCTACATCGCCTACGACACCGTCATGATCTCCCGCTCCGGGCAGACGCTCGGCAAGAAGTGGCTCGGTATGCGGGTGGCGAACCTCGACAACGGCTCCACGCCCTCCACGCAGACCACGTTGGTCCGGTCGGCGGTGCTGTGGATCCCGTTCGCGTTCTGCTGCGCCTGCATCTGGACCGCCATCTCGGGCGGCTGGAGCTACTTCGACAAGCCCTACAAGCAGGGCCTGCACGACAAGGCGGCGAAGACGGTGGTGGTCAGCACCACCTGACCCGGGCGGGCTCGGAGGTCGTCCCGGGGAGCACGCGGGCCGAGCGGCCGGGACCGGAGCCGATCCTTCGGGACCGGCACGGCCTGGACCGTCGAGCCGTCGGCGAGCTGCGGGCGACCGATGGCGAATGCGACAGGCCCGCTCCAGCTCGGCCGTGCCGGGAGCGTGACGGCGGGGTCTGAGCCGTGTCTCCGGGACGGGCAGGGCCTGTGGACCGGCGGGCCGTCGGCGACTGCGGGCGATCGGTGGCGAGTGAGACGGGCCCGCTCCGGCTCGGCCCCCGGCGAACCCGGGGCCGACTCGGCTCGGCCGTGCCGGGGCCGTAACGGCGGTGCCGGAGTCGTGGGTTCGGGAGCGGCAGGGCCTGGACCGCCGAGCCTCCCGCGAGTTGCGGGCGGCCGATGGCGAGTGCGGCGGGCCCGCTCCGGCTCGCCCCTGGCGAACCTGGGGGGCGACTCGGCGGCCCGTGCCGGGATGGTGACGGCGGGGCCTGAGTCGTGGCTTCGGGAGCGGCAGGGCCTGGATCGCCGAGCCGTCGGTCAACTGCGGGCGATCGGTGGCGAATGCGACGGGCCCGCTCCGGCTGGTCCCCGGCGAACCCGGGGACGAATCGGCGCGGCCGTGCCGGGACTGTGACGGCGGTGCCTGAGCGGTGACTCGGGACCGGTACACGGCCCGCACCGCTGAGCCTCCCGCGAGCCGCCGGCGACCGTCGGCGAATGCGAGGGCGTCCCGGCTCGTCCCGGCGAACCCGGGGACGACCCGGCGCGCCCGGCTCGGCGAAGCCGGTGTTCAGGCGGCGGTCTTGGAACTTGTGGCCACGGCGGGCACGGGCTCTTCCGCTGGATGCTCGGCGGGCCTGCTCACCGCCACCACGCGGGGCTTGGGCTGCGGCACCGTCATGGCGACCAGCAGGCCGAGGGCGAGCGCCGAGACGGCGATGACCGCGGTCCCCACGGCCGAACTCGTCTGTGACAGCAGCAGCATGGCGAGCGTCGAGAAGATGACGGTGATCGAACCGTAGGCGATCTGTGCGGCGGTCGGACGCGGCATGTCAATCGTGTCCTCGGAATTGGGGGTCCACGGGGGGCGTCGGCCTGGCTTTCCGCCGACACCCGGGCGTTCCGCCAATCGACTCTAATCGCCTGTGTGCCCGAGTGGAACGAACAGTAAGCGTGACCTAACCAACAGTGCCGGAGCACAGGGGGCGCACGGAGTCATGGCGTCCATCAAGTGGACGTCTGTGCGCGCCTGTCGTGTTGCCGTCACGTGTCCGCAATGCGAACACCGGCTCCCAATAATGCAATTGACGGGTCCAAGTCAAGATCTGTCTTTTCTTCCCAACCTTTAGTCAAATACCGCTCACTTGCCTTGATAGGGGAGGGGCACAAGTGACTGACAGATCCTGGACGTTCAGGACGGCGGCGACGATCGTCGCCCTCGCGGCCGCCTCGGCCACGTTCTCGACGTTCGCCGTGGCACAGGCCGCGGACACCACGTCCACGAAGGCCTCCGCGGTCGACCGGAACGACCCGCAGCCGGCGAAGGCCAGGGAGCACGACTTCGACGGCCCGCTGACCAAGACCAAGGAGGCGCAGCGCCAGGAGGCGCTCGACCAGGTCATATCCGGGAACGCCACGGTCAAGAACCGCAACGGCTCCCAGGTGGTCGAGCTCAAGAGCCGCAAGGGCGACAGCAAGTACGTCGAACTCGGCCGCGAGAAGACCGACAAGATCTTCACCATCCTGGTGGAGTTCGGCGACCAGGTCGACCCCCGCTACGGCGGCACGCCCGGCCCGCTGCACAACCGGATAGCCCAGCCCGACCGCGCGGTCGACAACAGCACGGCCTGGCAGGCGGACTACAACCAGGCGCACTTCCAGGACCTCTACTTCGGCACCGGCAAGAAGTCCGAGTCGCTGAAGAAGTACTACGAGAAGCAGTCCTCGGGCCGCTACTCGGTCGAGGGCGAAGTGACCGACTGGGTCAAGGTCCCCTACAACGAGGCCCGTTACGGCTCCAACGACGCCCCCACCGGCGCCTGGTACGCGGTGCAGGACGGCGTCAACGCCTGGGTCGCCGAGCGCGAGGCCGCCGGTGACTCGGCCGCCGAAATCAGCGCGGAACTGGCCGAGTTCGACCAGTGGGACCGCTACGACTTCGACGGCGACGGCAACTTCAACGAGCCCGACGGCTACATCGACCACTTCCAGATCGTGCACGCCGGCGAGGACGAGTCCGCGGGTGGCGGCGCCCAGGGCGCGGACGCCATCTGGGCCCACCGCTGGTACGCCTTCGCCAGCGACTCCGGCGCCACCGGCCCGGCCGGCAACAAGCTCGGCGGCACCCAGATCGGCGACACCGGCATCTGGGTCGGCGACTACACCATCCAGCCGGAGAACGGCGGCCTGGGCGTCTTCGCCCACGAGTACGGCCACGACCTCGGCCTGCCCGACGAGTACGACACCTCCGGCGGCGGCGAGAACTCCACCGGCTTCTGGACCCTGATGTCGTCCGGCTCCTGGCTCGGCACCGGCAAGGACTCCATCGGAGACCTGCCCGGCGACATGAACGCCTGGGACAAGCTCCAACTGGGCTGGCTCGACTACGACGTGGCCAACGCGGGCAAGAGGTCCACCCACAAGCTGGGCGTCGCGGAGTACAACACCAAGGACGCGCAGGCGCTCGTGGTCCAGCTGCCGGAGAAGACGGTCACCACCGAGGTGGTCACCCCGGCGCAGGGCGCCACCCAGTGGTGGAGCGGCAGCGGTGACGACCTGCGCAACACCCTGACCCGCCCGCTCGACCTGACCGGGAAGTCCTCGGCGGCGCTGACCCTCGACGGCTGGTGGGACATCGAGCAGGACTTCGACTACCTCTACACCGAGGTGTCCACCGACGGCGCCAACTGGACGCCGGTCGACGGCACTCTGGCCGACGGCACCGCCATCCCGAAGGACGGCAGCGGCAAGCCCGCCCTCACCGGCACGGTCGACGCCCACCAGAAGCTGACCTTCCCGCTGGACGCCTACGCGGGCAAGAACATCCAGCTGCGCTTCCGCTACCAGACCGACGGCGGAGTGGCCCAGAAGGGCTTCACGGCCGACGAGATCACGGTGACCGCCGACGGCGCGACCCTCTTCTCCGACAACGCCGAGACGGCGGACACCGCCTGGACCGCGAACGGCTTCTCCCGCATCGGCGCCTCGATCACGGACGACTACGCCCAGTACTACATCGCCGAGAACCGCCAATACGTGTCGTACGACAAGGTGTTGAAGGTCGGCCCGTACAACTACGGCTTCTCGACGACCCGTCCGGACTGGGTGGAGCACTACGCCTACCAGAACGGCCTGTTGATCTGGAAGTGGGACACCTCGCAGGCGGACGACAACACCAGCCAGCACCCCGGTGAGGGCCTGATCCTTCCGGTCGACTCCCACCCGACCGCGCTGAAGTGGTCCGACGGCACGCTGATGCGCAACCGCATCCAGGCCTACGACTCCACCTTCAGCTGGTACCCGACGGACTCGATCACGCTCCACAGCGCCGACGTCCCGACGAAGATCAAGTCCAAGCCGGGCGTCCCGGTCTTCGACGACGGCACGTCGAGCTACTACGACGCGTCGAACCCGTTCGCAGGTGTCAACATCACTGACACCGACACCCGGATCAAGATCGTCAAGGAGCCCCTGAACGGCTCGACGATCACGCTCCAGGTCGGACCTTCGGCCAAGAAGAAGTAAAACCGCAGGTCAGAAGCGTATCGGCGGCAACCCCTGGCGGGTTGCCGCCGATCGTGTTTAGGTGCGTGCTGTGGCTCCCTTATTGACACCGACGCACACGGGGGTGTGACCGCATGGCCGCAGGAGGTTTCTGCAAGCTGCCGAACGGCAGGGTGGTGGTGGCGCTGAACCTGCCCCGCCCGCCCACCGACGGCTGCGGCAGCGTGCGGGTACTCGTCCACGCCCAGAACCGGGCGCGTGCCCTGACCAGGCTGCGCAACCTGGGTCTGCGCGCGGTGTACCTGCGCGGCAACGGCGCGCCCCCGACCCCGGACGAGATCACGGCCGTACTCCACCATCCGGACGGGCTGATATGGCGTACCGCCCCTGACAACGCTGTCGTGGGCGGTCCCGAGCTGGTCCAGGAGCTGTGGCATCCGATCAGATCACTGCTGAGGAGGCCGACGGCACCGGCCTGAGCGCCGGTTTCCTAGACGACCGGCTTCCCGGACAGCTCCACGCCCGCCTCCCGCATCTCCTCGATCGCCCGCTCGGTCGTCGCCTCGGCGACCCCGGCGGTGAGGTCGAGGAGGACGTGCGTACGGAAGCCCTCCCGGGCCGCGTCCAGCGCGGTGGCCCGTACGCAGTGGTCCGTGGCGATCCCGACCACGTCGACTTCGGAGACCTCCCGCGCCCGCAGCCAGTCGGCCAGTGTCACGCCGTTCTCGTCGGCGCCCTCGAACCCGCTGTACGCCGCCGCGTACGCCCCCTTGTCGAAGACCGCGTCGATCGCCCCGGAGGCGACGGCAGGCGCGAAGTTCGGGTGGAACCCCACCCCCTCGGTCCCGGCGACGCAGTGCGCGGGCCAGGAGTGCACGAAGTCGGGGTTGTCCGCGAAGTGGCCGCCGGGTGCGATGTGGTGGTCGCGGGTGGCCACCACATGCTGGTAGCCGGAGCCCGCCGCCTGCCCGACCAGCTCGGTGACGGCGGCGGCCACATCGGCACCGCCGGCCACCGCGAGGCTGCCTCCCTCGCAGAAGTCGTTCTGCACGTCAACGACGATCAAGGCGCGGCGCATGTGGGTGTCCTTCGACTGTTGGGTGAACTTACGAGCCTAGAGACTTCGACGGCACTGCGGGAGGGCGCACCCGCATTAGCTACCCGAGCGCCCCTGGACATACTCCGTCGGAAGGACCGGTTCTCCGCGCGAGAGCTGGGTCGCCGACAGCGGCAGGTTGGCCCGGGCAGCGGCATGCCGGTCCCGTACGACGTCCAGCGCCTCCCGCGCGACGACCTCGCCGCCCTTGACCAGCTCCACCAGCAGCTGCCGCTCGGCGAGCGCGGGCGGAACCGCCCCCGTGCCCACGACCTCGGCCTCCGCGATCCCCTCCGCGTCCAGCCGCCGCGCCGCCCATTTGCGCCCGCCGACCGAGCTCTTGCCCCCGGACGACTTCTTCGCGACCGGGATCAGCGGCGCCTTCGGATCGTCCGACTCGGCGCGCGCGACCAGCTTGTAGACCATCGAGGCGGTCGGATGCCCTGACCCGGTCACCAGCTGGGTGCCCACGCCGTACGCGTCCACCGGGGCCACGGCCAGCGAGGCGATGGCGTACTCGTCGAGGTCGGAGGTGACGATGATCCGGGTCCTCTTCGCGCCCAGCTCGTCCAGCTGCTGGCGCACCCGGTGCGCGACGAGGAGCAGGTCGCCCGAGTCGATGCGCACGGCCCCCAGCTCGGGCCCGGCGACCTCGACGGCCGTACGGACGGCCTCGGTGACGTCGTAGGTGTCGACGAGCAGGGTGGTGCCCCGGCCCAGCGAGTCCACCTGGGCCTGGAAGGCGTCCCGCTCGTGGTCGTGCAGCAGGGTGAAGGCGTGGGCGGAGGTGCCCACCGTGGGGATGCCGTAGCGGAAGCCGGCCGCGAGGTCGGAGGTGGTGGCGAAGCCGCCGACATAGGCGGCCCGCGAGGCTGCCACGGCGGACAGCTCGTGGGTGCGGCGGGCACCCATCTCGATCAGCGGCCGGTCGCCCGCGGCCGAGGACATCCGGGAGGCGGCCGCGGCTATCGCGGAGTCGTGGTTGAGGATCGACAGGATCACGGTCTCCAGGAGCACACACTCGGCGAACGAGCCCTCCACCCGCATGATCGGCGAGCCCGGGAAGTACACCTCGCCCTCCGGGTAGCCCCAGATGTCGCCGCCGAAGCGATAGGAGGCGAGCCAGTCCAGGGTCTCCTCGTCCACGATGTCCCGCTCCCGCAGGAAGCCGAGGACGTCCGCGTCGAAACGGAAGTTCTCCACCGCGTCCAGCACCCGGCCGGTGCCCGCGACGACGCCGTAGCGCCGCCCCTCCGGCAGCCGCCGGGTGAAGACCTCGAAGACGCTGCGCCGCTCGGCGGTACCCGCCTTCAGCGCGGCCTGCAGCATCGTCAGCTCGTACTGGTCCGTGAAGAGCGCCGTCGAGGGAACGTCCACCGGCAGCCCAAGGTCCGCTGTGTTCATGACGAGGATGGTACCCCCATTCGCGTCAGTGTGACGATTTATGCTGTGCGTGGCAGCATGGGCCGTGTGACGTCACCCGCTCCCGTAGAGATCGAACGCACCGAGTCGGCGGAAGAGGTCTTCGCCGTCCCCGAGCCGGACGTCCCCTGGGTCACGATCGTCCACAACGACCCGGTCAACCTCATGAGCTACGTGACCTACGTCTTCCAGTCGTACTTCGGCTACTCGAAGGACAAGGCCACGAAGCTGATGCTCGACGTCCACCACAAGGGCCGGGCGGTCGTCTCCAGCGGATCCCGCGAGGAGATGGAGCGCGATGTGCAGGCCATGCACGGCTACGGTCTGTGGGCCACGCTCCAGCAGGACCGGAAATGACCCGACCCCGCTCGCAGGACCGGAAGTGGCCCGCCCCCGCCCGCAGGACCGGAAGTAGCGATAACCCCTGATGCCAGGAACCTTCGAACCGCTCCCCGGCGGCGGCGCGGCCGTCGCCCTCGACGACGTCGAGATCTCCATCATCCGGTCGCTGGCCGTCCAGCTCCTGGAACTCATCGGCCCTGGCCCCGCCGAGGACGCCCCCGACGACCCCCTCGCCGAGCTCTTCGCGGACGGCCCGAGCGAGCCGCCGTCCGACCCGGTGCTCAAACGGCTGTTCCCGGACGCCTACAGCGACCCCGAGGGCACTCCCCAGGCCAAGGAGGCCGAGGAGCAGCGGGCGTACTCCTCGGAGTTCCGCCGTTACACCGAGAACGACCTGCGGACCGGCAAGCGCGAGAACGCCCTCGCGGTGGTCCGCTCCCTGGACGCGCTGAACTCCGCGGGCGAGGGCGGAGCGGTCCTCAAGCTGTCGACCGGTGAGTCCCAGCAGTGGCTCGGCGCCCTCAACGACCTGCGGCTCGCGATCGGCTCCCGCCTCGACATCACCGACGAGGAGGACACCGACCTCCTCTACCGGCTGCCGGACGAGGACCCCCGTAAGCCGATGGTGATGGCGTATCTGTGGCTGGGCGGTCTCCAGGAGACCCTCGTGACCACCCTTATGCCGTGAGATGTGACGGTTTCGTGCCCGTTTTTGAGGGTGATGTGTTCGCTCAGAGGACGCTCAAATCCGGATAACGATCACGTCACCGCGCTGACGGCTTTCGCGTGTTCCGGGCGTCGTTTGTCCGCTTCTTCCTGTGACCTGTGCCATATGTCGCACAGGTGATCAACGTTGCGGCCGTGATAAATCTTCACGACCGCCCGGCGAACACCACCCGTATGTTCCGCCGGGTGCGCCACCGAGCCGGCAACCGCCGGCCAGGCACCACTCCATCAATCCGGGGGGATCGAGATCCGGTCCGCGGCCGACGAAGGCCCGGGGCGGTATGGAGAAAGGCGCACCACAGACATGACCTCCGCTCAGGTCGACACAGGCTCGTCAGGCTCGGAGAAGAGCTCCGAAGAGGGGTACGAGCGCGGACTCGGCAGCCGCCAGGTCCAGATGATCGCGATCGGCGGCGCCATCGGCGTCGGCCTCTTCCTCAACGCCGGGGCGAACATCGCCAAGGCCGGTCCGAGCCTCATCCTGATGTACGCCGTCGCCGGCGTGATCATCTTCTTCATCATGCGGGCACTCGGCGAGCTGCTGCTCTACCGCCCGGTCTCCGGTTCCTTCGCGGAGTACTCCCGCGAATTCCTCGGCCCGTTCTTCGGCTACTTCACCGGCTGGACGTACTGGCTGCTGTGGGTCGTCACCGGTATGGCCGAACTCACCGCCGCCGCGATCTACGTCAACTACTGGTTCCCGGCCGTCCCGCAGTGGACGACGGCCCTGGTCTTCCTGGTCGTCCTGTTCGTGGCCAACCTGATCTCGGTGAAGCTGTTCGGCGAGATCGAGTTCTGGTTCTCGATGATCAAGGTCACCGCCCTCATCGGCATGATCGTGATCGGTCTCGGCGTCCTCACCTTCGGCTTCAGCGCGGCCGGCGACACCGCCGCGGTCTCCAACCTCTGGGCCTTCGACGGCTTCTTCCCCAAGGGCATCGGCTCGTCCCTGATGACCCTGCAGGGCGTGATGTTCGCCTACCTCGCCGTCGAACTGGTCGGCGTGACCGCCGGTGAGTCCGAGAACCCCGAGAAGACCCTCCCCAAGGCGATCAACACCCTGCCCTGGCGCATCGGTCTCTTCTACGTCGGTGCCCTCACCGTCATCCTGTGCGTGGTGAAGTGGACCGAGTTCGCGGCCGGCGTCAGCCCCTTCGTCAAGGCCTTCGCCGTGATCGGCATCCCGGCGGGCGCCGGCATCGTGAACTTCGTCGTCCTCACCGCCGCGCTGTCCTCCTGCAACTCCGGCATGTACTCCACGGGCCGCATGCTGCGCACCCTGGCCGACAGCGGCGAGGCACCCCAGGCCTTCAACAAGCTCTCCGCGACGCGGACGCCGGCACTGGCCATCACGGTCTCCGTGCTCTTCATGGGCATCGGCGTGGTGCTGAACTACGTCGTGCCGGAGAAGGCCTTCGGATACGTCGTCTCGGTCGCGACCGCGGCGGGCATCTGGACCTGGCTGATGATCCTGATCAGCCATGTGCGCTACCGCCGCGAGGTCGTGGCCGGCCGGCTGCCCGCCTCCTCCTTCCCGGCGCCGGGCGGCTCGGTCGGCAGCTGGATCGCCATCGTGTTCCTGCTCTTCGTGACCTGCCTGATCGCGTACGACCCCGACTCCCGCGTCTGTCTGTACGTGATGGCCGGATGGGCCGCCGCGCTGGGGATCGGCTGGGCCGTACTGAAGACCCGGAACCCGCGGATCACGGACCGGCGGGAGCCGGAGTTCGAGAAGGCCGCAGGCTAGGAAGCCCGGCACACGTCCGGCACACGTCCGGCATGTGGGCCGCTGCGTACCGATCCTCGGTACGCAGCGGCCCTCTGCTTATCCTTTCCGACATGCTGACCATCACCCAGGCCCTCGTCGACCAGATCGTCGCGCACGCGCGCAAGGACCACCCCGACGAGGCGTGCGGAGTCGTCGCCGGGCCGGCCGGATCGAACCGGCCCGAGCGGTTCATCCCGATGCTGAACGCGGCCATGTCGCCCACGTTCTACGAGTTCGACTCCGGCGACCTGCTCAAGCTCTACCGCGAGATGGACGACCGCGACGAGGAGCCGGTGGTCATCTACCACTCCCACACCGCGACCGAGGCCTACCCGTCCCGCACGGACATCTCCTACGCCAACGAACCCGGCGCCCACTACGTCCTGGTCTCGACGGCGGACACCGACGGCCTCGGCGACTTCCAGTTCCGCTCCTACCGGATCGTCGACGGCGAGGTCACCGAGGAGGAGGTCACGGTCGTCGAGGCATACTGATCTCGCGATCCGGTCGGGAAGTATCCAGTATGCGAGATCACACTCCGGGATCCGGACCGGGAATCGATACGATGAGCCCATGGTTCTGAACGACGTGAGCGAGAAGACGCCGGGCATCCTGCTCGTGGCGCGGCTGCACGTCGACCTGTGCAGGCTGAACAGCGCCATCTGTTGACCTTCCCTGCCGCCGTACGGCCGTGAGCCGCGGCGCGCGTTCGCCGTGCGCCCACCGACCAGACCACTTTCCGACAGGAGCCCGCCACCATGGCCATCGAGGTCCGCATCCCGACCATCCTCCGCACCTACACCGACGGGCAGAAGGCGGTGGAGGGCAACGGGAACACCCTCGCCGAGCTCTTCGCCGACCTCGAGACCCGGCATGCGGGCGTCCAGGCCCGCATCGTGGACGGCGGCGAGCTGCGCCGCTTCGTCAACGTCTACCTGAACGACGAGGACGTCCGCTTCCTCGACGGCATCAACACCAAGCTCACCGACGGCGACAACGTCACGATCCTGCCGGCCGTGGCCGGCGGTATGGCCTGATCGTCGATGCGTTACGACTCCCCGCTGGCCGCGGTGGGCAACACCCCTCTGGTGCGCCTGCCGCGGCTCTCGCCGTCCGCCGACGTACGCATCTGGGCGAAGCTCGAGGACCGCAACCCGACCGGCTCGGTCAAGGACCGCCCCGCCCTGCACATGATCGAGCAGGCGGAGAAGGACGGCCGCCTCACGCCCGGCTGCACCATCCTGGAGCCCACCTCCGGCAACACCGGCATCTCCCTCGCGATGGCCGCCAAGCTCAAGGGCTACCGGATCGTGTGCGTGATGCCCGAGAACACCTCGCAGGAGCGCCGGGACCTGCTCGCCATGTGGGGCGCCGAGATCATCTCGTCCCCCGCCGCGGGCGGCTCCAACACCGCCGTACGGGTCGCCAAGGAGCTGTCCGCCGAGCACCCCGACTGGGTGATGCTCTATCAGTACGGCAACCCCGACAACGCGGGCGCCCACTACGCGACCACCGGCCCGGAGATCCTCGCCGACCTCCCCTCGGTCACCCACTTCGTCGCGGGCCTCGGCACCACCGGCACCCTGATGGGCGTCGGCCGCTACCTGCGTGAACACCGGCCCGACGTGAAGATCGTCGCCGCCGAACCGCGCTACGACGACCTGGTGTACGGGCTCAGGAACCTGGACGAGGGCTTCGTACCGGAGCTGTACGACGCGTCGGTGCTGACCACCCGCTTCTCCGTCGGCTCCGCCGACGCGGTCACCCGCACTCGCGAGCTCCTCCAGCAGGAGGGCATCTTCGCGGGCGTCTCCACGGGCGCCGCCCTGCACGCGGCGATCGGCGTCGGCAACAAGGCCGTGAAGGCCGGCGAGAGCGCCGACATCGTCTTCGTCGTGGCCGACGGCGGCTGGAAGTACCTCTCGACGGGCGTCTACACGGCGGCCACGACGGAGGAAGCGATCGAGACGCTGCAGGGCCAGCTCTGGGCGTGACGTACTACGTCGCCAGGTGACGGATCTGGTCCCACAGGACCGGGTCCACCACCCCCACCTTCCGCCGGAAGTCCCACACCGGCACCGCCCGCAGCTCGTCGGTCTCCAGGAAGCTCGCGCGCCCCTGCGCGTCCCCGACGGCACCGGGCGGCAGCGGGATGACCCCGGCCCGCTCGTCGTGGTACTTGCTGGTGATCTTCGCGACGGTCGCCCGCTTCCCGTGCACCGCGAGCACCAGACAGGGCCGGTCCTTGCCCCCGGGCCCGTCCTCGTACGGCACGTTCGCCCACCAGATCTCCGCGGGCCGCGGCCGGACCACGGTCCGCCCGGACGGACGGCCGACCCGGTCCGCGCGCCCCTTCGGCCGACGCCCCCGGCCCCAGCCGTCCACGAGCGTGGCGACCAGCGCGAGCAGTACCACCGCCGCGAGCGCGAGCCACCAGGACGTGTCCATGAGGACGACGTTACCGGCGCGCGATCAGGCCCGCGCGCCCTCTGCGCAAGCCGTAAGCGCGCTCACACTCCCCACACGCCCCCGGTCCCTCCGAACCGGTGACACCACAGGTGAGTTCGCCCACAACAGCCCTTGGCGGAGGAGCGACCGGAGGTTTTGCGCCTTACGCTCGACGGACCGCACGACCCCCGTCTCCATCCCAGAAAAGTTCCCGCCAGCGGAGGTTTCTGCTTTATGAAGCTCACCGTCGTCGGCTGCTCGGGGTCGTTCCCGTCCGCGGAATCGGCCTGCTCGAGCTACCTCGTCGAGGCCGACGGCTTCCGGCTGCTTCTCGACATGGGCAACGGTGCCCTTGGCGAGCTGCAGCGCCACTGCGGTCTCTACGACCTCGACGCGATCTTCCTCAGCCATCTGCACGCCGACCACTGCATCGACATGTGCGCGTACTTCGTCGCGCGCTACTACCGCCACGACGGCGGCCGCTGCGACCCCATCCCGGTCTACGGCCCCGAGGGCACCGAACACCGCCTCACCACGGCCTACGCCGACACCCCCACCGCCTCCTCCATGAGCGAGGTCTTCGACTTCCACACGGTCAAGCCGTCCACCTTCGACATCGGCCCGTTCACGGTCCACACGGAGCGAGTGGCGCACCCGGTGGAGGCGTACGGCATCCGCGTCGAGCACGGCGGGAAGTCCCTGACGTACTCCGGCGACACGGGTCTCAGCCCCGCCCTGACCGAACTCGCCCGCGACACCGACCTGTTCCTGTGCGAGGCGGCCTTCACGCACGGCAAGGAGAACATCCCCGACCTGCACCTCAACGGCCGCGAGGCGGGTGAGACGGCGACCCGAGCAGGAGCCCGCCGCCTGGTCCTCACCCACATCCCCCCGTGGACCGACCCGCAGGTCAACCTCGCCGACGCACAAGCGGTGTTCGACGGTCCGGTCTCCCTGGCGGTGCCAAGACTGTCGTACGACATCTAGCCCCAACGGCATGACGAAGGCCCCCGGAGAGGTTCAGGACTCCGGGGGCCTTCGTCACGCTCCAGCCTGCTGTCAGGCCTTCGTGAGGTCCTCGACCTCCTCCTCGGGCTCGCGGCCCGGGGTGGGGAGGTTCCACTTGATGATGGCGAAGCGGAAGACGGCGTAGTAGACCGCGCCGAAGACCAGGCCGACCGGGATCAGCAGCCACGGCTTGGTCGAGATGCCCCAGTTGATGAAGACGTCGATGAAGCCGGCCGAGAAGCTGAAGCCCATGTGCATGCCGAGCGCCCACGTCACCGCCATCGAGACCGCGGTGAGGACCGCGTGGATGGCGTAGAGCACGGGGGCGATGAACATGAACGTGAACTCGATCGGCTCGGTGACACCCGTGAAGAACGAGGTCAGGGCCATCGACATCATCATGCCCAGCACGGCCTTGCGGCGCTCGGGCCGGGCGGAGTGCGCGATCGCGAGGGCGGCGGCGGGCAGACCGAACATCATGATCGGGAAGAAGCCGGTCATGAACATACCGGCGGTGGGGTCGCCGCCGAAGAAGCGCGGCAGGTCGCCGTGGAAGACGGTGCCGGCGGAGTTGGTGTAGTCGCCGATCTGGAACCAAGCCACGGAGTTGACGAACTGGTGCATGCCGATCGGGATCAGCGCGCGGTTGATCAGACCGAAGAGGGCCGCGCCGAAGGAGCCGAGGCCGGTCATCCACTCACCGAAGTTGGTGATCACGTTGCCGATGGGCTCCCAGCCCAGGACGACCAGGACACCGAGAACCGTGCCGACGGCGGCCGTGATGATCGGGACCAGGCGGCGGCCGTTGAAGAAGCCGAGCCAGTCGACGAGCCGCTTGCGGTGGTAGCGCTGCCACAGCACGGCGGTCAGAAGACCGAGGATGATGCCACCGAGCACGCCCGGGTTCTGGAAGCTCGCGGTCTGCGCGGCCTCGGTGCCCTTCTGCCAGAAGCCGCCGCCGAGTCCGGTCGCCGTATAGGTGGCGCCCTCGTGGCCGTCCTTGATCGGGTACTGGTGGATCACCGCGTAGTAGGCGAGGAAGCCGACCACCGCGGCCAGCGCCGTGGAACCGTCGGACTTCTTCGCGAAGCCGATGGCCACGCCTATGCAGAACAGCAGGGGCAGCCCGAAGGAGCTGTCCAGCAGCGCGCCGCCGGCACCGGCGAACACCTTCGCCACGTCAGCCGGTATGTGGAAGCGCTCCTGGGAGTCCGCTTGGCCGAGCCGCAGCAGAATTCCCGCCGCCGGCAACACGGCAATGGGCAACTGCAGGCTGCGGCCGACCTTCTGCAGGCCCTGGAACAGACCGGAACCCCGCTTCTTCGCTGCGGGGGCCGCCGTGTCGGTGGCGGTGCTCATAACTCCTCCATCGGGTGGTGGTCTACACCACTCAGTGGTGTAGACCTGTTGTACACGATGAGGGCGTTATAAGGAACCCGTCAATTCCGCAACCGGAGGACACCCTCCCTACCGCCCCTCCGGGGTTGGCGACCAACCACCAGGTGGTGTAGACCAGTTACGGACGATTGGGTTGCTGTGACGTCATTTTCGGCACGTACGGCGCAATCGCTCGCGAAACTGGGCCCACCGTGCGTGAGGAGACCGACATGGCCACCAAGGCAGAGAAGATCGTCGCCGGACTCGGCGGTATCGACAACATCGAAGAGATCGAAGGCTGCATCACCCGCCTCCGCACCGAGGTCATCGACCCCGGCAAGGTCGACGAAGCCGCCCTCAAGGCCGCCGGCGCCCACGGCGTCGTCAAGATGGGCACCGCCATCCAGGTCGTCATCGGCACCGACGCCGACCCCATCGCCGCGGAAATCGAAGACATGATGTAAGGACTGCAGCTCGTTCCGGCCAGGGGCCCCTCCCCTCACGGGAGGGGCCCCTTCCGCATCCCCGTCTCCCGCTAGGCTCAACGCCATGTCTCGAATCGACGGCCGCACCCCCGAACAACTCCGCCCGATCACCATCGAACGCGGCTGGAGCAAGCACGCCGAGGGCTCCGTCCTCGTCTCCTTCGGCGACACGAAGGTCTTCTGCACCGCCACCGTCAGCGAAGGCGTCCCCCGCTGGCGCAAGGGCAGCGGCGAGGGCTGGGTCACCGCCGAGTACTCCATGCTGCCCCGCGCCACCAACACCCGCGGCGACCGCGAATCCGTCCGCGGCAAGATCGGCGGCCGCACGCACGAGATCAGCCGCCTCATCGGCCGCTCCCTGCGCGCGGTCATCGACTACAAGGCGCTCGGCGAGAACACCATCGTCCTCGACTGCGACGTCCTCCAGGCCGACGGCGGCACCCGCACCGCGGCCATCACCGGCGCCTACGTCGCTCTCGCCGACGCCGTCGCCTGGGCCCAGGGCAAGAAGCTGGTCAAGGCCGGCCGCCAGCCGCTGACCGGAACCGTGAGCGCGGTCTCCGTCGGCATCGTCGGCGGAGTACCCCTCCTCGACCTCTGCTACGAGGAGGACGTGCGCGCCGACACCGACATGAACGTCGTCTGCACCGGCGACGGCCGCTTCGTCGAGGTCCAGGGCACCGCCGAGGCCGAGCCCTTCGCCCGCGACGAGCTCAACTCCCTCCTCGACCTCGCGGTGTCGGGCTGCTCGGAACTCGCTGTCCTGCAGAGCAAGGCGCTTGATACGGTCCTCGAAAAGTAAAGGGACCGCCAAGAACGGTGGGTCGGCGCGCGCAACCCGACCGGCCGCCCCGGCGTCTTCGGGAGTACGGGCGCCCGCTGTGCACAACGGGCGCCCGGCCAGTCAACGGGGGCCTCCTGAGGCCTGCCACAGGGAGGGAACAGATCCATGGCCGCGAGCCGACGCCGCCGTAGTCGCCATATCACCATCGCCGCCGCAGTGGCCGCCGTAGGACTCACGGTCGGCCTCACCACCGGCTGCGACGCCGTCAGCAAGGCACTGGACTGCGTCCAGACCGCCGAGGCGGTCGCCGACAGCGTCACCGACCTCCAGCAGGCCGTGGAGAACGCGTCGAACGACCCGACCCAGATCGACGAGGCCCTCACCTCCATCGACCAGAACCTCGACGAGATCGGCGACAAGACCGACAACGCCGACGTCAACAAGGCGGTCGACAACCTCAGCGAGGCCGTGACCAACGTCCGTACGGCGGTCAAGAACGGCGACGAGACGCCGGACCTGAGCCCCATCACCGACGCGGCCGGCGAACTGACGAAGGTCTGCACGCCGTAATACTGGTGGGCATGACCCGCCTGATCCTCGCCACGCGCAACGCCGGCAAAATCACCGAACTCCACGCGATCCTCGCCGACGCAGGTCTGCCGTTCGACCTCGTCGGCGCGGACGCGTACCCCGAGATCCCCGACGTCAAGGAAACCGGCGTCACCTTCGCGGAGAACGCACTCCTGAAGGCCCACGCCCTCGCCCGGGCAACGGGCCTGCCGGCGATCGCCGACGACTCGGGCCTGTGCGTCGACGTCCTGAACGGCGCCCCGGGTATCTTCTCGGCCCGCTGGTCGGGCACCCACGGAGACGACGGCGCGAACCTGAACCTGCTCCTGGCCCAACTGTCGGACATCGCCGACGAACACCGCGGCGCCCACTTCGCCTGCGCGGCGGCCCTGGCACTGCCGGACGGCACGGAGAGGGTGGTCGAGGGTCAGTTGAGGGGCGCCCTCCGCCACACCCCTGTCGGCACGAACGGCTTCGGCTACGACCCGATCCTCCAGCCCGAGGGCGAGACACGGACCTGCGCCGAACTGTCCCCGGACGAGAAGAACGCGATCAGCCATCGGGGGAAGGCGTTTCGGGCGTTGGTGCCGGTGGTGCGGGAGTTGTTGGGCTGAGGTGCACACGAGAACGGCCTGCGCATCGTTGCTTCGATTCGCAGGCCGTCTGTGTGCGGCGGAAGGGATTCGAACCCTCAAGCCCGATCAAGGGCCACAGATCCTAAGTCTGCTGTGTCGCCATTGCACCACCGCCGCTAGCTGTCTGCCATCGTACCGGCAGTTGTTCGCGGTCTTCTGCCTCCCCTGCACCAGGTACTGGTGACTGCGTGGCAGTTGGGACAGAGCAACCGCAGGTTCTCCCGCCGGTCGTCGCTCCAGTCGCCGTTGACGTGGTCGACCGCCAGGGTCATGGGCTTGCCTAGCCACTCGGAGCCGATCCCGCAGTCTCCGCACGTTTCGGGGACTCCGACTTCCAATAGAGCCCGGCGTAGCAGGTAAGTCCTGGTTCGGCGCTTGCCGTCGTGCTGTACCAGGACGTCCTCCGGGCGCTTGAGGATGTCAGGGCGAGTCTTCCCTCGCTGATGAGCCTGTCCCAAGAAGTGCGCAGTCGTGAGACCTTCTTGGGCGACCCACTCACGCAACAGCGCGCGCTGCCTGCCGTTGTCCGGGCGTTCCAGGTGTCGGAGAGCCTCCGCCATGGATTCGGACCCGGCGACTGCGGCTCGCAACTCGTCGGAGGTGGGACGGCGGCATCTGCCATAGGGGCTGAAGTGTGAGATGTCGATGCCGAAGTGAACGAACCGCCGGATCAGATAGCGGCGGAGTGTGGCGTACGGCTGGGTGCCGAAGAATGCGATGACCTCTTCGATGTCGGAGCACCTTGCTGCGGCCTCGGTCAACTGCTCCCGGGTGTACTGCACGCCGCTACCCATCAAGCGCGCCCCTTGCCGCGCCCACGATAACTGTCCGTTGTCGAGTGGCAGTTGGGACAGAGGAACCGCAGGTTCTCGACGCGGTTGTCCCCCCAGTTGCCGTCGATATGGTCGACCTCAAGGGGTAGTGGACAGCCCCGCCAGATTCCTTCGATACCGCATAGGGCGCACCGCTCGGCTACGCCTACGCTCGTCATCGCCCGCCTGAGACGATCGCTCTGGATGCGCCGGGCATTGTCTGCGGGCTGCTCGATGAGTAGTTCGCCCGGAGTTCGGCGACGCAACGCCTTGCCCCGATGAGTCGGGACCTGGAAGTGCGAGGTGTCGATGCCGTACGCCTTGATCCGGCGGCTGATGTGTGTGTGCTGCCCGCCGACGACCTCAACCCCGAGACGGCGCAGTACCTCGCACATGTTCGTTGATGCCGAAACCGCGGCTTCCAGGGCCTCTCTCGTCCACCGACCCCCCTCGCGTTCGAAGTGCGAGGTGTCCACCCCCAGCTTCTTCATCCGCTCCCGGATGTAGTGCCGCGTTGAGCTCTTAGGATCAATCCCCAGCCTCTCCAGTGCCTCCGACAGCGTCCGAGCCCCCCGAGCCGCCTCTTCCAGCCACTCCTTCGGATATGCGCTGACTGCCATTTTCCCCTCCGATCTCGACCACCCGTTCGTGGCCTCGTACGGAGTAACGAACCGCTTATCGGACAGTCACGCCCGAAACGTAAAGCGGCTCGCGCCCGGGCATGCCGGTGCGAGCCGCTTCGGTGGGGGAGACGCGGAAGCTCAGATACCCAGGTCCTTGATGATCTTCGCCACGTGGCCCGTCGCCCGGACGTTGTACAGCGCCCGTTCGACCTTGCCCTCCTCGTCCACGATGATCGTGGAGCGGATGACGCCCATGTAGGTCTTGCCGTAGTTCTTCTTCTCGCCGTACGCGCCGTATGCCTCGGTCACGGCCTTCTCCGGGTCGGCCAGCAGCGTGACCTTCAGGGACTCCTTCTCGCGGAACTTCGCCAGTTTCTCCGGGGCGTCCGGGGAGATGCCGAGGACGTCGTACCCCGCGCCGGCCAGCACCTCCAGGTTGTCGGTGAAGTCGCAGGCCTGCTTCGTGCAGCCCGGGGTCAGGGCGGCCGGGTAGAAGTAGACGATGACCTTGCGGCCCTTGTGGTCCGACAAAGAGATGTCGTTGCCGTCGGCGTCGGGCAGGGTGAAGGCGGGGGCCACGTCCCCGGGCTGGAGTCGCTCGCTCATTGGGTCAGCGTAACCGGGGGTCCTGACAGTGCGGTCGCGGCCGGAACTGACAGACTGTCCACGACACGTAGCAGCGACCCCGGAGGCCCCACCGTGGCGGACACGTCGGACATCAGAACCCCGGCGCAGATCGAGGCGGACATCAAGCGCCGCCGCGAGTTGCTGGCCGATACGCTCGACGAGATCGGGGTGCGGGTGCACCCGAAGACGATCGTCGGCGACGCCAAGGCCAAAGTCGTCTCCAACATCGACCACACGCTCGGGCGGGCGTACGTCTCCGTCAACAAGGCCGTCACGGATGTGAAGGCCCAGTTCGTGGACGAGGAGGGTGCGCCCCGGCTGGAGCGCGTCGTGCCCGTCGCCCTCGTCGCCGTGGGACTCGTGGGGCTGCTCGCCCTGGGAACCCGGCGCCGCAAGGGCTGACCCGGCCGCGTACACGGGCGCCGAAGACAGGTAGGTTCAGTGGCGTGAGCGCGAAGAGAAACGACACCCCGCACGACAAGCTGCCCATCCGGATGCTGCACGACCGCGTACTCGTGCGGCAGGAGAACGGTGAGGGCGAGCGGCGGTCGGGCGGCGGCATCCTCATTCCCGCCACCGCGGCCGTCGGACGCCGGCTGGCCTGGGCCGAGGTGGTCGCCGTGGGGCAGAACGTACGGACCGTGGAGCCCGGTGACCGGGTGCTGTACGACCCCGAGGACCGGGCCGAGGTCGAGGTGCGCGGGACCGGTTACGTCCTCATGCGTGAGCGTGATCTGCACGCGGTGGCGGCCGACCGGTTCGAGGGCTCCGAGGACTCGACGGGCCTGTACCTGTAGACAGCGGTCCGAAAGGGGCCGGTGACCGTCGTCACCGGCCCCTTTCGCCGTGCCGCGGGACGGTCAGTCCCATCTGGACGTGGGCACCAGGCCCGCGCCCTCCGTCGTCGCCCCGCCGCTCGGTGAGTCTCCGGTGGTTCCACCGGTCGCGTCACCCGTCGTGCCGCCGTCGGTCGTGGTCCCGCCGTTCGTGGTGCCCCCCGTGGTCCCGCCGGTCGTCGTGCCGCCGTCGGTGGTGGTGCCGCCGTCGGTCGTGCCGTCGGTCGTGCCGCCCGTCGTGGTGTCGCCGCCGGTCGTGGTCGTGCCGCCGTTGTCCTGGCCCTGGGTCTGCCCCTCGGTCTGGCCCGGGGTCTCCTCGCCGCCGGTGGTGTCGCCGGTGGTGCCGCCGTTGTCCTCGCCGCCGGTGGTCGGGTCGACCGGTGCCTGGCTGCTCGGGGCCTGGATCTCGGCGCCCGGCTGGAGCTCGAGGTCGAAGTCGGTGACCGGCTTCCCCTTGAGGGCGGCCTTGGTGTACTGCGCCCAGATCTCGGCGGGCGGCCCGCCGCCGTTGACGCGCTCCAGGCCGATCGCGCCGTACAGCGACTTGTGGGCGGCGGTCACCGGATCCTGACCCATGACCGAGACGACCGTGGCGAGTTCGGGGGTGTAGCCGGCGAACCAGGCCGCGGTGTCCTCCTCGGCGGTGCCGGTCTTGCCGGCGGCGGGACGGCCGGCGGCCTGGGCGGCGGTGGCGGTGCCGTTCTCGACGACGCTCTGCAGTATCGAGGTGGTGGTGTCGGCGGCCTGGCGGCTGACGGCCTGGCTGGTGCGCTGCTTGGGCAGTTCGACGGTCTCCGCGCCGTCCTTGGTGATCTTGTCGATCATCGTGTACGTGCCGTGCCGGCCGTGGTTGGCGAGGGTGGCGTAGGCCTCCGCCATGTCGAGGACGCTCGCGGTGTTCACGCCGAGCGCGATGGACGGGGAGGCCGTCAGGTCCGGGGTGTCGGAGGGGATGCCCAGGTCGATCGCGGTCTGCTTGACCTTGTCGGAGCCGACGTCGACGGCCATCTGCGCGTACACCGAGTTGACGGACTTGTCGGTGGCCTCGCGGACGGTGATCTCGCCGTAGGTGCCCTGGTCCTCGTTCTCGGGGGCGTAGGTGCCGCCGTTCCACCCCACGACCGGGCGCTTGTTCGTGCCGTCGTAGTAGGTGTTGGGGGTGATGGTCTGGCCGTCCTGCGTCTCGGAGTCGTTCTGGACGGCCGAGGCGAACACGATGGGCTTGAAGATGGAGCCGACCTGGAAGTCGCCGCGGGTCGCGCCGTTCGTGTACTGCTTGACGTAGTCGATGCCGCCGTACATCGCGACGACCTTGCCGGTCTTCGGGTCGACGGAGGCGCCGCCCGCGCGGACGTAGTTGTCGACCTTGTTGTCCTTCTTGTCGAGCTTCTTCATCACCTGGTCGTTGACGGCCTTCACGAAGGCGTCCTGCTTGGACTTGTCCAGGGTGGTGGTGATGCGGTAGCCGCCGGCCTCCAGCTGCTCCGCGGTGACGATCTTGTTGGTGGTGAGGTAGTCCTTGATCGCCTGCACGACGTAGCCGCGCTGCCCGGACAGGCCGGTGGAGACGGTCTGCTCCTTGGGCATGGGGAACTTCAGGCCGGTGCGGTCGGACTGGGCCAGCCAGCCCTTCTTGACCATGCCGTCCAGGACGTAGTTCCAGCGGGCCTCGGCCGCCGCCTTGTTCTCGGGGTGCGCGACGACGTCGTACTCGCTCGGCGCGTTGACCAGCGCGGCGAGGTAGGCGGCGTGGGCCGGGTCGAGGGCGACGGCGTCGACGCCGTAGTAGGCCTGGGCGGCGGACTGGATGCCGTAGGCGTTGCGGCCGAAGTAGCTGGTGTTGAGGTAGCCCTCGAGGATCTGGTCCTTGGACTGGGTGCGGTCCAGCTTGATCGAGATGAAGAACTCCCTGGCCTTGCGGGTGACGGTCTGCTCCTGGGCCAGGTAGTAGTTCTTCACGTACTGCTGGGTGATCGTCGAGCCGGACTGCTTGCCCTTGCCGGTGGCGGTGTTCCAGCCGGCGCGGAGCATGGCCTTGGGGTCGATCGCGGACTCGGAGTAGAAGTCGCGGTCCTCGGCGGCCAGTACGGCGTGCTGGGCGTCCTTGGAGATCTGTGCGAGGGAGACGTTCTCGCGGTTGACCTCGCCGTCGCGGGCGAGCTGGCTGCCGTCGGCGTAGAGGTAGACGTTGGACTGCTTGGTGGCGAGCGCGTTGGCCGGCGGGATCTTGACCATGGAGTAGCCGAGGAAGAACAGGCCGGCCAGGACGATCAGCCCGAGGACGAAGGTGCCCAGCACCATGCGCCACGTCGGGATCAGCCGTCGCCAGCCCGTACGCCGGGGCCGCTTGGCCTTCTTCTTCCCGTCGGGCTCTTCAGCCGCTTGTGGGTCTCTCGGTGCCCAGCTCTCGGTCGGCTGCTGCGGCTGGTCGCTCATGTCGTGCACGGACTCCTGTTTCGCCTCGTACGTTCCCGTACGCCCTCGTACGCCTTCTGCGTCCCCTCTTGAAGACTCTCGCACCCTGCGTTCCGTTCCCGGATATGGCGCGCGTCTCGCCCGGAAAATGGGTGGCCCGCCTCGTCACCTGCGCACTAGGCTCCTGCGCTTTGGTGTCGGCGGGCCGAGGAGGGCTGTGGATGTGGGTTCCTGGCGGTTGTACGCGGCCGTCGCGGCGGGGGGATTCAGACGATACGCGACATATCGCGCGGCCACGCTCGCCGGGGTGTTCACCAACACCGTCTTCGGTGTGATCCTCGTCTACACCTATCTCGCGCTGTGGGACGAGAAGCCCCATCTCGGGGGCTACGACCAGGCGCAGGCGGTCACCTACGTATGGCTGGGGCAGTGCCTGTACTCGACGCTGGCCATCCAGGGCGGCGGCGCCGAGAAGGACGTGATCGAGCGGATCCGAACGGGTGAGATCGCGGTCGATCTGTACCGGCCGGCCGACCTCCAGCTGTGGTGGCTGGCGAGCGATCTGGGCCGCTCGCTGTTCCAGCTGCTGGGACGCGGGGTGATCCCCTTCGTCTTCGGCGCGCTGTTCTTCCCGATGGCGCTGCCCACGGACGTCACCTCGTGGGCGGCCCTGTTCGTGGCGCTGCTGCTCGCGATGGTCGTCAGCTTCGGGATCCGCTATCTGGCGGCGCTGAGCGTGTTCTGGCTGATGGACGGCATGGGCATCATGCAGGCCGTGATGATCACGGGCGTCTTCTGCTCGGGCATCGTGTTCCCGCTCAACGCCTTCCCGGGGGTGCTGGGCGACATCGTGCGGGCGCTGCCGTGGGCGGCGCAGCTCCAGATGCCGGCGGACGTGCTGATGGGGGAGGCCGATCCGCTCGGGGCGTACGCCTTCCAGGCGACGTGGGCGGTGGTGCTGCTGGCGGCCGGGCGGCTGCTGCAGTCGGCGGCGACGCGGCGGGTGGTGGTGCAGGGTGGCTGAGACGTCCCGCCTGGGTGAGGGTGTGCGGGCCTACTGGTTGATCGCGGGCATGTGGGTCCGCTCCTCCATGACCTACCGCACGTCCTTCGTCGTCACCATGTTCGGCAACCTGCTGATGACCGGCCTGGACTTCGTCGGGATTCTGCTGATGTTCTCGCAGGTCGACTCGCTGGGCGGCTGGGGCCTGCCCGAGATCGCCTTCCTCTACGGCCTCTCGGTCACCTCTTTCGGGATCGCCGACCTGGTGCTCGGCTCGATGGACGTGCTGGGCGCCCGGATCCGTGACGGTTCCTTCGACATCCTGCTGGTGCGGCCGGCTCCGGTGCTCGCCCAGATCGGCGCGGACCGTTTCGCGGTGCGCCGCCTGGGCCGGATCACCCAGGGCACAGTGGTGCTGGTTTGGGCGCTGGCTTCGGTCGACGTCGACTGGAGTGCGGCCAAGGTGCTGCTGGTGCCGGTGATGGTGGTCAGCGGTGCGGCGATCTTCTGCGCGGTGTTCGTGGCGGGCGCGGCCTTCCAGATCTTCGCGCAGGACGCCTCCGAGGTGCAGAACGCGTTCACGTACGGCGGTACGACCCTGCTTCAGTATCCGCCGACGGTGTTCGGGAAGGACTTCGTGCGCGGGGTGACGTTCATGCTGCCCCTCGCCTTCGTCAACTGGGTACCGGCCTCTTATGTGTTGGACCGGCCGTACCCGCTGGATCTGCCGCAGTGGGCGGCCTTCGCGCCGCCGCTGGTGGCGGTGGCGTGCGGTGCGCTGGCCGGGCTCGCGTGGCGGGCTGGACTCGGGTCCTATCGGAGTACGGGAAGTTAGGGGTGGGCCTGGTGGTGGACGTGGCGGTGGACGCCTTCATCGAACTCGACCGCGTCGAGAAGGTCTTCGACGTGCGCAGGAAGACGGGTTTCCTGAAACGGGAGCGGCGCCAGGTGCGGGCGGTCGACTCGATCTCCTTCACCGTGGCGCGCGGCGAGATGGTCGGGTACATCGGCCCGAACGGCGCCGGCAAGTCGACGACGATCAAGATGCTCACGGGCATCCTGACGCCGAGCGGTGGTCGCCTGCGGGTGGCGGGGATCGACCCGTCCCGGGAAAGGACGAAGCTCGCCCACCGCATCGGTGTGGTCTTCGGCCAGCGCACGACCCTGTGGTGGGACCTCCCGCTGATCGACTCGTACAGGCTGATGCACCGCATGTACCGCATCCCGGACGCCCGTTACCGCGAGAACCTCGACCGCTGCGTCGAACTCCTCGAACTGGCCGACCTGTTGGACGTCCCGGTACGACAGCTGTCGCTGGGCCAGCGGATGCGGGGCGACATCGCGGCGGCCCTGCTGCACGACCCCGAGGTGCTGTACCTCGACGAGCCGACCATCGGACTCGACGTCATCTCCAAGGCCAAGGTGCGTGGTTTCCTGCGGGAGTTGAACACCGAGCGCGGCACGACGGTCCTGCTGACCACCCACGATCTCCAGGACATCGAGCAGCTCTGCTCGCGGGTGATGGTCATCGACCACGGGCGTCTGATGTACGACGGTCCCCTCGCCGGTCTCCATGAGGTGGGCGAGAGCGAGCGCACCCTCGTGGTGGACCTGGAGCGGGAGTTGCCGCCGATCGAGGCGGCGCCCGCGCGCGTGGTGAGGGTGGAAGGGCCGCGGCAGTGGCTGGCCTTCCCGGCGTCCGAGTCGGCGGCGGCGCTGGTGGCGCGGGTCGCGGCGGAGTATCCGCTGGTGGATCTGTCGGTGCGGGAGCCGGACATCGAGGCGGTGATCGCGAAGATGCTGCATTCATTGGGGGATGCCCCCAAACCCCCGTCGGGAGAAGCGGAGAAAGCGGTGTCGTAGCCGTGGGGAGGCGTTGCTCGTAGGCTGATCCCATGACGGACGCTGTGTCTTCTGGGGGGACACCCCCCAGGCCCCCCGGCCCGGAGCTGCGTGCCTCCGACGCCGATCGTGAGCGAGTCTCCGACGTCCTGCGGGACGCCCTCGCGGAGGGGCGGCTCGACATGGAGGAGTTCGAGGAACGCCTGGACGCGACGTACAAGGCGAGGACGTACGGCGAGCTCGCGCCGATCACCCGGGATCTTCCGGTCGGCCAGGTGGTCGCTCCCAAGGTCGACATGCTGAAGCGGCCCGAGCCGGACGGGAGTTGGGCGTCCCGGATCGTCGGCGGCGAGGGCTCGTCCACGTGGGCCGTCGCCGTGATGTCCGGGTTCCAGCGCAAGGGGCGGTGGACCGTGCCCCGGCGGTTCAACTGCTTCGCCTTCTGGGGAGGTGGGGAGCTCGATCTGCGCGAGGCGAACTTCACCGACGGCGAGGTCGAGATCAACTGTGTCGCGATCATGGGCGGGATGCAGGTGATCGTGCCGCCGGGGGTTGAGGTCGTGGTGCGGGGGATCGGGATCATGGGCGGGTTCGACCACCGTGAGCAGGGTGTCCCGGGGGAGCCTGGGGCGCCTCGGGTGGTCGTGACCGGGTTCGCGTTCTGGGGCGGGGTCGGGATCGAGCGGAAGCCGACGAGGGCCGAGCGGCGGGCGCTCCGCGAGGAGCGGCGGCAGCAGCGGCTCGATCGCCGGGAGGCCGTCCGGGAGCTGAGGGAGTCCGTCCGGGACGATGCCCGCGACGCGCATCGGCGGATGATCGGGGGACACCACGACATGATGCGCGACCGGCGCCGACGGCGTGAGGACTGAGCGGTCGGTGGGGGCGACCGGCCCCCACCGACCCGCTGCTACAGCCGTGCCGCCGTGGACCCCTTCAGGTAGTCCAGATCGAAGGTGTCAGCCATCCGCTCGTACCCCTTGTCGTTCGGGTGGAGCCGGTCGCCCGAGTCGTACATCGCGCGGAGCCTGCGGGGGTCGTAGGGATCCCTCAGCGCCTTGTCGAAGTCGACCACCGCGTCGTAGACCCTGCCCGAACGGATCTCCGCGTTGATGGTCTGGCGGACGCCCTCGCGGGCCTCGGTCATGGTGGTGCGCCTGCCGACGGGCATGAGGGTCGCGCCGACGACCTTGATGCCGCGCGCGTGGGCCTGGCGGACCAGGACGCGCAGGCCGGTGAGGATCTTCTGGGGGTCGACGGTGCCCGGCGTGCGGAGGATGTCGTTGATGCCGAGGTCGATGACCACGATCTTGACGTTGGGGCGGTCGAGCACGTCCCGTCGGAAGCGGCGGATGCCCGCCTGGTTCTCCAGCGGGCGGCCACGGGCGTCCGAGAGGACCTGGTTGCCGCCGATCCCCGCGTTGACGACGCTGTAGCGGGGCAGATCCCGGCCGGCGGCGAGCGCGGTGCGCAGGCGCAGGTTCAGGTAGTCCGGCCAGCGGGCGTTCGCGTTGGCGGTGGAGTTCTTGCCGTCGGTCAGCGAGTCGCCGAAGGCGACCACCGTGCCGTCGGCCTCGCCGCTGAGGACGTCCAGCGCGGTGAGATACCGCCAGCGGTCGACCTGTTCGGTGTACGCCGTCCCGGTCTCGTCCTGGGTGAGGTCGCCCTCGCCGGCGTACGACGTCTGCCGTGCCGTCGGGTGGTAGGTGACCGGCCCGGACAGGGTGGGGGAGTAGGTGGTGACGAGGACGTCGCTGCCCGCCGGGACGGCCAGGGCGACGGCGTCGCTGAGCGCCTGCCCGCCCGCCGCGATGACGACCGTGGTGCTGCCGGCGAACGTGAGCGGCCGCATCGTTCCCGCGCTCGCCGCGGCGGTCTCCGTGCCGGCGGCGAGGGCGATCGAGGCGTGCGTGATGGTCAGCGCGGTCCGGCCGTAGAGATTGGACAGCGTGACGCGGGCACTCGTACCGCCGACGGCGGCGTGCACGACGTTGCGGACGGAGCGGCCGGTCAGACCCTCGGTCCGGGTGCCGGGCTCGGCGCCGACCGGGGACGCGGACCAGCTGCCGACCCAGACTCCGGCGGAGGCGGGTGCGGCGGAGGGGCGTGCGGGCCGGGAGCCGGACAGCGAGGTGCGGTCCCTGGTGCCGCTGTCGGCCGCCACTCCGACATAGATGGCGGTGGACATGGCCACGATCACGGCGATGATCGCGGCAAGCAGGGCGTAACCATGACGCCGAGTCATGTGGTGCTGTTCTCCTAGGGCGATGGGAGCCCGGGGCTCCGATCTGATCACCTCATGATGAGGCATGAACCTGAGAGCAAGGGACGAGAGCCCCTCCGGTTCGCTCGTCCGGAATGACGCCGGGAACTCTTGTTCCGTTCCGGGAGTCGCTCAGGAAGGGACAATGTGTGAGGGATCACCGAACGGGTGGAGCGGATGGAACGCACGAAAGCTCAGGAAACGGGACCATCTGACGTGGATCAGCATGCCCGGCCGGACGGGGCCGTGAACCGTGCCGTCCCCGCTTCGGCCGTACGTGCGATGAACACCTTCAGCGCGGCCGACCAGGAGAAACAGCGCGGTGTGCGCCAGATGAAGCTCATCGCGGCCGGGCTGCTGCTCTTCGTGGCGCTGGTGTACGTGCTGGCCACGTGGGCGTCCCATGAGGGCGCCGGTGCCTGGGCCGGCTATGTCGCCGCGGCAGCCGAGGCCGGCATGGTGGGCGCGCTCGCCGACTGGTTCGCGGTCACCGCCCTCTTCCGCCACCCGCTCGGCCTGCCCATCCCGCACACCGCGATCATCCCCACCAAGAAGGACCAGTTGGGGGTGTCGCTGGGCGAGTTCGTCGGCGAGAACTTCCTCTCGGAGGACGTCGTACGACAGCGGCTGCGTGCCGTGGGGATCGGCAGCCGGCTGGGGGCGTGGCTGGCCGACCCCGAGCACGCCGACCGGGTCACGGCGGAGCTGTCGGCCGCGCTCAGGGGTGCCTTGACCGTCCTGCGGGACTCCGACGTCCAGGCCGTGGTCGGGGAGGCGATCACCCGGCGGGCCGATGCCCAGGAGATCGCGCCCGGCATCGGGAAGATGCTGGAGAAGGTCGTCGCCGACGGCGGGCACCGGAGGGTCGTCGACCTGGTGGTGGCCCGGGCCCACGACTGGCTCGTGCTCCATGACGAGCAGGTCATGGACGCGGTGCAGGGGGGCGCGCCCGGCTGGACCCCGCGTTTCGTCGACAAGAAGGTCGGCGAGCGGGTCTACAAGGAGCTGCTGCGCTTCGTGACCGAGATGCGGGACATGCCGTCCCATCCGGCGCGGGGCGCGCTGGACCGGTTCCTGACGGACTTCGCCTCCGACCTCCAGTCCGACACGGACACACGCGCGCGTGTCGAGCGGCTCAAGGGCGAGGTGCTGGGGCGCGGCGAGGTCCAGGACCTGATCGCGTCCGCCTGGACCGCCGTACGGTCGATGATCGTCTCTGCCGCCGAGGACGAGCGCAGTGAGCTGCGGCTGCGGGTTCGGGCGTCGCTGCTGTCGCTGGGGGCGCGGATGGCGGTGGACCCGAAGGTGCAGGCGAAGGTCGACGGGTGGGTGGAGGGGGCCGCGGTGTACGTGGTCACCACCTACCGGCGGGAGATCACCTCCCTGATCACGGACACGGTGGCCGGCTGGGACGCCGAGCACACGACGAAGAAGATCGAGGCGAACATCGGCCGTGACCTTCAGTTCATTCGGATCAACGGCACGGTGGTGGGCTCGCTCGCGGGGCTGTTGATCTACACGGTGTCGCGGGCGCTGGGGGCGTAGGCGGCCTGGTCGAGGGCACCCGGGTGGGGTTCGCTCGAGGATCGCTCGAGGGTCGCTCGATGGGGAGGGAGCCCTTCCGTGACCACAGCCCAGGCCGATACCGGCCGTACCGTGACGACGAACATCCCCGCCCGGCTCGACCGGCTTCCCTGGTCGCGCTGGCACTGGACGATCGTCATCGGACTCGGCACCGTGTGGATCCTCGACGGCCTGGAGGTCACGGTCGTCGGCAACATCGCGAGCCGGCTCTCGGAGCCGGGGAGCGGGCTGTCCATCTCCTCCGGGCAGGTCACCGGGATCGCGGCGGCGCTGTATGTGGCCGGGGCGTGCTTAGGAGCGCTGTTCTGGGGGCGGCTGACGGACAAGTGGGGCCGTAAAAAGCTCTTCATGATCACGCTGGCTGTGTATCTCGCCGCCACGGCGCTCACGTCGGTCGCCTTCGACTCCTGGTGGTTCTTCCTGTTCCGCTTTCTGACCGGTTTCGGGATCGGCGGGGAGTACGCGGCGATCAACTCCGCGATCGACGAGCTGATTCCGGCGCAGTACCGGGGCCGGGTCGACCTGATGATCAACGGGAGTTTCTGGCTGGGAGCGGTGGGCGGCTCGCTGCTGTCGATCGTCGCGCTGAACACGGACATCTTCGCGAAGGACGTGGGGTGGCGGCTGACGTTCGCGCTCGGGGCGGTGCTGGCGTTCGTGATCCTTCTCGTACGGCGGCATGTGCCGGAGAGTCCGCGGTGGTTGCTGATCCATGGGCGGGACGAGGAGGCGGAGCGGATCGTCTCGTCGATCGAGGAGCGGGTGGAGGCGGAGCGGGGCGGCGAGCCGCTGCCGCGGCCCGAGGGTGAGCTCACGATCCGTCAGCGGCGCAGTGTGACGTTCGTGGAGATCGCGCGGACGGTGTTCTCGGACTACCGGCGTCGTTCGGTGCTGGGGTTCTCGCTCTTCATAGGCCAGGCCTTCCTCTACAACGCGATCACGTTCGGGTTCGGGGCGATCCTCACGACGTTCTTCGACGTGCCGACGGGGGACACCGGGTACTACTTCGCGGTCATCGCGATCGGTAACTTCTGCGGGCCGCTGTTGCTGGGGAAGCTGTTCGACACGGTGGGGCGGCGGGTGATGATCTCGTCGACGTATCTGCTGTCGGGGCTGCTGCTGTTCGGGACGGCGTGGTTGTTCGACCAGGGGTCGTTGAGTGCGGGCACGCTGACGGCGTGCTGGTGTGCGGTGCTGTTCTTCGCGTCGGCCGGGGCGTCGAGTGCCTATCTCACGGTGTCTGAGGTGTTCCCGATGGAGACGCGGGCGATGTCGATCGCGTTCTTCTACGCGCTGGGTACGGCGGCGGGTGGCATCAGCGGACCGCTGCTGTTCGCCGACCTGACGAGCACGGGCAAGGTCGGGGACACGGTGCTTGCCTTCCAGATCGGCGCGGGTCTGATGTGTGCGGCGGGTCTGGTGGCGGCGTTCCTGGCGGTGCGGGCGGAGCGGCGGTCGCTGGAGGACATCGCGAAGCCGCTGACGGCCTCGGCGTGAGCCTCCGGCGGTTGGGCGGGTGCGGGTGCGGGTGCGGGTGCGGGTTCGGTTTCGGGTGCGGGTTCGGTGGGGGCGGGCGTTTTGCGCAGTTCCCCGCGCCCCTGGATGCCTGCGGCGGCCCGTTTCGGCCTCGGTGGGGGCGGGTGTAGCGCGTGGGGTTCGGTGGGTGGGTCGGGGCCGGGGTGGGGGGTGTCCGTCCTCGGTCCGGCGGCTCGGTCCCTTGAGCAGGGCTCGGTGACGGACGCCGGCCGCTGCGGGCGGACACCCCCCACCCCGTCCCCTGCGCGCCGTACGCGGCTACCGGCCCGTCGTGGCGCGCGGTGCGGCGAACGGTCCGCCGGGGCGCGCCAGGTGGGGAACGGTACGTCGAGGCGCGTGAGGTGGGGACCGGTCCATCCCGGCGTGGGTGACTGCAACTCCCCAGGGGCGCGGGGAACTGCGCGACCAGCCACAACGGACCCGCAGCCGCCCGACAACCCGACCCGGCACTCCCTACTCCGCACCCCCACGCCGCACCCGATCCCGCCGACGCAGCAGAAGCAGGCCTCCCGCCACCGCAGTGATCCCCGCGGCCGCCGACCACCCGGCGATGTCGTTGGAACCGGTGGCCGCGAGGTCCTGGCCGGCGGCGGGGGACGCCGTACCTCCCGTCTGGGGCCGTGTGCCGGAGGCCGGGGAAGTGCTCGCCGTGGCCGCCGGAACAGGAGAAGCCGCCGTATCCGAAACCCGGTCCCGCGTGAACGCCAGCGTGCCGAAGCCCAGTTGGTCATAACCCCCGCTGTTGGGGCCGTAGTCCCCGCCCCCACCCTCCGGCGAGGACTTCGCCGCGATCCGTGTGACGTACGACGCCGAAAGCCCCCGCCGCTTCGTATAGTGGTTGGCGATCATCGCCCAGATGGGACGCGTCATCGCGGGGTCGACGCCGGCCGCCGCAGACGCCGTCTCCCTCCCCGACCACCCCCCGATCGCCCCCTTCGCGCGGGTGTTCGCGGTGTAGGACACCTCCCCTCCCATGCCCCACTTCGCCACATACTGGGCGCCCTTGAGGAACCGGCTGTCGTCGTAGCCGTACAGGTCGTACCCCTGGTTCCACGCCATCTCGCAGAACGTGCCCATCAGGCCGACGCCGAGGAGCGCGTGCCCCTGGTCCCGGCCCGCCTCCAGCCACTCGGCGAGGCCGTCGTCGTACACGACGGGGATGGCGTTCTTGACGGAACCGAGGCCCTCTCCGTGCTTGAAGTAATCGACGGCCCGGGCGACTTGGGAGGCGTCGTCGCAGAAGATGCCCGTGGCCAGGACGCAGGCCATGGCGCACAGGTCCCAGTTGGTCCAGTAGTTGGTGATGACGGCACCGTTGTGCCGGACCAGGAAGTCGTCGCTGAGCGGGGCGAAGACCTTGGTGAGCATCTCCTGGAAGCGGGAGAGGTCGAAGTCCGGGTGGTCCCGGACGAGTTCGGCGGCGTTGGCGAACTGGTAGCCGTACAGCCCGGCGGCGAGGAAACGGTCCGCGCTGCCTTCGATGGAAGTCAGCTTCGCCGACCAGGCGTTGAGGATCGCCACGGCCGTGTCGGCGTACGCGCTGTCGCCGCTGACGTGGTGGCGGAGGCCGTTCTGGTACGCGGCGTGGATGTCGTTGTAGAGCGTCGCGTAGTTCTGCGGGCTGCCCGCGCCCCGGTACACCGTCGCCTGCGGGTTGGGCGTCCAGCCGCTCTGCGCATGGCGGTTGGCGGTCAGCTTGGCGAAACCGGCCGTGTAGGGCGCGGCGCCCGCCTTCACCTTCGCGGCCATGCGGGCGAGGTCGGCCTGCGTGTGCAGCAGACCCGGGTGCGCGAAGGCGGAGTCGGCGGCTGCGGTGGCGGGCAGGGCCGTCGCGGCGGTCACCGCGACACCCGCGGCTCCCGCCGCCTTGAGCATGCTGCGACGGCTGATCTGTGAAGTCACGAACGTCATTCCTCGCGTGCCGGTGGCTGGGGACACTCAGGAGACGCGAGGGTGGGGAGGCGATAACAAAAAGACGCAGCAGGCCGCCGATGACGGCAAAGGAGCCGTGCCCATGAGTATCCGCAGGATCATGCCCGACATCCATGTCGAGTCCGGGGAGGCCCTGACGGCCAACCGCGCCTTCTACGGCCTGCTCGGCTTCGAGGAGGTCATGGACATGGGGTGGGTCGTCACGCTGGCGTCGCCCGCCAACCCGACCGCACAGATCAGCTTCTTCACCGAGGAGCGCACCGCCCCCGTCGTCCCCGACCTGAGCGTGGAGGTCGAGGACGTCGACGCCGTGTACGCGCAGGTCGTGGCGTCGGGCGCCGAGGTCGTACGGGAGCTGCGGGACGAGGAGTGGGGCGTACGGCGCTTCTTCGTCCGGGACCCGAACGGCCAGGTGGTCAATGTGCTGACCCACCGGGCCGGGGGAGGCCGGTGACCCCTCAGGCGTTGCGGTCCGCCACCGCCCACGACGCCAGGGCCACCGCTCCCGCCACACTGAACACCGCCGGCCACGCGCCCACCTTCTTGGCCAGCGGGTGGGACCCGGCGAAGGCGGCGACATACGCGGCCGTCAGCGCTCCGGCCGCCTTCCCGCCGGCCCGCTCCCGCCACTGCTGGGCCGCCGCGGCCCCGGCGACGGCCAGCACCGCCCCGCCCAGCTGCCGCTTCTTCGTCCAGCGGGCCACGCCGTACCCGCCGACGATCCCGCCCGCCGCGACCACCGCACTCGGAACCTTCGCCATGTCTGCCTCCTGAACGATCATGATCGGCGCGGTCACGATCGACACCGCCGACGAGGCCGAGGCTAACTCCGGGCCGATACCGGCATCCGAACCTGAGTCGGGGCTTGTCAAGTTTCCTGGCTCCGAGCTATATAAGAAGGCGTAGGGCATCGCACCGCAGAGTCTGTGGAAAGGAGATGGACTGTGATGCTCATGCGTACCGACCCCTTCCGTGAGTTCGACCGGCTCGCGCAGCAGGTTTTCGGTTCCACCGCCCGTCCCGCCGCGATGGCGATGGACGCGTACCGGTCCGGGGACGACTTCGTCGTCCACTTCGACCTTCCCGGTGTCGACCCCGAGACGATCGAACTGGATGTCGAACGCAACGTCCTGAACGTCCGCGCCGAGCGCCGCGTCCCCGCCCCCGAGGGCGCGGAGATGATCGTCGCCGAGCGCCCGACGGGCTCCTTCACCCGTCAGCTCTTCCTCGGCGACACCCTCGACACGGAACGCATCGACGCCTCGTACGACGTCGGCGTCCTCACGCTGCGCATCCCGGTGGCCGAGCAGGCCAAGCCACGCCGTATCCAGATCACGGGCGGCGACAGCGGCCGCAGGCAGATCAGCGGCTGACCCCCGCCCTCGCCACAGACAGGGGCTGCCCACCAGCCCTCGCAACAGACAGCGGCGTCCCGCGGGCCGGTGTGTCCGTCCGCGGGGCGCCCGGCGCGACAACCCCCAGGAGACCCGTACATGAGCGCGAACCGACCCAGCTGGACCGACCTCGCCGAGGCGGTGCAGGACGCCGGACAGTACGTGAGCACGACAGAGGCGGAACACGTCCTGCGCGTCGTCCTGTCCGCCCTCGGCGACCACGTCACCGGCGAGGAACGCGTCGACCTCGCCCGGGCCCTGCCCGAGGAGGCGGCCAGGATCATCGCCTCCCGCATCCCGCTCAACAGGCCCTTGTCGGCACCGGAGTTCGTGGACACGGTGGCCGCCCGCATCGAGGGCGCGACCCCGGCGACGGCCCGCTGGCACGTCAGCTCGGTGCTGAGCGTGCTGCCGGATCTGGTGGGCGACGAGCTCGTGGACCGTGTCCTGGCCCAACTGCCCTCCGGTTACGCCCTGCTGTTCGGCAAGGCGGAGCTGGTTCCCATGGGCTGAGCATCCGCCCGCCGTGCCTAGGCGGCCCCGCCCTTGCGTGCCCCGGCCCGCAGCCGCAGCTCCGCCACATAGGCGGAGGCGATGACGCAGCCGACGGCGGCGAGGGCGGAGCCCACGGCGACGGGATTGACGTAGCCGGGGATCACCTCGGCCGAGTAGCTGCCGCCGCCCTTCATCTCGCAATCGAAGGAGAGGGGGAAGAAGCTCACCGAATAGTCGATGACATGGACGACCTGCACGTTCCCACGGCACGGCGGCAGCGGCGCGGAGTCCGCGCCGCCGTCCTCCGCCTCCAGGACCGAGCCGGCGAGATGCAACAGCCCCCAGGTGTACACGACGAGCGCCACAAGCCCCGCCAGCGTGGCGAACCCCCGCAGACCACGAATCACCGACGGCATCCCGGCCCCCTGACCACTTGTTTCCGGGTCCGCCGAGTCCAGCAGCACGCAACGCGAACGGCTGTGGTGGAGCCCACAGTTCCGGCAACAGGGCTGTCACAGACGGGACAGGGAAAAACGGCTGGCGCGCGGCGCGTGGGCGGGCGAGTCTTCCCTCACGTACGCAACCCAGGCGAGGGGGAGGGAAGTTGAAGCACCGGACCGCGCGCCTCACCGTCGGCGACGGCACCCGCATCGCCTACCGTGACCGTCCCAGCCTCAGCCCCAGCCCCGGCCCGCCCGTGCTGCTCCTGCACGGACTCGCGGGCCATCTGGGCGAATGGGACGACCTGGCGCGGCGATTGGGTTCCGGCCACCGCGTGGTGTCGTACGACGCCCGTGGCCACGGTGAGAGCACGCGCCGCCCGCCGTCGGTGAGCCGCGCCGCCCATGTCGAGGACGCCGTGACCCTGCTGCGGGAACTGGATGTCGCCCCCGCGATCCTCGTCGGCCAGTCCCTGGGCGGCCATACGGCGATGCTGCTCGCGGCGGACCATCCCGGACTGGTCCACTCCCTGGTCCTGGTCGAGGCAGGTCCGGCGGGCCGGAGCCCGGAGCTGCCCGGTGAGATCGCGGGATGGCTGGACAGCTGGCCCCTTCCCTTCGCGTCCCTGGAGGAGGCGACGGCCTTCCTCGGCCACGAGGCATGGGCGCGGGGGCTCGAGGAGCGGGCGGACGGCCTTCGTCCACGCTTCGACCGTGACACGCTGGTCCGGACGATGACGGAACTGGCCGTCGACGGCTACTGGCCGCAGTGGTCGCGGATCCGCTGCCCCACGCTCCTCGTGCGCGGCGCGTCCGGCACCATCAAGCCCGTAGAGGCGGCCGAGATGCTGACCCGTCGCCCGGACACCCGTACGGCCGTCGTCCCGGGCGCCGCCCACGACGTACACCTGGACCAGCCGGAACCGCTCCACCGGGAGATCGAGAAGTTCCTGGCCGACGAGCCGACGAGCCGATGAGCCGATGAGGAGAAGCCCGTGACGTACGTCTTCCTGGAGACCGAAAGGCTGCGGCTGCGGGCGTTCACCGAGGCCGACGCCGAGCATCTCGTCGCCCTGGACGGCGACCCCGAGGTGATGCGCTTCCTCACCGGCGGCGCGCCCACGCCCCCCGAGACGATCCGCACCCGCACCCTGCCCCGCCTCCTCCACGACCACGCCGGCCTCGGCACCCGCGGCTACTGGGCGGCCGAGGAGAAGTCCACCGGCACCTTCCTCGGCTGGTTCGAGTTCCGCCCCCTCGACGACGACAGCCCGGCCGTCGTGGAACTCGGCTACCGCCTCAACCAGGCGGCCTGGGGCCGCGGTTTCGCCACCGAGGGCTCCCGCGCCCTCATCGACAAGGGCTTCACCGACCTCGGCGTCGAACGCGTCACCGCCAACACCATGACCGTCAACAAGGGCTCGCGCCGCGTGATGGAGAAGTCCGGCCTGACCTTCCTGCGCACCTTCTTCGGCGACTGGCCGGAGGCGATCGAGGGCTCCGAGCAGGGCGAGGTGGAGTACGAACTCCTCCGCCCCGTCTGGGAACAACGCCGACGCGAGCAATCATGAACACCGCCCGCCCGTTCCTCTACCTCGACGTCGACGGCCCCCTCAACCCCTACGCCGCCAAGCCCCACCGCCGCCCCGAGGGCTACACCACCCACCGCATGAAGCCCGAGGGCTGGCTGGCCCAGCACCCCGGCCTGCCCCCGTCCCGCGTCAGGCCCCTGCGGGTCTGGCTCAACCCGTCCCACGGCCAGGCCCTGCTGAAGCTGACGGACCGCTACGACCTGGTCTGGGCGACCACTTGGCGCGAGGAAGCAAACACCTTCATCGCCCCCGTCCTAGGCCTCCCGCCCCTCCCGGTCGTCGACTGGCCCACGACCCTCGCCCCCGGCCCCAACGGCACCTTCTGGAAGACCCGCCACCTCGTCAACCACGCCGAGGGCCGCCCCTTCGTCTGGCTGGACGACGAACTCGACGACCGGGACCGGGATTTCGTGGCGGCCTATCATGACGGCCCGGCTCTGCTGCATTGGGTCGATCCCCGGGCGGGGCTGCGGGAACGGGACTTCGAGGTGGTGGCGGACTTTGCGCGGGGGGTGTGATGGGCGTGGGCAGCGGCTGGGGGCGGGCGCCGCGATCCGGTGAGTGCCGGTGAGGGAGATGCGAGACCAGGGGGGACCCGTGACTGAACCCGAATTCGACCTGCGCGACCTGCACCCGAAAGCCTCACCGGAGGCCGTCGCGGAGCGCCAGGCGCTGGCGGAACGGGTGTGTCGAGAACTGCGACATGCCGGTCTCCCCGTGCACCGAGCCGACCTCGGCTTCGGTCCGCGCAGCCGGCCTGGCGTGGACGTGCATGTGACGCCGTTCATCGACGGCGGGGTGTACGTGAACTGGAGCACGGACGCGGAGCTGAGGGATCCCGCCCTCGACCTCTTCGCGCAAGGCATCGACTACTCGCACCCACCTCCGCTCCTGCGCCACTACAACGCGGTGCTCAAGCACATGCAGGCTGCCCTGATGGGAATTCTCGCCTCAGCAGGGTTCGAGGTCGAGGAACCAGACAGACACGGGCACGGGAGCATGATCCAGGTGACGGGCTTTCGACCCTGATCCACCTGCCATCACGAGACCGCCGTCTCACACCTCATCGAGCAACGCCGCCAGCCCCTGGTCGAGTTCCGGGCCCAAATCCTCCGTGCCCGGCTCGACGACGTCGTAGGAGCGCAGCAGGAAGCGGCGGAGGGCGGCCGTGCCGAAGCGGATCACGGCGAGGCCCAACGGTGAGTGGAACTCGACGACGGTCCGGGCCCAGCCGTACGGACGTATCCGTACGTCCCCCTGCCCGGCCGGTCTCCCGAGCCCCTCCTCCAGCAGCGCCCGCCCGAACATCCACGTCACGCCCTCGCCGTCGGCCGAGACGTGCGCGGGGAAGTCGATGTGCACGGCGAACGGCTCGGCGGAGCTGTAACGCAGCGTGGGGCGCACCAGGAGTTCCGGGTGGTCGGAGGTGACCAGGCGGGCGCGGACGGTCTGTTCCAGGGTGGTGAGGCGCATGAGCGGCGGTCTCCGTCTCGGTGTGGAGCGTGGGTCGGTTGCCATGTCGAGCCACAGGAGTGCCCCTTGATTACGCGGGGGCCGGAGTTCGTTCGTGTGACCTGAATCACCCCCGGAACTGAATGGTTGAAAGTTTTGTCATCTACGCTGACAAACCTCTCAAGCGCCCCGCCGCCGGGAACTGGAGCGTCCCCGCATGACCGACCAACCCGCCAGAGTGCCCGCTCAGGCATCCCCCTCCGCGACCGCCGCGTACGTGCGGATCTACGAGGAGGAACAGCCGCGCCTCGTCGCCTACGCCCGCTCGCTCACCCGCAACACCTGGGCGGCCGAAGACCTCGTCGCCGAGGCGCACTTCCGCGTGTGGCGGCGGCTGTCCGCCGGGCACGAGATCGACAACGTCCCGGCGTACCTCATGACGACCGTCCGGCACCTCGCGTCCTCCGTCGCCAGCGCGACCCACGAGACCCCGCGGGACCCGCAGATCCCCGAGCAGGCGCCCGCCGGGCACGTGGACGACCCGGCCGAACAGGTCTCCTCCACCGACCTGTTGGTGCGCGTCCTCGGCGAACTCCCCGAACGCTGGGTGCAGGCCCTCTGGCTCGCCGACGCCGAGGGCCAGCCGCTGGAGACGGTCGGCCGGCAGATCGGCGCCAAGCAGGGCGCCACGGCCGTACTGCTGCACCGCGCCCGCGAGGGCATGCGCCAGGCGTTCCTGCGCTCGCAGACCGAGGCCCCCGACGATCCCGCGTGCGAGGTCCACTGGGTCCGTATGCCGGCCTACGTCCGCGGCAACGCGACCCCGCGCCAGTCCGAGCGCCTCCTCGCCCACGTCGAATCCTGCGACGGGTGCCGGGGCCGCCTCGCCGTCCTGATCCGCGCCAACGACCGGCTGCCCGCGCTCGTGGGCCCCGCGTTGCTGGTCTTCGTGGTGGGCGGCGGCACGGGGAAGTTCCTGGCCTCGCTCACGGCCGGGTCCGCGGGGGCGGCCTCGGTGACCGGGCAGGGTGCTGGGCAGGGTCTTCTTCATACGGCCCGTGCGGCGGGCCCGAAGGCCAAGGCCGCCCTCGCCTCCGGTACGGCGGCCGCCGCGGCCATCGCGGTCGTCCTTGCCCTCGGCGTGAACGACTCGCCCGCGACGGTGACTTCGCCGGGGAAGGTGCCGGTGGCGCAGGGGCCGGTGGCCCAGGCGCCGGTGACAGGGCCGTCCGCGGGGGCGGCGGAGGAGACGCCGGGGAGTGCGACCCGGCAGGTTGAGCGGGATCGGGATCGGGACCGGACTCGGGGTGACGGGGTGGGGGCGGTCGTAACCGTGGATGTCGGGGGGACGGTGAACTCCGGGGATTCCGGGAGCGGTTCGGGTGATTCGGCCGGTTCGGGCAGTTCGGGCAGTTCGGACGGCGGGGGTGCTGAGGGCGACCCGACGGCGCCGGAGCAACCCGCACCGGAGGTGCCCGACCCGGGCCCCAGCCCGGTGGAGCCCGTACCGGGGGATGAGGAGCCGAAGCCGCCCGTGGCGCCGGAGCCGACACCGACGCCGCCGAAGGAACAGCAGCCGAAGCCCGAGCAGCCGAAGCCCGGCACACCGGGGGAGGAGCCCCCCGTACCGGAGCCGAGCCCCCCAACTCCCGCCGATCCCGACCCCGTTGGTGAGACACCGGAGCCCCCGACGTACTCGGAACCGCCGACCGCTCCGGAGTCGCCCGAACCATCAGATCCGTCGGAGCCGCCCGCACCAGAGACCCCGGAGCCACCCACCACCGGCGACGACTGCGGCCGGCAGCCCACCCCCGAGCCCACCCGGGAATCCACTCACGGAACTTCCGCCCCCGACAAGGGAGTTGAACCGAAGCATGTATAACTGACGCGACCCCCGCCGGTCAGGCCCCCGAGGCCGCCCGAGAGGAGCCCCCGTGAGAGAGAACGGCTTCCGTGCCGACGAGATCGACACCACCAAGCCGCACCCCGCACGGATCTACGACTACCTGCTGGGCGGCAAGGACAACTACGAGGTCGACCGCCGGGCCGGCGAGCAGCTCATCGCCGCGGCCCCGGAGGCACGGATCGGCGTACGGGCCAACCGGGCCTTCCTGCGCCGGGCCGTCCGTCACGTCGTCGGCACCGGCGTCCGCCAGATCCTCGACATCGGCACCGGCCTGCCCACCTCACCGAACGTCCACGAGACGGCCCTGGAGGTGGCACCGGACATCCGCGTCGTCTACGTCGACAACGACCCGATCGTGCACACCCACGCCGGCGCCCTGCTCAGCGCGGCCGGCACGACCGGCATCGTCCTGGCCGACCTGCGCGACCCGCGGGCGATCCTGGACGACCCCGACGTACACGCCGTCATCGACTTCGACGAGCCGGTGGCCCTGCTCCTGGTCGCCGTGATCCACTTCCTCACGGAAGCGGACAAGCCCGAGGAGATCATCGCCACCCTCCGCGACGCCCTCGCGCCCGGCAGCCACCTGATCCTCTCCCACGCCACGGGAGACTTCGCCGACCGCAGCGGGGCGGCGGCCGTCTACAGCAAGGCGACGGCCTCCATGAACCTCCGCACCCGTACCGAGATCGAGCGCTTCTTCGACGGCTTCGAGCTGCTCGACCCGGGCGTGGCCCAGGTCCCGTTCTGGCGTCCGGACACACCCCCGCCGCCCCGCTCCGAGGAGATCGGCTTCTACGGCGGGGTGGCCCGCAAACTCATCTGAGCCCTTACTGGTGGTACGGCTGCTGCGGGGCCTGTCCGCCGTGCACCTGACCCCCGGTCTGGCCACCGGCGTTGGCCTGCGTCTGCAGCTGCTCCGCCTCCTCCGCGCTCACCTTGCTCTCCGCGCCGCAGAACGTGCACTGCGTCGCGTACTTGGTGGAGATCGGGAACAGCGGCACGAAGAACAGCGTGAACTTCGTGACGCGCTTGCGCAGGGTGTGCGCGGCCGGGTTCCCGCAGCGCCCGCACACCAGGGTGAGTATCGCGAGCTGGTACAGGTATCCCTTGGTGCCAAAGAGGATGAGCATGATGTCGTCGCCTTCCAGGGTCGGTGCTTGATAGGCAGTATCCCCGCGGCCGGCGTCCGACCGCTCAGAGCTGCGGCAGTACGCGGTCGAAGAAGACCAGGTCCTCCGCGAAGACAGGATGCAGCCCGGCGAACTCTTCTGCTGTGACCCAGCGCACGGCACTCGCCTCGCCGGGGTCCACCAGTGCAGCCGGAAACCCTTGTCATGGATCTCGGACTCCCACACCTTGGCCCACGTCCGGTCCGGCGTTCCCGTCCCGCACACGCTCTCTGTAACTGATCCTGTTCACAGCGTTGACATCTCCCTCACCCGCCTTTACCGTCGCGCCGGCATATAGAACGCGTGACGAAATTTCGGACATCTGTAAGGCGGTTCCCTGTGCACGCCCGGAACAGCGGGAGCAGGCCTGTACGGCAGGACCGCCGACCCCCTGACGTTCGGCCCGTTCAGGGCATTCGGGTATCCACCCGCTCCACCCGCACGGCACCCGTCCGGGTGCCTGCACGTCTGATGCGCCGTCATCGTGTCAACGACGAGAAGAACAAGGACCCATTCACGATGCTCACCCGAAGAGCCACCCTCGCCGCCCTCGCCGGAACCGCCTCCCTCGCCCTTACCGTGTCCGCCTGCGGCAAGGAGAGGGAGGGCAGCTCCCAGAGTCGCTCCGAGGGCGGTACCGTCGGCATCGCCATGCCCACCCAGTCCTCCGAGCGCTGGCTCGCCGACGGCAAGAGCGTCGTCGAGGGTCTGAAGAGACGGGGGTACAAGACCAAGCTGGTCTACGGCGACGACGACCCGAAAGCCCAGTTGTCACAGATCGGGACCCTGATCGAGCAGGGCGTCGACGCGCTGATCATCGCGGCCATCGACGCCAAGTCGCTGAACGGCGTGCTTAAGCGGGCCTCCGACGCGCGCATCCCGGTGATCTCCTACGACCGGCTCATCCTCGGCACTGGGAACGTCGACTACTACGTCTCCTTCGACAACGAGATGGTCGGCCGGATAGAAGCCAACTACATCATCGAGAAGCTCGGCCTGGAGAAGGGCAAGGGCCCGTTCAACATCGAGCTCTTCGCCGGTTCCCCCGACGACAACAACACCAAGTACTTCTTCAAGGGCTCCATGGCGCTCCTGCAACCGTTCCTGGACAGCAAGCAGTTGGTCGTCCCGTCCCGTCAGACCGGGCTGGGCCAGCTCACCACCCCGCGCTGGGACGGACCCACCGCGCAGAAGCGCATGAGCGGCCTGCTCACCCGGTGGTACGTCGGCAGGACGCTCGACGCGGTCCTGTCGCCATACGACGGCATCTCCCGGGGTGTCCTGTCCGCGCTGGAGGCGCAGGGCTACGGCTCCGCCGGCAAGCCCCTCCCGATCGTCACCGGCCAGGACGCCGAGCTGCCCTCGGTTAAGTCGATCATCGCGGGCCGGCAGTCGCAGACCGTCTACAAGGACGTACGCGTCCTCGCCGGCGCCGCCGCGTGGATGGTCGACGACATCCTCAGGGGCCGGGCGACGCGGATCAACGACCGGTTCAGCTACAACGACGGCGTCAAGGACGTGCCCGCCTACCTGCTCCAGCCGCAGAGCATCGACAAGACCAACTACGAAGTACTGGTCAGGGACGGCTACTACACCGCCGAGGAGCTCACGTAGCGACGGGATGTGTGCCGAGCCCGGCCCCGGCCCTCAGGCTGGCCGCTGCTCGGACAACTCTCGGAGCAACGCGCTGTATTCGTCGGGGTGCTGCTCGCGCAGGGATTGTGGCGACGCGGGGCCCAGTCAACGGCCCTTGCCCCGCCCCGGACACCTCGGGGCGGGACTGGACGCAAACCCAGCATCACCGCCAGTGATGCCCGTTGTGCAAGCCCGGCGCTTTAGCGCTGGGTAGTTGACGACTCCAGACGGCTCAGCGCCTCCATGGCGTCGCGTTCGATGCGTGACAGCTCGTGGAGGGCGGTGCCCGCCCGTACGAGGTACCGCTCATCGCCCGCCTCCCCGGCTCGGGTAATCAGCGCGGCGACCTCCGTCCACAGCGCGGCGGCCTCGGTGTACAGCCCGAGGCCGGTGCGCAACTGGGGACTCGGCTCCAGCACTTGGGAGCACTCGGCGAGGAAGTCGCGGTAGAGATTGCGGAACAGGGCACCGCCGGTACCGGCCTTCTCCATCAGAAGCGCGGCCTGCGGCAGGTCCCGCTGCGGATCGTTGGTCCGCCGCAGCCAGGTGCGTACCAGCTTGCCGCTCTTCTCGATGCCACGGTGACCGAGATTCGCGATGGGCGGGTTGAGAAAGGCGTCCGCGCAGGCGGTGATGGCGGGAATGATCCTCTCGTGAGCAGCAGGCAGGTCCTGGGGAGCGGTGAGGCTGAAGGACCGGTGCCTGGCGGTCATGGGCCCACGCGCGGCCCGAGCCTGAGCAAGACCGCTGAGACTCGTGGACACCGCTCCGCCCTGCTGCTCGGTGTCCACCAGGTAGGCGACCTGGTCGTCGTAGCCGTACATGGCGACGACATGACCACCGAAGTGCACCTTCGACCCGAAGTAGTCCAGGTAGTAACTGTCGAGCTGCAGCCCCACGGGCCGGCCACCATCAATGACCTCCACCACGTTCGCCCAGCCCTTCCGGGCCGAGGAGGTCTCCTGCACCACGAGATCCAGCCCGAGCGCCTCGGCGAGATTCCGGGTGAGCTCGAACGGTTTGACCCGCCCCCCGAGAAAGGGAAACCCCATGCTCTTGCTGTCCCAGTACACGAAGGACAGCCCGCGGCCGAGGCCGAAGAGCATGGGTTCGGAGAGATCGAGTCCTTGGTGGCGGAGGAGTACGCCGAGGGTTGATGTCTCGCAGTGGTGTGTGGCGCGGACGTCGATGCCGTTGACGGTGGTCACGCGATGCTCTCCTGGTCGGGGTGATCGGCTCGGTCATCACGCCACGATGACACCGCTTCGCCTTACGAGGAGTGAAGTCGGCCCATGCCTACTGCGACGTGGACCTCAGAGCTTCGGCTCAACGGGGAAGGGAAGTTTGTCCGCCCAGCCGGCAAGAGCCGAGGCCGCGATCTCGCGGGCCTCGCCGCCTGCGGAGGTCTCAGTGAGGAGGGTCCGTTCGGCGTTGGGGAGAGCGAGCTCGCGGTAGAACTGGAGGTCCTCGAAGCCGTTTACGGCGACGTCGTGACTGGTGGCGGCGTACACGAGACGAGGGATGCGCGCCCAGTAGCAGGCGGTCAGGCACATGGGGCACGGCTCGCTGCTCGAGTACATCACGGCGTCTTCCATCAGATGGCGCCCGAGCTTCGTACCGGCGGCACGCAGGGCCATGACCTCGGCGTGTGCCGTGGGATCGCGGAGCTCGACGACCGAACTGGTACCGGTGGCCACGACTTCGCCGTCGATGACGACGATCGCGCCGAACGGGGTCTTGCCCTCGTCCTCGAGGGCGTGGCGGGACAGTTCGATGGCCTGGGTGAGGAAGACGTGGTCCTGAGGGGTCTCGGGAGCGTAGGGCACCTGTTCTCCAAGTGTTCCGTCGAGCCGGTTGCGGGTGCACTTACATGTAAATAGAGGGATCGGCGTCGCCGAAGGGGCCGTCGAAATCCATGTCGTAGCCGGTGAGGGGCGTGGTCGCTCTGGCGGTGGTGACGGTGTGCAACGCCAGTTCGGCCTTGTGGGGATCGGTCCAGTCCCCGTTTTTCAACAGTTCGACCATATCCGGGATGTCTGCGCCCGACTGGTCGCCGCGGAGTATGAGCCGGTGGATGCGCGGAGCGGCGGACGAGCCTGCCGGGCAGAGCAGAACGCCCGTGGCGGACAGCCGCTCGTGCCACTCGGCGAAAGCCCGGTCGACGGAGGGCGGTCGGGAGATGGTCTCGGGGGTGAGGGGGAGGTTGTGCAGGATGACACGGGTGAGGGTGAGACGCTCGCCGCGTCGCAGCTGAGCGGTCATCAGGGCTTGGTCCACCTCGTTACGGAAGGCGGTGAACTCGGGCTGGAGCCAGACCTGGTCACACTGCACGACCACCGCCGCGGTCACGTCCGGTGCTTCGAGCCCGGCGAGGCGTTCGCGCCAGGAAGCCGGGTCTATGACGGGTTCGGTCACGATCCCTCCCGGGTGTGGGCGCCGACCAGTTGCAGGACGGCCAGGCCGGTGACGACGGCCTCGACGGGGTCGTTCTCCCCGGCGGCCCCGGGCAGAACCCGCGTGGCAAGGCGGGCGGTCGCCTGCAGGGCAGGAGCGGGGAGTACGGCGAGAAAGTCACGCAACTCGGAGTCACTCTCGGCGGGAGCGAGCGGGGCCAGGCGAGAAGCGACGGCGAGAATCATCGCGGAGGGCCGCCGCTGGGGCTCGACCAGCGGAACGGGGAGCCGGTAGGTGCGGCCGCCTCGGGCTCGCCGTATCTCCGCGGTGGCCGAACCGGGAGGGTCGGCGCGGCAGACAAGACTCAGGAGGGCCTCGCGGGCCTCGGCTGCCGTGGTGAAGTAACGGTGGGTGGCGAAGGTCCGCAGGTAGGCACCCAACAACTGGTGGTCGGGCGTGAATTCGGGCCGTATCAGTTCTGGTGGATGAGGCAGCCGGGCATCGCGCAGGGTCGCGAGTGCCGTCACGGAGACGAGGGCCCAGAAGTGGTCGTAGTCCCCGACCGAACCGAGAGCCCGTCGGGCGGCGTCGGCCTCGGGCGTGGAGACGCGGCCTTGATCGCCGTACAGGGAATGACGCAGCTGGGTGAGGATGGAGGCCCCGTCCCAGTAGTTCCCCATGAACTTGGTGCCGGTGAGGATCTCGTACGTCCCGTACAGCGCGCTGGCCTGATGGGCGCCGTGGAACTCGGTGAAGTCGCCGGTCCACAAGAGTACTTGGAGCGGGCTGGTGAGAATGGAACCGAGTTCGTCATGGTTGGCGGCGGACTTGGGGTCGGGGTCGACGCAGCGCAGGATCTTCAGCCGGGCGTCGGTGGTGAGGGCGGCCAGCTCACGGGCGGCCCGGCTGGAGGCGACGCCACGTACGGACATCAGCAGGGCGGTGTTGGCGAGCCACGCCAGGTAGCGGCTGAGAGCGCCGAGCGGCGGAGCGGGGTCGGACAGCCGTCGGCAGTGGCCGATCACGGAGTCGATGAGCGCGTGGGCGCAGGAGACGACCTGGATCGGGTCGGCACCGCCGGCGAGAGTGGCCCGCACGAGGCGGTGCAGCACATCGAGATGAACGGTGATGGCATCGTCGACGGCCTCGACCGGCACCTCCGCCTCTACCAACTGGTCGACGAGATGCCGGATAGCGGTCGGGTCGTTGCCGGTCGCGGCCTGACTGACGGTCCCCAGGTAGGAGTTGACGATGGGATCGTGCTCAAGGCCAGGGGAGGACGAGCCGGGACGGCTGCTCCCTCGTCGGCTTCTGCCCCCGCTGCTGCCTCCCTGCCGAGCCAGCGCGTCGGCAAGGGTGTGGCGTAGCAGCTGATTGCGGCCACCGATGCTGGCAAGCCCGAAGAGCCGTACGAAGGAGAAGACTCCGTAGATGTTCGCCAGCAGGAACAGCAGCGCGCCGTAGGTGGCACTGGTGGCGTTGTCGCCGAGCAGCCCGCAGCCGGTGAACAGTGCCGCGAACCACCCGATGAGCACCCACTCCCGGAACGCGATGTGCCCGTCGATCGCCCGTAACGACGGCCAGGAGCTGGCGGCGGAGAAGGTCAGCGCGAAGATGACCGCTTCACCCGTCAGCAGCGTCGCGAAGAAGGCGATGCTGAACTGGGTCGCGTCGACGACGTCGTCATGACTACGGGGATAGGCGAGAGCGACGAACGCGAGGCCCACGGCGCACAGGAACAGCCAGATCTGTCTCCATACCTGCACTGTCGCTCCGTGTCCCCTGAGCCTCACTGGTGGTGCTCAACTCTTGCAGGGATGACGGGAGTTGCCAACAGGTGATCAGGTTAGGCCGGAGTTGATCATTCGTTGCTGCAAGATGCCGCTTGCCAGGAACTCGGTCCAGGACAGTGCTGACACGGTGAGGTGCTGATGCTGGGGGCGCTTCGAGTCCCGTATGAGTACCCCGGAGGGGACGAACGCGGCTTCGACGCATTCGGTCGCGTTGCCGCCGCTGTACGACGACTTGAACCATGCAGGTTCGGAGGTGGTTTGAGGGCCGACGGACATCACAACTCCTTGCGGACGCGATGGATCATGGCGGAGGAGGCTTCCATGTCCAACGCTTGTGCGCGTAGGTACTCGAACGCAAGTCTGTATCGATCCAATTCCTCGTCCTTCTCCAGGAAGAGGGAGCCTGTGTGGAAGTCGACATACACGACATCCAGACCTGGTTCGGCACCGCCGATGACGACGAAGCTTCCCAGAGCAGCAGCGTGGGCTCCTTTGGAGAAGGGCAAAACCTGGAGCGTTGTGTGAGGCGACTCGTTGGCTTCGAGCAGCCGGTCGAGCTGTTCCCTCATGGTCGCCGGCGATCCGACGAGACGGCGGATCACGGACTCGTCGAGGATGGCCCACAGGCGCGGCGGCTTCGGGCGGGAGAGGATGTCCTGCCGCTTCATGCGGATGTCGACCAGCCGCTCGATCTCCGCGGGTTCCAACGGCACCTCGTTGGCCTTCTGCAGAGCCGTACTGTAGGCGCGGGTTTGCAGAAGGCCGGGGACGTAGACACACGCGAAGTGGCTCTCGTGTACTGCCTCATCTTCCAGGGTGAGCAGCAGGTTCATGCTCTCGGGGATGGAGTCGGCGAAGGAACTCCACCAGCCTTGCTGCTTGGCGTCCTTGGCGAGCCTGACAATGGCCGCCCGCTCGGCGTCGGTTGCCCCGTACTCGCGGCAAAGTGCGTCGACGACGATCCACTTGACCGGTCCGGCCTGGGTTTCGTACCTGCTCACCGTTGCCTTGGAAACGCCGACGAGTTGCCCGGCCTCCTCAAGCGTCAGGCCCTTGCGGGCGCGCAACTTGCGCATTGTCGCGCCTAGTTGACGACGCCGGGTTGTGGTGCGTTCGGGCATGTGGCTCCTCCGCCGAGTACCGGGTCGTCAGGCCCGGAGATCCCATCAGGCTAGGCAGGGGGCAGCCGGACCCACCATCAGATTCACTCGATAGGTTCTCGTGAGAAATTACACAGTGAGACTTCTCTATGCCATGCTCGCTCTCAGACCGCTACACAGTGCAGTCGTGTGAACACGGCAGGCGCAGCATCTGTGTGGCTTGGGAGGGAGGAGTAGCCATGCCCGGCTACGAGATGTCCGAGCCCCAACTCCGCTGTGTCCTACCCTTCGAGGCAGTACCAGCGGAAGTGCGCCTTCTCCGGAAGGCCGCTGCCAAGCAGCTGAACTTGTGGGGCGTGTCGACAGCAACGGATGAGGCAGAGCTGCTCGTCACGGAGCTGGCGACGAACGTCTTCAAACATGTCGGCGAAGGTGTTTCAGCGACTCTGATCCTTGAACGGAGGGGAGAGCGACTGAGGCTGGAAGTCCACGACAAGAGTCAGGCGGTGCCGACGTCCAAGACGGCAGGCTGTGACGAGGAGTGCGGCCGCGGTCTGCACCTTCTCGCGGCGCTGGCGGTGGACTGGGGAACTGTCCTGACCGCCGTCGGCAAGGCGGTCTGGTGTGAGATCGCCATCAGCTCGGAACGGGCGTGCCGACGCATCGAGCGGGCCGTTGAGGCGCTTGAGAGGTACCAGGTAGTGAGTGGTGCAATGCCCTTGCTGGGCAGGCAGCGGGAGACTGTCCTCACAGATTCAGCCGTTGAGCTGATCGCCAACCTGCTCCATTGGAGTGCTGCCCGTGGACATGATCCGGATGACATCCTCGACCGTGCTCAGATGCACTACGAGGCTGAAGCGGATGCGGCTTAGAGACATCTTCCCTGGGTAGTTGGTGTTCTGGGGCGTCTTTGTGACTGGCGCTGTTGACGGTCGGTGCATAAGGGGTGGGTGTTCGTTCTCCGCACCGCAGTGACGTGTCCGACGCCCGCTGGGCCTTGATCGAACCGGTCTTCAGCGCCTGGCGGGCGAGACGGACCGAACCTGAAACGGTAGCCCGGGTGCACGACCTGTTAGGGGTGCCTTCAGAAAGCCGGGTGCTTGCGGGCGAGTGTCATGCAGTGGGCGAGTTGGAGGAAGGCGCCGTGCATGTCGTCGCGTACTTCCCAGCGGATTCGTAAGCGGCGGGGGCCGTGGAGCCAGGCGATGGCGGACTCGGCGATCCATCGGACCTTGCCCAGTCCCGAGCCGTGCGGCCGGCCGCGTCGGGCGATCCTCGGTGTGATGCCGCGCTCGCGCAGTCGGCGGCGGTAGATGTCGTGGTCGTAGCCGCGGTCGGCATACAACGTGCGTGGCTTGCGCCGGGGCGGGCCCGGCTTGCCCCGCACCGGCCCAAGGCTGTCGACCAGGGGCAGGAGCTGGGTGACGTCGTTGCGGTGACCGCCGGTCAGGGACACCCGCAGGGGGATGCCGTGCGCCTCGGTCAGCACGTGATGCTTCGAGCCCGGCCGTGCACGGTCAACCGGGCGCGGACCGACTTTTGGGCTGCTTCGCCCCCGCTTGGCCTGCACGTGGGACGCATCAATGGTGGCGCGGGAGAAGTCGAGGCGGTCGGCCGCCCGCAACCCGTCCGGCAGCACCCGCTGGAGTTCCTCCCACACCCCGGCCTCCTGCCACTCGGCCAGCCGCCGCCAGCACACGGGACCCGAACCGAACCCCAACTCCTGCGGCAGGAACTCCCACTGGACACCGGTGTACAGGACGAACAGCACCCCTTGGAGCGTCTTGCGGTCATCGATCCGCTTGCGGCCCGGATGCCTGTAACGACGCTCATGCTGCGGCAACAGCGGCTCGATCACCGCCCACAACTCGTCACTGACCTCCCACGGCTTCCGCCGCGCCATGGTCACACCCCACAAAACACGGAATCACATGCATCTCCAACGTGCCACAAAAGGATCATTCTGCAAGGACCCCTTAGGCGACAAGGCCTGCCAATTCCATGGCCGCCGAGTGGAGCCCACTGCGGCCGTGGTGGAAGCCCAGTGCGTGACGAGCCGCTGCCCAAGTGGTGGGTTATCGAGCAGCCTTCCGCTGGCTGATGCAGCATCGCCGCTTGGCACGGGGCTACGAAGCCCTTCCGCAAAGATCCCGGACGCTGATCCACTGTGCCAGGACTAACAAAATGTCCCGCGAACTGACCGGAGGATCTGCACCAACCTGGAGAATCGAAACGGACATCTTGCTCGCAGCACCCTGGGCGTCTGCCGATCCCCGACCGTCAGGTGCTGTGACTGCACACCGATATCCAGTGGGAAGACCTCCCCAGGAGCTCGGCTTCGGCTCCGGAATAACGTGCTGGCGCCGACTACGGGACTGGAACAAGGCCGACGTCTGGCAACGACTCCACGAGGTCCTACTGGCCGAACTGAACGCCGCAGCACGGCTCAACTGGTACCGCTGCGTAGTCGACTCCTCCCACGTCAGGGTCCTAAAAGAGGGCTCCACACGGGCCCCTCACCCGTCGACAGGGGCCGGGCAGGATTGAAGCATCACCTGATCACCGACGGCCCCGGCACCCCGCTCGCCGTCATTCTCACCGGCGGCAACCGCAACGACATCACCCAGCCGTTCCCGCTGCTGGATGCCATCCCGCCCGTCCGCGCCGGGTCGGCCACCCACGGCACAGGCCGGACTCGCTGTTCGCCGACCGCGGCTACGACCACGACATCTACCGCGACCAGGTCCGCGCCCGCGGCATCATCCCTGCCATCGCTCGCCGAAGCACCCGCCATGGCAGCGGGCTTGGCCTATACCGGTGGGTGGTGGAGCGGACCTTTGCCTGGCTCCACGGCTTACGACGACTCCGCGTCAGCTGGGAACGCCGACCCGGCATCCACGAAGCCTTCCTCAAACTGGCCTGCTGCCTCATCACCCACCGGCAACTCCAGTCATCGCGTTAGCCCTTCTTGGCCCCTGTCGGAAAGTTCGCTCCCAACTTCTCCGCTGTCTCGGGTTTGCCACAGGTCGCCTCCCTCGTACTTGCTCCGGAGCAGGGGAATCACCCCGCTGGGAATGCGGAACCCCTTCGCCCAGGAAGGGTCGGTGGCGTGGCCGTAGACGGTGGTGAGCAGGAAAGGCTCCCCTCCTGTTAGGACACCTATCGCTTGCAGATCCCTCGACAGGGTGCCGATCGGTTGGGTGAAGCCGCGGAGTCTGCGTGTCTCGTCGTAGCCGGCAAGCTCGTACACCGTCTCCCGGTCCACGAACCCGCCGTTTGCCGCAGCTGCAACGATTGCTTTGACTCGGGATGGGTAGCGCCTCATCAGCTCGTCCATGAATGCCGCCAGTGACTCCGCCGTCCAGGCTTCATCTTCGGAGCCTTTGTCGGCCGATGCCTCGCCCAGCTGCTCCAGGTCGCGGACCGAGCCCTCGTCCACATTCAGTTCGAGGAGTTCTTTGGCCCAGCGGAGCAGTTCGCTTGGAGTGAGCATGTAGAGTCCCACCCCGGCCTGCTCCCGTAGTTCCTGGAGGAGTTCGGCACGGGGACGAGGCGGGATGTCGTATCCGCGGTTGGTCCACCAGTCCTTCTTCATGTCCCCCGTGACCAGTAGAACGTCGCATCCGCGGTGCCGGGCCTCCGCCATGAGCTGTACCCACACGAGGTAGTCACCGGCAGCTAGCTCGGGTTCCTTGGTGCGGAAGTCCTCGTGCCCGGGCGGTATCCCCTCGTCGGCGCGCTCCTGCGCCTCTTTCACGGCGTTGTCGTATTCGTCCGACGGCAGCGGCTCGCCGACCCGGCCGTGCAGAAGCGGTTCGAGGGCGTTGAGCACCGGGTCAGTGTGAGTGGTGGCAGTCTCCCTGAGTGCGTCGCACTCGGCCTGCGCCCGGATGAACTTTTGTAGGCTGCCAGCTGCTTTGGCAAGCTCGGTCAGGTCTCGGTCAGTCCGCTCTACAGCCTCTTCGTTGTCCTTGAGTTGGACGGCGGTCAGCCAAGTGGTCACCACTGTCCGGGCCGCGTTGACCGCCTTATCGAGCGCGGCGCTCGCCTCATTGGCCTTGGTCGCGTGGTGATGGCGTACGGTCGGCGACTCGCGGTTACGCCAGAACTCCGTGAGCACCTGGTGTGGAATCCACAGGCGCTCGCGAAGTCTGGCGAGGGCGGCAAGGGTGTCCCGGCGGGTGCTCTCGTTCGAGCGGTAGAGGTTGAGCAGCACATTGGTGTCAAGCACGACCAGACCGGAATCGAAGATCCGCTTGTAGTCGGAGCGGAGTGGGCTGCGATGGGCCTCGTCGCAGTCGAAGACGCCCCGGACTTGCGGCTGGTCGGATGTGGCGTGCGCTGCTGCCATGAAACGCTCCCCTGGAATCGTAAGGCGCATCAGCCCTCCCCGGCTGGGTGCGCAGGGGAAAGTCTAGGACCGGATAGAGCCACTGCGACCGAGAAAACAGCGGCGGTCCGACACCTCGGACGTCTGCCGATCACCGACCGTTCAGGGCTGGTCATCCGACACGATCCACGGCGAAGTACCCATGGCCCGGACAACGTCCAACTGACCTGTCAAGCACGGCCATCAGGAGCGATACACCTCATTGTGTTAGCCGTTCCAGCAGACCGGTGGTAGCTGTATCTCCCGCCAGCGCTGTTGTGTTGAGCTGAGTCACCGGCCGAGATGACGCGGTCCGGCCGTCGCCTTGACTGGTGCGCCTGTACCAGGAACCCAAACAGGTGTCGCCAACGACCGTCCAACGAGCTCACGCGCCGGCCCACTACCGCAAGGCCGCTCTCAGTATGGCGCCGGCGTCCTCTATAGCTCCTTCCTCATGCAACTCCAGAGCTACGGCCATGATGTGCCGGTCTCCTTGATCACGCCCGTAGACGTGGATCAGGTTGTCGGCAAGGTGATCCCGCTCGTGTCGCCTCAGCTCGACCATGACGTGTGCGGTCTCGGCCGGGGTCAACAGCTCTGTCGTGCCCTGGCGGAGGAGGGTGAGGGCCAAGTTGGGCTTCCCGGTGCTGTCCAGTTCCCCCGCCTGTCTTGCGAGCTGCTGTGCTACGGCCTCCTCTTTTTTGCTCCGCTGCCGGTCCCTCTTCTGACGGGGGACCGGCAGCGGAGTTCTGGCTGCTTGCTCCGCCGCAAGACGTGCTTGCAGGCCGGCCTCGGTGGTTCTCATTTCCCGCACTGTGGCTCGAAGGGCCGCAACTTGGTTCTTCAGGGATGTCACCTGAACGGAGTCCGCAGCCTGTTGTCGCTGTTGACGTGCGGTACATGAAGGGCAAGCGATGTTGAAGCCCTGGGTGAGCGAATCGATTCTCTTCCCCAGTTCGACGCACTGCCTGCAGCCTCGTCGTTCCCCCTCGGCGCTAGTGCGAAGGTCAAGTAAGACCTCACGTGTGATGCCGACATCCTGACCGCGCGTGGCGGCGTCTGAGCAGGCCTCCTTGTACAGGCGTTCAACGAAACCCTCGTCGGGAACCCTGGGGTTGTCAGGGTCGTGGTTCAGGAAACGTGACAGGGAAGTCGCGTTGCTGAGCAGGCGAGTCGCGACCTCGTCCTGAGTCAGCGGCCTAGCTGCTGACTCATCTGATGCGCCCAAACCTTGATCATTTCGTCTCAGTAAGCGACACAAGGCGCGGAGGGCTAAGGCGAGTTCCCGCTTGCGTGGCGGACAGCTGTCGTGCAGGTCCCTCTCCAGCCAGCCGCGCCTGGGCGGACGGTCTCCCACGGGTGACGTCATGCGGTTCTGCCTTCCAGAGCTGCTCAGGTGCCCTGAGGGATGTCACCCCAAGGCCGGTCTGCGATCCGGCAATTGTGCCCGATTGCACTCGCCGTTACACCTGCCTTTTCTTGCCTTCTGCCAGGCAAGCTTGCTATTTCCCGAGCAAGTTAATACCCCTACTTGCTTTCTTCCGAGCAAGCGTGAATGGGCTGGACTTTTCCTCGCCTCATGGTGTGAGCTGCTGGAAGGGCTACCGAGGAGCGGGTGGGCTGCGGCAATTGAAGTGCATACCGCCCAGTGGCGGTTCCTGCACGCTCTGAAACTGGCGACGGGCCAGGTTGCGCAAGTTCGCGGATTCAAGGAGGGGTATATGGAGGGAATTCCGTCTTACCAGGACAAGACGTTCGGAACCATGGTGAGGGCCGCGCTCTGGCTGGTCACCGAGGTGGGGGAGGGCAGCGTCTTCACCAAGACACAGCTGCGCGAGGCGTTCCCGGAGGTCGCGCAGATTGACCGCAGGCTCCGTGATTTGCGCGACCACGGCTGGCGGATCGACACGAGCCGCGACGACCCCTCCCTGCTCCAGCAGGAGCAGCGGTTCGTGACCAGGGGCGCTGACGTCTGGATCCCGGGCAGGTCGAAGGCGCCGAAGCATAAGTCCAGCCTGACCGCTGCCCAGCGCGCGAAGGTTCTCCACGACGACAACCATTTGTGCCAGTCGTGTGGTGTCGGTGCCGGCGAGGCGTACGAGGACAGCGGCGGAGTCGAGCTTGCCAAGCTCAACGTCTCCAGGCGCAAGGTCCTGCACTCCGGCGAGGGCGAGAACGCGGTGGCTGAGTACCAGCTCATCACCGAGTGCAAGCGGTGCGGGACCGGGGGAGGGGCTGACCGTGAGGTCGACCTTGATGCGCTGCTGGAACTCGTAGAGGCGCTTGCCCCGTTGGAGCAGCGGCTCTTCGCTAAGTGGATTGCCGCTGACCAGCGGACGTTCAGCCCGATTGAAAAGATCTGGGGCATTTACCGGGCCCTTCCCCAGGAGTCGCGTGCCGCGGTGGGTAAGGCCATCGACGACATGACCAGCTGACGAAGAGCGGCAGCAGGAAAAGACGGACCGGCCACAGTAATTCAGCTACAGGGAAGGACGGTAAGGATCATGCTGCGGGAGTTCCCGCCGCCGCCGCGCGCGGAGCAGTTCAGTGAGCTGATCAAGAAGAGGGTTGAGGAGGTGAGGGCCGCCGGAGGAACTCGGGAAACCGTCACCGTCGAGTGGAACGGACAACAGATCCACGTCGACGTGGTTGACCTTCCGCTGGGAGATCTCTACCTCAACCCCGGGACGCACCGGATTCGCGCCCAGCGCACCCACAAGCCGGACCAGGACCAGAACCTGGACAAGGATCCCTTCGGAGAGGCTGGCCAGGAGTATCTGCGCGTTCTCCTCCAGGCTCGGCCGTCCAACCCGGAGCTGCGGGACCCCGACTTCGACAAGCTCAAGGAGGACCTGCGCCAGTTCGGGCAGAACGACCCTGGGCTGGTCACCCACCACGGGGTGCTGGTGAACGGCAACACCCGTGCTGTTGCCCTGCGGGAACTCGGCGCGCAGTCGATGCGGGTGGGCGTGCTTCCCCCGTCATTTACTCAGGCCGACATCGACGCCGTAGAACTGGCGCTCCAGCTCCGTCAGGATCAGCGGCGCGACTACTCTTACATCAACCGGCTGCTCGCCATGGAAGAGCAGGCGACGTTGGGACGGACGCCTGAACAGATCTCCAAGGAGTTCCGGATCCGGACGGCGACCTATCACCAGGAGCGATGGATCCTCAGCGTCATTAGGGAGCTGAACGACCGCAGCGCGAGCGGCGGGGGTGTAGCGCTGCGCCTGGTCGACTGGGAAGGGGCCCAGGAACGGCTCAAGGAGCTGGAGCGGCTGTACAAGAAGCTTGAGAACCTGGACCGGGACCAGGCCGAAATCCTGAAGGAGTGGCGCCTGGCGGCGATCCTGCTGGACTTCTCGAAGACGGACGTACGTCATATCGACGAGGTGTTCCTGGAAGAGGGGTACTTGGGGAAGGCGTTGCCGGCGGAGCTGGCGGACAGCGGGATGGCCGAGCCGGTCACGTCCGTCTCCATCCCCGGACTCGGCCTGGATGTGCCGGCTGCTTCGTCGGCCGTCTCCGCGGCCCGGGCCTTGAACGACCGCATCCTCCGGGCGGCTGCCACCGTCCGCAACACGACGGCGGGACTGCCCGACAGCGAGAAGGCTTCCGCGCAGGCGCTCCTCGACGGGGCCAAGGGTGCTTTCGACCAGGCGATCGACAGTCATGGCCGGGACGCCCGGGTCCGCAAGCGGAAGCAGCTTGCGCCGGCCCGGCTCGCGGACGCGTGCGCCAACATCGACCAGTGCGTCATCGAGCTGGTCCAGGCCCGTACCTCAAACAGCTTGGACGAAGAGGCCTTCGACGAAGCTGTACTCAAGCTCCAGGGCAGTCTCCGCAAGCTTGCCCAGCAGGCCGGACGGGGCATCCCGAACCCCGGCGATGGGGTCTCGTGGCTCCTTGCCGCTGCCACCGCGGAGGGCTCCCGGTGACGGAAACGTCCCTGCACCTGAGGTTCGACGACACGCGTACCCGAGTGGTCCTGCGGACCAACGACACGTACCGGCAGAACCTCGTTCAGCTGGTCGCCCGGTTTCGTACCGGCGGCCAGCTGGGCCCCCTCTCCGCCTCGGTAGCGCTGGATGAACTCCTCGCGGAGCTAAGCGCGCTGAGCGGTTGGCCCGATCACGCCGGTGTCGTGTGGGCCCCGGAACTCCTGAATCTCGTGTCTGGGGTGGTCAAGGACGCCAGGCTGGTCGAAGACCGGCTGGCTGGTGTTGGTGCGGCTTCGGAAGTCGCTGCAGACGAAGTGCTGAGCCGGCTCGGCGATACCTGGGGGGCTGACCTCAACACGTTCCAGCGCCGGGACATCGCCAAGCTCCTGTCTCTGGGACATGGGGCGAACTTCAGCGTGCCTGGCGCCGGCAAGACGCGTGTGGCCCTTGCGCTATACGCGGCCCAGCGGATCCAGAGGCACGTCAGCAGACTGCTGGTTGTCTGCCCCAAGTCGGCTTATGAGTCCTGGCGTTATGAGACTGCCGTCTGTTTCAACTACCCATTGCGCACGCATGTGCTGGACGGATCGCTGGATCAGTGGGCGGAGGTGCTGATAGTCAACTACGAGCGGCTGGACCGCTCACTGCCTCGGCTCGCGAACTGGCTGAAGTCCGCCCCCTCAATGATCGTCCTCGACGAGGCCCACCGGATGAAGCTTGGCGCCCGGGGGACATACGGCGCCGCGTGCATGGCATTGGGGCCGCTCGCGGAACGGCGGCTCATCTTGACTGGAACACCAGCTCCGAACGGATCCAAGGATTTGGAGAATCTTCTGGGCTTCGTTTGGCCTGGGCATGGCCAGCGGACGGTGACCCGGGCAGTAGCCGGCGGCGACCTCGCCTACGCGAGTACGGTCCTGCGGCCGCTGTTCACCCGTACCACTAAGCAGGAGCTCGGGCTGCCACCGATGACCCTGCGGATGCGGTACGTGGATATGCCGGCGCTGCATGCCGAGATCTACAGCTCATTGGTGGGCGGAATGTCCACCGGCACAGCACGCGACGATCTCAGCGCGCTCGGCAAGACCGCCTTGCGTCTGCTGATGGCTGCGACCAGTCCGGCACTGCTGCTGGAAGGCGCCACCAAACACGAGCCCCTTGCCTATCAACTGCCCCCACTGCAAATCCCGGTCGGCAGCTCGTTGTACTCGCTGATGCAGAATCTTCCCGACTACGAGCTGTCTCCGAAGTACAAGGAGGCGTTGGCGATCGTGGCCGAGAACGCCGCCCAGGGGCGTAAGACACTGGTCTGGACGACCTTCGTACGCAGCCTGACGACCTTGGCTCAGATGCTGGAGAAGTACAGCCCGGCGGTCGTGTACGGCGGGACGCCAGACCGAGATGAGCAGCTCCGCCGCTTTCGAGAAGATCCCAGCTGCATGGTGCTGATCTCCAACCCAGCCACCCTGGGTGAGGGGATCAGTCTTCACCACGTATGCCACGACGCTGTCTACGTGGACCGGGACTTCATGGCCGGCCGCTATCTCCAGAGCCTTGACCGTATCCACCGCCTGGGCCTCGCCCCCGATACGGCGACGCGGGTCACGGTGATCGCGGCGCGCGGGACGATCGACGAGGTGGTCGAGGTGAGGATGGACCAGAAGCTCGAATTCATGGGGAAGATCCTTGACGACCCGACAGTCCAGCAGCTCGCGGATCTGGAGGAGGAGCCATCCGTAGCCGCCGGGCTCGCGCCTGGTGACGTTGAGGCGCTGCTACGGCATATTGGCGGCAGGTGAGCTGTAGGGCTGTGCTCGACGGGGTCCGGTGTGGAATGTCACATCGGAGAGCAGCGCTTGTGATCCTTGCTCTGCCCCAGGCAAGGATCATGGCTGAGGCAATGGCACACTCGTGGTGTTGAGTGGGTGTCGAGTGCTCAAGGGCCAGCAAGTGATCATGGTCTCTGCAACACTTGGGACCAGTTTGAGTCACTCCTGGAAGGAGCGCCATGAGCCCCAGCGGTCGCGAACGTCCGCAGTTCACCCGGCCCCTGACCTCGCTGGAGATCTGTGCCGGTGCGGGCGGACAAGCCGTGGGGTTGCACCATGCAGGGTTCGACCATCTGGGTCTCGTGGAGTGGGATGCACATGCGGTGGACACGCTCCGGGCGAATGTCGGTGGCTGGCCAGGGTGGGGGAAGGAGCGGACTGACAGCCTAAAGCCCATGGATGTGAACGATTTCCTTACCTCCGAGATTTACGAGAATCTTCGAAGTGTTCTTGATGTCAGTAAGGAAAGGCTGGATCTCCTGGCTGGCGGAGTCCCGTGCCCTCCTTTTTCCCTAGCAGGGAAGCAGTTGGGGGAGGATGATGAGCGGGACCTCTTTCCGGCGGCTCTTGAAATCATTGAAGATCTCAGGCCGAGAGCGGTCATGATTGAAAATGTTCGCGGAATCCTGGAACCTCCGGAAGTATTTATTGATTACCGTAGAAGGATCCTCAAGGATCTTCGTGATTTCGGTTACGTAGTTCCAGAAGTCAAGGAGAGTTGGACTGCTGCAGAGCAGGATCGCGCCATGCGAAAGGTGTGGCGTCGGATCGATGCGGCTCATTTTGGTGTCCCGCAACTCCGCCCGCGGGCCATTTTGGTTGTTATTCATGAAGATGTGCTGAAGACTGCAGATTTCGATTTCGTGTGGCCGTCTGAAATCAAGGGTAAGCGAGCGACTGTAGTCGATGAACTTGCTGCCACTATGGAGACGCGCTGCCGAAAGTATTGGTCGAAGAACGAGCGTGGGGAGCGCGCGACGGCAGGAGACCGCACTGGAAGGCACGTTTACCAGGAATGGCTGCGCAAGGCTTCCAGGGCGGCTGAGATTGGCCGCGGTGTGGCTCCGACCCTGGTAGGAGGGTCGAAGAAGCATGGCGGTGCGGACCTCGGGCCGACCAGGGCCAAGCGAGCTTGGGCGGCGCTAGGTGTGGACGGGATGGGTGTTGCCAACGATCTCGATAAATGCGACCCGGAGCGGGATCTCTTCCGGCCTGCTGGCCCCATGCTGACTGTTGAGCAAGCTGCAATCATCCAGGGATTCCCCACTGACTGGAAGTTCCAGGGAAGGAAGACAGCTCAATACCGGCAAGTCGGAAACGCTTTTCCCCCTCCGGTTGCTGAGGCGGTTGGCCGTGCTATTGCTGCCGTACTCCGTCCGGAGCACCGCGATGAGCTTCTCCGCGAGTATGAACTGGACGTCGACGGCTCATCCGCAGATGCTCAGCAGGCCGAACAGATGACCCTCCCTGTATCAGGTCGGTCGATTACCAACAGTCCGCCGTCGGTTAACCGCAGCGGCGATCTTGTCCGCACAAGCGTCTGACGGCTCGTGCTCCCAGAAACGGAGCACGAGCCACCCAGCTTCTTCAAGACGTTGATCAGTATCGCGGTCACGCTTAACGTTGCCGACAACCTTCTCTGACCAATAGCCAGAGTTCGTCTTTGGTGGAACGTAATGCTCTGGGCATCCGTGCCAGTAGCAGCCATCGATGAAGACTGCCACCTTTGCTGGGCCGAACACCATGTCCGCAGTTCGGCGGAGGTCTGGCAGAGGACGCGCGTCGACGCGGTATCGCAGTCCTTGTGCGTGCACTAGTCGACGGATCAACTTCTCAGGCTTTGTGTCACGGCTGCGGATCGCCTGCATGTTGCGGCGCCGGGCTGCGGAGGAAGCCCAGGAGCCCTCTGGCGCTGTCCATTCGAGATCTTCGGGCACATCGCTGAGCGTAGTACTGGTGGGAAGCGGCGGTTAGCCGGGTTCCGCATGGGCTCGTCGAGCAGTTGGCAGGGATGAGATGGAGCCCTCGGCCCCTTACCCGTCGTGGATACCTTGACCGCCATGACTCAGATCTCTGGAAGCGATCAGTACCCTCGTCGCCTGGTCGGCAAGGTCGTCGTCGTTACCGGAGCGGCCAAAGGACAGGGCGCCGCCGAGGCTGCCGCCTTGCAGCAGGCTGGGGCCACCGTGATCGGGACCGATGCGCAGCCGGAGGGCAGTGAGTGTCGGCGAATCGATGTCAGTCGTGAGGCCGACTGGGCTGAGTTGGCCGCCGAGCTCAAGGAGACCCACGGCCAGGTGCATGGGCTGGTCAACAACGCGGGGATCATTCAGCGGGATCGGATCGACAGTGGACGGCAACCGCTTCGCCTGGTGAACACTACGCAGGGCGTGTACGAAGTTGAGGGCGAACACGCGGTCCCGCGCTCATGACAACGACGTTGCCCTGAGCGCGGGCGTGCTCAAGGCGCTGCGGCTGACGTCCTGAAGGCGGGCGGACGTGGAGCAGGGGCAGTCCTCCTGCTCCACGTCCGTCGATCGTCGGTTGTTGCCGCGCTCCCAGGTAGGGACTCAAGGCGCGGCTAGAACTGGTTCGTGCGACCTGCAAACTGATGCGGCCTTGTGTTAGGAACGTTGAGGAACTTGCCTGACACAACATGCCGCACGGGGGATGCATGGCGTCACAGTATGCAGTCACGCAGGACGCACTGACTCGATTCTCAAGGACTGCGCAGGAGCGCGCTGAGCGGCTGCGGCGGATCCGGGAGGCGCTGGGTGCGCACTCTCCCGGTGCGAACGCTTTCGGCAAGCTCCCGGAGTCCCAGGAGACCGGTCAGGACTACCGCGAGCGTGTCGACGCCACATTGGAGAACCTCGACTTCGCGGCAGGACAGCAGGAGCAGATCGCCGAGTTCATCGAGCGGACTGGTCGCTCGTACCAGGAGGTCGAGGACCACACGGTGGACCAGGTCCGTAGCATCGCGGCCCAGTCTCGGGGGGCGATGTGAGCGGGCCGGCAGGTGCGGTGGTCGATGCCTACGGCAAGGTCAACGACTGGATGAGCCCGCTCAGCGGGCTGCTCGACGAGCTGATGCGCCCGGTGGTGGAACCGCTGGCCGAGCAGCTCGAATTCGTCACCGGCGATCCCGAAGGCCTCCAGGACGCTGCTGATCTGTGGGCCAAGCAGGCTGGTGCGCTCCGTGATCTCCTAGCCGACCAACGGCGTGACCGCGCAGATCTCGCTCATGAATGGTCCGGCGGGGCAGCTGACGCCTTCTTCAACGAACTCATCGACCTGGAAGCGGAGTTCGATGCCGAGGCCGCGGACATGGAGGGAACGGCCGAGCTGCTCCGGGAAGCGGCCGAAGAGTGCCGCATGATCCAGGAGATGGTCGAGACGGTCATCCGCGAGCTGATTGAATGGGCGCTGATCACTCTCGCTGCTTCCGCCGCCTTCGCCGCGCTGACCGCGGGTGTTTCCGCGGCCGCCGGTGCCGCCGCGGCCGCCGCTGAGGGCTCCTTGGCCGCCACCCGGATCGCGAGCCTGGTGGCACGGCTCGCCAGAGCCTTGGAGAAGATCGCGGAGCGCATGAGGGCGCTCAGCGTGCTCGCCAAGACGAACAGGTTCAGTACGGCCAAGCCGTGGACCTGGAAGCACGTCGGCGACTTGCAGACCCCCGACGGGCTGCGAGCCTTCGTCGCTCAGCGGGTCGTGAAGACCACGGGAAAGGCGGCACTCGGCGCGGTCGGCCTCACAGGTGACCCTGTCGGACAGACAAATCAGGAAGGCATGCAAGGCGCCATGGGCATCGGCGCCGACGAAGCCGACGACCGGCTGGCGGGGAACCGCAATCCCAGTACGGCGGCTCGTGAGGATCTCGGAATCGCCAACCCGTCAGATCACGATCATCAGACGGTGGAACCCCGGTTCCGGGACAATCCATTCGGCTGACCACTCGTCCGATCAGAGAGACACGGGAATGAACGACGATTGCCGCGACCAGGTCCAGCCGCACCTCCAGGCCGCGGAGCGGCTGATCGCAGGCTGCAAGTGCTACATGGCTCCAGGGGTACCCGAGCGGCCGGTCTGGTTGAGACAGCTACCGCAGGAGTCGGAACTGGAGCGACGGATCAAGTCCCGCCTCCCCCGGGCGGTACAAAGATTCCTGCGGCCGAGTGAACCGAAGCCCGTCGGGCGGGTGGAACGGAGGATGGAAGGTGCCGAGCTGGCTGTCGACAACGCTTTCACACAGGCAGCTCACGGCAAGGGCATGCATGGCGGATGGGAGAGCCAGGCCGGGCAGTTCCTGGTGACGCACTACAGCGCCGCGCCCGCCTCGACGCTGGTGGTCGCATTCACCGACCGCCGGGTGCTCGTACTGGCGGACCGCGCAAAACTCTGGCAGACCAGTCAGGTGTTCGAGCCGCAGTGGGAGGCTCCGCGCTCCACTGCCCTCGGAGTCCGGGCCAACCCCAAGGGTGTGCTCCAGCGCGGCCGCTTCGAGCTGCTGTTCGCTGACGGGTCGTGGATCGCGTTGGTGGCGTCAGTGCCGACGCATGCCGAGCCGTTCGCGGCACAGGTGGGTGGCTGGCAGATCGCCGAGTAAGGGCAAGAGGCTCGCGGGAAGGGGCTGCTCACCTGCTGCGGCTATGTTTTCCGCCATGACTCGGATCTCCAAAAGTGATCAACCGGCCCAGCGGCTGGTCGGCAAGGTCGTCGTCGTTACCGGAGCAGCCCGGGGGCAGGGGGCTGCCGAGGCTGCCGCCTTGGCCCTGGCGGGGGCCACCGTGATCGGGACCGATGCGCGGCCGGAGGGCAGTGAGTGTCGGCGGCTGGATGTCAGTCGTGAGGGCGACTGGGCTGAGTTGGCCGCCGAGCTCAAGGAGACCTACGGCCAGGTGCATGGGCTGGTCAACAACGCGAGGATCATTCAGCGGGATCGGATCGACAGTGTTCGGGCTGAGGACTTCGCGCAGGTGCAGGCCGTGAATACCGTTGGGCCGTTGCTCGGGATTCAGTACCTCTCTCCGCTGATGACGAGTGGGGCGTCCATCGTGAATGTCGGGTCTTCCGCTGCGCTCACCGGGTACTACCCCGTTGCCTACACCGCCAGTAAGTGGGCTCTGCGTGGGGTGTCGAAGGTTGCCGCCATGGAGTTGGGGCCTCGGGGGATTCGGGTCAATACCGTGCATCCCGGGTACATCGAGACGGAGATGACCGCCGGGGCTACGGAGGCCTTTCGGGACGCAACCATCGGGGAGACGCCGTTGGGGCGGAGTGGGACCGTTGCTGACATCGCTCCGCTTGTGGTGTTTCTGCTGAGCGACGAGTCCTCGTTCATTACCGGTGCGGAGATTCCTGTGGACGGGGGCCTTACCGTGCACGGTGGTGTCAAGTCCATCTCCGATGCGATGAAGGCCGGTTGACAGGAGCAGTGATCGTTGGGTGCCCGGGAGCGTGTCCGTAAGGTGTACCGGCCGCTGTGGCGGGCCGGGATCGAGGTGATTCTGAATGCCGTGCCGGACGGTGTGATGCCGTTCGTCGTCGGATACGACGCCGAAGATGTGGTCGGCGGCTTCTCCCACCCGTACGACACCCCGCGGCTTGTCGAGCGACTCAATGCGGACTGGTACGACCTCGCTGTCTCCTCGGGCCTTCTCGACCACCGGCGCGAGTTTCTCGTGCAGCTCCCGCAAGGCACCAGGTCGCACCAGGCTGCCCTGCGGCACCTGCACAGCGACAGTTGCACCGCGCCGGCGGTCTGGACCCGGGGCCGGCTCCTGGAGCGCTGGGACATCATGGGCCGGGCTGCGGCATCGGCGTTCCTCGGCGTTCACGCGGGTCACCCGGGCTTCGCCATGATGGCTCTCGACAGCAGCGTGTACGTCCACGCCTCAACGGGCGAGATCGGCGTCGACGTGCTCGCGGTGCGCCACCCGGACCGCTCGGAGAACGTCCTGAGGCACCTGGAACGGATAGCGGTTCACGACAGTCCCTACGTCAATCGCGAGTTCAAGGAGCGGATCGCCGTCTGGCTTGCGGGGCGCGGACGATGCGCTGTCGGTCCTTCAGACGGTTGATGGCGCGGCGCCCCGAGCGGTCGGCAGAAGGACGAGGTCGAGGTCGCTGGAACCCGTTCGTCGGTGCAATACGGCGGAGATTTCGTGAAAAGCCGGGTGTTGACCCCGCGACAAGCAGAGCATTCCGAGTGCCATCTGTCATGTACCGGATTAGCGACATCTCACCACAGGAGTTGCGGATGAAGCGTTTACGGAGAACACAGCTGCTCGGCCTCGGTGTCATGGCGCTGATGCTCGGTCTGGTCGCCGCGCCGACCGCGCAGGCGGCACCGGCCGGGGTAGCAACTGCCGCCGCTCCCACGGCCGTTGAGTGCAGCGGCAGCTGGGACGGCAAGTCGTACTGGGCCAAGAGCCCTTCGGGGAGCAACGGGGGCGGGTACGCGCGCACCTACTGGAACGCCTCGACCAAGCGGAACTGCGCGAAGTTCTTCTCCAGCCCGTACGACGGTCTGGCGTCCAACATCACGCTGTACCTCCACGACGAGAGCGGTGACTACGTCGCCGACCCGCCGCCGGAGCACCCGGCGAACTACCACTACTACGCCGGGCCGCTCTACACCTGGTTCGACGCGACCAATGAGTGCATCCACCTGAGCGGGTCACTGATCCGGGGCGGGGTGAGGTACACCCTCAGCACCCCGGACATCCGGTGCGGCTGATCCAACGGGGTTGAATCGTCCAGCGGCACCGCTCACTTCATAGGTGCCGTCGGGCCGCCCGCTTCTTGGTCAGTGTCGTGCGTCCGCGGCCTGCCTCAAGGGCGCTCCCTGCGGTCGCGTCGCCTGCGGCGATCGGCCTTCGGCTGCCCCTTGACCCAGTCCGCTCCAGCACGGGGGAGAAGCGAGCGGGCGGCCCGAAAGGGCGGGTGGCCCAGGTGAGTTCAGGGTCGGGTCGGTCGTCATGTCGGCCGGGGTTGGGGGTGCGCGGTCGCGTCTCGCCTGCACGCCGGGTTGGTTCGGCGGCTTGCGGCCGGAAGGGCGGATTGTCAGTGGGCGTCGGCATGATGGCCCGGTGGATGATCTCGCTGTGCTGCGGCAGGAGTTCTCGGGGGATGAGGACGCGTTTCTTGTGATCTTGATCAGGGATCACCGGTGGGACAAGGGGGCCTTCTCCCGTCTGGAGCGGGCGATGCGCGGTGTGTGCGAGGTGTTCGAGGAGCGCGGGCAACAGGACTTGCCGCGATGGCTGGTGGAAGGGTTCTGGCTGTGTGCTGACTGGCTTCCGAGCCAGACGGAGCATCCGCGGTTTCCCAGGCCTGAACCGTCGGCCTACTACGAGGGCGGCTCTCACGAGGTTGCGAGACCTTCAGTATTGGCTGGTCACGGGAGAATCGCCGTACCTGACGGGCAGTCCGGTGGCGGATCTGTAGGACGGTCCGTACAAGAAGGAGGGGCGGGCCCCGGCGCCGGCCAGCGGCTCTTCGGGCCCGCCCCACCCCGTCGCTCACTCGCCGTGGCACTCCCCATAAACCCGCCCCGACCCGCACCAGCAAGCCGTCCCCCGCTGCGGCGGCCACTCCACCGCGCGGCCCCGGGCCGCCAGGGTCGTCGCGTACTGGGGGAGCAGTGCCGCCTCCGCCGGGGACATGAGCTCCGATGCCGCGAAGGCCTCGTACGACGGGACCGTGCCCGTCACGATGCCGAGGTTCGCCGTGCCGGAGGCGGACAGTTCGCGCAGGGAGGCTTCTATCGTCGCCAGGTGCTCCTCGTGGGAGGGGTACTCCGAGGAGAGGGAGGGGTAGGCGTCCACCAGTTCCGTGAGTTCGGAGGCGGGCCAGTGCAGGACCGCCACCGGGAACGGGCGGGACAGCGCCTCCCGGAACGTGCCCAGTTCCGCGCGCAGGCGGGAGATCTCCGCCTCCAGTTCCGCCGGGTTCTCCGAGCCGAGCGACCAGACGCGCTTCGGGTCGTGCAGCTCGTCCAGGGAGATCGGGGAGGTGTGGAGAGTGTCGGCCAGGACGTCCCAGTCGTCGTGGGCCAGGCCCAGCATGCGGCGGACGCGGTGACGGCCGAACAGCAGAGGATGCGTGGAGTACGGGGGTTCCGGTACGTCCGTGAGGAGCACCCTCGCGCCCTCCGTGAACGTCTCCTGCGCCTGCTCCAGCTCGTCGTGGGACTCCAGGGCCTCCGCGACGATCACCCAGGGGGCCGGGTCCCGGGGGGCCGCCACGCGGACGCCCTCGATGATCGCGCGGGCCTCGGCCTCATGGCCGTACTCCCAGAGGTTCGCGGCCTTGAGGGCTCGTACCAGATGGGGGTTCTCCAGGTCCTGGGACGAGGACAGCAACCGGTCGTAGAGGGAGGACGCGGAGGGGCGGTCGCCGGCCAGTTCCAGATGGGCCGCGGCCTGCAGGAGCAGGGCTTCGGCGTCCTCGGGATACCGGTCGGCGGTCCGCTCCAGGCGCGCCGCTTCGGCGTTGTGGTCGACGTTCTCGGCAGGCGTGTCGGGGCGCATGGGTGACACCGTACTGCCGATCAGTGACAAAGAAGAGGGAGGTGCAGGCCAGGGCCCGGTTAACAGGAGAAGAGCCCGGGTCCCGGCCCGCACGCCCCGTCTCAGATCGTCACGCCGTCGATCTGCAGCGTCTGTACCGCCTTCGCCGCGAAGGGCACGGCCACCGACTTTCCGCTCAGGAAGGTGTTGGAGTACGACACGTACTTGTCGCCGCCCGTCGTCACCGTGTTCCAGCGCGGGACCAGGCCGCCCGAGCCGCCCGTGACCGTCGTGAAGCGGGACAGGTCGAAGGTCAGGGTCTGGGCCGACGTGGAGGTGTTCAGGGCCACGATGACCAGGCGCTTGGCCGAGGAGTCGTAGGCCGCGACGGCGTTGCTCACGCCCGTGTCGATGATCTTCATCCCGGGGCGGATGTGCCGGGCGAACTGGGCCATGACGTAGTACTTCGTCTGGACCGAGGTCGGCTGGAGGGTGTTCTGGTCGTACGCGATCATCGCCCAGCCTGTCGACGGGTCCATGACCTGCCAGTAGACCCAGGCCGTGGGGTGCAGCCAGCGGAAGTCGTAGAGGAGGTTGAAGGCCATGGTGTAGCCGGTGCCGTCGCTGTCGCCGGTCTCGGAGTTCCACAGCTTCTTGCCGGCCGTGGTCACGACGTCCGTGTACAGGAGGTCCCTGCGGCCGCCCGAGCCCTGGTAGCCGTGCACGTTGACCTGGTTGACGTACCCCTTCGTGGTCGAGCTGAAGGAGTTCCAGGTGGTGCGGGCGAGGTCGTAACTCGTCTCGTCGGAGGCCGAGATCTTCACGCCGGTCAGCCCGCGGTTGTTCAACTCGCTGCGCAGGTACGGCAGTACGGCCGACTGGACCGTCGCGTCCATGTGGCAGCCCTCCTGCGTGCCGGTCGCCGTCCACCAGGACGAGGAGGGCTCGTTGAAGGCGTCGACCGTCGAGAAGTTCACGCCCCAGTTGTTCTTGGCGTACAGCGCCGTGGCCGCCAGGTGGGAGGCGTGCTGGCGGTAGTTCCAGGACTGGAGGTTGTTGCCGCCGTCGGAGGCGCCGGAGGGGTTGTGGTTCAGGCACATCCACCACATGGGGGAGTTGGCGAACAGCTCGCTGACGGCCCCTCGTTGCGTGGCCTTCACCAGCATCGCCCGCTGGTTCGCGTCCGCCGTCCAGTCCCACGCCGAGGACGTCGGGTCCTCGTTGTTCCAGTCCTGCCAGAAGCCCTCGATCTGCTTGAAGGCGGGGATGTTCGGCGAGGCGGTCATCGACGTGCCGCCCACGGAGTTCCAGCTGGACGCGCCCAGGTTGTAGCGGGCGATGTTGAGGCCGAGGCCGGGGAGTGAAGTGCCGTTGTAGGACGTCGACTTGGTGGTGAAGAAGATGTCGGCGAAGTCGTCCCGGGCGCCGAACACGTTGGCCCACCAGGCCAGGGAGGTGCCCCAGCCCTCCCAGGTGCCGTACGACGTCCCCGGGCTGACCGCGATCGTTGCGTCCGCACGGGCGGTACCGGTGGCCAGCGCGCTGCCGAGGAGGGTGCCTCCTGCGGCTGTCAGCAGCGTTCTGCGTCGGATCATGGCTACTCCGAACTCCGATGGATCGACGCGGCCTTCTGACCCGCGTCGTGGCCTGCCCCGTTCATGCCACGACGAAGCATCGGGTGTGGCCAGTGGGGTTGTCGAGAGTTCTGACAGCCCTTCCTAAAACCTGTGGAGGAAGTTCGGTATGCCGGACACGCCGACCGCTCGGCCGGCTCCCCGCCGCCCGCTCCGCCCGCTCTACGAGGCGTTCGGCACTGGTGAGTTGGAGGCCCGGCCCTTATCGTGCGGGCGGCCCCGTCGGAGGAGGCGTGAGGTATGCGGCAGCGCGTCATGCACCACGGAGCCCGGCGCCGGCGCGAGCGTCGCCGCCGCGCGGTGTGGACCGGCGGCGAACTCCTGGTCAGCGCGGGCGTCGTCCTGCTGCTGCTCGTCGTGCACCAGCTGTGGTGGACCAACCGGGAGGCCAAGGAGGGCGCTCAGCGTGGGGTGGAGGCGCTGGAGCGGGATTGGGGGCGGGGCGGGGGAGCCGATTCGGATACGGCCGCCGGCTCCGGGCCACCGGCCGCGTCCTCTTCTACGGCTTCTACGACGTCCCCGGGCTCGCGCGCCGAGCGGGATCTCCGCGCTGCCGCCTCGGACCCCGCCGCCCTGACGCCGGACCGGTCCCAGGCGTACGCCATCCTCACCGTCCCGCGTCTCCACCTCCGCGTGCCCGTCGCCGAGGGCGTCGGCAAGCGGAGCGTGCTCAACAAGGGGTACGTCGGCCACTACCCCGGCACCGGACAGCCGGGCCGGGCCGGGAACTTCGCGCTTGCCGGGCACCGCAACACCCACGGCGAGCCCTTCCGGTACATCAACCGGCTCGCGCCAGGGGACACCGTCCGGGTGGAGACGCGGAGCGCGGTCTACACGTACGCCGTGGACAGGACCCTCCGCCAGACCTCGGCCCGCGACTCGGGAGTGCTTCGCCCGGTACCGCGCTCGACGGTCCACCCCACCTACGGCTACACCGCGCCCGGTTACTACCTCACCCTCACCACGTGCACCCCGGAGTACACGTCCCGGTACCGGCTGGTGGTGTGGGGCAAGCTGGTGTCGATGCGGCCGCGTTGATGGGCCTCAGTGCTCCCGCAGCCTGCCGGAGGAGGTGGCGATGGCGATGGTCAGGGCGACTCCGGCGCATGAGCCGATGTAGCGGAAGGTCTGTTGGGTGCCCGATCCCATCGCCGCCCGCGCCCCCGGGACGGACTCCACGGCGAGCAGCGGGGCTCACTGCTCCCGCAGTGCCACCACGCTCGCCGCCGCCACCAGCGCCAGGCCCGCCGAGACCAGCATGGCGATGTCCGCGCCGTGGGCGAGGCCGCTTCCGGAGGAGGTGGCGATGGCGATGGTCAGGGCGACTCCGGCGCATGAGCCGATGTAGCGGAAGGTCTGCTGGGCGCCCGATCCCATCGCGGCCCGCGCGGCCGGGACGGACTCCACCGCGAGCAGTGGGAGTGCCGCGTTCAGCAGGCCGCTGCCGATGCCGGCCACCACGAGGCCGGGGAGCAGCCGTACCCAGGAACCGGCGTCCAGCGAGCCCAGCATGGTGAGGACGCCCGCCGCGTGCAGCAGGAAGCCGATCGCGAGCTGCCATCGCGGCGGCACCCGGCCCGCGAGGCGCCTGGCCTGGAGGGCCACCGCGAAGGACAGGCCGGACCAGAGGAGGAAGAGCCAGGCGGTGTCCATCGCGGACAGGCCGACGGTCTGCTGGAGGAGGGCCGGGAGGAAGCTGAACAGGCCGATCACCGCGAGACCCGTGAACAGGCCGCTGGAGGAGGACGCGAGGAACCGGCGGTGGCGCAGCAGGCCCAGGTCGATCATGGGGGTCCGGGAGCGCCGCTCCACCGCGACGAACACGGCCAGCAGGACCACGAACGCCAGCAGCAACAGCTCGACCGGCGTCCGCAGCCAGCCATCCCGGCCCAGGGTCAGCGCTGCCACCAGGGCGACCAGGGCGAGCCCGAAGGTCACGGCTCCGGCGAGGTCGGGGCGGCCGCCGCGCGGGGCCCGGGACTCCGTCAGGAGCCGTGCGGACAGGGCGGCCACGAGCACGGCGGCGGCGCCGAGAACGCCGTAGGACACCCGCCAGCTCGGCAGCGCGCCGCTCAGCAGAGGACCGACCGCGATGCCGCCGCTCACGAACGCGCCCCACACGCCGGTCGCGTGCAGGCGCCCCCTCGGTGAGGGGAACGCGTGGACGATCAGGCCCAGGCTGCTCGCGAGGAGGGCCGCGCTGGCCGCGCCCTGGGTGATCCGGGCCAGGGTGAACAGCCAGGTGGACGAGGTCAGCGCGCCGAGGGCCGTGGTGAGGCCCAGCGCCAGGGTGCCGGCGACGAAGATCCGGCGGCGGCCGTAGTCGTCGGCGAGGCTGCCGGCGACCAGGAGGAGGGCGGCGAGGCCGAGCGGGGTGCCGTTCAGGAGCCAGGCCTGGGCGGACAGCGGGGTGTGCAGGTCGGCGGCGACCTCGGGGAGCGTGACCATCGGGGCGGTGTACGTCATCAGGGCCACGGCGGTGGCGGCGCTGGTCAGGGCCAGGGTCGCGGTAGGGCGTGGGGACGCTGGGGCCGGGGCGGCCGGCACCTTCGTCTCCCTGAGAGTTCGTTCACTGAACCTTGTCATGCCGAGAACCGTAGCAGAGTAGGTTCGGTCATTGAACCTACTGCCGGAAAATGGTTACAGTGGCGCCATGGCACTGGGTAAGGACTACGCGACACAGGAATGCTCGATCGCCCGCGCGCTGGAGATCGTCGGCGAACGCTGGACCCTGCTCGTCGTCCGCGACGCCCTCTACGGCGTCCGGCGCTACAACGACTTCCTCGTCCACCTCGGCATCCCGCGCGCGGTCCTCGCCGCCCGCCTCCAGATGCTCACCGAGGAGGGGATCCTCGTAAAGCGCCGGTACCAGGAGTCCCCGCCGCGCGACGAGTACGTCGTCACCGACCGCGCCATCGCCCTGTGGCCCGCCCTGCGCGCCCTCGGCCGCTGGGGCCGCGAGCACTACGGCGAGACCGTGCTGCGCACCTTCCAGCACACCGAGTGCGGCACCGAGATCGGCTCCTACGGCGAATGCCCCGCCTGCGCCAGGGTCGTACCGCTCGAGGAGGTGCTGATGCTGCCGGGTCCCGGACTCGATCCGCACCCGGCGGATCCGGTCAGCCGGGCCCTGCTCAAGCCGAAGCCGCTCTTGCAGCCGGTCGTGGTCGATCAGGTATAACCGGGAGAGGACCGACAGCAGGGAGAGGGGGAGTGCCGTGATCCGCAACTGGACCGGCGTGCGGCCCGCCGCCGTGCTCCTGCTCCTCGTCCTCGACGTCGTCCTGCTCGACACCGGCAGCCTCTCCGCCGCCGTCGCGCTCGCCGCGACCGCCGCGGCCGGCTCCGCCTTCGCCGCCTGCTCGCTGATCGCCTCGCGCTGCGCGCCCGCCGTACCGCCCACCCGGGTCCGTACGGCCATCCGCGACCGCGCCCGCCGCACGGCCTTCCTCCCGCAACGCGACCCCGACGCCAAGGGTCGCCCCCGCCCCCGAGCGCCCGGTCACGCCCTCCTGGCGACCGTCGCGTAGGGACCCACTCCTGCAAGGACACCCCGCGCGGGTCGTCATGCCGCCTCGCACCACTCCCGGCACGACGAGACCCCCGGAGGGCTCACCCATGTCCGTCTTCGCTGATCTGGTCCAGCATCTCGCCGACCTGCTCCACCCCCTCTTCGGCGCCACCGCGGCCGCCGCCGCGATCGTCCTGTTCACCGCTTTCGTACGACTGCTCGTGCACCCCCTGTCCCGCGCCGCCGCCCGCGGCCAGAAGGCCCGCACCAGGCTCCAGCCGAAGATCGCCGAGCTGCGCACCGAGCACAAGGGCAGCCCCGACAAGCTCCAGAAGGCGATCCTGGAACTGCACGCCGAGGAGAAGGTCTCACCGCTGACCGGCTGCCTGCCCGTGATGTTCCAGATGCCGGCGTTCTTCCTGCTCTACCACCTCTTCTCGAACACGACGATCGGCGGGAAGACGAATGAACTGCTCGGCCACGAGCTGTTCGCCGCGCCGCTCGGCGGGCGGTGGGCGGACGCGCTCGGGGACGGCGGGATGTTCCAGGGAGCGGGCCTCGTGTACGTCTGCCTGTTCGCGTTCGTGATCGTGGTGGCGACCTTCAACTACCGCCGCACGAAGCGGATGATGGCCGCGAACCCGGTCATACCGGTGACGGACGGGCAGCCGGTGCCCGGGGCGGGCGCGATGAGCAAGGTGATGCCGTTCATGTCCTTCTTCACCCTCTTCACCGTGGCGGTGGTGCCCCTGGCGGCCGCGCTGTACGTGGTGACCAGTTCGACGTGGGCCGCGGTCGAGAGGGCGGCCCTGTACCGCTGACCGGTCCAGTCCGTGAACCGGGTATTGCGGACTGGACACTCAGCTTGGAGGATCGACCAGTCATCCGATGGCTGCACCCGTCGGCGGGCGCCCCGCAATCGAGGGAGATAGTGATCATGAAGCTGCTGCGAGTCGGTACGGCGGGAACGGAGACGCCCGCGCTGCTCGACGCCGACGGGGTCCTGCGGGACCTGTCCGGTGTCGTGGACGACATCGACGGGACGCTGCTCGCCGACGACGCGGCACTCGGCCGGGTCCGCGCGGCCGCGGAGGCCGGGGAACTGCCGGCGCTGGACGCCACGGGGCTCCGCGTCGGCCCGCCGATCGCCCGGATCGGGAAGATCGTCTGCATCGGTCTCAACTACCACGACCACGCGCGCGAGACGGGGGCCGAGCCGCCCGCCGAGCCGGTGATCTTCTTCAAGGCCGCGGACACGGTGGTGGGCCCCTACGACACCGTGCTGGTGCCCCGGCGGTCGGTGAAGACCGACTGGGAGGTCGAGCTGGCGGTCGTCATCGGGCGTACGGCCCGCTACCTGGAGTCCGTGGAGGAGGCGCTCGCTCATGTCGCCGGGTACGCGGTGGCGCACGACGTGTCCGAGCGGGAGTTCCAGATCGAGCGCGGGGGGACGTGGGACAAGGGGAAGAACTGCGAGACGTTCAATCCCCTGGGCCCCTGGCTGGTGACGGCGGACGAGGTTCCCGATCCGCAGGATCTGTCCCTGAAGCTGTGGGTCAACGGAGAGCAGAAGCAGAACGGCACGACCGCCGAGCAGATCTTCCCCGTCGGCGAAGTGGTGCGGTACGTCAGCCAGTTCATGACCCTGTACCCCGGAGATGTCATCAACACCGGTACGCCGGCCGGGGTCGCCATGGGAGAGCCCGAGCCCAAGCCCTATCTCCGCTCCGGGGATGTGGTGGAGCTGGAGATCTCGGGGCTCGGGCGTCAGCGCCAGGAGTTCAAGGATGCGTAGGGCAGGACGCTCAGGGCAGTTCACTCACCCCAGCAGCGACGCCAGCCTGCGCCAGGCCTCCCTCGGGAGGTCGTAGCGCGGGCCTCCGTCCACGATCTGCAGGGCCACGTGGTCCGCGCCCGCCTCGATGAACTCGTCGATGCGGGCGCGGATCCTCTCGTCCGTGCCCCAGGCGTAGACCGCGTCGACCAGGCGGTCGCTGCCGCCGTCCTTCAGGTCGTCCTCGGTGAAGCCGTTGCGGAGGAAGTTGTTGGTGTAGTTGGGCAGGCCCAGGTACATGGCGAGGTAGCCGCGGGCCACGCTCCGGGCCTTCGCGGGGTCGGATTCGAGGACGACCTTCAGCTCCGGAGCCAACAGGGGTGCCTCGCCCAGGAGTTCGCGGGACCGTGCCGTCTGCTCCGTGGTGATCAGATACGGGATCGAGCCGGCCGAGCGGTCCCGGGCCAGCGCGATGGTCTTGGGGCCCAGCGCGGCCAGCACGCGGCTTTCGGCAGGGACTCCGGCCTCGTCCAGGGCGTCCAGGTAGGCCACCAGGGCCGAGTACGGGCGGCGGTACTGATCCGCGAGCTTGGCGTGGCTGACGCCCAGGCCCAGGACGAAACGGCCGGGGTGGGCGGCGTTCAGATCGGCGAAGCTCGCGGCGGCGGCCTCGGGTTCGTGGTCCCAGATGCTCTGGATGCTGGTGCCGACGGCGATCCGGGGGGTCGCCTCGAGCAGCGGGGCGGCGTTCGCGGCCGAACTGCTGCCGCCCAGCCAGATCGCGCCGAACCCGAGTTCCGCCAACTCGGCGGCGGCCTCGGCGCGTTCGCCCCGCTGGGACGGGTCCTCCGAACGCAGGCCGCCGCCGTTCCAGATGCCGTACTTTCCGATGGTCTCCTTCATGGCAGGTGGCAACGTGCCAGGCCCCGGCGATAATTCCGGTCCCGGGCTAACGGTCCTTGCTCAGGAACTCCTCCAGCACCTCGACCACGAAACGGTGGTCCTGGAGCTGGGGCAGACCGGAGACCGTCACCGTGCCGACGACGCCCACGCCCTCCACCGTGATGGGGAAGGAGCCGCCGTGGGCCGCGTACTCGTCCGGGTCCAGGCGCGAGGACTCCTCGAAGGTGCTGCCCTTGGCGCGGAAGCGGGCACCGACCAGGTAGGAGGCGGAGCCGTAGCGCTCCACGACCCGGCGCTTGCGGTCGATCCAGGCGTCGTTGTCCGGGGTGGAACCCGGCAGGGCGGCGTGGAAGAGCTGCTGGCCGCCGCGGCGGATGTCGATGGCCACCGGCGCCTGCCGCTCCCGGGCCAGCTCGACCAGCAGGGAGCCCAGCGCCCACGCGTCCTCGTACGTGAACTGCCGGAAGACCAGGCGGCGTTCCTGCGCCTCCAGCTCCTCCAGCGGCGGGGTCAGTTCCGGATGGAACTTCGGGGTCAGCTCGGTGTTGTGCGTCACAGCTCCACCGCCACTCCGTCGTGGGCCGAACGGCGCGCCGCCTCCAGTACGTCGAGGGCGGCGGCCGCCTCCAGCGCGGTCACCGGGTTGGTGCCGCCGCCGGAAAGGGCCCTGGCCACGGCCGCATAGTAAGCGGGGTAGTCGCCGGAAAGGGTGGGGACGGGGCTGCCGCCTCCCGTCACGGGGGACTCGCCCGAGCCGAGCCGGCCCCACAGCGACTCCGGCTCCCGGCCCCAGCCGGCCGCGGTCCCGGGGCGCTCGCCCTCGCGCAGGGCGGTCTCCTGCGGGTCGAGGCCGTACTTCACATAGCCCGCCTTGGAGCCCAGCACCCGGAAACGGGGGCCGAGTTGGGCGGTGGTGGCGGAGACGTAGAGGTGGGAGCGGACGCCGCTCGCGTGGGTGATCGCGATGAACGTGTCGTCGTCGATCTCGGCGCCCGGGCGGCGGACGTCCGCCTCGGCGTATACGGAGGCGGCGGGCCCGAAGAGGGTCAGGGCCTGGTCGACGACGTGACTGCCGAGGTCGTAGAGCAGACCTCCGACCTCTGCGGGGTCACCGGACTCGCGCCAGCCGCCCTTGGGCTGCGGCCGCCACCGCTCGAAGCGGGACTCGAAGCGCCATACGTCGCCCAGTTCGCCCTCGTCGAGGAGCTTGCGGAGGGTCAGGAAGTCGTTGTCCCAGCGCCGGTTCTGGAAGACGGAGAGGAGCAGTCCGCGCTCCTCGGCCAGCGCCGCCAGCCCGCGCGCCTCGGCCGCGGTTCCCGCGATCGGCTTGTCGACCACGACCGGCAGGCCCGCCTTCAGGGCGGTGGTGGCGAGCGGGACGTGCGTCTTGTTGGGGGACGCGATGACGATCAGGTCCAGGTCGGCGGCGCGGGCGAACAGCTCGTCGGCGCCCGCGACCGTACGCACGTCCGGGAACTCGGCGCGGGCCTGTTCCTGCCGCTCGGGGTTCGAGGTGACCACCGTGTCGAGGGTGAGGCCCTCGGTGGCGGCGATCAGCGGGGCGTGGAAGACGGAGCCCGCGAGGCCGTAGCCGACGAGGCCCACGCGGAGGTCAGCAGCAGTCATGGCTCCCACTTTCGCAACGCTGTTGCCAAAGTGCAAGCGTGGCGGACAATGGCAGACGTGAACAGGACGAACGGCGGCGCCAACCTCCTGGCCCTGCGCAGCCACAACACCGCGCTCGTGCTCGACCTGCTGCGGGGCGCGGGCGCCGGGGGAATCAGCCGGCTGGAACTCGCCGAGCGCACGGGTCTCACCCCCCAGGCCGTCAGCAAGATCACCGCCCGGCTCCGGGAGGAGGGCCTCGCGGTGGAGGCGGGGCACCGCGCCTCGACGGGCGGCAAGCGGCGGACCGTACTGCGACTGGTGCCGGGGGCGGGCCACGCGGTGGGCGTCCACCTGGACCGCGACTCGCTGCGGGCCGTGCTGGTGGACCTGGCGGGGACGGCGGTGGCCGAGCGGTGCGCGTGGCGCCGCGCTGGACCTGGGCGCGGGGGCGGAGGCGGTGGTGGCGGTGGTCGCGGGGGAGGTGGAGGCGCTGGCGAAGGGGGTGCGGGAAGGGGGCGGGGCGGGGACCTGTCCGGGTCCGGACACAGGGCCGTCCACCGGCGCCGCGGAGCTGCGGGGGCAGGCCGGGATGGGGGCGGCCGGTGCGGGCGCAGGTTCGTTCACCGGCACCCCGGCGCTCGCGGCCCCGGGGCCCGACTCGAAGGCCCCCTCTCTGTCTCCGGGCTCTGCGCCGGAGCCGGGTGCGGTCTCGCATCCGGTCTCCGCCCCGCAGACCGCCGTCGGTTCGCCACCGGCCTCCGGCCCCCTCCCCGGCGCCGCGGAGCTCCTCGGCGTCGGCGTCGCCCTCCCCGGCCCCCTCGATCACACCCGGGGTGTACTGCACCGCGTCACCGGCTTCCCCGAGTGGGACGGCTTTCCGCTGCGGGACGCGCTCGCGCGGCGGCTCGGGGTGCCTGTGGTGGTCGACAAGGACACCAACGCGGCCGCGCTGGGGCTCGCGGTCGCGGGGGAGCGCGGGTCGTTCGCTTATCTGCACCTCGGTACGGGGCTCGGCGCCGGGCTCGTCATCGACGGGGCCGTGCACCGGGGCGCGCGGACCGGGGCCGGGGAGTTCGGACACCAGGTCGTCCAGCTCGACGGACCGCCCTGCGGCTGCGGTGACAGGGGCTGCGTCGAGGCGCTCTGCCTGGCGGCGGTGGCCCGCGGCGACCTCGCCGAGGCGGCACGGGTCCTCGGCATCGCGGCCGGCAACCTCATCGCCCTGCTCGACATCGACCTGCTCCTGCTGGGCGGCCGTACCGTCGCCACCGCCCCGGACGCTTTCCTACGAGGGGTAGCAGCCGTCCTCGACGAACGCGCCCGGCGCGCGGGCGAGCAGCCGGTCCCCGTACGAGCCGCGCCCGGCGAGGTCGCCGACGGGGCCGCACAGCTCGTGCTGGGCCCGCTGTTCGGACGCGCCGACGCCTGACGTCCGCTGATCGAGGGGACTTCCCGGGCCTCACGGAGCGGCATCCCCGGCCGACCGCCCGCGCCCGCCAGGGTCATGTGTTTATGCGACGGTATGTGCACGCCTACACGCCAGCCCTCCTCGGCCTCGCGGCGGCAGCCGCCCTGTTCCCCGCACTCCCGGCGGCGGCCCTCCCGGCCCCCGCCACCCCGGCAGCGGTCTTCCGAGCCCCGGCACCCCCGGCGGCGGCCATGTTTCCTGCACCCTCGGCGGCTGCCGCGCTGTTCCCCGCGACTCCGGCGGCAGCCGCGCCTGCGCCCGCGCTGTTCCCCGCGCTCCCGGCGGCGGCCCTCCCGGCCCCCGCCATCTCGGTAGCGGCCGTCCGAGCCCCCGCACCCCCGGCGGCGGCCTTCCGAGCCCCCGCCGATCCCGCCACCCCCACCCCCACGGCCCGCGTCGGTGACTCCTGCGCCCCCACCGGTCGCACCTTCCCCCTCACCACCCGCATCCACGGTGGCCCCGCCGTCTACGACGCCGGTGGTGGCTACAGCGTCTGGTACCTGGACCTCACCAACACGACCCGGCGTACCTGCGCCGCCGTCCACCCCGTCGTCGTCCTCGTCGACGAGCGGCACGTCCTGAAGCCCTCCCAGGCCCGCCTCGAGTTCTACGACGGCCCCCGCACCCGCGCCGTCCGTCTCGAGAGCACCACCGAGGATGAACTCGTCGGGGCTTTCGGAGGAGCCGGGTTCACCGTCGGCCCCGGAAAGACCCTCAGCGTGAGGGTACGGCTCGCGCTCACCCCGGACGCCGTGCCGAACAAGGTCACCGTCAACGCGGCCGTCGTCCAGCGGCACGGAGAGGACGGCGACTGGGTGGGGCAGTCCAACGACTACCTCTTCGGCATCGACACCGATAGCAGCCCGCGCCCCGATCCGAGCCCACGTTCCGATCCGAGCCCGCGCCCCGACACAGCCACCCCGGAAGGCCACCCCTTCACGGACGCGGTCGAGGAACTCGCCAGCACCGGCTCCGGCGTGGCCGCCGCCGTCCTCGCGACCGTCTCCCTCCTCCTGGTCACAGTGGGCGCGATCCTGCGATCTCGCGGCCGCCGTTGACACCAAACCTTCCGAGACCTGTCCCGAACCGGCCATTCCCCCAAGATCCGGCCACTGTCTAGGCTGGGGCCGACGCAGCACGGCGTACACGCGTACGGCAGGAGACCCCGCACATGGCAGACCGCAAGCCCATCGATTCGTGGCTCACCGACATGGACGGTGTGCTCATCCACGAGGGCGTGCCGATCCCCGGCGCCGACGCCTTCCTGAAGAAGCTCCGCGAGTCCGGCAAGCCCTTCCTGGTGCTGACCAACAACTCCATCTACACCCCGCGCGACCTGCACGCCCGCCTGCGCCGCATGGGCCTGGACGTCCCGATCGAGAACATCTGGACCTCCGCCCTGGCCACCGCCCAGTTCCTGGACGACCAGCGGCCCGAGGGCACGGCGTACGTCATCGGCGAGGCGGGTCTGACCACCGCGCTGCACGACATCGGCTACATCCTCACCGACCACGAGCCCGACTACGTCGTCCTCGGGGAGACCCGCACCTACTCCTTCGAGGCCATGACCAAGGCGGTCCGGCTCATCAACGACGGTGCCCGTTTCATCTGCACCAACCCCGACGAGACCGGCCCCTCCGCGGAGGGCGCGCTGCCGGCCACCGGCGCCGTCGCCGCCCTGATCACCAAGGCGACCGGCAAGCAGCCGTACTTCGCGGGCAAGCCCAACCCGCTGATGATGCGCACCGGACTCAACACCATCGGCGCGCACTCCGAGACCAGCGCGATGATCGGCGACCGCATGGACACCGACGTCCTGGCCGGCATGGAGGCCGGCATGCAGACCTTCCTGGTGCTCACCGGCCTGACCCGCCCCGAGCAGGTCGAGGATTTCCCGTACCGGCCCTCGAAGGTCGTGGACTCCATCGCGGACCTCGTCGACCGGATCTGAGGCGACCCGAACGGAGCAACGCGGCTCCTCCTCGGGATGCGGGCCCCGGCCCCCCGGGAGACCCTCCTGGTATCTGGAGGTTCACGATGGGTTCAGTACGCCTCACTCTCTGTACCGCGGCCCTGGCTGTCGCCGCCCTCGCCCCGGCCGCGCAGGCGGCGGACGGCGGAAGCGTCTCGGTGACCCCGTCGTCCCCCGCCGCCGGCGCCGATCTCACGCTGCGGGTGACCGGCTGCGCGGGGAAGACGGCCACCGCCACCTCGGCCGCGTTCGTCGCGGACGCCCGGCTGACCGGGGCCGACGGCAGCCTCACCGGCGAGACCCGCGTCCGCTCCTCGGCCGAACCCGGCCCCTACGACGTGCAGATCACCTGCGCCGACTTCCAGGTGAAGGGCCGGATCACGGTCGTCACGGCACAGGGCATCACCGCCCACGCCCCCGCCCCCGCGACCCCCGCCGCCCCGGTGAACGCGGGCGGCGGCTGGACCGCCACCCACCTCTCCGCCATGGAGCCCCACCCCACCGGACCCGGCACCGGGCACGCGGTGACCGGGCTGGTACTCGCCGGGGTCGCGGCGGTGGCCGTAGTGCTGCGTCGCAGCCGCCGGAGTCGCGGGACGGGCTGACCCCAGATGTCCGACCGTTTCTCCGACCAGGAAGGCGGTCCCGCCCACCGCGCACACGTCTCCGGGACCGGACGGCTGGTGGCCGGCGTGACCTGGGCGGTGCTGCTGCTCGGGCTGTGGCTGTGGGGCCGCGAGGTGACCGGCGTACGGCACGCCATGTCCGCGCCGACCACCGGTGACGTGGCCGCGGTCGGGCGCCCGCCCGAGGCCGTCGAACTGCCGCCCGCCGCACGGCCCTTGAAGGGGGCGCGGCCGCAGCGCCTCGACATCCCGGACCTCGGGGTGCAGGCGCCCGTGGTGGCCCGCGGCCTGGACGCGCGGGGCGCCCTCGACCCGCCGCCCTTCGGCCAGCCCGGAATCGTCGGCTGGTACGCGGCCGGCGCGAAACCGGGGGCCGCCGGGACCGCGCTGATGGTGGGACACGTCGACACCGAGACCCGGCCCGCGGTGTTCCACAGGATCAGCGCCCTGAAGCCGGGCGAGACGGTCCGGGTGATCCGCGACGACGGCAGGGTCGCCGAGTTCACCGTCGACGACGTACGGGTCGTCAGCCGTGAGAGCTTCGACGCCCACCAGGCCTACGGCCCACGCGAGTCGGGCCGCGCCGAACTGCGCCTGATCACCTGCGGCGGCACCTTCGACCGGGCGACCCGCAGCTACTCGGCGAACGTGATCGTCTCGGCGTATCTGACGGGCACGGGCCTGTAGGACCCGGCAGGCGTCACCCGGCCCGGTCGGCGACCCGCTCCCCCCGAAGTCGCCGACCGGGCTGGTCCTCGACCACGCACGCTCGGGCTGCGGGAGTAACCCGGCGACGGCGCGGGAGGCCTGGGAGGCACGGTGGGTGCTGACTGCGGCCAGGGGCTGGGGTCGTATCCCTATGAGGAGACTCTAGAACGTATGAGCGCCCGGGCCTAGAGGCTGACTGACGCCAAGTCCCGTGCTCGTGGCTCTCCGTCATACGACCTGGTGGTACCTGGTCCTACGCGGGTGAGTCGGCGCCTCCGCCGCTCTCCCGGTGCAGCTCGGCGTCATCCTCGACGCCCTCGATGACCGCGCTCGCCACCTGGTCCAGGGGCAACCGGTGCCGTCGCGCGTACTGCCGTAGCGCCATGAACGCCCGGTCGGCGCGGACGCTCCAGCGCTCGGCGAGCATCCCATTGGCCTGCTCGATGCGGACTCTGCTGGAGAGGGCTTCCTGCAACTGCCCCGACAGGTCGCGGTACCGGGCGTAGGTGCTGCGGTTCTGCAGGCCGAGGGCGGCGGCGTCGGCGAGGGCCTGGGCGACATGGACCTCGGAGGTGACGTCGTCGGCCGCAGTGGTGTCGGGCAGCGTGGGCACGAACACGTTGAGGGCGCCCAGCAGCTTCTCGCGGCGGGCGCAGCGGGACTGCGAACGTTGTCACGATGTCGTGCCTGAGGGCCCGTTCGGTGAAGTCGGGCCAGCGGGCGTCCGCGTGGGCGATCCGAATGGAGACCGGCGGTACGGGCTCTCCCGAGCCGTAGCTGTCCGGACAGGGCCGCCGCCGTGCTGCGCCTCCAGCAGGTCCAGCGCCACCTGTTCGTCCCGGCTGCCGGCGGCCTGCGACACCGACCGGCCCCCGTCGATGAGCATCACCCCGGCCGCCCGGGCGTCGAGCAGTTCCACGCAGTGATCGGAGAGCCGTTGTAAGTACCGGGTGGCCTCGAAGCCCTCGACGAGGGTGTCCGCCGCCTCCACCAGTGCCGAGGCCGGCCGGATCTACCTGGTGGCGTACCGCATCGCTGAGCACTCCCCTTCGTCGACGAGCGCCCCGTACGGCGCGCACCTACCCCGACCTTCGGGGCTGTAACGGCTCGTGGACAAGGCTCCGGCGAGCTCGTGGGCGGCGCGACGGGTGTGTCACGATTGAGACTTGCCACGGTGCACCCAGGGGGGAATTGGATGTACGTCAGCAGGGGGGCCAGGAGGGCGACCCGCGCACGGGTTTCCGCGGCGGTGCTGGGGGCGGCACTGCTGCTCGCCGCGTGTTCGTCCTCGGGAGACGGAAACAAGGAGGGTGAAGGAGACAAGGCCGGTGCCGGGATCACCCAGCAGCCCAAGGAGGCCGACCCGTTCTGGGTCAACCCGGACGGCAACGCGGCCAAGCAGGTCGCCTCGTATGTGAAGAGCGGCAAGGACGACGAGGCCGAACAGATCCGCAAGATCGCCCAGCAGCCGACCGGCGAGTGGATCGGCCCGGAGAACCCGGAGCAGGAGGCACGCGGCTTCACCGAGGCCGCGGACAAGGCCGGCCGTACGGCCCTTCTGGTCCTCTACAACATCCCGCACCGCGACTGCGGCCAGTACTCCCAGGGCGGCGCCGCCGACGGCAACGCCTACCGGACCTGGATCGACGGTGTGGCGGCGGGCATCGGTGACCGCTCGGCGACGGTGATCCTCGAACCGGACGCGGTTCTGCACCTGGTCGACGGCTGCACCAAGGACGAGTTCCACGAGGAGCGCTACGACCTGCTCACCGGCGCCATCGAGAAGCTCAAGTCCCTGAAGAACACGAAGGTCTACCTGGACGCGGGCAACGCGGGCTGGGGCCACCCCGACCAGATCTTCGAGCCCCTGAAGTGGGCCGGTATCGCCAAGGCCGACGGCTTCTCGGTGAACGTCTCCAACTTCTACTCCACCAAGGACTCCATCGCCTACGGCAAGCAGCTCTCCGCCAAGGTCGGCAACAAACACTTCGTCATCGACACCAGCCGCAACGGCAACGGCCCGTACAAGGGCGGCGACGAGAGCGAACGCTGGTGCAACCCACCGGGCAGGGCGCTGGGGGAGACGCCGACGATAAAGACGGCGGATCCGCTGGTGGACGCCTACCTGTGGGTCAAACGCCCGGGTGAGTCGGACGGCGAGTGCAAGGGCGGCCCGAAGGCGGGTCAGTGGTGGCCGACCTACGCCTTGAAGCTGGCAGGGGCTTCAACTCCCTAGGGGCGCGACCAGCCACAACGCTCCCGCACCCGAAAGCAAAGGTGCGGGAGCGTTTTTGGTATTACGGCACTCGAACCCACTGCGCCTTCGACGGCGTCCCTTGGTCATCGTCGACGAACAGCATGTACCACCCCGACTGCACCAGATTCTTGTTCGCCGGCACAGTCACCTTCACCTTGTCCCCGGAGACCGTGAACTTCAGCTCGATGGACCGCTGATCCACATCGGTCACATGCGTGGACGCACTGGGCCGGATCAACCGCACCTTCTTGATCACAGAAGCCTGCGGAGACGTGAACGTCCCCGAAGCCCCCCGGGCGATCGTCTGCGGCCCCCCGGACAGTGACGGCCGGGAATCCCGGTACAGATAGGGCGGCGTATAGATCTCGATCCGCTGCTCGAAGACACCCGGCTTCGTGTTCGCCTTGTCCCCGTACAGCGAGTCCGACCCGAAGAACATCACCCGCCCGTCCGGCAACAGCAGCGACCCGGAGTGGTAGTTGCGCCCCACGAGAGGATCGGCCACCGACTCGAACGTGTTCGTGTCGGGGTGGTACAGCCGGGCCTGGAGGATGTTGGAGTCACCGCGCCCGCGATAGTCCTCCGACCCCCCGGACACCAGCACGCTGTCGTCGGGAAGGATCGACGCCTGCGGATAGCGGGTCCCCTTCTCCAGCGTCGGCCCGTCCACGAACTTCGGGCTGTCCGCCTTCATGTCCACGAGCCGCGTCCTGTTGCTGGACAGCTTGGACTCGCCGACCCCGCCGCCCCCGATCACCATGTACTTCTCGTCCTGCGCCGGCGGCAGCAGCACGGTCCCGGAGGTCTCCATCGCGTTGGCGTCGCTGAGCCCCGGGATCTTCGTGAACTTGTTGGTGTCCACGTCCCAGATGCCCGGCACCCGGCCCACGTTGTCCGGCCCGTACCCCGCGTTCGACCCCGAGTAGAAGACCTTGCCGTTCTGCATGAGGAACAGCGCCGGGTACGTCGGGAACTGCCGGACCTTCGGCAGGTACGTCCACTTCTTGGTCTTCGGGTCGAAGACCTCGTTCTTGCCCGGTACCAGCTGCCCGATGTCGTCGAGCCCGGAGACACTGAGGATCTTCCCGTCGCTCAGGGTCGTGAGCGTGGGATACCAGCGGGCCTCCTTCATCGGGTCGACCTTGATGTACTTCTCGGCGACCGGGTCGAACTCGAAGGCGTCCCGGATCCCCTGGAAGTCCTTCTTGTCGAGCGCGAGCTTCTGCGCGATGCCGTAGGTGTTACGGGCATCGGTGCCGGTCAGACCCTGGATCCGGTAGTTGTCCTGCGTGCCCGTCTCGTACTTGGCGCCGCTCTTCTGCGCCTCGACATAGATACGCCCGAGGCCGGGGTCGTTGCGCAGGAACTTCCCGGTCTGCTTGTCGAAGACCTTCGTGGCCCGCTCCACGACGACCGGGTCCTTGGAGACGAAGGTCCGGCCGTTCTCCTTGCCGGTGAACTTGGTGCCCGCCGGCAGGGTGATCGGCTGGTCCGGGTTCTCGTTGTGGACGATCATCAGGCCGCCGGCCTTGGTGACGTCGCCCTTGAGCTTCTCGTACCGCTTGGTACCGCCGGCGATCAGCAGATTGCCGTTCGCGAGCTGCGTGTGCCCGGTGCAGAACAGGTCGCTGGGTGTCGGCACCTTCTTGATCGTGCCCTTGACCGGGTCCCAGATCCGAGTGTCGAACTTCTTGGCGTCGAAGTTGTCCTGGTTGTTGCCCGAGCCCGCCACCAGCAGCACCTTCCCGGTGCGCAGCAGCGCCGCGTGGATGGTGTTCTGCCGGTACTTCTCGGGGAAGTCGAGGATCTCCCACTTGCCGTTCTCGGCTTTGTACTCGGGCTTGTTGATCTGGTACTGGTGGTATTTCTCCGTCCCGAAGCGGTACAGCCACGGGCCGTTCATCCCGGCCAGCGCGAGCACCACCGCCGTACCGATCGCGAGTCGACGGGCGCGGCGGCGGCCTGCACGGTCGTTCATTCCTTACGTCCCCCAAGTCCACCAAGGGCGATTTGCATGGTCTGGTCGTTGCCCCCGTCGCCCCCCTCCGGGTTCGAGGCGGCGGCCCAGGTCGGCTTGTGGGCCGGGGCGTGCGGGGCCGGGGCGTGCTGGGCAGGCAGCGGCTGCGGCTGGTACTGCGCCGGGATCTGAGCCGGGACCACCGGCCCCTGGGGCGCCTCGGCGGCCGCGGCGGGCTTCTTCTTCGCCTGTCGCAGCATGTGCCGCCAGGTGAAGATCGGTGTCGCGGTGATCAGCATGGCGAAGGTCGCCCAGATGATCATCGCGGGATGCGAGTGCCCCAGGGCGACACCGGCACCGATCGAGCCACCGAAGATCAGGATGAAGTACCAGTGATAGCGGAAGGTCGCGAACCACCGGTCGGGGCTGGCCGAGTCGCCCTTGGGCGTCACCACGAACTTGCTCTTGCGCCGCAGCAGCGAGTCCACCAGCGCCTTCGCGTACAGCGGGGCGGACAGCGCCGACATCACCATGCCCGCGACCCCGCCGGAGCCCTCGGGCTCGTGCGGGGAGACGTTGTGGCGGCGGTTCCAGATGTACAGGCCGATCTGGAGCGCGGAGGCGTTGCCGTAGAGCATCAGCCACACGGTCGGGTCGATGTTCACACCCGAGGCGCCCAGGCCCAGGAACAGCGCGCAACTCAGGGCCGCGAGGATCCAGTTGAGGGCGGACATCGGGTAGAAGATGATCATCATCGTGTAGTTGAAGAGCTTGCTCGGCGGCAGCGAGTACCAGCCCTTCCAGTACTGCTTGAGGATGGTCTCGTACGTCCCCCGCGACCAGCGCATCTGCTGGGTGAAGAAGTCGGTCCAGGCGCTGGGGCCCTCACCGACCGCGAGCACGTCCGGGGTGTAGACCGAGCGCCACTTCCTGCCGGTCGCCGGGTTCTTGGCGCGGTGGATCTCGAAGCCGGTGGCCATGTCCTCGGTGATCGAGTCGTACAGCCCGCCGATCTGCTTCAGCGCCTTGATCCGTACGGCGTTGGAGGTGCCCACGAACATCGGGGCGCCGTACTTGTTGCCGGCGCGCTGGATCAGCGCGTGGAAGAGGAACTGCTGGGACTCGGCGGCCTTGGTGACGAAGTTGTCGTAGTTGCCGTAGACCTGCGGGCCGATCACGAAGCCGATGTCCGGGTCGCGGAAGAAGCCGAGCATCCGCTCCAGGTAGTTGGGCAGCGGCACGTGGTCGGTGTCCACGGAGGCGAAGAAGTCGTACTGGTCGCCGTGCGCGTCCAGCCAGGCGTTGTAGTTGCCGTGCTTGGTCTTGGCGCGGTGCGGGCCCTTGGCCTGGTTCCACTTCTCGACGCCCTTGCGGGAGAAGTGGTGCACGCCGAGCCGGGCGCACACCTCTTTGACCGCCGGGTCGTCGCCCTCGTCCAGGAGCCAGACATGCATGAGGCCGCGGTGGCGGATCTTCACCGCGGCTTCCAGGGTCTTCGTCACCATCTCCAGCGGCTCCTTGCCGGGCACGAAGGAGGTGAGGAAGGCGACTCTGGTGCCGGTCTCGGGTACCACCGGGATCGGGTCGCGGGCGACCAGGGTGGCGTGCGCGTTGGACAGGACGTTCATGCAGCGGAAGAACTCGATCAGGCCGATCGAGACGAGCATGACGATGTCCAGGGCAGGCAGCCAGGAGAAGGCCGGGTAGTCCCGCTCGGTCCAGTGCTCGGGCTGCAGCAGCCAGCCCAGCAGGACCAGCGAGAGCAGCGGTGCCGCGGCCAGCATCAGGGCGACCCGGATGCGGTGCGGCTCCTGCGAGATCAGCGAGCGGTACTGCACCTTGTAGGGCTGGCCCGGATCGGGCTGCGTGAGGGGACCGGCCAGTCTGCTGTAGTGCTCGTAGTCGTATTTCGGAAGCGTCTTCTTTATCCGGCGCAGAGTGCCGGTCCGATGCGAAGGCAGCCTGAGCTGAGTGGTGTCGGACGGGTCGAAGTTCTGCCGGGCGCCCGTCGGCGTCGACGTCATGAGTCATCCCCCCACACGCGAACGAGCCGCGTGTCGTCGGTTCCTTACGACTGCTCTGGTCCCCCTCGACCTTCACAGGCGTATCAGTGGTGGGCCGCAGTCACCACAATCTTCACAGCATTAGACAGGTAACAGCGACCTTCCGGTTGCAGACGCCCCCCTCGGCATCCTCCGAAGCGGGGCCCCTTTCCCCGCAACTCCGGCAACCGGATCCTTGCCCCCCAACTGCCGCGTATCCGCAGCATCTTGAAAAACCAGGGTTCTACGGTGCTCATCATGATCGCAAGATGCGAAACGCGGTGTTTACCGGTCATACGCGTTCAATGTGGCGCCTGTCATGCAAGAAGGCCCCTCGCCCGAGCCAGGGACCTTCCATGTTTCAACAGTGAAGGCCCCCCAGTGTCGTGGGAGGCCTTCGGTCGTCTGTGCGCCGCCAGGGACTCGAACCCCGGACCCGCTGATTAAGAGTCAGCTGCTCTAACCAACTGAGCTAGCGGCGCCTGCTGACCTGCACGACTCTACCGGATGCCGGAGGGTGCTCCGGAACGCTCCCGGGGGAGCGGCGTACATCATTCGGACCGTCAGCATGCGCAGTCGGGCGACAGTTGAGAAACTGACGATTGTGCACAGTTGCGGACATATCTACCTGGAGTGTGAGGGGCGTCGCATGGAGACTCCGGTGTTCGAGGAAATCGATCCCGCGAGCGACTGCGACTGCCCCGGATGCGTCCACTGGCGTCGCGTTCTCCCACGATCGACCGGAGGTCACCCGGCGGCCACCCGGGTCGTGATCCTGGCCGCAGCCGCCGCGGTCTCCACCGCCCTCGGCGCGGTCCACGCGGCCCCGGCCCACGCCGCCCCCCAAGCCCCCGCCCGTCCCGGCGTTCCCGGCATCCCCGGGGTTCCCGCGGGTGACGAGCCCGACACCCCGCAGGGCGGCAGGGCCCCGCTGCACGGCCCCGGCGGCAGACCGGAGGTCGCCAAGGCGCCGACCACCACCCGCGCCGACATCATCAGGCGGGCCAAGCAGTGGGTCGCCGCGAAGGTGCCGTACAACATGTCCGAGTACTGGAGCGACGGCTACCGGCAGGACTGCTCGGGCTTCGTGTCCATGGCCTGGAGCCTGCCGGGCAACGAGTGGACCGGCAGCCTCGGCCAGTACGGGATCAAGATCGCCAAGGACGACCTGCAGCCCGGCGACATCCTGCTCTTCCACAACCCGGCCAACCCCGAGCAGGGCTCCCACGTCGTCATCTTCGGCGGCTGGACGGACTACACGCACACCTACTACGTCGCCTACGAGGAGACCCGCCCGCACGCCCGCGAGCTGGCCACCCCGTACGCCTACTGGAGCAACTCGGACCGGTACGTCGCCTACCGGTACAAGGGCCTCGCGGGCGGCACCGCGGACGCCGGGTCGGACCCCGCCGAGCCCGACAACGCCAAGCCGGGCACACCGGCCGTGACGCCCTACCCGGGGCGTGCCTACTTCGGGCCCGGGGCCCACAACAAGTACGTCACCCAGCTCGGCCGGATGCTCGTCGCACGCGGCGCCGGGCGCTACTACACCTCCGGCCCCGGCCCCCGCTGGACGGACGCGGACCGCAGGGCCACCCAGGCGTTCCAGCAGGCGCAGGGGTGGCGGGGCAAGGACGCGGACGGGCTGCCCAGGGCGCAGACCTGGGCGCTGCTGGTGACCGGCGGCGGCAAGGACATCGAGGCGGGCGGTCGGACGGGGGCGGCGGGGCCGCCGGCGCCCTCCTCGCACGGGGTCCCCGGATACCCGGGGCGCGCGATGTTCCGCCCCGGCGCGACCAACGAGTACGTCACCCAGCTCGGCGGACAGCTGGTGAAGAAAGGGTTCGGCAAGTACTACACGACCGGGCCGGGGCCGCGCTGGGGCGAGCCGGACCGGCGGGGCGTCGAGGCCTTCCAGCGTGCCCAGGGCTGGCGGGGCGGCGCGGCGGACGGCTACCCGGGGCCCGAGACCTGGCGGCGGCTCTTCTCGTAACCACCCGGCGCGCCATCACCCGGCGCGCCATCTCGTCATCACCCGGCTCGTCATCCCTGGCTCGTCATCACCTGTTGTGACGCATCTGGCGCGGAGGCTGGAGGCACTCATGAGCACGACCACTTCACACACCCCCGAGTCCGAGGGGCCGTCACGGCCCGCCCGGCTCATCCAGAACGAGGCGACCACCGAGATCCCCGTCCATCTGCTCTTCCGTGACGAACCGGACCCGGTGTCGGTCGCGCTGAGGCCCGCGGTGGTGGCACGCCGGCAGGGCACCGGGGAGCAGCCCCGCCTGCGCAGAACCGGCCAGGTCACCCCGCGCCCCGCCCCCGACGTCGATCCCGAGCTGGCCGAGCGCCCCGCCCGGGTGCTGCCGGGTTCGGCGGGCGTCCTCGCCGGCGCCTGCGGGCTGGCCGGGTGCGCGGTCACCTCGTGGTGGGTGGGGGTGCTGCCGCCGCTCGCCCTGAAGGCTCTCAGGGTCCCGGAGTTCGCGGGTGCGGGCCTCGGCCCGGCGCAGTGGGCGGCGTACGCCGGAGCCGGTGTTCTCGGCCTGTTCGGCTTCGGCGGACTGGCCCGCGGCCGTACGGGACGCGCCTGGGTGCTCGGGCTGTTCGGCCGCTACCGGGGGACCGTCCGGCGCACGGGCCTGATGTGGGTCAACCCGCTGCTGCTGCGCCGCCGGGTCGACGTACGGCTGCGGCACTGGCGCGGCGAGCCGATGCCGGCCGCCGACGCGAGCGGGGTCGCGCTGCGGGTCGTCGTCCTCGTGGTGTGGCGGGTGCGGGACACCGCGCGGGCCACGCTGGGCGTCGACGACCACGAGACGTTTCTGCGCGAGTGCGTCGAGGCCGCGCTCGCCCGGGTCCCGGTGGAGGCGCCGGGCTCCGGCCGCGGCTCGGTCGACGCGGCGGGGGAGGCGCTGACCCGGTTGGTGGCCGCGGAGACCGCGCCCGTCGGCGTCGAGGTCTTCTCGGTCCAGCCGCTGCGCGTCGAGTACGCCCCCGAGGTCGCCGCCGCGATGCACCGCCGCCGCATCGCCGCGCTGGACGCCCAGCACCGGGCCACGATGCTCACCTCGGTCGTGGACTCGGTGGAGGACACCGTGACCCGGCTGACCATGCGGGGCCTGGTGGAACTGGACGACTACGAACGCAAGGCGCTGGTGAAGGACTTGACGGTGGCGTTCTGCGCGGGGCGTGGAGAACAGGGCGCGTGAATGGTATGGACATGGTCAACGCACGGTAATAATCTGGGACTTGGTCTAGACCTGCAAGCTCACTGAACTTCCCCCACGTTCTCCAGGAGCGGCAGCATGCGCAAAAAGACCAAGTGGTACGCCGCCGTGGTGGGCCTCGCCACCACCGGAGCCGTCGTGCTCTCCTCCGGCGGCGCAAGCAGCCACGGCTACACCGACCTCCCCATCAGCAGGCAGAAGCTCTGCCAGAACGGCACGGTGGCGAACTGCGGCTCGATCCAGTGGGAGCCGCAGAGCGTCGAGGGCCCGAAGGGGTTCCCGGCCTCAGGCCCTGCCGACGGGCAGATATGCAACGCCGGCCTGAGCCAGTTCGGCCAGCTCAGCGCGCCGAAGACCCCGTCGGGCAGCGCCTGGCCGGCGACCAAGGTGACGGGCGGCCAGAGCTACACCTTCCGCTGGCAGTTCACCGCCATGCATGCCACGACCGACTTCAAGTACTACGTCACCAAGGCGGGCTGGAACCAGAACCACAACCTGGCCCGCTCCGACCTCAACCTCACCCCGTTCCTGACCGTCCCCTACAACGGCCAGCGACCCCCCTCGACCCTCTCCCACAGCGGCACCCTGCCGTCCGGGCTCAGCGGACGGCATGTGATCGTCGCGGTGTGGACGATCGCCGACACGACGAACGCGTTCTACGCCTGCTCGGACGTCACGTTCTGAGCATCGCTTGAGACAGTCCAGGTGTCCCCCGGGGTAGGTTCCCCACACGATCACGCGATCGGTGCCTGACCTCGGGGGATCTGCCATGGACGCCTTCTTCTACGTCATTCCCGTCCAGATCATGGCCGTGGTTCTTTTGGCCGCGTATGTCATGGTGCGGCGCTGGCTGCGGATGCGCAGCGCCTGGCGGAGCGGGCTGACCGCCGAGGGGCGGTGCCTGCGGGTGTACGCGATGGCCCACGGGGGCGGCGACACACGGGTGCGCACCGCGCTGCGCCATGTGTACGAGTTCAGGGCCCGTGACGGCCGGGTCGTCCGTTTCGAGGAGGAGGGCGGTCCGGGGACGATACTCGAGGGCGACATCGTCACCGTCCACTACGCCGACGGCCCGGACGTCGTGGCGACGGCCCGCCCCGGCCGTGGCGGGCACGGGTGCGCCGCCTGCGCGGTGCTCGCCATGGCCTGCGTGGTCGTGCTCGTCTGCGCGGTCGTCATGGTCGCCCTCACCGCGACGTCCTAGGCCTCCACATCTGACGGCCCGTCAACTACCGTACGCCGCCATGGACTCCAGGAGGCGTACGGTCGCCGAGCTCGTCGCCGGCCGGTGGGGGGACCACCGGCCCGGGCTGTGGTTCGAGGGGCGGGTGCTCACCCATCACGAGGTCGCCGCCGGCGCCGCCGCCCGGGCGGCGCTGCTCACCGACCTGCTGCCGGGCCCCGGGGCCCACATCGGTGTGCTGCTCGACAACACCCCCGAGTACCCGCTCTGGCTGAGCGCCGCCGCGCTGGCCCGTGCCGCCGTCGCCGGCATCAACCCCACCCGCCGGGGTCCCGAACTCGCCCGCGACATCCTGCACACCGAGTGCCGCCTGCTGATCACCGAGGCGTCCCACCTGCCGTTGCTGCGGGGCCTCGACCTCCCCGGCGTCCGTCTGCTGGTGACCGGCACCGAGGAGTACGACTCCCTGCTCGCGCCCTACGCCGACGCCGAACCGGACGCCTCCCGCGCCGCGCCCGGCGACCGGCTGCTCCTCTACTTCACCTCCGGCTCGACCGGCGCCCCCAAGGCCGCGCTCTGCTCCCAGGGCCGCCTGGCCGCGGCGGGGAGCTCGCTGGCCGACCAGTTCCGGCTCGGTCCCGACGGCGTGCACTACGTCTGCATGCCGATGTTCCACGGCAACGCGGTGATCGCCGACTGGGCGCCCGCGCTGGCGAGCGGGGCGGGGGTGGCGCTGAGGCGGCGGTTCTCGGCGTCGGGGTTCCTGGCGGACGTACGCGCGTACGGGGCGACGTACTTCACCTATGTCGGCCGGGCGATCCAGTACGTCCTGGCCACCGAGCCCCGCGAGGACGACGGGGACAACCCGCTGCGGCTTGGCTTCGGCACCGAGGCGGGGGCGGTGGACGCGGCGGCCTTCCAGCGGCGGTTCGGGGTCCGGCTGGTGGAGGGGTACGGGTCCTCCGAGGGCGGCGCGGCGATCCAGTGGGCGCCCGGCACGCCGGAGGGTGCGGTCGGGCGGGCGGGGACCGGGCTCGTCGTACTCGATCAGGAGACGGGGCAGGAGTGTCCCCGCGCACGATTCGACACGGCCGGGCGGCTGCTGAACGGGGACGAGGCGATAGGCGAGCTGGTGAACCGGGCGCCGAACCCCTTCGAGGGGTACTGGCGCAACGCGGAGGCGGAGGCCGAGCGCCGCCGGGGCGGCTGGTACTGGACCGGTGACCTCTTCTACCGGGACGCCGACGGCTATCTCTACTTCGCGGGCCGCACCGACGACCGGCTGCGCGTCGACAGCGAGAACCTGGCCGCGGCGATGATCGAGAACATCCTCGCGCGCTACGACGGGGCGGTGGCCGTCGCCGTGTACGCGGTGCCGGATCCGGTGACCGGGGACCAGGTGATGGCGACCATCGCGGGGGCCTTCGAGCCGGAGTCCTTCGCGGACTTCCTGGAGGCCCAGCCCGACCTCGGGACGAAGATGGCGCCCCGGTTCGTGCGGGTGGTGGAGCGGATGCCGGTCACCGCCACGAACAAGATCCACCGAGCGCGGCTCAGGAAAGAGGGCGTACGGTGCGCGGACCCGGTGTGGTGGCGGCCCCCCGGCACGCGGACGTACCGGAGACTGGAATACGCCGAAGGGCCCCTCGCTCCCACGAGAGGCCCTTCACCGGTGCGCCGCCAGGGACTCGAACCCCGGACCCGCTGATGCTGCGTCTTCTGGGGGGCGACCCCCAGACCCCCAGCCGTCCTCGCGGCACCGTGGGAAACGCCGAAGGGCCCCTCGCTCCCACGAGAGGCCCTTCACCGGTGCGCCGCCAGGGACTCGAACCCCGGACCCGCTGATTAAGAGTCAGCTGCTCTAACCAACTGAGCTAGCGGCGCATGACTCTCGCCGTCCGCCTTCGGCGGCTGGCGACAGAGAAAATACTACCCGGTCTCAGAGGGTGCTTCCGACCACGCTCGAGTGGACCCACCCAGGGGTGCGCGACCGGCCCCCAGGTGCGACGGGCGGCCTTCCTGCCCCGCTCCTAGATCGCCAGTGACAGGAGGACCGGTGCCGCTCCCCTGTTCAAGCGGTCCGTGGCCTGGCGCAGGCGGTGGGCCTGGTCGATCGGGAGGGACAGCGCCAGGCAGCCCACCGCGGAGCCCGCTGTGATCGGCACCGCCGCGCACACCGTGCCCACCGCGTACTCCTGAAGGTCGAGGTGGGGGACCGTCGGCGGCTGGGTCTCCAGGCGGGAGAGCAGCAGCTTGTCGTTGGTGATGGTGCGCGAGGTGAGCCGGGTCATGCGGTGCCGGGAGAGGTGGTCGCGGCGGCCGTTGTGGTCGAGCTGGCTGAGCAGGCTCTTGCCGAGCGCGGTGGCGTGGGCGGAGGAGCGGAAGTCCACCCACTCGTTGACCGCCGGGGTCGCGGGGCCGTCGGCGTACTGGGCGATGGTGACCTCGCCGTCGACGTACCGGCTGATGTAGACCGCCGCGCCGATCGAGTCGCGCAGCTCGTCGAGGGTGTGCTGGAGCTTGTCGCGCAGGGCCTCGTCACGGTCGTGCGCGGAGCTCAGCCTGGTCAGGGCGGCTCCCGTCACATACGCGCCGTCGGCGACCTGCTCGACGTACCCCTCGCGACGCAGCATCCTCAGGAGCGTGGTCAGCCGCTCCGGGGCGAGGCCGGTGGTACGGGCGAGTTCGACGTCGGTGACTCCGGCGGTGTGCCGCGCCACCGTCTCCAGGACGCGCAGTGCGTCCTGGGCCGAGTGGTACGGCGCGGTCGGCTCGTGCTTCAGCGCCACGGTTTTCCCCCTGCGCTCGCTCGGTCGCACTACTACTGGGCCGTAATCCAGACAGCGATCCCCTCCACGATAACCGGCAAAAGGCTTGTAGTGAGCGGCTGTTGACGAGATTCCGTCCCCGGGCCGGGCCTCTCAGCAGGGGCGCTGGCACTCTGGCATATGCCAGAGACATGACCCGGGTCCGGGACCTCGTAGGTTGAACGCTGTTCACCTCTTGTAGTCAGAGAACCGCGCTGAGAAATTCCCGGGTGCGGTCCTGCTCGGGGTCGCTGAAGATCTTCTCCGGTGCGCCCGACTCGATGATGCGGCCCGAGTCGAACATCAGGACCTGGTCGGAGATGTCCCGGGCGAAGTTCATCTCGTGGGTCACGCAGAGCATCGTGATGTCGGTGGTGCGGGCGATGTCCCGCAGCACGTCGAGGACACCGGCGACCAGCTCAGGGTCGAGCGCCGACGTCACCTCGTCGAGCAGCAGCACCCGCGGCCGCATGGCCAGCGCCCGCGCGATCGCGACCCGCTGCTGCTGGCCGCCGGAGAGCTGGGTCGGCCGGGCGCCGGCCTTGTCGGAGAGGCCCACCAGGTCGAGCAGCTCACGCGCGCGTGCCTCCGCCTCGTCCTTGGACATGCCGAGCACGGTGACGGGCGCCTCGGTGATGTTGCGCAGGACCGTCATGTTCGGGAACAGGTTGAACTGCTGGAAGACCATCCCGATCTTCTTCCGCACCTCGCGCAGCTGCTTCTCCGGCGCCGGGAACAGGGTCTGGTCGTCGACCGTGACCGTGCCCTCGTCGGGCTTGGTCAGCGTCATCAGCATCCGCAGGATCGTGGTCTTGCCGGATCCGGAGGGGCCGATCAGCGTGACGTGCTTGCCGGAGTCCACGGAGAAGTTCAGCCGGTCCAGGACGGTGTTCGACCCGAAGCGCTTGGTCACGTTCTCGAAGCGGATCAGCTCGCTGCCGTCCACCGGCGGGTTGGCGCCTGCGTCGGGCTCTTTCATCAGGGGAGTGTCAGCGGACAAGACGTCGCTCCAGGGATCGCAGAAGAAGGGAGGCCAGATAGGAGATGACGATGAAGGCCACGCCGATCACGGTCAGCGGCTCGGTGAACTGGAAGTGCTCCTGGGCGAACAGCCGCGCCTCGCCGAGCATCTCCAGCACCGTGATGACCATCAGCATCGGTGTGTCCTTGAGCATCGAGATCACGTAGTTGCCGAGAGCGGGTACGACCCGGCGGATCGCCTGCGGCAGGATCACCACCTGCCAGGTCCGCACCCGCGGCAGGTTCAGCGCCGTCGCCGCCTCCCACTGGCCGGTCGGCACCGCCTCGATACCGGCCCGGTAGACCTGCATGGTGTACGTCGAGTAGTGCAGCCCGATCCCGATGACACCGGTGGCCAGCGCCGAGAGGGTCACGCCCCACTCGGGCAGCACATAGAAGAGGAAGAACAGCTGGACCAGCAGCGGGGTGTTGCGCACGAACTCCGTGACCACCCCGACCGGCCAGCGCACGAACCGTGAGGGCGCGCGCATCAGCAGCGCCCACACCAGGCCCAGCGCGAAGGAGATCAGCGAGCCGAGCGCGAGGGCCTGCAGGGTGACCAGCAGCCCGTCCCAGAACTGCGGCATGAAGTCGCTGACGGCACTCCAGTCCCATGTCATCCGACACTCCCTCCGACCGGCTGGGGCACCTGGACCTCACGCGTGGGTTCCTTGCCGACCCCCGCCTTGAGCTTCTTCTCGAGGCCGCGCATCAACCGCGTGAGCAGGAAGGCGATCACGAAGTAGATGAGCAGCAGATACGTGTAGATCCCGGCGCTCTCCTGGAGCGCCAGCCGCACCAGGTTGCCGCTGAACGCCAGATCGCCCATGCCCATCACGGACACCAGCGCGGTGCCCTTGAGCAGCTCGATCAGCAGGTTGGAGAACGGCGGGATCATCTCCGGCACCGCCTGCGGCAGCAGGATCAGCCTCAGCCGCTGCCAGGGCGTGAAGCTCAGCGCGATCCCGCCCTCCTGCTGCGCCGGGTCGACCGCCTTGAGCGCCCCGCGCACGATCTCGGAGCCGTACGCCCCGTAGGTCAGTCCGAGTGCGAGCGTGCCCGCCCACATCGGCACCAGCTGCCAGCCGAAGGCCGGGGGCAGCACGAAGAACACCCAGAAGATCATCACCAGCGCCGAGGTCCCGCGGAACACCTCGGTGTAGAGGCCCGCGAGGAAGCGGACGATCCACAGCCGGTGGGTGCGCAGGACGCCGACCACGAAGGACACGGCGGCGGCGAGGATCGCGCTGAAGAACAGCAGCTGGACCGTCGTCCAGATGCCTTTGAGCACCAGTTCCCAGAGTCCGGAGGTCATCCGCCGCAGAGCTCCTTCGCGGTCAGGTCCGTCATCTCGGCCTGCGTGAACCCGAAGGGCTTGAGGACCCGGAACAGCTCCCCGCTCTTCTTCAGCTTCCGCAGCTCGGCGTTGAAGGCGTCCCGCAGGTTCGTCTCGGTCCGGCGGAACGCGAAGGCGCCCCCGTCGACGTGCGGTTTGCCGCCGACGGTCGGGGTGAAGGCCTTGGTGGCCTCCGCCTTGGCCGATTTCTTCACCACCTCGCGGGTGGTGAGCGCGGTCCCGGCGAACACGTCGACGCGTCCCGCCTCCACGGCGTTCAGCCCCGCGACCTGGTCCGGCACGATCAGGATGTCGCTTTCCTTGTATCCCGCCTCGACGGCGTACCCGATCTCCGCGTAGCCGGTCCCGGTGGCGAACTTCGCCTTCTTCGCGACGACGTCCTTGTAGTTGTGAAGACCTTTGGGATTTCCCTTGCGCACGATGAAGGAATCGAGCATCTGGTAGTCGGGATCGGCGAAGATCACCTGCTCGCAGCGTTCCGGGGTGACGTACATCCCGGCCGCCACGACATCGAACTGCTGGGAATTCAGCCCGGGAATGAGTGAGCCGAACTCGGTGGGCACGGGCTGCACCTTGTCCACCCCGAGCCGCTTGAATATGACCCTCGCGAGTTCTGGTGCCTCACCGGTGAGGTCGCCGTTCTTGTCGATGTATCCGAAAGGGATCTCACCCGCGATTCCCAGCCGTACGACACCTGCCGCCCTGAGCCGGTCGAGCAGTTCACCGCCTCCCTCGGTCGAGGCGGTGGCCACGCGTGAGCAGCCCGCCGCGCCCAGTGCACCGAGCGCCGCCACCCCCGCGAGCAGCGACCGGCGGGTGGTCCCGGATATGTGTTCGCCATGTTCCAGTGGTGGAGCCATGGCGGCGCGGCTACCCGACCGGATGCGACTTATGCAGATCGATTTGAGCCCCGTTCCGGACTGAGGCCCTCTTGACCGGCGGGGGACCATGGAATGCATGGCTGACCGCTACATCGAAGTCTCGCTGGTCAAGCGGGGAATCACCGCCACGGCAAAGCTCCTGGACGATCGGGCGCCGATCACCTGCGCGGCCGTCTGGGATGCCCTCCCGCTCGCCGGCGACGTCTACCACGCGAAGTACGCACGCAATGAGATCTACGCCCTTTTCCCGCCTTTCGCGGAAACCGAACCACCCCTGGAAAATCCGACAGTTACCCCGATTCCCGGAGATCTCTGCTATTTCTCCTTCGCCGGCACCGAGCTCGGCACCAAGTCCTACGGCTACGACCGCGAGGTCCGCGCGGGCACGACCGTCGTCGACCTGGCCCTGTTCTACGAACGCAACAACCTCCTCCTGAACGCCGATGTGGGCTGGGTCCCCGGAATCGTCTGGGGTCAGGTGGTGGACGGGCTGGACGCCCTGGCCGAGGGCTGCAACGACCTCTGGCGCGCGGGCGCCCTCGGCGAGAGCCTCCGGTTCAGCCGGGCGTGACGCTCCTCGCGCGAGCCGGGTCGGGTGGCCGGATGCCCGCCGTTTCCGCCTCGTAGAGTGCGTGGGCCGCCCGCAGCACCAGGTCGTCCCGGTGCCGGGCCGCCACGATCTGGAGTCCCACCGGCAGCCCGTCGGCGTCGGTCCCCACCGGGACGGACGCGGCGGGCTGCTGGGTCATGTTGAAGGGGTACGTGAAGGGCGTCCACCCCGTCCAGCGGTGGTGCCCCGAGCCCTTCGGGACCTCTGTGCCCGCCTCGAACGCGGTGATCGGGAGGGCCGGGGTGACCAACAGGTCGTAGGAGTCGTGGAAGCGGCCCATCCGGCGCCCGAGTTCCATCCGGACGTCCACCGCGGCCAGGTAGTCGAGCGCGCTCATGCGCGACCCCAGGCCGCAGATCGCCCGGAGCCCCGGGTCCAGCAACTCCCGCTGGTGCGGGCCGAGATGCTGGGTCACCCGGGCCGCCCCGCTGAACCACAGGGTGTGGAAGGCGTCCACCGGGTCGGCGAAGTCGGGATCGGTCTCGGTGACGTACGCGCCGAGTCCGGCCAGGCGTTCCACGGCCCGCCGTACCGCCGCGGCGACCTCGGGCTGTACGGCCACCTGGCCGCCGAGGGACGGCGAGTACGCGACCCGCAGCCCGCGCACCCCGCCCGACAGGGCCGCCGTGTACGGGCCGGCCGCCGGGCCCAGCGCCGACCAGTCACGGGAGTCCGGCACCCCGATGACGTCGAGGAGCAGTGCCGCGTCGGCCGCGTCGCGGGTCATCGGGCCCACGTGGGCGAGGGTGCCGAAGGCGCTCGCCGGGTAGAGCGGCACGCGGCCGTACGTCGGCTTGAGGGCGAAGATCCCGCAGAACGCGGCCGGGATACGGACGCTGCCCCCGCCGTCCGTGCCGAGCGCGAGCGGCCCCGCGCCGAGCGCCACGGCCGCCGCGGCGCCCCCGCTGGAGCCGCCCGCGGTGCGTGTCGGGCCGTAGGGATTGCGCGTCACGCCCGACAGCGGCGAGTCCGTGACGCCCTTCCAGCCGAACTCGGGGGTCGTGGTCTTGCCGAGGAAGACCGCGCCCTGCTCGCGCAGCCGGGCGACGGACGGGGCGTCCTCGTCCCAGGTGCCGCTCTCCGGGATCGTCCTTGAGCCCTTCAGCGTCGGGGCGCCGCGCAGCAGCAGGATGTCCTTCACCGTGACCGGGACGCCGTCCACCGCGCCGGACGGCTCCCCCCGTCGCCAGCGGTCGGCCGAGGCGCGGGCCTGCGCCAGGGCCTCCTCGCCGGTCAGCCGCACGAAGGCGTTCACCTCCGGCTGGATCCGTTCGGCCCGGTCCAGAGCCGCCCGGGTCGCCTCCACAGGGCTGAACTCGCCCTTGCGGTAGCCCTCCACGAGTTGTACGGCGGTCAGTTCGGTGAGGTCCTGCATGTGCCCCTCCGCTCGACGTTCAGTGCCCTGGCACGTACCCGCGTTGCTTGTCGACCACGTTCGGCAGTGATCTGCCCGCCTCCCAGCGGTCGTACAACTGCAGGAACTGCGTGCCGAGTTCATCGCGCCAGCCGACCGTGTCACCGCTCATGTGCGGGGACACGATCAGGCCGGGCACCTGCCACAACGGGCTTTCGGGCGGCAGCGGTTCGGTGTCGAACACATCGAGGGCGGCCCCGGCGATCCACCGCTTGGACACCGCCTCCACCAGCGCGTCCTCGACGACCAGCTGACCCCGGCCGATGTTGATGAACCGCGCGGAGGGCTGCATCATCCCGAAGCGGTGGGCGTCGAACATGCCGTGCGTGTCCGCGGTGAGCGGGGCGGCCGCGATCACCCAGTCGGCGCGGGCCATCAGACGGTCGAGGTCGTCGGGGCCGTGGATCCCGGTGCGGGAACGGCGGCCGACGAGTGCGGTGGTGATGCCGAGCGCCTTGAGGGTGCTCACGATCGCCCGCCCGATGGGCCCGGAACCGACCACACAGGCGCGGGTCCCGGTCACCCGCTGGGACTCCCGGTGCCGCCACACACCCTCCCGCTGCAGGTCCAGGGTCCGGGGCAGGTCCTTCGCCATCGTCAGGACCAGCGCGGCGACGTACTCGGCGATCGGCTGGTCGAAGACCCCGCGGGCGTTGGTCACCACCGTGTCGGAGACGGCGAGTTCGGGGCACATCAGATGGTCCACGCCCGCGCTCGCCGTGTGCACCCAGCGCGGCCGCGGGCCCTCGCCCGGCCACGCGTCACGCACCGCGGTCGAGGTGAAGTCCCAGACCAGCAGCACGTCGGCGGACGGCAGCCGCTCGGCGAGCGTGGCCTGGTCCGCGTGCTCGATCCGGGCCCGCCCGGTGAGCTTTCCGAGCCGGGGCGGGGGGTCGGCGTCAAGGACCAGAAGGGTGGGGACGGACATCGAGGCACCGTTTCTACGGATTATCGCGGTGGCTGCCAGGCGTCTGACATGGGCGGGAACGCCGGCGGTGACACCGGTGTGACGTGAGCGTGACATGGGCGGATTGACCACGCTCGCACCCGAACCTACCTTCGTCAACACGGGCGTTGTGCACGTTCCGCTGTCCCCCCGTCTCTCACCGTGAGGCCGGTCTCTGCCATGGACGTTTCCTTTCTAGGTGGTCCGCGCCCCCAGCGCGGTGTCGGTGTCGTCGCCCCCTTCGACTTCGCGCTGGATCGCGAGCTGTGGCGGTGGGTCCCCGACGAGATCTCGCTCCATCTGACCCGCACCCCCTACGTCCCCGTCGAGGTCAGCCTCGACCTGGCCCGTCTGGTGAGCGAACACGAGACCCTGCACGAGGCGGTGCGCACGCTCAACGCGATCGCCCCCGAGGTCGTCGCCTACGCCTGCACCTCCGGCAGCTTCGTCGGCGGGATCGCCGGGGAACGCGCCATGTGCGCGGCCATGACGGTGGCGGGCGCGGTCCCGTCCCTGACCACGTCCGGAGCCCTCCTGGACGCCCTCGCCGAACTCGACGTCCGCCGGGTGGCACTGGTGACGCCGTACACGGTGTCGGTGACCAGGTCGCTGGAGGAGTACGTCGCCGAAGCGGGCGTCTCGGTCACCGGATGCGCCTACATGGGCCTGACCCGGCACATCTGGAAGGTGCCCTACCGTCAGGTCTCCGAGATGGCCCACAAGGCCGTACGGGACGACGCCCAGGCCCTGTTCATCAGCTGCACCAACCTGCCGACGTACGACGTCATCCCGCAACTGGAAGCGGAACTGCGCATCCCGGTGATCTCGGCCAACCAGGTGACGATGTGGGCGGCGCTGCGCCGACTGGGTACCCGAGCCGTGGGACCGTACCAGGCGCTGATCGATCCGGCGGCGAGGTACGGGCCCGTGCCCCCGGAGATTCCGGGACTGCCGGAAGTCCGGGGCCTGCCGGACGAAGAGCAGCAGCAGGAAGGCTGGACATGACCGCTCTCGGATTCCTCTACCCGGGCCACTCCGCCGAGGACGACTATCCGCGCATCGAACAGCTCCTGGGCAGCGACATCCGCCTGGACGTCGTCCACACCGACATCGGCACCGACGCGCACCGCGTGGACGCCCTCCTGGAGATGGGCTCGGCGGAACGGCTCGCCGCGGGCGTCGAGGAACTGCGCATGTCGGGCGCCGAGTCCGTCGTCTGGGCCTGCACCAGCGGCAGTTTCGTCTACGGCTGGGAAGGCGCCCACGAGCAGGTGCGCAATCTCGCCGTCGCGGCCGGCATGCCCGCGTCCTCGACGTCGTTCGCCTTCGTGCACGCGGCCCAGGAGATCGGGGCCGGGCGGGTGGCGGTCGCGGCGACCTACCCGGACGATGTCGCGGGCCTGTTCGCGGAGTTCCTGCGGGCGGGCGGAGTCGAGGTCCTCCAGGTCCGCGGCGCCGGGATCATCACCGCCGCGGAGGTCGGCACCTGGGGCGAGGAGGAGGTCTTCGCGCTGGCCCGGGAGGCCGACTCGCCGGACGCTGAGGCGGTGCTCCTCCCGGACACGGCCCTCCACACGGCCACCCACATCCCGGCCCTGGAGAAGGAGCTCGGCAAGCCGGTCCTCACCGCGAACCAGGTCACGGTCTGGGAGGCTCTGCGGCTGACGGACCGCCGGGTGAACGCCCCGGCCATGGGGGCGCTGTTCACCAGGGAGCCGATCGTCCAGGTGTGAGACGCGCCCGCTCAGGGGCTCACCGCTGAAGGTCCTGGACGGCCTCGGCGGTGAGTTCCGTGCGCATGGCGCGCAGTAGCCGGTGCTGACGGTTTCCGTACAGGACGAGCCAGCCCAGGAAGACCCCGGCGAACACGCCCATGCCGAGGGTCTGCGGCAGGCTCGCGGTCAGGGCCGTCAGCACCACGCCCGCGCAGAACAGGACGGCGAGGAGGACCTGGGCCGCGACCCGGTGGCGTGAGCGGTGCAGACGCTGTTCGACCAGGTCGCGCATGGCCTGCCGCTCCTGCGGCGCGGTGGGGACCTCGCCCCGGCGCAGCTTCCGGTCCAGCGACACCAGGCGGTCCACGGAACCTCCCGCGGCCCGCTTCTCCCGGCGCCGCACGGCGAGCATGACGCCGACCCCGCCGACCGAGGCGAACACCACGTACAGCAGGGCCGAGGCGACCGAGCGCTCCGGGGACAGCAGCAGGACCACGACGCACGCGACCAGGAGGGACAGGACGACCTGGACCCACACGTGCTTGCCGAGAAAGGCGTTGACGCGTTCCACGGACTGCCTCCCCTCACATCCGGTCGCGGCGCCGGACCGAGCGCAACCGCATCGTCAGGCCGATGGCCAGCAGCACCAGGGCCACCGCGCAGTAGGCCCACGAGCCGCTGCCGCGGACGGCGTCAACGGCGGCCAGGACCACCCACAGGGCGGCGACGACACTCAGCGCGGTCCACGCGATGTCGGCGATACGGATGGACAACTGGGCGCGCTGTCTGGTGCCGGGTTCGAGCGGTCCGAGTTCCGACGGCCGCGACGGGTTCTCTCGCGTCATGGCGATCCCTCCGGATTGTGGAATTGTGCGCTTTGAGTACCCGGGGGCGGGTGCGACAAGCAGTCGACGCAGGTCGGGATGCGGAAGCCGGCGCTCCAGGAATCCTGGACCCGGCCCCGGGAATAAACGGGGACACTCTCCTGTTAATACCGGACTGACAGCGCACGGCTCATGAGCAGGAGGCACCCCACCGTGGCGGAAGACGAGATCCGAGGTACTGCACAGGGCACCGCCCCCGTACCTCTCTCGGTACTCGACCTGGTCACCGTCGGCGCGGGACGCACGGCCACCGACGCCCTGCGCACCAGCGTCGCCATCGCCAAGCTCACCGAGTCCCGCGGTTTCCACCGCTACTGGATCGCCGAGCACCACTCCATGCCGGGCGTGGCGTCCTCGTCCCCCGCGGTGATCCTCGCCCACCTCGCCGCCCACACGACCCGCATCCGGCTCGGCTCGGGCGGCGTCATGCTCCCCAACCACGCCCCACTGGTGATCGCGGAGCAGTTCGGCACGCTGGAGGCGATGGCGCCGGGACGGATCGACCTGGGCCTCGGACGGGCGCCCGGCACCGACGGCGCCACCGCCGCGGCCCTGCGCCGCGCCGACCGGCTGCACGAGGGCGCCGACGACTTCCCCGAGCAGCTCGCCGAGCTCACCCGCTTCCTGGACGACGACTTCCCCGACGGCCACCCCTACCGCCGTATCCACGCCGTACCCGGTCCCGTCCAGGCGACCTCACCCGGTGGCGTCCAGTCCCCGCACCGCCCGCCGGTCTGGCTGCTCGGCTCCTCCGGCTTCAGCGCTCAGCTGGCCGGCTCCCTCGGCCTGCCCTTCGCCTTCGCGCACCACTTCTCGGCGCAGAACACCATCCCGGCCCTGGACCTGTACCGCGAGTCCTTCCGGCCCTCCGCGGTCCTCGACGAGCCGTACGCCCTCATCGGCGTCTCCGCCCTCGCCACCGACGACGAGAAGGAGGCCCGCCGCCAGGTCCGCGCCGCCGCGCTCAGCATGATCCGGCTGCGCACCGGCCGCCCCGGCCTGGTCCCCACCCCCGAGGAGGCGGAGGCCCACGAATTCAGCCCGATGGAGGAGGAGTTCGCGCGCTCCTGGAACGCCAACGTCATCCACGGCACCGCCGACGAGGTCCGCTCCGGCCTCGACGACCTCCACAAGCGCACCGGCGCCGACGAGTTGATGCTCACGGGCAACGCGCACAGCGGTGACGTACGCCTGCGCTCCTACGAACTCGTCGCGGACGCCTACGGACTCCCCACGACCCCTTAGGCCTTCACGCCCATCAGCCCGGAGATACGATCCGGCGACACCGGCCGCGAGTACAGCCAGCCCTGGCCGGTGTCGCAGCCGATCCGGCGCAGGCGGCTGGCCTGGGCCGAGGTCTCGACGCACTCCGCGGTGACAGTGAGGCCGAGGCGGTGGGCGAGCTGGATCATCGCCTCGACGACGACCTCGTCGGCCGGGTTGGGGGCGACGCCCTCGCCCTCGTACTGGAAGCCGCGCACGAAGGAGCCGTCCAGTTTCAGGACGGAGACCGGCAGGCGGCTGAGGTAGGCGAGGTTCGAGTAGCCCGTGCCGAAGTCGTCGATCGCGATGCCGACGCCCATGTCGCTCAGCGCCTGGAGGGCCTGGAGCGGGCGGCCCGCCGAACCCATCACGGCCGACTCGGTGAGTTCGAGCTGGAGGAGATGGGGCGCCAGGCCGGTCTCCGCGAGGGTCTTCGCCACGTCCGCGACCAGGTCGGAGTCCCAGACCTGACGGACCGCCACATTGACGCTGACGAAGATCGGCGGCTCGTCGGGGTGGTCGAGTTGCCACTGACGGGCCTGGCGGCAGGCGGTGACGAGGATCCAGCGGCCGAGCGGGACGATCGAGCCGTCCTCCTCGGCCAGTGCGATGAACCGATTCGGCGTCAGCATCCCGAACTGCGGGTGGTTCCAGCGCACCAGCGCCTCTACCCCGCGCAGCCGGCCGTCCTCCATGCCCACCAGCGGCTGGTACTCCAGCTGGAACTCGCCGCGCTCGATGGCCGGGCGGAGCGTGGAGGCGAGGGCCTGCCGGGTCATGCGGTGGGCGTTGCGCTCGGGGTCGAAGAGCGTCCAGCGGTCCCGGCCGTCCGCCTTGGCCCAGTACAGCGTGGTGTCGGCGGCCTGCATCAGACCCGTCGCCGAGGTGCCCTCCGCCTGCCGCTCGACGACCCCGATCGACGCCGACACCGACATCCGGTTTCCGGAGACGTCGAAGGGCGCCTGGACGGCCTTCAGCAGGGACTCGGCGAGGTCGGCGAGCTGTTCGGTGCCGGTGGAGTCCTCGACGAGTAGCGCGAACTCGTCGCCGCCCAGCCTCGCCACCAGGGGAGCGGTCGCCCGCCCGTGGCCGGCCTCGTCCGCGCAGCGCGTGAGCCGCTCGGCGACGGCGGCCAGCAACCGGTCGCCGACCCGGTGGCCGAGAGTGTCGTTGACGGCCTGGAACCCGTCGAGGTCCAGATAGCACAACCCGATCCGGCCCGTGCCGCCCTGCTCGTACGACTCCGGCTCCAGCGCGGCCGTCAGCCGCTCGAAGAACAGCGTGCGGTTGGGCAGCCGCGTCACCGGGTCGTGCATCTGCAAGTGCCGCAGCCGGGCCTGGAGTTCACGACGGGCCGTGATGTCGGCGACGGACAGCAGGACGCCGGGGGACCCCTGGGAGCCCTCGGCCAGCGGCGTGATCGTGATCTGCGCCCACATCGAGTGTCCGTCGGGATGCTTGAGCCGCCGCTTGCAGCGCAGCTTCGCCTGCCGGCCGCGCAGCACCTCGCGGTAGGAGTGCCAGGTGCGGGCGTCCGAGGCCAGATCCACCAGGTCGGCGGCCTGGGCCCCGGCCAACTCCTCCGGTACGGCGCCGAGCAGCTCGCCGAAGGCGGGGTTGGCGTCGACGACCGTGCCCTCGCGGTCCACCACGGCCATGGCCAGCGGCGCTGCCGCGAAGGCGGCACGGTGCGTCGGGGGCTCCGTACGAGCAGGTGTCGTGATATCACTCTCTGTTACGACCGACCCGTCGGGGTCTGCCGCGGGCGCCGGCCCTTCGGACGTTCCGTTCACCGCTAGCTCCCGCAGTGCACTCGATCGCTGTCCGCGCAGGAAAGTGTGCCGATCATAGAGGCTGCCCCCGGGCCCTTCCAGCCATTGCCCAGTCTGGAGGACCGGCAACCCCTTCTGGCAGATCGTTTCTGCCCGCAGCTGGACGGGTTCTTGGGGCCTGGGACCGGTTGTGACGTTCCGTGAGTGATTCGGGGGTGTCGGCCGGTCCGTCAGGTCACGCCATCTCACTCGTCCGGTGCAGATAAACAGGGCGTAGTACTACAAAAGCACACAGGCTGGGTGCGGTATCCCGTGAAACCGCTCCCGGAGGTCCCGTTGCCGCGCCCGTTTCCGCGCACCTTGCCGCGCCCCCGACTGCGCAGCTCCGCCGCCGTGTTCACCACCATGGCGGCCCTGGCCTCCACCTCCCTCGTCACCGGCCCCTCGGTCGCCGAACCCTTCTCGTCGGCGCCCTGCACCCTGGAACGCACCGAGGCCCACCACTCGGAGGGCCTCGACACCTGGAACACCGCCTATCCGCGCCCGGCCCGAGCCCTCGACGCCGTCATGGTCTTCCTGTCCTTCCCGGACGCCCGGCCGCTGACCGCCCCCGCCCAACTGGCCGCCGATCACTTCCCGGCCACCACCCGCTTCTTCCAGCACGCCTCCTACGGCCGCTTCACCCTGCGCCCGCACCCGTTGCGGCACTGGATCCGGATGCCGCGCCCGTCGACGGCCTACGCCATACAGCGCGACTGGAGCGCCGCGGACCGGGAAGCCTATCTGCGCGACGCGCTCGCCGCGGCCGACGGGCAGGTCGACTTCTCGCGCTACGACGTCGTCTACTTCGTCGCCGACCCCGACGCGCCCGGCGTCGACTCGGACGCCACGAAGGTCGTCAACCTGGACGTACCGCTGCGCGCCGACGGCACCGACATCCGCCGGGTGGTCACCGTCTTCGAGAAGCACCCGCCGGACCGGCTGGTCCTGGCCCATGAGACGGGGCACGTGTTCGACCTGCCGGACCTCTACCACCGGCCGATGGACGGCAAGGGGGACTGGGACACCTATGTCGGCGACTGGGACCTGATGGGCAGCCAGTTCGGACTCGCCCCCGATCTGTTCGCCTGGCACAAGTGGAAGCTGGGCTGGCTGGAGCGCCGGCAGGTGACGTGCGTACGGGGGCCGAAACCGACGCGGCTGACGCTGGAGCCGCTGGAGGCCGGTCCCGGCAACGCCGGGATCTTCGGACCCGGTCGCGGCACCAAGCTCGCGGTCGTGCGCACCGGGGTCGACAGCGCGCTGGCCTTCGAGGCCCGCGCGGCGATGGGCGACGACGAGGCGGTCTGCCGACAGGGCGTGCTGATCTACCGCGTCCACAGCGGCGCCGCGTCCGGCGGCGGCCCGATCCAGGTGATCGACGCCCATCCCCGCACCGAGGCCTGCTGGGAGAACTCCGTCTACCCACCCCTCGCGGACGCCCCCGTCGACACCGGCGAGAGCTTCACGGTCCCGGGCGAGCAGGTCAGCGTGAAGGTGACCGGACGAACGGCCTCGGGGGCGTGGAACGTGGAGATCGCGCTCGGGTGACGTCCCGGCCGACGGCTCGGTGGGCGAGGGGGTGTGGGTGGCGGAGCCCCCACAACGCGCGGCGCAGCCGCGCAGAAACGACGATGGCGAGGCCGGTTCGCGCTCGGGTGACTCACGGACCGACGGCTCGGTGGGCGAGGGGGTGTGGGTGGCGGAGCCCCCACAACGCGCGGCGCAGCCGCGCAGAAACGACGATGGCGAGGCCGGTTCGCGCTTTCCGCGAACACGCCTCGCCATCGACAACGTGCGCCGCCAGGGACTCGAACCCCGGACCCGCTGATTAAGAGTCAGCTGCTCTAACCAACTGAGCTAGCGGCGCCTGCTGACGTCGTAGACCTTAGCATCCTGATCGGCGGGGGGAAAAATCGATATCCGCACCGCGGCGCGAGCCGCCCGTACCGCCGCCCAGAGCAGGATTTCCGGGCCCGGCAGCCAGGGGTGGCGGGTGTCGGGGGCGACCAGCCAGCGGGAGGCCGACGCGGATTTCGGGGTGCTCAGCGGGGCCGGGACGGTGACCGCGTCGCCGATGCCGTGGCACAGCAGCGGCGGGATCGCGGCCGTACGGCCGATCTCCTCCCACCGCAGCAGCGACGGCAGCCGCTGCGCCGTGCCCGGCGCCGCGAACAGCAGCATCCGGGCCCGGAGCATCGCCACGGGTCCCGAGCCCGGCCCCTCCTCCCACAGCCGGTCGAGCATCCGGCGCCCGAAGATCGCTGGGGCGCTGACCACGTCGAAGGCGGTGCCGCAGGGCAGTACGACCGGGGCCGCGGGGCGCTCCTCCCAGAGCGCCAGGGTGCTGCGCGGGTACGTCCCCGCCGAGGCGAGCCAGGCGGCTCCGTCCGCGGTGACGCCCGAGACGTCGAAGCGTGTGTCGGAGAACGGTTCGTCGCGAGTGCTCATGCCGACTACATCTACCGGGCGTGAGCAGGCCGTTCCGCAGAGTTGCGGGAAACCGGGACAGGAGGGGGCGAGGAGGGGTATCTTGCCCGCTTGGCATATGCCAGGGATCGTTTACGGGCTCACACGGGGTCGGCGTGCCCCGCTCCGTCCTCCGCGCCACGCAGCAGATCCCGGCCGAACTCGACCATCTTCTTGGCGTAGTCCTCGGTCCACTCGGCGCGCTCGGCGATGTCGGCCGTCGTGAGCCGGTCGAAGCGCCTGGGGTCGGCCAGCTGGGCCGCCGCCATCGCCTGGAACTCCACGGCACGGTCCGCCGCCGCACGGAAGGCGTGCGCCAGCTCGGTGGACCGGCTCAGCAGCGCGCGCGGGTCGTCCATCGACTCGAGGTCGAAGAAGTGCTCCGGGTCGTCGGCCACCTGTGCGGGCTCGAACAGCAAAGGCGCGGGGCGCAGCCGCGGTTCGTTCCGACGCGGCGTGGGCTCCGCCATGTCTTCATCCTCCTCGTACGTCGTCCGTGGCGATGGCCCGTCTGTGCATGGGCCACCGTCCATTGTCCCGCGCCCGTGCAAGAGGGCGGGGCGCCTGCGGTACCGAGGTCTACGGCCCGCGCGATGTTCCCGCTCACGGTCGCCAGGCCACCCGGTGTTCCGCCAGCCGTGCCAGTACCGCGTGGTTCGCCTCCCAGCCGTCCGGGCTGTTTGCATCGGCCGCCTCCGGCGGCGTCCGGACTCCGTCCGGCCAGGGGCGGCGCTGAAGCCGGATGCCCGCCGACCAGGTGCCCGGTGTGTCGATCACGGTCGCCAGGCCACCCGGTGTTCCGCCAGCCGTGCCAGTACCGCGTGGTTCGCCTCCCAGCCGTCCGGAAACTTCACCAGCGTCCCCAGCTGGACCGGTTCGGTCGACGGGTAGTCGTCCAGGAGCTCGCTCACGCCCGCGCGGCACACCACGACGCACGCTTGGCGGTGCCGGGAGGCCAGGACGCACAGGCGGCCCGTCTCCAGGTGGAAGGCGGTGGCGTCGGGGCGGCCGGAGAGCGGGTGGAGGACGACCGTGACGTCGTACTCGCGGCCCTGAAGACGGTTCGCGGTGTCGACGGTGACGTCCAGGACGCCGAGGTCGGCGAGCGCCGCGCGGACGGCCGCCGCCTGGTCGCGGTGGGCCGTGCCCACGGCGATGCGGTCGGCGGTGAGCGGCGCGGGGTCCGGTGAGCGTTCCGACATGGCCGCCCCGCCCCGGTCCAGCAGCCGCCGTACGACGGTCGCGACGGCCCGTACCGCCTCGGGGTCCGTGCGCGGAGTGTGCCTCGCGGGCAGCTCCAGCAGGCCCCAGCCGGACTCCGCCGCCGCGTCGATCACCCGGTCGGGGCCCGAGCCGTCAGAGGGGACGCCGAAGGTGAGCCGGCGATCGCCGTGGTCCGTGCCGCTGCGGAAGGGCGTGTACGGGTAGAAGGCGTCCGAGACCAGGGGCGCGGCCGAGGCGGGCAGCCGCCAGGACACCGGCAGGCGGTGCTGGGGCAGTTCCGGGTTGTGGGCCAGCAGGGTCGTCACCGCCGAGGCCGAGGGGTCGTACGACAGCCCCGCCCACTGCTCGCTGCCCACGATCGCGAACGGGTCCAGCTGTCCGGGGTCGCCCACGAACAGCGCCCGCTCGAACAGACCCGCCACCGCGAGCAGCGCGTCCGAGCGCATCTGGTACGCCTCGTCCACGATCGCGTGCGCCCACGGCTCGTCGACCTTCACATGCCCCCACTTGGCGGCCGTCGAAATCACCACGGGCAGCCCGGTCAGATCACCCGCCTTCGCCGACTTCCGTACGTTCGCCAGCGCGTCCAGCGCTTTGTCGTACGGGTCGGCGTCACTGCTGTGCAGCCGCCCGACCGGCAGGTCGGGGTTCTTCTCGGCGAGCCGCAGGACCAGGTCGTCCACCTGGGCGTTCGTCTGCGCCACGACCATCAGCGAGCGCCCCGCGTCGGCCAGTTCCAGCGCGGCACGGACGACGAGGGTGGACTTGCCGGCGCCGGGCGGGGAGTCGACGACGACACCGCGATGGGTGCCGTGCAGGGTGTCGTGGAGGATCGCGTCGGTGGCGCGGGCCGCGGCTGTGCCGGGAGCAAGCGGCACTCCTTGAGGCGTCACTATTTGTGCCATTCGGGTGACAGATGGTAACGCCGTCGCGTGCTGAGCGAGAACCAAGCCAGCACAGCAACCTCCATTCTTTGGGGAAACCGGGCTGGTTCCAACCCGGCTGGTGTTGATCGCGGAAGACTTGGGCGCTCGCTGAGCGGTCGAGCGGCGTGAGCCAGGAATCCCTCTCGTTCGCGAAGGGGAGGGTTCAAAGGACGTCCTCCGGGGTCATGGAGTCGGCGTTTTCGGGCACGGCGGCCGCCTCACCGGGCGGCCCGCCGTGCGTCCACGGCGTGTCCTCCGGGTCGGGCAGCTTCGCGCCGCCGCGCTGCTCGTGCTCGAAGAGCGTGAAGCACACCCGGTCGCCCTTCTCGGGCACGGACCCGGTCTCGGGCTCCTTGCCGCGGCCCATCTTGTCGAGGATCTTGAGGACGACGAGGGCGCCCTCCTCCTCGTACCCCACGAACTCGGCCGACTGCGGCTTCCCGCCCAGCGCGCGGTACACCTTGGCCCGCTCGCCCAGATGCGGCCGGTCGTCGGTCCGTACGGTCACCAGCGGGCGCGGGCTCGGCCGCTTGCCCTCGCTGTACGTCATCACGACGTCCGTGACCTCCCCGGCGAACGCCTCCCCGGCCAGCCGCCGCCCCGCCATCACCAGCGGGTCGTCGAGCGCCTCCTGCGCCTCCAGACGGGCCTGTTCGCGCTCGCGCGCGGCGAGCTTGTTGGCGGCGGTGACCGCGTCGTCGCGGCGCGGCTGCGGGGGCTCGCCGGCCACGACCCGGTCGCGGTGGCTCGTGAAGGACCAGCGGTCGCGCGTCCACCGCTCCTCGGCGTGCGCCCCCTCGGGCAGCGTCCGCAGCAGGTCGATGCCCCGCCACACCGCGTCCCAGGTCGGACGGGTACGAGTCGCGACCAAGGCGCGGATCTCCTGCTCGGCGGCGGTGAGCGCGCCCAGCCGGTCGTCGGCCTCAAGGCCGTCCTCGGCGGCGGCGAGGGCGGTACGCGCGCGGTCGTAGCGCAGGAGGGCCGGGGCGAGCAGCTTGTTGTCGAACGCCGGGTCGGTGGCGGGCCCCGCGGGCGGGTGCAGCAGCTGGCCGTGGTCGTCGCGGGCGAGTTCGGCCTCCAGCGCGGCCTCGGCGCCCGAGCGGCCCGGCGGCGGATCGATCCACGCGAGCAGCGCGCCCAGGTGCTGGTCCTCCAGCGTGGACTGGCCGGTGGACCAGTGCCGGCCCAGGACGTCCGTCATAGCCAGCAGCAGCGAGGAGCCGGGCACCCGGGCCCGCTCCCCGAAGTGGGTCAGCCACCGGCCCAGCAACGGCACCCGGGGCGGGGCCGGATACGGGGTCTCCGGGTCCTGCTCCGCCGTACGCCGGAAACGCATGGAGCGCCCCAGCAGCCGTACGAAATCGACACCCGCCCGGCTCGGCAGGATCAGCTGCGGGGCGTCCGCGCACAGCTCGACCTCGACCTTGACCCGCTTGCCGGTCTCCGGATCGGTCTCATTGCGCTCGGCGGCCTCCACCGATTCGGCGTATCCGTCGACGTACGGCAGCACGACGTCCGCCAGCTCGGCCAGGAACGCGAACCTGAGGTCCCGGTCCCGCGGCTGCGGTACGACCAGAAGGTGCGGCGCATCCCGGTCGGTGCCCACGAGCGCGCCCAGCGGGGCACCGGCCTCGCCCGCGGTGGTGAGCGGGACGAGGACGAGGGGGCGGTCGGAGAGGTGCCGGTGCAGGACGGTCGCGGCGGGCTGGGCGCGACCGGTGCTGACGGCTTCGAGGCGGGCGAGGGTGGCGATCAGCGACATGCGGTCACCCCCAGCGCCTCCGCGCGCAGTTCGGCCGCCCTGCGCAGGGCCGCCACCGCCGGATCGTCCGGATCGCCGGCCTCGCCGCGGGCCGCGGACAGGACCTCCTCGACCGTCGTCAGGCCGCCCAGTTCCGCGCGTACCGAGCGGCCCAGGGAGGTCACCGCGCCGGCCGCGCGGGAGCGGTCCCGGCAGTGGAAGGCCAGTTCGCACGCGGACAGGCACTCGGGGGCGTAGGTCGCCGGGACCGACTCGACCGCGGCGGTGAGTTCGTCGGCGGGCTGGTCGGGGGCGAAGCAGGTGCCGTCGGGGAGGGCGTCGGCGATGTCCTGGATGCGGGTGAGACGGGCCAGCTGGCGGGCGGTGACCGCGCGCTGCTTGCGGATGTCGACGGCCGAGGCGGTGGGCAGGTTGGAGAAGTCCTTGGGGCAGACCAGCAGGACCCGGTGGCGGACCTTCGGAGCCGGTTCAAGGCGGGCGGCGACCTCCTCCAGCGCCAGGACGTACACCGCGGCCTGGCGGGCGGCCGCGCCCACCTTCGAGGGGTCCGCCGAACCGTCCAGCATCGGGAAGGACTTGATCTCCACGACCGTCCAGCTGCCGTCCGGGTGCACGACCACCGCGTCCGGCTCCAGGAAGGCGGGGGAGCCGGCGACGTCGAGCGCGAGCATCGGGTGGTCGAGCAGCGTCCAGGTGCCTGCTGCCTCCGTGGCCTCGCGCAGGGCCAGTGCCGTACGCGCGGTACGGCCCTCGGGGCCGATCGCGGTGAGGTCGGGGACCTGGGCGTCGGCGGGGGGCTGCGCGGTGCGGTCCAGTCGCTCGTGCACCAGCCGCAGCAACTCCGCGCCGCCGTCCGCCTTGACCTTCGCCTCGAAGGCGTTGCCCCGCGTCAGGGCGAACTGCGACTGCCCGAAGGCGGATGGCGCACCCAGCGCGCTCGCCACCGCCGTCTTGTTCACCCCGGCGCCGTCGAGGATCGCGCGCCGCTTGCACCCGGGATTCGCGGCGAGGGCCGCGAGAGCGCGCGCGTCCAGTGCCTTGGCCGGTACCTCGGGCCCGCGCAGCTCAGCGAGCCGCTGCCGGAGCGCCGTCCCCCGCTTCCGCGGGAGAGGTACTCGGCTCGGCTCCGCTTCCGAAGCGTGACTCGCGCTGCCGTGGAATGTGCTCACCCGTGGAAGTCTGGCATCCGTCACTGACAATTGAGGGCTCTGCGTCGAGCGAGACGGCGGTGACAGGAGCTATCCGGGCCCGGATACCCGCCGTGGCCCGCTCCGCGGCCCGCGTGACGTACGGGGCGAGCAGGAACCCGGCGCCCATCACGGCCGCGCCCGCGACCGCGTCGAGGAAGTAGTGGTTCGCGGTGCCCATGACCACGATCGTGGTGATCAGCGGGTAGGCGACGGCCGCGACCTTCGTCGTACGCGTCCTGCCGTACCGCCACAGCATCACTCCGCACCACAGGGCCCAGCCGACATGCAGGCTCGGCATGGCCGCGTACTGGTTCGTCATGCCGCCCATACCCCGCGGGGCGCTCGCCTCGCCGCCCCACCAGCCGTACGAGCTGTACTGGGCCATCGTGTCGACGAAGCCATGGCTCGCGGAGAGGAGGCGGGGCGGGCAGGTCGGCAGCAGGGTGAAGCCGATCAGACCCATGAACGTGGACGTCATCAGCCAGGTGCGGGCCGCGCGGTAGTGCAGGGCGCGGGAGCGGAAGAGCCAGACCAGGATGGCGGGCGTGACCAGGTAGTGCAGCGAGGCGTACCAGAAGTCGGCCGGTACGCCGATCCACGTCTGGCTGGTGAAGAGCCTGTTGAGCGGGTGCTCGGCGTTGAGGTAGAGGAACTTCTCCACCTTGAGGATCGCCAGGCCGTGGTCGACGGCGCCCGTGACATCGCCCCTGGCGAGGAGCCGGCCGGCGCTGTAGCAGGCGTACACCAACAGGATCAGGGGCAGCTCGGTCCACCAGCGCAGCCGCGTCTCCGGGACTGCCTCGGTGCCTGGTGTCTCGGTCAGCGGCATCCGATCCTGTCCCCCTTCGTTTCGCGCGGCGTCCGGCGGTCCTTGGCCGGTCGTGCCACTTTACGGCGTATGTGCGGGCCCGTGTGGAGTGCCCCCACGCAGCGCCTTCGGCCCTCAAAGACGCTGAGATCGCCCGTCGGGTTGCCCCTGCACAGCGTGCGCGATGATGGAGGGGTTCCGCCTCCGCTTTCCACCGGAAAGGTCTCTTCATGGCTCCGCGCATCCTGCTGGCCCGGCACGGACAGACCGAGTGGTCGCTGTCCGGCAAGCACACCGGCAGGACCGACGTGCCGCTCCTGGAGGAGGGACGGCGGGGCGCCAAGCTGCTCGGCGAGCGGCTGCACCGGGCTCCCCACGACGGTCTCCCCGGGGTGGAGATACGCACGAGCCCGCTGGCACGCGCGCGGGAGACCTGCGAACTCGCCGGGTTCGCGGAGCGGGCGGCCACCTGGGACACGCTCATGGAGTGGGACTACGGCGCGTACGAGGGCATGACCCCGGAGGAGATCCAGGCCGTCCGGCCGGGGTGGCTGATCTGGCGGGACGGCGTGCCGCAGGGGGAGTCCCTGGCGGAGGTCACCGCGCGCGCGGACGAGGTCGTCGCCTGGGCGCGTTCCGCCGACCGGGATGTGCTGGTGTTCGCCCATGGACACATCCTGCGGTCCATCGGGGCGCGGTGGCTGGGGTTGCCGATCGACTTCGCGGCGCGGGTGCGGCTGAATCCGACGTCCCTTTCGGTGCTGGGCTGGGCCTATGACGAGCCGGCGATCGAGAGCTGGAACGACCTGGGGCATCTGGGTTCGTAGTCGGGTGCGGGTCCGTCGTGGCCGGTCGCAGCCGAACAACGACCCGCTCACGCAGTCCTCGGCGTCGACGCATGGCGTTCCAGAAAGGCCGACACCCCCGAAGCGCGCCGGTGCGGCAGCAGCACCCTCGCCGTTCCCGCCAGCATCGTCTGGATCCGCGACGACTGGACCTCGCCCAGCAGCTCCAGGACCCGCAGCCCCGCCGCCGCACTCTCGTCGGGGTGGCCGCCGCGGGCCAGGTCGTCGGCCAGTTCGGCCGTGTACAGCGCGATGTTGCGGGTGAAGTGCGGATCCTGCAGGTCCGCCGCCCGGCCCGCGTGCCGGGCGGCCCGGCGCCAGTCGCCCAGCGTCGACCAGCACTGCGCCTCCAGACCCTCCAGCTCGGCCTCGCCGTAGAAACTCATCCACTCGGGGTCGGCGTCCGAGAGACCTCGTTCGAAGAAGGCCTGCGCGCGGGCGAGCGCCTGCTCGCACCCGGTGCGGTCGGCGAGCCCCGCCCAGCCGCCCGCCTCGCGCAGCGCGAGCAGCGACATCAGGCGGGGCGAGCCCAGGGACCGGGCCACCCGCTGCGCGGCCTGCGCGGCCCGCACCGCCTCACGCGGCCGACCCGCGTCGCGCGCGAGGAAGGCCGTGTTGCAGAAGGCGTGCGCCTCCAGGGCGTCGTCACCGGTCACCCGGGCCGTCGCGAGCGCCTCCGCGTAGTGCGAGCGGGCGTCGTCGAAGCGTCCCGAGTCGTGCGCCAGCCAGCCCACCGAGATGGCGAGTTCGCCCGCGCCCGAGTGCAGCCGGTCCGCGGTCGTCTGCCGGGTCGCGCCGGCGTCCAGCAGCGCGTAGGCGGCGCGCAGTGGAGCCGCCGCGCGCCGGTACAGGCCGTCCGCGCCGTGCCGGTCGTCGAGCAACCGGATCCTGCGCACGGCCTCTTCCAGAGCCCCCGCCTCGCCCGTCCCGGCGCGGCGGACCGGCCGTCCGGCGGCCGTGGCGTCGGCGGCGAGCCCGAGCGGGCCCAGTGAGGCGGCGGCCACGGTGGCGCCCCCGCCGGTCATGAATGCGCGACGCAGCACGTCGCTCTCCTCGTAGTTGTCGTACGTCTCGTCAGGGTCTTGCGTGTCTTGCGTGTCATACGGCTCGTACGTCCCCTCTGTCTCACTCGCCGGACGCGCCCGGCGTCCGCGTACGGAAGCGCGGGGCGCGAAGCCCAGGTCGGTGAGCGTGCGGCCGGGGAACATGTGCAGGAACACCCGTTCGTACGCGTAGTTGGGGCAGCGGATCTCGCCCGCCTCGACGCGGCCCACATAGCGTGCGTCGCAGCTGACCCGCTCGCCGATCTCGCGCGCGGCCCGTCGAACCGCCGCGGCGAACTCGGCCGGCGAGCGCTGTCCGCGCAGGCGCCGGAACGCGAGGTTCGGCTGCGGTGGGGTGGGGGACTGGGACGAGGTCACCATTGACGACGCCATGGCCGGGTCCTCTCGTGCGAACCGTCGAACCATGCCGGGGGTGGGACGAGTTGACTGGTTTGTCAGTGTGACGCCCTGTTTCCGGCGGGCAAGAACGTACCTGCTGTGTCCGGGTCGCCATGCGGGGTTTGGCTACAAACCGGATATCTCATCCGAGATCTGCCATGAACTGCCATCCTTTGCGGCGGACTTCTGCCGTAGCCGTTGACGCGGGAGCGCGTTGAAATCCTCGGAGTCGGACGAGGGTTCCTTGATGGAGGCCGCGATGGAGATCAGCCAGAGCGTCGATCCTTGTACGCCGGTGTCCTGTGACGTGGTCACGGTGCCGACGCGACACGGCTTGGAGGCCGTCGACATCCTGCGGCGGGGGGTGGGGGACGGGGTCGGGCCGGTACTGCACGACGACGGCGGCCAGACGTTGGGGTTCCTGGTGCCGCCTGGGACCGCGGCAGGCTGGGACATGCCGGGGAGTACGTGCACGGAGACGGACGGACGGGGTCTGCGGCTGACCCCGGAGCCTCCGGTGGCGGGATCGGACTGGCTGCTGCCACCGGGAGACGCCGACCTGGCGACGGACCCGGCGGTGCTGCGGGCAGCACTGGGCGAGGCGGCGCGACTGATCGAGGCCGCGGACAACTGCCAGTGAGTTCGCCGGTCCGAGGGGCCCCACCGGCCCGCAGACGCATGACTGCCCGCTGCTGCGGATAATGGTGGAGTGGGAAAGTCCAGAAGGTCCGTCGAAGCCGTTGTAGAACCCGTGGACGGCGGCCTCGCCGAGCTCATCCCCGACCGCGAGCGCACACACGCATGGACGCTGCTCATCGACGGCGCCCCGCAGTCCCACGTCGACCTGGACGACCCGACCCACCTCTCCTTCGAGTACCAGCGCCGCCTCGGCCACGTCATCGACCTCGTCGCGCCCCCCGGCAAGCCCGTGCACGCCGTGCACCTCGGCGGAGGCGCCTTCACCCTCGCCCGGTATCTCGCCGCCACCCGCCCCCGCTCCACCCAGCAGGTCGTCGAGCGGGACGCCGCTCTGGTCCAACTGGTCCGGCAAAAGCTCCCGTTGGAGCAGAACGCGCGAATACGGGTGCGGTCCGTCGACGCGCGCGAGGGCCTCGCCAAGGTGGCCGACGGGTGGGCCGACCTCGTGATCGCCGATGTGTTCAGCGGAGCCAGGACCCCGGCCCATCTCACCTCCACCGAGTTCCTCGACGAGGTCCGCCGGACCCTCAAGCCGGGCGGGTACTACGCCGCCAACCTCGCCGACGGACCGCCGCTCGCCCATCTCCGCGGCCAGATCGCCACCGCAGCCGCCCGCTTCCCCGAACTCGCCCTCGTGGCCGACCCGACGGTCCTGCGCGGCAAACGCTTCGGCAACGCCGTCCTGGTCGCCTCCGACACCGCCCTGCCGCTCGCGGAACTGACCCGCCGCGCCGCCTCCGACCCGCACCCAGGCCGCGTCGAACACGGCAAGGCGCTCCTCGACTTCACCGGAGGGGCCGCGGCCGTGACGGACGCCGGAGCGGTGGCCTCACCCGCACCGCCGGCCTCCGTCTTCAGATGACCCGGTGACTCAGTACGTGCCGATCTCCACCCGCGGCGGACCGTCGTGCCAGGTGCAGAACACCGACACCCGGTCCGCGCCCGAGGCGAACTCCACCCGGATCCACGACTCCGTCTTCCACACCTGCATCGACCAGCCCGTGCCCGGCGTCGCGGACACCAGGGCCGCCGACTTCTCGCCGAGGTCGAAGACCGCGCGGCCGCCGTCGGTGTCGTAGCTCCTGACCCGACCGGAAGCCGTGGGAGACGGGCTCTTCGCGGGAGCCGGCGTCGCGGACGGGACACTCGGCGCCGGTGTCGGGCTCTTCGACGGGGCCGGCCGCCTCGCCGGGCTCGGTGAGGCCAGCGGCTTCGACTCCTGTGTCGTCGCCTCGGCCGCCGTGATGGGCAGGGCGCGCGGCGGATCGTAGGCCGTGCCCGCCATGACCGTGTGGACGCCCCACCACGACAGCGTGACCGCCGCGCCCGTGGCGAGCGTCCAAGCCAGTACGTGTACGAGTCCTCTGCGCATCGCGGGCCATACTGCCTCAGGCACCTCACAGAGCGCACCCGGACTGAGTTGTCCACAGGCGCCGGAAACAGGTCCCCCGCATGGCGTACGGTGCGGCGCATGGCAAGTGTGCTCGTGGTCGAGGACGACCAGTTCGTTCGTTCGGCGCTCATCCGGCACCTGACCGACGCGGCACACACCGTGCGCAGTGTCGGCACGGCACTGGAGGCGCTGCGCGAGGTCGCCCATTTCCGTTTCGACGTGGTGATCCTGGACCTCGGACTGCCCGATCTGGACGGGTCCGAGGCCCTGAAGATGCTGCGCGGGATCACCGACGTCCCGGTCATCATCGCCACCGCGCGGGACGACGAGACGGAGATCGTCCGACTGCTGAACGCCGGGGCGGACGACTACCTCACCAAGCCCTTCTCGGTCGAGCACCTCTCCGCCCGCATGGCCGCCGTCCTACGGCGGTCCCGTGCCGCCGGCGGTGACGGACCGCCGGAGACCGTGCTGCGCGTCGGCGGCCTGAGCGTCGACCCGCTGCGCCGCCAGGCCGAGCTGGACGGCGCCCGACTCGACCTCACCCGCCGCGAGTTCGACCTGCTCGCCTTCCTGGCCGCCCGCCCCGGGGTGGTCGTGCCCCGCAAGGAACTCCTCGCGGAGGTCTGGCAGCAGTCCTACGGCGACGACCAGACCATCGACGTCCATCTGTCGTGGCTCAGGCGCAAGTTGGGGGAGACGGCCGCGCAGCCCCGCTATCTGCACACCTTGCGGGGCGTCGGAGTGAAGCTGGAACCACCGGGCGGGGGGCTGCCGCTGTGAGATGGGCCCTGGTCAAGGTCTGCCTGGCGGTCACCACCATGGTCGTGGTCGCCTTCGCCATCCCGCTCGGCCTGGTCATCAAGGAGATGGCCCGGGACCGCGCGTTCTCCAACGCCGAGCGGCAGGCCGCCGCCGTCGCCCCGGCGCTGTCCATCACCACCGACCGCGACCAGCTGGAGCGGGTCGTCGCCTCCGCGGGCTCGGACTCCGGGATGGCCGTCCACATACCGGGCCGACGGTGACCGGAAAAGCGATCAGAAGTCCGTCGACATCGGACGGCAGCGGGCCGCCGACGACGACATCGCGACCGTGCGGAAACTGGGCCGCGCCTCCACCACCGAGGTCCCCGGCGGCTCCACCCTGCTCCAGCCGGTCGCGCTCAGCTCCGGCGAGATAGCCGTCGTCGAGGTGTACGTCCCCGAGTCCGAGGTGAGCAACGGCGTCGCGACCGCCTGGGCGGTGCTCGCGGGCGTCGGTATCGCGCTCGTCGTCGGCTCGGTCGCGGTCGCCGACCGGCTCGGCGTCCGGATGGTGCAGCCCGCTCAGAAACTCGTCGAGGGCGCCCATGAACTGGGGGAGGGGAAGCTGGGGTCGAGGGTGCCGGAGGAGGGGCCGACCGAACTGCGGCTGGCGGCGGTCGCGTTCAACTCCATGGCCGACCAGGTCGTACAACTGCTGGCGAACGAGCGGGAGTTGGCCGCCGACCTGTCCCACCGGCTGCGCACCCCGCTGACCGTGCTGCGGCTCAACGCCGCCTCGCTCGGGGACGGGCCCGCCGCGGAGCAGACCCGGGCCGCGGTCGCACAGCTGGAGCGTGAGGTCGACACCATCATCCGTACCGCCCGGGAGGCCAAGCCGCAGACGGCGGCCGCCGGGCCCGGCGCCGGGTGCGACGCGGCCGCGGTGGTCCGGGAGCGGATGGGATTCTGGTCCGCGCTCGCGGAGGACGAGGGCCGCAAGTGGCGGGTGGCCGGCACCGAGCGGCCGGTGCGGATACCCGTGGCCCGGGCGGATCTCGCCGCCGCGCTGGACGCCCTGCTCGGCAACGTCTTCCGGCACACCCCGGAGGGCACCGCCTTCGCGGTCGACGTGCACAACGGCGAGGACGCGGTGATCGTGCTCGTCTCCGACGCCGGGCCCGGCATCCGCGACCCCGAGGCCGCGATGGCGCGCGGGCGGGGTTCGGGCAGCGCCGGGTCGACCGGGCTCGGGCTCGACATCGTGCGCCGGCTCGCCGAGTCGACGGGCGGGGACGTACGGATCGGGTCGTCGGTCCTTGGCGGCACCGAGGTGCGGATCTGGATCCAGCTGGACGGACGGGAACCGGTGCGCCGGGGACACCGGGTGCGCCGGCGCCGAACGGGCAGATTGGTCTCGACCTTTAACCGACCCCGATCCCTTCCTTAAGGGCGCCCTAAGATCCTCAACCCCCGTCCTGATCAGGCCATTTGCCCGATTACGGCTCGCTAGCGTGCCGCGTCATGAGCATGCATCGGCGCAAGGTGAGTGGCAGGAACAAGCTGATCGGCGGGGCGGTGGCCGCCGCCGTGGTCGGGGGTGGCGCGGTCCTCGTCACGGGTACCGCCCAGGCGGCCGGGGTCGGCGTCGCGTACACCAGGACCAGTGACTGGTCGACGGGTTACGGCGCGCAGTACGTCGTCACCAACAACAGCGGTGCGGCGGACAAGGACTGGACGCTGGAGTTCGACCTGCCGAGCGGATCCACGCTCGGTTCCCTGTGGAACGGGGAGTCCGGTGTGAGCGGGCGGCACGTCACGGTGAAGCCGCCCCGGTGGGACACCGACGGTCTGGCCGCCGGTGAGTCGGTCACGGTCGGGTTCGTGGTCAACGGCACGGGCGATCCCACAGGTTGTCGCATGGACGACGCCGACTGCGCCACCGACGGCAACGACACACCCGCACCCACACCCGAGCCCACCTCCACGCCCACGCCCACCTCCACCGCATCCCCCTCGGTGAGCACCGGCTTCGCCCCCTACGTCGACACCTCCCTCCACCCCGCCTTCGACCTCCTCGCGAGCGCCGAGTCCACCGGCGTCAAGAACTACAACCTCGCCTTCGTCACCGACGGTGGCGGCTGCACCCCCAAGTGGGGCGGGGTCACCGACCTGGCGAGCGACGCCGTGGCCCAGCAGATCGGCGCGCTGCGGGCGAAGGGCGGGGACGTCCGGGTCTCGTTCGGCGGTGCCTCCGGTTCCGAGCTGGCCACGACCTGCTCCTCGGCGGACGCGCTGGCGGCGGCGTACGGGAAGGTCGTGGACGCGTACGGCCTCACCAAGGTCGACTTCGACGTGGAGGGCGGGGCGCTGCCGAACACGGCCGCGAACACCCGGCGGGCGCAGGCGATCGCGAAGCTCCAGTCGGGGCACCCCGGACTGGATGTCTCCTACACCCTCCCCGTCATGCCCGAGGGCCTCACCCAGGACGGCGTGGACCTGCTCGCGAACGCCAAGTCGAACGGCGTCGAGATCGACACCGTCAACATCATGGCGATGGACTACGGGCCCGCGTACAGCGGAGACATGGGCACCTACGCCGAGCAGGCCGCCGCCGCCACCCAGGCACAGGTCAAGGGCGTTCTCGGGCTGTCCGACAGCGCGGCCTGGAACGCGGTCGCCGTGACGCCCATGATCGGGGTCAACGACGTGGCCTCGGAGATCTTCAAGGTCGACGACGCCTCCCAGCTCGTCACCTTCGCCAAGGCGAAGGGCCTGGGCGGGCTGTCGATGTGGTCCGCCACCCGGGACAAGCAGTGCTCCGGCGGTGCGAAGCCCTCGGCCGACGCGACCTGCAGCTCGATCGTCCAGGACGCGTTCGCCTTCTCGAAGGCCTTCGCCGCCTACAACTGAACCCGTCGCCGACGGGGCTCTCGTGTCACCGGTAGGCAGGGATGTCGGTCACGTTTCGACAAATCGGGTCGATAGCTATTGACGCATGACCTGACATAACGCTGTCATTGCGCCACCGTGTTCGGTCAAGTTGATTTCTGGTTGATTACGACCGGTCTCCAAACCCTCCATGATCGAACCCCTGCCTTCAGGAGCCGTACATGCGTGACCTCTCGTCTTCCCTCCCCTCGCCCAGCCGCCGCGGTCTGCTCAAAGGCGTGGGCGGCGCCGCCCTGCTCGGGGCGGGCATCCCCCTTCTGAGCGCCTGCGGCAGCAGTGGCGGCTCGTCGGACCCCAAGACCGTCTCGCTGGGTTCGAACCAGTCGGACGCGGTGCCGAAGAAGGCGTACGGGGAGATCTACACGGCGTTCACGAAGCAGTCCGGGATCTCGGTCAAGGTCAACACCAAGGACCACAACACGTTCCAGGAGCAGATCAACTCCTACCTCCAGGGCACCCCGGACGACGTGTTCAACTGGTTCGCCGGGTACCGCATGCAGTTCTTCGCGGCCAAGGGCCTCGCCTCCCCGATCGACGACGTGTGGGAGAAGATCGGCGACAACTTCCCCGACGCGATGAAGAAGCTCAGCAAGGGCGCGGACGGCAAGTACTACTTCGTGCCGCTGGTCACGTACCCGTGGGCGATCTTCTACCGCAAGAGCGTCTTCGCGCAGCACGGCTACGAGGTGCCCACCACGTGGGACGCCTTCGTCGCCCTGTGCAAGCAGATGAAGAAGGACGGCCTGGTGCCGATCGCGTTCGGCGACAAGGACGCCTGGCCGGCGATGGGCACCTTCGACCAGCTCAACTTCCGCACCAACGGCTACGACTTCCACGTCGACCTGATGGCGGGCAAGGCCTCCTGGACCGACGCCAAGGTCAAGACCGTCTTCGACCACTGGGCCGAGATACTGCCCTACCACCAGGACGGCTTCATGGGCCGCACCTGGCAGGACGCGGCGCAGACCCTGGTGGCCAAGAAGGCCGGCATGTACGTGCTGGGCACCTTCGTGGCGCAGCAGTTCAGCAACAAGGCCGACCTGGACGACCTCGACTTCTTCGCCTTCCCGGAGATCAACTCCGCGTACGGGCAGGACACCGTCGAGGCGCCGGCCGACGGCTTCATGGTGAGCAAGTCGCCGAAGAACAAGGCGGGCGTCACCAAGCTCCTGGAGTACCTCGGCACCCCGGCGGCGGAGCAGATCTACCTCAAGTCCGACACCAGTGTGGTGGCCGCCTCCAACAAGGCCGACACCTCCTCGTACACGCCGCTGCAGAAGAAGGCGTACGAGATGATCACCGGCGCCAAGAGCCTGACCCAGTTCATGGACCGTGACTCCCGTCCTGACTTCACCTCGACGGTGATGCAGCCCTCGCTGCAGAAGTTCCTCCAGAACCCCAAGGGCGTCGACAGTCTGCTGTCCTCGATCGAGCGCCAGAAGAAGACGATCTTCGCGTCCTCATGAGCTCCCAGACCCCCACGAAGACCCCGGGGGCGGCCGCCGTGCCGCCTCCGGGGCCCGCATCTGCCCCTGTCAAGCGGGTCCGGCGGGGCCACCGGCGCCTGCTGACCCGCCGCGACCGCATCACGCTCGGCTTCATGGCCGGCGTGCCCACCGTCCTGCACGTGGCCCTGGTCTGGGTCACCGCCCTCGCGTCGATCGCCCTGGCCTTCACCAGCTGGGACGGCATCGGCTTCGACTCCATCAAGTGGGTCGGGCTGGACAACTTCCAGCAGCTGTTCAGCGACAACCCGCAGTTCTGGCCCGCCGTCCAGCACAACGTCATCTGGTTCGTCGTGCTCATCCTGGTCCCGACGCCGTTCGGCCTGTTCCTGGCCGTCCAGCTGGACAAGAAGATCCGTTTCTCCCGGGTCTACCAGACCGCGTTCTTCCTGCCCGTCGTCGTCTCGCTGGCCGTGACGGGCTTCGTGTGGCAGCTGGTCTACAACCCCGACACGGGCCTGATCAACAGCCTGATCGGGGCCAACAAGCCAGGCCACTACATCGACTGGATCGGCGACCCGGACCTCAACCTGTGGGCGGTGCTGATCGCCGCGTCCTGGCGGCACACCGGCTACATGATGATCCTCTATCTGGCCGGCCTCAAGGGCGTGGACCCCTCGCTGCGGGAAGCGTCCTCGCTGGACGGCGCCAACGAGTGGCAGACGTTCAAGAACGTCATCTTCCCCACCCTGCGCCCGACCAACACCGTCGTCCTGGTCGTCACGATCATCGAGGCACTGCGCGCCTTCGACCTGGTCTTCGTCTTCAACAAGGGCGCCCAGGGCACCGAGCTGCTGTCGATCCTGATCACCAACAACATCATCGGCGAGTCCAGCCGCATCGGCTACGGCTCGGCGATCGCGGTGGTCCTGCTGGTCATCTCCCTCGTCGTGATCATCCCGTACCTGATCTCGACCTTCCGGAAGGAGCGCAGCGCATGAGCACCCCCACCGTCGCGCTCGGCGCCAAACAGCGCACCCCCCTGCGCCCGGCCCGGATCCTGCTCCACGTCTTCCTCGCCGGCACCGCACTGGCCTGGCTCGCCCCGCTGCTGTGGGCCGTCTTCGCGGCCCTGCGCCCCTACGGCGAGACCAGCGAGAAGGGCTATGTCTCCTGGCCGGACACCCTCAACTTCGACAACTTCAAGAACGCCTTCACCCAGTCCGACATGCTCCACTACTTCGGGAACACGCTGCTCATCGCGGTCCCGGCCGTACTGGTCACCCTGCTGCTGTCGTCGATGGTCGCCTTCTACGTCAGCCGCTTCGACTTCCGCCTGAACATCTTCCTGCTGCTGGTGTTCACCGCCGGCAACCTGCTGCCGCAACAGGTCATCATCACCCCGCTGTACCGCATGTACCTGCTCATCGACCTGCCCGGCATCACCATGAGCGGCAAGCTGTACGACTCCGCCCTCGGCCTGGTCCTGATCCACGTGGCGTTCCAGTCCGGGTTCTGCGCCTTCGTACTGTCCAACTACATGCGCATGCTGCCCCACGAGCTGACCGAGGCCGCCCTGGTCGACGGCGCCTCCGTGTGGCGGATGTACTGGCAGATCGTGCTGCCGCTGTGCAAGCCCGCGATGGCCGCCCTGGGCACCCTGCTGTCCATCTGGATCTACAACGACTTCTTCTGGGCCATCGTGCTGATCTCCACCGGCGAGAACATGCCGATCACCTCGGCTCTCAACAACCTCTCCGGCCAGTACTTCACCGACCCCAACCTGGTCGCCGCCGGCGCCCTGCTGACCGCGATCCCCACCCTCATCGTGTACTTCGTGCTCCAGCGCCAGTTCGTCAGCGGACTGACCCTCGGCGCCAACAAGGGCTGACCGCCCTCACCTGAGAGAGAACCACCGTGCCCCACCCCTTCACCCCGCTCGCCTCCGTGCCCGTGGATCCCCGAAAGGCCCGCGTCCACGAGGAGGGCTGGCAGTCCTGGAGCCCCAGCGGCGCCTACGCCCTCGGCGACGAGCCGTACCGCCCGACGAACGACAACTGGGCGACGGTCTGCTACCGCCCGGGTGTCACCGTCCCCGAAGGCACCTTCCAGGGCGAGGGGCTGCTGGCGCTCGACCCGGGCGACGGATCGCCGGTACGGCTGTGGGCGGCGACGGACCCGCTGCACGAGGTCCCGTCGATCCGCATGGTCGCCGAAGGCTCCGTGGCGGAGGTCTGCGCCGACGGCCCGGTGAAGGAGTTCACGGGTACGGACATCCAGTCGGCGCTGGCCGAGTGGGCCGCCGGACTCGGGGTCGAGGCCCCCCGTCCGGCGCCCACCGTCTGGTGCTCCTGGTACGAGTACTTCACCCGCGTCACCGAGGACGACATCCACGAGAACCTCCGTGCGATGGACACCCTCGACCTGCCCATCGACGTCGTCCAGATCGACGACGGCTACCAGAAGGCCCTCGGCGACTGGCTCACCCTCTCCGGCCGCTTCCGCTCCCGCGCGGGCATCGCCGACGCGATCCGGGCCCGGGGCCGTCGCGCCGGCATCTGGACGGCCCCCTTCCTGGTCGACCCGGCCAGTGACCTGGCCGCCGAGCACCCCGACTGGCTGGTCGAGGACCTCGACGGAGGCTTTCTGCACGCCGGCCGCAACTGGGGCCACGACCTGTGCGTCCTGGACACGACCCACCCCGAAGCGGCCGAGTATCTGGCGTCGGTCTTCAGGACCCTGGTGTCCGAGGGCTACGACTACTTCAAGGTCGACTTCCTGTACGCGGGGGCGCTGGAAGGCGTACGGCATTCCTCCGCGGACGCGCTCACGGCGTACCGCTCAGGGATCGAGCTGATCCGCGGGGCCATCGGGGAGGACGCCTATCTGCTCGGCTGCGGCGCGCCCGTCCTGCCCTCCATCGGCCTGTTCGACGCGATGCGGGTCAGCCCCGACACGGCCCCGCACCGGGGCCCCGAGGCCGACGACTACAGCCAGCCCGGCCAGGACCCGGCCGAGTTCACCGGCGTCGGCCGCCAGTGGCAGCACGGCCGGCTCTGGGTCAACGACCCCGACTGCCTGATGGCCCGCCCCGCCGTGGAGACCCGCGAGCGCTGGGCGGCCCATGTGGAGGCCACGGGCGGCCTGATGGCGTCCAGCGACCGTCTGCTGTCGCTGGACCAGTGGGGCGTGGAGACGACCCGGCGACTGCTCTCGGGAGACGCCCGATGATCCCGGAGGGCATCGCCTACGGCGGCGACTACAACCCCGAGCAGTGGCCCGAGGAGGTCTGGGCCGAGGACGTACGCCTCATGCGCGAGGCGGGCGTCAACATGGTCAGCGTCAACATCTTCGCGTGGGCGCTCCTCGAACCCCGCGAGGGCGAGTACGACTTCGCGCGGCTCGACACGATCCTCGCCCTGCTCCACGAGAACGGCATCGCCGCCGACCTGGCGACACCGACGGCGGCCCCGCCGGCCTGGTTCTTCCGCCAGCACCCGCAGGCGCTCCCGGTCGACCGGGACGGCAGGAGACTGTCGTACGGCAGCCGCCAGACGTTCTGCCCGTCGAGCCCCGCCTACCGGGAGGCGGCCCTGCGGATCACCCGGGTGCTCGCGGAGCGGTACGCCGACCACCCGGCCGTCGTGATGTGGCACGTCCACAACGAGTACGGCTGTCACAACGCGGAGTGCTACTGCGACACGAGCGCGGAGGCGTTCCGGGTGTGGCTGCGGTCGCGGTACGGCGATCTGGAAGCCCTGAACAACGCCTGGGGTACGGCCTTCTGGAGCCAGTGGTACTACGACTGGGACGAGATCATCCCGCCCCGCGCCACCGGTGCCGTGCCCAACCCGACCCACCAGCTGGACTGGCGCCGCTTCTGCAGCGACGCACTGCTGTCGCTGTACAAGGCGGAGCGGGAGGTGCTGCGGGTGGCCGCCCCCGCGGTGCCGGCCACCACCAACTTCATGGTGATGTACAACTTCGACGCGCTGGACTACTGGCGCTGGGCACCGGAGCTGGACGTCGTCTCCAACGACCACTACCTGCGGTCCACCGACCCCGAGTCGGAGATCGACATCGCTCTCAGCGGCGACCTGGTCCGCTCGCTGGCGGGCGGCCCGTGGCTGCTGATGGAGCACTCGACGGGCGCGGTGAACTGGCAGCCCGTCAACCGGGCCAAGAATCCAGGTGAGTTGCGCCGAAACGCGCTGGGGCACGTCGCCCGAGGTGCCGACGGCATCGCCTACTTCCAGTGGCGGGCCGCGAAGGCGGGCGCCGAACAGTGGCACTCGGCGATGCTCCCGCACGCCGGCACCGACAGCCAGATCTGGCGTGACGTGGTGGCGCTGGGCGCGGATCTGAAGGCGCTGGCGGAGGTGCGGGGCAGCACCAGCCCCGCCTCGGTCGCCGTCGTCTGGGACTGGAACGCCCGCTGGGCCCTGGAACTCCCCTCCCAGCCCAGCGAGTCGGTGCGCTACCTCGACCTGGTCCGCGCCTGGTACGAGCCGCTGTGGCGCTCCGGCGTGGCCGTGGACTTCGTCCACCCGTCGGCGGACCTGTCGCGGTACCGCCTCGTCCTCGCCCCCGCCCTCTACCTGGTCGACGACGAGGGCGCGGAGAACCTGACCGGCTTCGCGTCGGGCGGCGGCACCCTGGTCGTCGGCTTCCACAGCGGGGCCGTCGACACCAACTGCCATGTCCGCCTGGGCGGTTACCCGGGCGCCTTCCGCGAGGTACTCGGCGTCAGCACGGACGAACTGTTCCCGCTGCTGCCCGACCAGACGGTGGCCCTGGAGGGCGGCGGTACGGCGTCCCTGTGGTCGGAGCGGGTACGCCTGGCCGGCGCGGACGCCGTCACGTCGTACGCCGAAGGCCCCCTGGCCGGCGTCCCCGCGGTGACCCGGCACACCTACGGCGAGGGCGTCGCCTGGTATCTGGCAACCCACCCGGACCCCTCGACGCTCACAGGTCTGCTGAACCGCATCCGCGCCGAGGCGGGCGTGGCGCCGGTACGGGAGACACCGGCGGGCGTGGAGACGGTGCTCCGCAGGGGAGAGGACGCGGACTATCTCTTCCTGACCAACCATGGTGAGCGGAACGCCGAGGTACAAGTGGCCGCGCAGGCAACCGAGTTGCTGAGCGGGAAGCGCGTCGACGGCGGCCGGGTGACGGTGACGCCGGGCGACGTGGTGGTGGTACGGGAATCACGCTGACACGACCTTGCTGGCCGGGCAGGCCGCTCCTACCCTGATCGTCCGACCGTCCGGTCGTCGACAGGGGGAGCGGCCATGGACCGAAGACCGTCCGACGCGGAGATCCTCGATGCGGTCGAGGCGTACGCCCGTCGGCGCGGAGTAGCCGACCGCCCGACCGGTCCCGGCGCCGAGGCCCTGACCTGGCAGGTCCTGCTGGACTTCCGTATCGTCCGGTCCGTCGAGACGCGGGGTGAGCGTCCGATGCGGGAGCCGGGCAGCCGGGACGACCTCGCGAGCCGCCCGACGTACACCGCTATCGGCTCGCACCGGGTTCCGCCGCCCGACGATCCGGAGCTGTCCCGCACCTGGCTGCTGGTGCGCGGCGGGTCGCTCGGCGAGGAGCGGTGCGCGGACTGCGACGGCGGTACCAACAAGTGCGGAGCCTGCGGTGGGCGCGGTGTCCGTGACTGCCCCCGCTTCCTCGACTGCCCCGTCTGCGAGGGCGGCCCGGACGCCTGCTGGGAGTGTGAGGGCACCGGCCGCTCGCGCTCCCGAAGGCCCCCGCACCGGCGGGCCGGGACGAGCCCGGCGGACCGGGCGGCCCGGGTCCGCTGCGAGCGCTGCCGTATCGACGACGTGGCCTGCCCGAAGTGCCGGGGCCGCCGCCAACTCGACTGCCCCGACTGCAAGAAGAGCGGCAAGGTGCAGTGCACCGCCTGCGCGGGCACGAAACGCGTCACCCACCAGGAGTGCCAGGGCACCGGCCGCTTCTCGGTGTGGACCGAGGGCTGGATCCACCAGAACCCCCACCGGGCCAAGGAACGCAGGCTCGGCCGAGTGGACCTCAGACGCGCGACGGGCAACACCGGCCACTGGCACGAGACCGTCCTGCGCAAGACCACCGACAAACTCCCGGACGACCTGGACGACTCCGACGAAGCCCTGATCGCCCCGCATCTGGCCCCGCGCAAGGACGAGGTGGCCCGCCGCGCCACCCTCCGCCGCCTCCCCATGGCCCACGTCCGCGTCCCCGCCGACCCGCACCGCGACTACTTCGCCTTCCCCTCCCACACCGGCATCGAGGTCACCTCCCGCCCCACGACGGAACGCGTCCGCTACTTCGCCGCGATCGCGGGCGCCTCGCTGACCCTGGTGGCCCTCGTCGCGGCGCTCGCGGTGGCGCTGCTGCGGTGAGACCGGCGGGGCGCGGCACCCCCCTCGGCTGCCGCGCCCCGTTCCCCCGACCCCCGTCTTCGCGGTGGTTACTGGATGCTCTGGACCTCCGGGAGCGTGCCCGTGCGGGCTGCCTGGCCGTACCAGAGGGCGCTGGACTTGGGTGTCCGTTCCAGCGTCGCGTAGTCCACGTAGACCGCGCCGAAACGCTTCTCGTAGCCGTACGCCCACTCGAAGTTGTCCAGCAGGGACCACAGGTAGTAGCCCCGGACGTCCGCGCCGTCGGCGATCGCGCGGCGGACCGCGGCGAGGTGGCCCTGCAGGTAGGCGATCCGCTCGGGGTCGTGGACGCGGCCGTCGGGGTCGGGCTTGTCGTCGTAGGCCGCGCCGTTCTCGGTGATGTACAGCGGCAGCCCCGGAGCTTCGCGCGTGTAGCGCATGATCAGGTCGTGCAGGCCCGTCGGGTCGATCGTCCAGCCCATCTCGGTGCGCTCACCGGGCGTCTGGTGGAACGTGACGTCGTCCGCCCCGGGCCACGGGGAGTGCGTGCTGCTGCCGTGACCGTCGGCGCGCGGCCCGCTGGTGTCCGCGTCGGCGGACGACACCAGTGCCGGCGTGTAGTAGTTGAGGCCCAGCGCGTCCAGTGGCTGGTTGATCAGGGCGAGATCGCCGTCCTCGACGAACGACCAGTCCGTGATCAGCTCCGTCGCCGTGAACAGCGTCTGCGGATACGCCCCGTGCAGGATCGGCCCGTGGAAGACACCGTTGGCCAGGTCGTCGATCTTCTGCGCCGCCGCCAGGTCCGCCGCGTCCTGCGAGAAGGGCCTGACCACCGAGGAGTTGAGGCTGAGCGCCACCGAGTTGCGGGCCGGCATCGACGCGCGCAGCGCCGAAGTGCCCAGTCCGTGCGCCAGGTTCAGCGTGTGCGCCGCCTTCAGCGAGGCCGCGGGGTCCGTACGGCCCGGCGCGTGCACCCCGGACGCGTAGCCCAGGAAGGCCGCGCACCACGGCTCGTTGAGGGTGATCCACTGCTCCACCCGGTCGCCGAGCGCCTCACCGACGATCTGCGCGTACTCCGCGAAGCGGTAGGCCGTGTCGCGCTCCGGCCAGCCGCCCGCGTCCTCCAGCTCCTGGGGCAGGTCCCAGTGGTAGAGCGTCACGGCGGGCTTGATGCCGTGCGCGAGGAGCTCGTCCACCAGCCGGCGGTAGAAGTCCAGACCCCGCTGGACCGCGGGGCCGCGGCCGGTCGGCTGCACCCGGGACCAGGAGATCGAGAAACGGTACGCCGTCAGGCCCAGGTCGGCCATGAGCGCCACGTCGTCGCGGTAGCGGTGGTAGTGGTCGACAGCGATGTCACCGTGCTCGCCGCCGGCCGTCTTGCCCGGGGTATGACTGAAGGTGTCCCAGATGGAGGGCGTACGGCCGTCCTCCCGCACCGCCCCCTCGATCTGGTAGGCGGAGGTCGCGGCGCCCCACAGGAAGGCGGGGGGAAAGGTCACCGGGCTCGCCGGCGTTTCGGACTCAGGCATGGAAGCGCTCCCATTGGAGGTCGTCAGAGCGACTGATGGAGGGGGGAGGGGAGAGGAAGGGGCCGAGGCGGCGCCGGCCCGGCCCCAGGGGAGAGGGTGGAAAACCGTGTGACGGGTGTCAGCCCTTGATCGCACCCTGCATGATGCCGCCCACGATCTGCTTGCCGAACAGGATGAAGGCGATCAGCAGCGGCAGCGTGCCGAGGAACGCGCCCGCCATGATCACGGCCTGGTCGGGGACATAGCCGGTGCCGAGCGAGTTCAGGGCGACCTGCACGGTCGGGTTCTGCTGGTTCAGGGCGATGATCGGCCACAGGAAGTCGTTCCAGGCGAACACGAAGGTCAGCAGCCCGAGCACGGCCATCGCAGGCCGCGCGGCCGGGAAGACCACGTGCCACACCACCCGGATGCTGCTCGCCCCGTCCACCCGGGCCGCCTCGATCAGCTCGCTCGGCAGCGCCTGCACGAGGTACTGCCGCATGAAGAAGGTGCCGAAGGCCGTCACCAGAGTGGGCAGGATGACCGTCTGGAGCTGGTTCGACCACCCGAGGTCGGCCATCCACAGATACAGCGGTACGACCGCCAGCTGCGGCGGGATCATCATCGTGCCGATCGTCAGCAGCAGCAGAAAGCCCGAGAACCTGAACCGCAGCTTGGCGAAGGCGAATCCGGCGAGCGTGGAGAACAGCACCGTGCTGATCGTGATGGCGCCCGCGACGATCACGCTGTTGAGCATGGCGGTGCCGAGGCCGGCCTCGTCCCACGCGGTCTGCATGTTCTTGAACAGGTTCCCGCCGAACCACAGCGGCGGCGGCGTCTCGGCGAGCCGGTGGTCGGTACGCGAGGCCGCGATCGCCGTCCACACCAGGGGCGCCAGCGAGACGAGCGCGAAGACCGCCAGGACCAGGTAGGTCACCGGGCCCGCGTGCAGCTGCTTGCCCGCGCCCATCACCCGACGGGAGGCGCCCCGCTTCTTCCCCGCCTGAGGATCTGCCTGAGGCAGCGTCAGTTCACTGGTGGTCATTGGGACTTCCTCAGACGTCGGGTGACCAGCAGGTTGATCGCGGCGACGATCAACAGGATCAGGAACATGGACCAGGCGATCGCGGACGCCTTGCCGAGGTTGCCGATGATCCAGCCCTGGTCGTACATGTACAGGCCGAGCGTCTGGTACTGGTGCTCGGAGCCGCCCTTGGAGCCGCTGACCCCGCCGAACAGCAGGGGCTCACCGAAGAGCTGGGTCGCGCCGATGGTGGAGACCACCACCGTGAACAGGATGGTCGGCCGAAGCTGCGGGACCGTCACGTGGATGAACTGCTGCCAGCGGTTGGCCCCGTCGATCGCCGCCGACTCGTACAGGTCGGCCGGGATGGCCTGCATCGCCGCGAGGTAGATCAGCGCGTTGTAGCCGGTCCACCGCCAGATCACGATCGACGACACCGCGAACTGCGAACCCCAGTCGGACTCACGCCAGTTGATGGGGTCGATGCCCACGAAGTCGAGGAGCCAGTTGACCATGCCGCCGTCCCACGAGTACAGCAGCGTGAAGACGAGGGTCGCCGCCGCCACCGAGGTGGCGTACGGGGTCAGCATCACGACCCGCCAGATGGTCGAGCCGCGCAGCCGGTAGTTGAGCAGGTGCGCGAGTCCGATCGCCGCCATCAGCTGCGGCACGGTCGAGATCACACCGATGGTGAAGGTGTTCTTGAGGGCGTTCCAGAAGAAGTCGGAGGACAGCAGGTTCTGGTAGTTGTCCAGGCCCGCCCAGGTCTGGGTGTCCAGCGAGGACAACTGCACGTCGTGCAGCGAGTACCAGGCCGTGTACATCAGCGGGATCAGCGAGAACGCCCCGAAGATGACGAAGAAGGGGGCGATGAACACGTACGGAGACGCCTTCATGTCCCAGCGGTACAGCCGGCTGCGCCAGGGGCTCTTGCCCTCGGGCGGCGTACCGCGACCGTGAGCGCCCCGGGCCGCGCCCGGCTGGGAGCCGGGCGCGGCCTCGGCGCTCGACGCGGGATGCGCGAGTGCCTGCTTGGGGCTTGTCACTGGCCGAGCACGTCCTTGATCTCGTTCGTGGCCGCGTCCCAGCCCTGCTCGGGCGACTTGCCCTTCTGCTCGACCTGGAGGATGCCGATGTCGGTCAGCGCGGTGTTGATCGGCTGGTCCTTGATGCCGAAGATCTGCGCCGGGATCGTCTTCGCCGAGTCGGAGAAGATCTGTGTGATCGGCGCGTTGCTGAAGAACTCCGTGGTGGCGGGAGCCGGCTTCAGGGTCGAGTACGCCGACGGGGCCGAGGGGAAGCTGGCCTGCTTGGCGAAGACCTTCGCCTGCTGCTCGGGCGCGGTCAGCCACTTCGCCAGCGCGATGGCCTCCTTCTGGTGCTTGCCCGCCGTCGGCACGCCGATGAACGCGCCGCCCCAGTTGCCCGCGGTCGGCGCGGCCGCCACGTCCCACTTGCCCTTGCCCGCCTCACCGGACTTCTCCTGGATGTAGCCGATCATCCAGGCGGGGCAGGCCACGGTGGCGAAGGAGGCGTTCGCGTAGCCCTGGTCCCACGGCTTGTCGAACTGCTTGAGCTTCGCCGACATGTTGCTGGTCGCCACGGACATCGCGACGTCCCAGGCGTTCTTCACGCCGCTGGACTTGTCCCAGACGACCTTGCCGCTCTTGTCGTAGTAGCGCTCGCTCTCACCGTTGAGCACCGCGTTGTAGACGGAGGAGGCCGAGTCCACGAACTTGGTGCCGCTCGGCGCCTTCTTCATGTACTGCTTGCCGAGGTCGACGTACTTGTTCCAGTCGCCCTTCCACTGCGCGGCGAGCTTGGTGCGGTCGGTCTCCAGACCGGCCTTCTCGAACAGGTCCTTGCGATAGCAGATCGCCATCGGGCCGATGTCGGTGCCGAGCCCGATGAGCTTGCCGTCCGTGGTCGTGGCCTGGGCGTTCTTCCAGTCCAGCCACTGCGACTTGTCGACGTCCTTGCCGAGGTCGACGAACTTGGAGCCCTGCGTCTGCACGGCCTCGGTGATGTTGCCGACCTCGATGGCCTGGATGTCGTCGGTGCCGGAGCCGGCCTGCAGCCGGGTGAGGACCTTCGGCCAGTAGACGTCGGTCCGGGTGGTGACGTTCTCCTTGATGGTGATGTCCGGGTGCAGCTTCGTGTACTCGTCGTAGAGACCGGCCTGCTTGTAGCCGAAGACTCCGAAGGTGCCGACGGTCAGCGTGGTCTTGCCGCCGCCGGAGTTGTTGCCCGAGCCCGACGAGTCGCCGTCGTCCGAGTCGCCGGCGCAGCCGGCCAGCACTCCCGTAGTCAGTGCGGCGACGGCCGCCAGGGCCAACAGCCGGTGGGACCGGCGGGTAGTCGTGCGCATTGCGTCCTCCTGTTGCCTGACGTGCCGACCCCCCGGCCAACTGCGTTGTTGGACCCGTTAGTTCTTGCTGCGGCTCGGGCGGGGAACGTGCGGGAAATTTATGTGTCAGGTACCGTGGGAGCGCTCCCACAAGTGATGTGTTGAAGGTTCGCGGGTTGGAGCGAGGGTGTCAAGGGAGTGCGCGGGGGGAGATGCCTTCAGTTATCAGCCTGTTAACTGGACCCACTCGGACCGCCCCGGCGCTCGCGCACGAAGCTGTGGGGTGCGGGGGTGCCGGTCCCCGTGACCGTCACGTCCACACGCGGGACTGTTAAATTCCAGGCCAGCTTAGAGACACGGTGGGAAGGCGGAGCCCATGGCAAGCCACGGAGCGCGGAGCCGAAGCGGTGGCCGGCCCACCCTCGAAGAGGTCGCCGCGCGCGCCGGCGTCGGCCGGGGGACCGTTTCCCGGGTGATCAACGGCTCCCCCCGGGTCAGCGACGCCACCCGCGCGGCGGTCGAGGCGGCGGTGGCGGAGCTCGGGTACGTCCCGAACACGGCGGCGCGGGCCCTGGCGGCCAACCGCACGGACGCGATCGCGCTGGTCGTGCCCGAACCGGAGACGCGGTTCTTCGCGGAGCCGTACTTCTCGGACATGTTGAAGGGCGTGGGCGCGGAGATCTCGGACACCGAGATGCAGCTCCTGCTGATCTTCGCGGGCAGCGACCGCGAACGCCGGCGCCTGGCCCAGTACCTGGCGGCGCACCGGGTCGACGGCGTCCTGCTGGTGTCGGTCCACGCCGACGACCCGCTTCCCGACCTGCTGTCCCAGCTGGAGATCCCGGCGGTGATCAGCGGCCCGCGCTCGGCGGCGGAAACCCTGCCCTCCGTGGACTCCGACAACTACGGCGGTGGCCGCTCGGCCGTGGAGCACCTCCTGGCCGGCGGCCGCAGTGCGATCGCGCACATCACCGGCCGCCTCGACGTGTACGGCGCCCAGCGCCGCGTCGACGGCTACCGGGACGCGCTGCGCGACGCGGGCCACGACGTGGACGAGCGACTGATCGAACCCGGCGACTTCACGGAGGAGGGCGGCCGCCGGGCGATGACGAATCTGCTGGCCCGCCGCCCCGACCTGGACGCGGTCTTCGCCGGCTCGGACGTCATGGCGGCCGGCGCCCGCCAGGTCCTGCGCGAGGAGGGCCGGAGCATCCCCTCCGACGTGGCCCTGATCGGCTATGACGACTCGGCCATAGCGCGCCACATGGACCCGCCCCTCACCAGCGTCCGCCAGCCCATCGAGGAGATGGGCCGCCACATGATCGACCTCCTCCTCTCGGAGATCGCCGACCGCCGCCCGGCGGTCTCCCGGGGCCTGGAGCGCAGACAGGTGGTACTGGCCACGGAGCTGGTGGCGCGGGCGTCGTCCTGACCTCGGCGAGGGCGACCACGAGCCACAGCAGCATCAAGAGGTTGAACGCAAGGATCACCCCGGTGAGGTCATGACTGCCCATCCCCTGCTGGAGGTCGACGAGATCCCCGGGACCGAGCCGTACCTGCGGACCGTGGGTCAGGTGTTCCGTTCCTTCCGCGAACAGGACTCCGGCTGCCTCTCCCACGGAGTCCGTCTCCCCGACGGCACCCGCTGGTTCGTGAAGGAGGCCACGACCGACCGCGCACAACGCTCGCTCGACCGCGCCTGGTCCTTCCACCGCACGGTCCGGCATCCGGCGATCGTCCCGCAACTGCGCCGGATCACCGTGGGAGGCCGCCGTACGGCCGTCGTCATGCCGTGGCACGACGGCGAGATCCTCTACGACCGCACCGCCCGCGCCCGCTTCCGCGCCCTGCCCCTCGCCCGCGTCCACGACGCCCTGGACCGCGTCCTGGACGCCCACCTCGCCGTCGAGGCCGCGGGTCAGGTCGCCGTGGATCTCTACGACGGCGCCTTCCTCTACGACTTCGGCGCCCACGAGCTCCACCTGATCGACCTGGACGAGTACCGCCCGGGCCCGTTCGTCCTGACCGAGGACCGCCTCCCGGGCTCCACCCGCTTCATGGCCCCCGAAGAGTGGCGACGCGGCGCCACCATCGGCCTCCGCACCACCGTGCACCTCCTCGGGCGCACCGCCCGCCTCCTCCTGGACGCCGGCCCCGGCGAGGACGCCTTTCGCGGTACGGCCGAGCAGTTGGCGGTCGTCGAACGGGCCACGCGTCCGGAGCCGGGCGAACGGTTCGACGGCGTACGGGAGTTGGTCGAGGCGTGGCGGGCGGTGTCGTAGCCGGGCGGCTCAGGCGGTCGTGAAGTAGTGGCCCGCCTCCAGGTCCGGGATCAGCGCGGGGTGTTCCGGCTGCCAGTCCAGCAGCTTCCGGGTGAGCGTGCCGGACGCCCGCATGTCGATGGCGGCGAAGCGGCCGAGCCAGCCGAAGTGGTCCGTGGCCTCCTCGGGGGCCACGCTCGCGACCGGGACCCCCAGACCCCGCCCGACGGTCTCGGCGATCTCGCGGAACGGCACCCCCTCGTCCCCGATCGCGTGCAGCCGTACGCCCGCCGGTGCCGCCTCCAGGGCCAGCCGGAACAGCCGGGCCACGTCGAGCCGGTGCACGGCCGCCCAGTGGTTGGAGCCGTCGCCCACCATGACCGAGACGCCCTTCTGGCGCGCGAAGTCGATGAACATGGGCACGAAGCCGATGTCGCCCTCGCCGTGCACGCTCGGGGGAAGTCGCAGCACCGACGAGCGCACCCCGCGCTCGGCGAGCGCGAGCGTCGCGAACTCCGAGGCGTGCCGGTGCTTGGCGGGGGAGTCCGGATCGGCCGGGTCCTCCTCGGTGCCGAGGCGTCCCGGTGCGGTCAGCAGCCCCGAGGTGACCACGAAGGGCTTGCCGGTGCCTTCGAGGACGGACCCGATGGCCTCGATCGCCCGCAGGTCGGCCTCGCCGGAGGTGGTCAGATTGCTGAAGTCGTGGATGAACGCCAGGTGGGCGACCCCGAAGGCCGCCTCGGCACCCCGGCGCAGACTGTCGAGGTCGTTCAGGTCCCCGCGGTGCACCTCCGCTCCCGCCGACTTCAGTGCTTCCGCGGACCGGTCCGAACGGGCCAGGCCCAGGACCTCGTGCCCGGCGTCGAGGAGTTCACGGGTGACGGCGGAACCGACGAAGCCGGTCGCACCGGTGACGAATACACGCATGGTGATCCTTCGCTGTGACGAGTGAGGGTCCCAGCGTGCGAAGGAGAGACCGGGCGAGTCCAAAGCTTGTTCCGTATTGCGCAATACGCATCAGGCATGACGGCAGGTGACGGCCGTTCTCCACGGGAGGCGGCCGCGAACCCCGGCGTACGCTTCGGGCATGACCGACCTCGACCTCCGGCTGGTCCGGTACTTCACGGCCGTCGCCGAGCACCGGCACTTCGGCCGGGCCGCCGAAGCGCTGCACATCACCCAGCCGTCGCTGAGCCGGCAGATCATGCGGCTGGAGCAGCAGCTGGGCGCGCGACTGCTGGAGCGGACCCCGCAGGGGAGCAGCCTCACCGAGGCGGGGGAGGTCTTCCTGCCCCGGGCCAAGGCGCTGCTGCGCTCGGCGGCCCAGGCGGCGAGCCTTGCCCGGGCGGCCGCCGAGCCGAGCCGGATCACCGTGGGGTACACGGCGGGGATCATCGTCACCCCGGCGGTGCGCGCACTGCGCGAGCGCTTTCCGGACGCCGACGTCAGGACCGCGCACGTCGACTGGGGCGAGCGGGCCACGGCCCTGCCCGAGCTGAAGGTCGACGTACTGGTGACCCGGCTGCCCTTCCCGACCGACGGGGCGCAGGTGACGGTCCTCTACGACGAGCCCCGGGTCCTGGTGCTCCCGGTCGGTCACCGCCTCGCCGGCAAGGAGTCCGTCACCCTCGACGACATCGCCCACGAGCCGCTGGTCCGGGTGGCCGACCCGGTCTGGAACGCGTACTGGCGCATCGACCCCCGACCGGACGGCCGACGGGCACCCGACGGTCCTCTGGCCGACGCCCTGGAGGACAAGTTCGAACTCGTCGCCTCAGGACAGGCCCTGGCCATCACGGCCTTGCCCCGGGCCGGTGCGCTCCGCCCCGATGTCACCGCGGTCCCGCTGCACGGTGTCGAGCCGGCCCATGTGGTCCTCGCGACCCGCGCCGAGGAGCGGAGCCGGCTGGTCGCGGCCTTCCGCAAGGCCGCGCGCGTCTTTCTCAGGGCGTCCGACTCCTGAAACGACCTCAGCCGGTGACCCTGTCTCCAGGATCACCGGCTGAGGTGAGTGGGGTGAGTGACGGGACTTGAACCCGCGGCCACCTGGACCACAACCAGGTGCTCTACCAACTGAGCTACACCCACCATGTTCGGCTGTCTTGGGTTTCCCCGACCGGCCGAGAAAAAGTGTACAGGGTCTGAAGGGGTGCTCGCGCCCGGCTTTTACCGCCCGGGCAGGACGTGCTTCGCGGCGATCGTCTTCGCGGTGTCGGAGTCGGGTCCGGGCTGCGGGACGAAGATCGCCTCGCGGTAGTAGCGCAGCTCCGCGATGGATTCGCGGATGTCGGCGAGGGCGCGGTGGTTGCCGTTCTTCTCCGGGCTGTTGAAGTAGGCCCGCGGGTACCAGCGCCGGGCGAGCTCCTTGACGGAGCTGACGTCCACGATCCGGTAGTGGAGGTAGTCCTCCAGGGTGGGCATGTCCCGGAGCAGGAAACCGCGGTCGGTGCCGACGGAGTTGCCGCACAGCGGGGCCTTGCCGGGTTCCTTGACGTGCTCGCGGACGTAGGAGAGGACCTGGTCCTCGGCGTCGGCGAGCGTCGTGCCGCCGGACAGCTCGGTGAGCAGTCCGGACGCGGTGTGCATCTGACGCACCACCTCCGGCATCGTCTCCAGCGCCTGGTCCGGCGGGCGGATGACGATGTCCACACCGTCGCCGAGCACGTTGAGCTCGGAGTCGGTGACGAGGGCGGCAACCTCGATGAGCGCGTCGTCGGACAGCGAGAGGCCGGTCATCTCGCAGTCGATCCACACCATGCGATCGTTCATGCGAACACCCTACGGCTGACGTCCGCTTTTGTGGTGCCCCGCGTCGGCGCGACCACCTGTGACACCGGGCGGGCCCGGTGGCCCGCCCGGTGTCGGGACGTCACGTGCCGCTGCGCTGCCCCGGCAGGCTCGCCCGGCCTCCGACGTACAGCTCGCGGCCGTTCTCGGAGGGCGGGCCCACGGGGGCCGGGGTGCGGCGGCTCTGGATCGGAACCGGACCGCTGTCCGGGTGCAGCTGCACCGGCGGGCTGGGCGCGGGACCGGTCGGGCCCACCGAGCCGTCGCTGTCCACCGGCTTGTCGCCCTGCGGACGGCGGGCCCGGTACGCGGCCCGGTAGGCGGCCGGGGACGAGCCCAGCTGCCGCCGGAAGTGCCCGCGCAGCGCCACCGGCGAGCGGAAGCCGCAGCGGCCCGCGACCTCGTCCACCGAGTAGTCGGACGTCTCCAGCAACCGCTGCGCCTGCAGCACCCGCTGCGTGATGAGCCACTGCAGCGGTGCCGAACCCGTCAGCGAGCGGAACCGGCGGTCGAACGTACGACGGCTCATGTACGCCCGCGCCGCCAGCGTCTCCACGTCGAACTGCTCGTGGAGGTGCTCCAGCGCCCAGGCGACGACCTCGGCGAGCGGGTCGGCGCCGATCTCCTCTGGTAAAGACCTGTCGAGGTAGCGCTCCTGACCGCCCGAGCGGCGCGGCGGGACCACCAGTCGGCGGGCCAGCGCGCCGGCCGCCTCGTTGCCGTGGTCCGTCCGCACGATGTGGAGACAGAGGTCGATTCCGGCCGCGGTACCGGCCGAGGTCAGTACGTCGCCGTCGTCCACGAAGAGTTCTCGTGGATCGACGTGCACCGACGGGTAGCGCTTGGCCAGCGTCGGTGCGTACATCCAGTGTGTTGTCGCGGGGCGGCCGTCCAGCAGGCCCGCCGCGGCCAGAACGAAGGCGCCCGTGCACAGCCCGACGATGCGGGCGCCCTCCTCGTGCGCCCGGCGCAGAGCGTCGAGCGCCTCCTCCGGCGGCGGTGAAGTGATCGAGCGCCAGGCCGGTACGACGACCGTGCCCGCGCGTGAGATCGCTTCCAGGCCATGCGGTGCGGTGAGTTCCAGGCCCCCTGTGGTCCGCAGTGGGCCCTCTTCGCCACCGCACACCAAAAGGCGGTAGCGCGGTACGCCGGCGTCCTGGCGGTCAATCCCGAACACCGACAACGGTATGGAACTCTCGAAGATGGGGCCGCCGCTGAACAGCAGCACCGCGACGATCTCCTTGCGGCGTCGCCCGGAAAGCTTCCGGGCCGCGGCTTCCGGCGCGGCAGTGGAGTCGTGGCTCATACTGCTAAGCCCCCCTCGGTGGTCGCGGCTCCTCGGTTGTGTCGCTCCTGCACGTTTCCCCTCGGTCCTGCACGAGTCCCCCGCCGTAAGACGTCAAGATCGAATCTACTGTGTCCCGTGGTGTCGGCGTGACCAGTTCGTCATCCGGCACATTGTCGACATGGCAACTTGGCGTAAAGCATTCGATCACGAAGCGTTGCACTCGTGGGCCGTGCAGGGAAGTGCGCCTTGTGGCAGTGGCTAATCCACGTAGGGTGCGCAGGGCCCCGGAGACCCTATCCGTGCAGGTGGAACGGGGGTTGAGGGGTGGTCGGGCCAAGGGACACGCCCAGTGCGGAAGTTGGCTGAAAAGAATCGTCCCCGTGCATGGAAACCGGTCAGCCGACCGGTGTATTTCCCCCGGTGTGACGACCGCCTCGATGGGCCCCGGCGCCGCTCCTGTGATGACGGCCACGACGGGGTGCCCGCTCCTCCGCCCGCAGGCGGGCCGCGCCGCGCTCCGACTGGCGCAGGAGGATACGGCAGACGGCCGTGACGGCGGCGAGACCGAGGGCCGTGCCCGCCGCGCCGGCCAGCGAGGTGCCGTAGCAGACGAGAACCACGGGGACGAGGACGCAGCTGAAGGCCGCCCAGCGGACCACGTCGGTGGTGGAGTCCTCGGAGGGCGGTCGGTGTCCGGTCATCGCGTGCTCCCTGTGGCGTCTCCCTGCGGGGGTGGCTCACGGAGGTCAACGCGCGTTCGACCGGTCGGTCACTGTATCGAGGGGCCGTCCGGTGGGTCCAGGCCGGGGACGGCCACACGCATCCTGTGCAAACCGCCTGTACAGCGCAGCAACCATTGCGTTACGGGCGCCCCTCGTGCATGCTCCCTGGAACCCCCACGGACGGTGGGCGGGCTCTGGGATAAGGAGGCTTGCCGCCGTACCCTTGGGGGTATGGGGTTGGGAAGATGTTTCCCGGACACAGCTCCGCCGCACACTGTCGTCCCTCCCACACAAGGATCACAACGCCGAGACAGCCATGGCCGGTCACGAATTCTTCGAACCAGCGGACCGCAAGCGGCCCGTCGCCGATCCCACGGCGGCCGAGCCCCTGGCGGCGGAAGAGCCACGCCACTCCTGCGACCCCGCCTTCAAGCACGGCGTCGTGGTCGGCTTCGACGGCTCCACATCCAGCGAGCGCGCCCTCGCGTACGCGATCGGCATGGCCCATCGCTCCGGCTCGGGCCTGATCATCGTGCATGTCGCCAACCGGCTGCCCACCACCGTGTGGGCCGGCTGTGAGCCACCGGTCTTCGTCGACGTGCCGGATCACCGCACCGAGGTGCTCGGCCTCGAGCTCGCCTGTGCCGACTACCTGGCCGAGGTGCCCTGGATCCTCGTCGAGCGCGGCGGAGACATCTGCCACGAGCTCGAGGAGGTAGGGCGGGAGTACGAGGCGGACGCGATCGTCGTCGGCTCCACCCACGGCATCGTGGGGCGGATCTTCGGCTCCGTCGCTGGGCGGCTCGCCAAGCGGGCGAAGCGGCCCGTCATCGTCATTCCGTAACTCGCCCTTCTCCCAGGTGAGATGGGGAAATCTACTCGCGCGTAGAGGTGTTTGTGCCCTTGTGAAGGGCATATAGCGGTCACTGCACCGCTGCACACCGAAGCGTGCTGCGGGCCGGGGCGTGACGGCCACCGGTCAGCTGCGCGGGCCGGGAGTCGGGCGGCTTCCCGGCGATGAGACGGACCCCCGTGAAGGTGGCATCACGTGGGGTCCGTCCCTCTTCGGGGTCCTACTCGACCGTTACCGACTTGGCGAGGTTCCTGGGCTTGTCGATGTCCCGGCCCAGCGCCAAGGCCGTGTGGTACGCGAGGAGTTGGAGGGGGATGCCCATCAGGATGGGGTCCAGTTCGTCCTCGTTCTTCGGGACCACGATCGTCTCGTCGGCCTTCTCCTGGTGCTGGTGGGCGACCGCCAGGATCCTGCCGCTGCGGGCCTTGATCTCCTCCAGGGCGGCGCGGTTCTTCTCCAGGAGGTCGTCGTCGGGGACGATCGCCACCGTCGGCAGGGCCGGCTCGATCAGGGCCAGGGGGCCGTGCTTCAACTCCGAGGCGGGGTAGGCCTCGGCGTGGATGTAGGAGACCTCCTTGAGCTTCAGGGAGGCCTCGCGGGCCACCGGATAGCCCCGCACACGGCCGATGAAGAGCATCGAGCGGGCCTCGGCGTACTGCTCGGCCAGCTTCCTGATGTGCTCCTCCTGCTCCAGCATCTCGGTGATCTGCGCCGGGAGCTTGCGCAGGCCCTCGATGATCCGCTTGCCGTCGCGGACCGAGAGGTCACGGGTGCGGCCCAGGTGGAGGGCGAGGAGGGCGAAGGCCACCGTGGTGTTGGTGAAGCACTTCGTGGAGACGACGCAGACCTCCGGGCCCGCGTGCACGTAGATGCCGCCGTCCGCCTCCCGGGCGATCGCCGAACCGACCACGTTCACCACGCCCAGGACGCGCGCGCCCTTGCGCTTGAGCTCCTGGACGGCCGCGAGGACGTCGTAGGTCTCACCGGACTGCGAGACCGCGATGTAGAGGGTGTCCGGGTCCACGACCGCGTTGCGGTAACGGAACTCCGAGGCGGGCTCCGCGTCCGCGGGGATGCGGGCCAGCTCCTCGATCATCTGGGCACCGATCATGCCCGCGTGGTACGAGGTGCCGCAGCCGAGGATCTTCACGCGGCGGATCTGACGGGCCTCGCGGGCGTCCAGGTTGAGGCCGCCCAGGTGCACGGTGGAGAAGCGGTCGTCGATGCGGCCGCGCAGGACGCGGTCCACGGCGTCGGCCTGCTCGTGGATCTCCTTGTGCATGTAGGTGTCGTGGCCGCCCATGTCGTAGGAGGCGGCCTCCCACTCGACGGTGGTGGGCTCGGCCGTGGTGCGGGTGCCCTCCGTCGTGTAGGTGCGGAAGTCGTCGGCCTTGAGGGTGGCCATCTCGCCGTCGTCCAGTGTCACTATCTGCCGCGTGTGGGCGACCAGTGCGGCGATGTCCGAGGCGACGAACATCTCCTTCTCGCCGATGCCGAGGACGACCGGGGAGCCGTTGCGGGCCACCACGATGCGGTCGCTGAAGTCGGCGTGCATCACGGCGATGCCGTAGGTGCCCTCGATCACCCGCAGGGTGTCGCGGACCTTGTCCTCCAGCTTCTCCGCCTGGGAGCGCGCGATGAGGTGGACGAGGACCTCGGTGTCGGTCTCGGAGAGGAACTCGACACCGTCCGCCTCCAGCTTGCGGCGCAGGTCGGAGGCGTTGTCGATGATGCCGTTGTGGACGACGGCGACCTTGCCCTCGGCGTCCAGGTGCGGGTGGGCGTTCACGTCGGAGGGGGCGCCGTGGGTGGCCCAGCGGGTGTGGGCGATGCCGGTCGTGCCCTTGAAGCGGGCCGGGACCCTGGCCTCCAGGTCACGCACCCGGCCCTTGGCCTTGACCATCTTCAGGCCGGCCGTCTTCGGCGAGGTGACGACTATGCCGGCCGAGTCGTAGCCGCGGTACTCCAGGCGCTGCAGGCCCTCCAGGAGCAGGGGGGCGACATCACGCTTCCCGATGTAACCGACGATTCCGCACATATGTATGTATTCCTAGCCGTAGACGATGCGCCGTAGCTGCCTGAGCGTGAGCTCGGGCGGTGCCACCGCTCGGTATTTCAGATCCGCCTCGATCCGTCCGAAGATCTCCGTGTTCACCAGGCCCTGTGCCTGGAGCTCGCGGTGGCGGCGACGGACGAACTCCACGGTCGTCTCGTCGAAGTAGGCGAGCACGTCCTGGATCACCCGCAGCGCCTCGCCCCGGCTCAGGGGCGTGGACCGCATCAGATGATCAACCAGGTCGTCGTGCACCCGGTAGATCCTGGGGTACCGGGAGCCGTTTCGCAAGAATCCTGCCCGGTATCGGGCAAGGTGCTGTTGATGTTCTTATGGACGTCTGTTCGCAAGCTGTCCATGCTGCGTCTTACACCTCGTTGCTCATGGCGACGAGTTTCAGACGTCATGGACATTCCTCGTATGGGCGTACCCGACCAGCTCGCCGAGCGCATGAGCATGGCCGAGCAGCACGAGTACCTGCGCGCCAGATTCTCCCGGCGCACCATGATCAGGGGCGGCGCCGTCACGCTGGGCGCCGTCGCGGGTGGCGCGTTTGTGCCGGGCGCCGTCGCGCAGGCCGCCGCGCCGACCCAGACCTTCGCCAGTGCCGAGAGCGTCGACGGCGCCTTCGTCGCTCCCTTCGGCCGTCACCTCGCCTACGGCAGCGACCCGCGCACCGAGATGACCGTCTCCTGGCAGGTGCCGGTCGCGGTCAAGAAGCCGTTCATCCGGATCGGCGCCCGCCCCTGGGACCTCTCCCGCAAGATCGAGGCCGAGGTGCGCACCCTGTACACCCCGGCCGGCGTCGGCGCCAGCGGCGATCACACGCAGTACTACGTGCACGCCGAGCTGAGCCGGCTGCGCCCCGGCCAGACCTACTACTACGGTGTCGGCCACCAGGGCTTCGACCCCGCCGAGCCGCACCTGGCCGGCACCCTGGGCACCTTCACCACCGCGCCCGCCCAGAAGAAGCCGTTCACCTTCACGGCCTTCGGCGACCAGGGCGTCAGCTACCACGCGCTGGCCAACGACAGCCTGCTCCTCGGCCAGAACCCGGCCTTCCATCTGCACGCCGGCGACATCGCCTACGCCGACCCGGCCGGGCAGGGCAAGACCTCCGACACGGTCTTCGACTCGCGCACCTGGGACCAGTTCCTCGCCCAGACCGAGTCGGTCGCCAAGTCCGTGCCGTGGATGGTGAGTTTCGGCAACCACGACATGGAGGCCTGGTACTCGCCCAACGGCTACGGCGGCGAGGAGGCCCGCTTCACGCTCCCCGACAACGGGCCGGACAAGGCGCACCTGCCGGGCGTGTACTCCTTCGTCTACGGCAACACGGCGATCATCTCGCTGGACCCGAACGACGTCTCCTTCGAGATCCCGGCCAACCTCGGCATCTCCGGCGGCACCCAGACCACCTGGTTCGAGGGGCAGCTGAAGAAGTACCGGGCCGCGAAGGACATCGACTTCGTCATCGTGTTCTTCCACCACTGCGCCTACTGCACCTCCACCGCGCACGCCTCGGAGGGAGGCGTGCGCCAGGAGTGGGTGCCGCTGTTCGAGAAGTACACGGTGGACCTGGTCATCAACGGCCACAACCACCAGTACGAGCGCACCGACGTCATCAAGGGCGACAAGGTCGCCAAGAAGCTCCCGATCGGTGAGACGGCGTACTCCGAGACCGAGGGGGTCGTCTACGTGACGGCGGGCGCGGCGGGCCGCAGCCTGTACGCGTTCAGCGCGCCGGACTCGTACGAGGGCCACCTCAACGAGCAGGACTCGGTCGCCTCCTTCATCAACACCAAGGACGGCAAGGTCAATGAGACCGTCGCCTGGTCCCGGGTGCGCTACCTCAACTACTCCTTCCTGCGCGTGGACGTGGAACCAGCCGCGCGGGGCCACTACGCCAAGCTGAAGGTGTCGGGCATCGCCGAGACCGGTGACCGCATCGACCACTTCACGGTGGCGCGCAAGGCGAAGTAACCCGCCTGCGCGAAACACCGTCCACCTGATCGGGTAAAATGCACGCCGTGCGTTGCGAGAACCAAGCGCGTACACCGTGCTGATCGAGAGCCAAGACAGCACATGCGCAAGCAAGCTTTGCCGTATCAAACCGGGCTGGTTTCAACCCGGCTGGTGTTGATCGCGGAAGACCTGTCGGGTCGCTGACCCGCAGGCAGCGTGAGCCAGGAATCCCCCTGCTTCAGCTGGGGGAGGATTCAAATCCGCTTGAGGATCGCCTGCTTGGCCATCGTGAACTCCTCGTCCGTCAGGACACCCGTGCGGTGCAGCTCACCGAGCTCGCGCAGCCGGCGCAGGAGGGCATCGTGACCGTCCTCGGCGGAGCCGACCGGAGAAGAAGGCGTTTCCGGTCGTACGTCCCGTGATTTTCGTACGTCGATGGCGGCGGCCCGGGCCGGGTGCGGAAGCCTGGCCTGGACCGCCGCCGCGACCAACGCCATCAGCGGGTCCTTCTTGAAGCCCCACAGCTCCACCGCGTTGGGGTCGTACTTCGGCGGGGCCTTCGTCGGGGCGTGCCGCACGGTGAAGCGCAGGTGGCCGTTCTCCAGGCCGGCCGCGGGCTGCCACTCCACGGCGACGACGTCGGTCAGGGCGAGGGTGCGGGGCCCCGCGGAGGCCTTGGCGTCCTCCGTCTTCCAGTTCCACTCCAGCCGGATGTGCTCGCCGTCGAAGGCGGCGGTGCCGTCACCCGCGGACACGGCGAGGGGGACGGCCGGGCCCGGGAGCAGATACCCGTCCACGGGGTCGGCGGGGACCTGGTCCAGGAGCAGTGCGCTTCGGACCTCGTCCACGAAGTACTCGGCCACGCCGTAGCGGTCCGACTCCACGGTCAGCTGGTAGGGGTCGTGCGGCTCGGTCAGCCGGCCGCCGGTCGCGTGCAGCAGGGGATCGGCGCCGTCGCGCATCCGCAGCCTCAACCGGCCAGTCTTCTTGCCCTGTTCGAAGGAGACGCCCGCCAACGCGCCGAGCGGGACGACGAGTTCACCCAGTTCTCTGCGCAGCAGCCCGACGTTCTTGTCTCGTCCCGGAGTCAGCCGCAGAGCGTCGCCGTCGAAGACCCATGTGCCGTCCTTCTGGAGGATTTCCGCCATGGGGAAATTCTGGCATTCGGGGCTCAGTTGCCCAGCGCCTTGTCCAGGACGTCGTCGAGGGCGAAGCGGGTCGCCGCGCCGGAGGTCCCGGCCGGCAGCATGCGGATCTCGCCGTTCGTGATCCCCACGGCGATGGCGGGCTTGTCCTGGCAGACCAGGGTGAAGGTCTTGTCCGTTCTACAGGCCCGCGATGGGGTTGTTCAGCGTGCCGACCAGCTGGAGCGCGCCCGAGGGGTCCGCCAGGTCCACCATCTGCTTGTTGTTGCGCAGCTGGAGGCGGTTGAGGCAGGACCGGGCGAACTCGGGCGCGAACATGTCGTACTGCCGGAACTTGTCGGCCAGTTCGGGCACCGAGTGCTGGTAGTCGCGGGTGACCTCGGCGACCGTGCGCCAGAAGTCCTCCTCCTCCAGGATTCCCTCGGCGGCGAGGTTCGCGGCGAGGAAGCGGAAGAAGCAGTCGAAGACGTCCGTGAAGATCGACAGCAGCTTCTTGTCGTCGGGGACCTCGACGCGCAGCCGCTCGACCGCCGGCGGCAGCACCGCCTCCGGGTCCATGACGGCGATCTCCTCGGCGATGTCCTTGTAGACCGCCCGCTCGACCACGCCGTCCTTCACGACCAGGACGACGTTCTCGCCGTGCGGCATGAACACCAGGTCGTAGGCGTAGAAGCTGTGCAGGAGCGGGGTGTAGTAGGCGCGGAGGTAGCGGCGCAGCCAGTCGGTCGGGGTGAGTCCCGACCGCTCGATGAGTGCGCCCGCGAAGGACCGGCCCTCGTGGTCGACGTGGACCAGCGAGGCCATGGTGGCGAGCGACTCGCCGTCCTGGAGGGACGGGACCGGGCTCTCGCGCCACAGCGCGGCGAGCATCTTGCGGTACGCCGAGTAGCGGTCGGTGGCGGCCTCGTACTCCAGGTGCCGGTAGCCCACGGCCGCCCGCTCGCGGATGATCGTCAGGCCCGTCGCCTTCAGCACCGGGTCGCCCTCGATCAGTCCGGCGAGCCAGTCGTTGATGGCCGGGGTCGCCTCCATGTACGCGGCCGAAAGTCCGCGCATGAAGCCCATGTTGAGGACGGACAGGGCCGTCTTCACGTAGTGCTTCTCCGGGTTCGAGCGGTTGAAGAAGGTCCGGATGGACTGCTGGGCCAGGTACTCGTCGTCGCCCTCGCCCAGGCAGACCAGCAGCCCGCGGGCGACCTCGGCGGCGAAGGTGACGGTGAGCTTGTTCCACCACTGCCAGGGGTGGACCGGGATGAGCAGGTAGTCGGCCGGGTCGAGGTCCTTGTCGCGCAGGACGCCGTAGAAGCGTTCGACGGTCTCCGCGCCCAGCTCCTGGCGTACGAAGGACTCGTACTCGATGCCGACCCCGGCCGTGAACGCGGCGCGCGAGCGGTGCGCGGCGAGCCAGACCAGGCGGACCGGGCTCGCGGTCTCGGGGGCGTACGAGAGGTACTCGTGGATGCCGAAGCCGAGCCGGCCGTTGTTGGCGACGAAGCAGGGGTGGCCCTCGGTCATGCCGGTCTCGATGTCCTGGAAGGAGCTCCGCGCGAGTTCGGCGACCGGGACCTGCGGCTTGGTGAGCTTGTAGCAGGTGCCAGAGAGGGTGGAGGAGATCTCCTCCAGGTAGACCGGCAGGATCTCGTCGCTCAGGCCCAGGGTCTGCTTCAGCTCGATGAAGAAGTCCAGGGCGGCGAGGGGGAGTTCGGCGCCGTCGCGGTGGCGGGTGATCGAGTCGGCGTCGATCTGCCAGTGGTCGAGGGCGCGGCGGACGGCCGTGAAGTCGTAGCGGGTGAGGCCGTCGTCGCTGCGGACGACGTACTGGCCGCGGTCCGTCTCCTCGGGCTCGATCAGCCGCTCGTGCGCGAACTCGGCGAGGCCCTTGCGGATCAGCAGGCGGTTGGCGGTCTCCCAGCGCTCGGGGGAGAGGTGGGCCACGGCGTCGGCGAGGCTCATGCGGTCACCCCCGTCGCCGCCAAGCTGTGCTGAATTTCAAAGAATTGATCCCGTGTGCAGAAGCTCAGCAGGGCCATTTTCTCCGGCTTCCGGATCTCTCGCTCGGGCACGAACCCGACGGCTTCGTTCAGGGCGTGGACGGCCGTGTTGGACACGTCCGGCTCGACGACGACCCGCTCGACGGCCGGGTCCTCGAAGAGGTGGGCCATCACCGCGGTGATGACGGACCGGGTGAAGCCGCGGACGGGGGTGTCGGTCGCCGGGGTGAGGAAGTGCATGCCGACATCGCCCGGCCGCGGCTCGTACAGGCCGACGAGTTCGCGGTGGGCGGGGTCGTACTTCTCCATCAGGAAGGCGGGGACGCCGTCCTCGTCGAGGCCGAGCAGCGCGTGGTGGTGCTCGTCGGCGGCGATGTCCATGTAGGCGCGCTCGACGTCGACCAGCGTGGCGTCCTGCATCATCCAGTAGGCCGCCTTGGGGTGGGTGACCCAGGAGTGCAGGAGCTCGGCGTCCTTCAGGGGGTCGAGCGGGCGGAACGTGAAGGTCATACGGAGAACTCCTGGAAGGCGATCGACTTCTCGACCGGGTAGTACTCGGTGCCGAGCAGCTCACGGATGATGCAGCTGTTGCGGTAGGCACCCATGCCCAGGTCGGGGCTGGTGATGCTGTGGGTGTGGACGCCGGCGTTCTGGAGGAATACGCCTCTGCCCGTCACGTCGATCGCGTAGTTGCGGGCCACGTCGAAGTTGCCGTGGGAGTCGTAGACCAGGCGGTCCCTGACGGGGCTCAGGAACTCCGGCTCGGCGTACTGGTAGCCGGTGGCCAAAACCAGGCCCTGCGACTCCAGCTCGAAGTCCTTCTGCTGCTCCTCCTGGCGGAAGGACAGGGTGTACGTGCCGTTCTCGTAACGTGCCCCGTTCAACGAGGAGTTGGTGAGCAGGCGGGTGGGGACCGGGCCGCCGAGGTTCTTCTGGTAGAGCAGGTCGAAGATCTCGTTGATCAGGTCTCCGTCGATCCCCTTGAACAGGCCCTTCTGCTCGGCGGTGAGCCGGTAGCGGGTGGCCTCGGGGAGCTCGCGGTAGTAGTCGATGTACTCCGGGGAGGTCATCTCCAGCGTGAGCTTGGTGTATTCGAGGGGGAAGAAGCGCGGGGAGCGGGTGACCCAGTTCAGCCGGTAGCCGTGGACGTCGATCTCGCCGAGCAGGTCGTAGTAGATCTCGGCGGCGGACTGCCCGGAGCCGACGATCGTGATCGACTCCTTCTTCTGGAGCTCCGACCTGTTCTGCACATAGCGGGAGTTGTGGAAGAAGTCGCCGCCCAGGCCGCGGACCGCCTCCGGGTAGTGCGGGGAGGTGCCGGTGCCGAGGACCAGGCGCCGGGCGCGGTAGGTGTCACCGGCCCCGGTCGTCACGACGTACAGACCGTCCTCGTAGCGGACGTCCGTCACCGTCGTGCTGAAGCGGACGTTGCTCAGCTTGTTCGCGGCCCAGCGGCAGTAGTCGTCGTACTCCACCCGCAGCGGATAGAAGTTCTCGCGGATGTAGAACGAGTAGAGCCGGCCCTTCTCCTTCAGGTAGTTGAGGAAGGAGTACGGCGAGGTCGGGTCGGCGAGGGTGACCAGGTCCGACATGAACGGGGTCTGGAGGTGGGCGCCGTCCAGGAACATGCCGGCGTGCCACTCGAAGTCGGGCTTCGAGTCCAGGAAGATCCCGTCGAGCTCGTCGATGGGCTCGGTCAGACAGGCCAGGCCGAGGTTGAAGGGCCCGAGCCCGATGCCCACGACGTCGTAGGTCTTCTTCGTGGGTTCAGGAAGCGCGTTCAAGGGACTCTCCCAGGTACTGCTCGGCGTGGCCGGCGATCAGGTCGAGGACGACGGACATGTCCTCGACCGTCGTCTCGGGGTTGAGCAGGGTGAACTTCAGGTAGTGACGGCCGCTCACCTTGGTGCCCGCGACCACCGCGTCGCCGGAGGCGAACAGGGCCTTGCGGGCGTACAGGTTGGCGCGGTCGATCTCGGCCGGGTCGGTGACGGCGGCCGGGATGTAGCGGAAGACGAGCGTGGAGAGCGAGGGTGCGACCACGACGTCGAAGCGGGGGTCGGCGGCGAGCAGTTTCCAGCCCTCGACCGCGAGGTCGCACACCTCGTCGAAGAGCTGCCCGATGCCGTCGGCGCCCATCACGCGCAGGGTCATCCACAGCTTGAGCGCGTCGAAGCGGCGGGTGGTCTGGAGGGACTTGTCCACCTGGTTGGGGATACGTTCCTGCACCATGCGGCGCGGGTTGAGGTACTCCGCGTGGTACGTGGCGTGCCGCAGCGTCGAGGAGTCCCGTACCAGCACGGCGGACGAACTCACCGGCTGGAAGAAGGACTTGTGGTAGTCCACGGTGACCGAGTCGGCGCGCTCGATGCCGTCGATGCGGTCCCGGTACTTGACGGAGGCGAGCAGCCCGCAGCCGTAGGCCGCGTCCACATGCATCCAGGCGCCGTACTGCTCGCACAGCTCGGCGATCTCGGGCAGCGGGTCGATGGAACCGAAGTCGGTGGTGCCCGCGGTGGCGACGACGGCCATCGGGACCAGGCCGTCGCGACGGCAGCGCTCCAGCTCACGGGCGAGGGCGACGGTCTGCATGCGCTTGTCGTGGTCGACGGGGACGCAGACCACGGAGTCCTGGCCGAGTCCGAGGAGCTTGGCCGACTTCTTCACGCTGAAGTGACTGACCTCGGAGGCGAAGATGCGCAGTTCGGCCGTCGTGTCCGTCTTGGCTTCCTCGCGGGCGAGCAGCAGCGCCTGCAGGTTGGACTGCGTCCCGCCCGAGGTGAACACACCGTCCGCGTTCTCGCCGAGGCCGATGCGCGCGGTCGTCCAGTCGATCAGCTTGCGTTCGATGAGGGTGCCGCCGGCCGACTGGTCCCAGGTGTCCAGGGAGGAGTTGACGGCCGAGAGGATGGCCTCGCCGAGCACGGCCGGGATGACGACCGGGCAGTTGAGGTGGGCGAGGTAGCGGGGGTGGTGGAAGTAGATCGCGTCGCGGAGGTAGACGTCCTCCAGCTCGTCGAGCACCGCTGCCGTGTCCAGCAGCGGCTTGTCGAGGTCGATCTCGTCGATGCGGGGAGTGAGGGCGTCGACGGTGATTCCGGTGAACGGCCTTGTGGTGGTGGCGAGTTTGGCCGCCACCCGCTCGATTCCTTCGGTCACGGAGCGGCGGTAGCTCTCCGCGGTCGTGTCATTGAGCAGGTGCGAGCGCATGTAGGGGCCCTCCGGTGGGGAAATCCGTGCGGGACGGGGCAGGAGCGGGGCGGAACCCCGGGTTCAACTTAGGTAAGCCTAACCTAATTAACGCGGGCTCAAGCCTGCCTCAGCCGTGACTGGCGTCACGTGGACGGGAGTTACTCGGCCGCCCGCAGCTGCTCCTCGGTCATCCCCTGCCGCCAGTACCCCACGAAGGTGACCCGGCGCCGGTCGATCCCGCGCTCCCGCACGAAGTGCCGCCGCAGCTCCTTCACGCAGCCGGACTCGCCCGCGATCCAGACGTACGGCCGCTCGGCGTCCGGCAGTCGGGCATCCCGGAGGGCGCCGAGGGCCATGGGGGAGCACTTGCTGCCGGTCTCTTCGGCCACGAGCCAGGTGATCTCGGCGTCCGCCTCGGTCGCGAGGTCCTGGATGTCCCCGGCGTCACGCACCTCCAGCCAGACGCGGGCGCGCTGCCCGGCGGGGAGGGCTTCGAGGATCGCGGAGACGGCGGGCAGTGCTGTCCCGTCGCCCCACAGCAGCACCAGATCGGTGTCCTCCGGCGGCCGGAACCGGATCGCCCGGTTGTCGGCGACGGCGGGCCCGAGCAACTGGACCTTGTCACCGGCGCAGGCGCGCGCGGCCCACCGGGAGGCGGGCCCGGCGGGCTCGTGCAGCACGAAGTCGATGTCGATCTCGTCGGGGTTCCGACGGAGCGAGCGCAGCGTGTACGACCGCATCACGGCCCGTACGTCGTCGGGGAGTTCACGCCACGCCTGCCACCATCCGTCGCCGAGCTCGACGGGCACTCCGGGCTCGGTACGGCCTTCGGCGGGGAGGAAGAGGGACAGCGACTGATCGCGTCCGTCGGAGAGGAAGTGCCGGAGGTCCTCGCCGGTGAAGCTGACCCGCACGAGAGACGGCCCGAGCCGCCTCGTCCGTACGACCTGGAGGGAGAAGAAACGGAACGGGGCGGCTACGGCCGTGGTCATGTGAGGCTCCTGGGGCTCAGGAAGTACGAGGTCAGCTGACCTTCTTCGCGGTCTCGATCGCCTTCGCGAGGTTCTCCACCATCGCCACGCACTTGTCGTACGACGGAATCGGCTCGGGGGAACGCGAGATGACCTGCCCCGCCTTCACCGCGGGCAGCTTCTTCCAGGTCGCCTCGGTGATGTCGGCCGGCTGGATCGTCGCCGTACGGTCGTCCATCATGATGATGTCGGCCGCGTACTTGTCGACGTTCTCCCAGCTCAGCGACTCGTACCAGCCGCCGGAGGCCTTGAGTACGGACGCCGGGGGCTCCACGAAGTTCACGCCGAGCGCCTTGAAGTACTCCAGGTCGATGGACAGGTTGGTGCCGGAGACGTAGAAGACGTCCTGCGCCGCGGACCCGGCGAGCACCTTGATGTCGGGGTGGGCCTTGGCGGCGGTGCGCAGCCGCTCCGACGCCGCTTCGAACCGCTTCTTCGCGTCGGTGACCTTCGCCGCCGTCATGTCGGCGCCGAGGGACTCGGCCAGCTCCCACACCCGCTGGAGCGGCGTGGTGATCTGGCGGTCGTACACGGAGACGGCCACGCTCGGCGCCAGCTTGGCGATCTTGGACGCGGAGGCCGCGGGGACGTACCAGAGGGTGCCGGCGCTGTCGAAGGTCGTGGTGATGAGGACCTCGGGCGCGAAGGCCGCGTACTGCTCGACGTTGAACTGGTCCCAGACGTTGCCGAAGACCGTCAGCTTGCTGACGTCCATGTCGCCGGCCTGGACATCGGCCTTGCCGTCCTTGGTCTTGGTGGGGCCGAAGACGCCCTTGACCTCGATGCCGTAGTCGTGGAGCGCGGCGGCGACGCCGACGAAGGCGACGATCTTCGTGGGGACCTTGTCGAGCTTCACGGTCGTGCCGCGGTCGTCCTTGAAGGTCCAGGGTCCGGACTTCGCGGCCGTGGTCTCCTTGCTCGAGCCCTCGCTGCTGGAGTCGTCGTCACCGCAGGCCGCGAGCACGGCGCCGAGGCCGAGTGCGCCGCCCGCGGCGAGGATGCCACGGCGGGTGAGATGGGCGGCTCGTGCATTGGACATGTGTGGCTGCTTTCGAACGGGGCGAAGCGCCCGCCGGACAAGTTCGAATGTAGGTTAGCCTAACCTCATTAGATGTCCAGTGGACGGGGGTGCCGCCCCGTCGAAGCTGTGGGTGCCCTGTGGTCTGCGGTTTAACCCGGCAGCCCCAACTCCCGTGCGATCAGCATCCGCTGGACCTCGCTGGTGCCCTCGCCGATCTCCAGGATCTTGGAATCGCGCCACATGCGGGCGACCGGGTACTCGTTCATGAAGCCGTAGCCGCCGTGGATCTGCGTGGCGTCACGGGCGTTGTCCACGGCGATCGTTGAGGAGTACAGCTTGGCGAGGGCCGCCTCCTTCTTGAAGGGCTCGCCGGTGACCAGCCGCGAGGCCGCGTCCCGCCAGGCGAGCCGGGCCGTGTGAGCCTTCATCTCCATGTCGGCGATCTTGAACTGGATCGCCTGGTTGGCGCCGATGGGCCGCCCGAACGCCTCCCGCTCCTTCGCGTACTTCACCGACTCGTCCACACAGCCCTGCGCGAGCCCGGTCGCCAGGGCCGCGATGGCGATCCGGCCCTCGTCGAGGATGCGCAGGAACTGGGCGTAGCCGCGCCCCTGTTCGCCCAGCAGGTTCGCCGCCGGGACCCGGACGTCGGAGAAGGACAGCTCACGGGTGTCGGAGGCGTTCCAGCCGACCTTCGAGTACGGCGCCGCGACCGTGAAGCCCGCAGTGCCCGAGGGGACGATGATCGAGGAGATCAGCGGCTTGCCGTCCGGCTTGCGCCCGGTGACGGCGGTGACGGTGACCAGGCCCGTGATGTCGGTGCCGGAGTTGGTGATGAAGCACTTGGTGCCGTTGATGACCCATTCGTCGGTGTCCGGGTCGAGGCGGGCCGTCGTACGGGTCGCCCCGGCGTCGCTGCCGCCGTCCGGTTCCGTGAGGCCGAACGCGCCCAGGATCTCGCCCGAGCACAGCCGGGGCAGCCACTCGCGCTTCTGCTCCTCCGTGCCGAACAGGTGCAGGGGCATGGCGCCGAGGGAGACGCCGGCCTCCAGCGTGATGGCCACCGACGAGTCCACGCGCGCGAGTTCCTCCAGCACGAGGCCCAGCGCCAGGTAGTCGCCGCCCATACCGCCGTACTCCTCGGGGAACGGCAGCCCGAACAGGCCCATGCGGCCCATCTCGCGGACGATCTCGTACGGGAACTCGTGGTGCTCGTAGTACTCGCCGATCTTCGGCGCCACTACGTCATGGGCGAACTCCTCGACCGTACGGCGGAGTTCTTCCAGCTCGGGGGAGAGGCGGTGGTCCATCGGTGGTTCACTCCTGGTGGGAGAGGGCGCGGACGGTACGGGACGGGCTGGGTCGGCCCAGGTGTTCGGCCATCCACACGCTGGTGGCGACGAGGCGGCCGAGGTCGACGCCGGTGTCGATGCCGAGGCCCTGCAGCATCCACACGAGGTCTTCGGTGGCGAGGTTGCCGGTGGCGGACTTGGCGTACGGGCAGCCGCCGAGGCCGCCCGCGGAGGCGTCCACGGTGGTGACGCCGTGCTGGAGGGCGGCGTGGGTGTTGGCGAGGGCCTGGCCGTAGGTGTCGTGGAAGTGCACGCCCAACCTGTCGACGGGGACGTCGAGTTCGGTCAGCAGGGCCCGTACGTGCCCCGGAGTCGCCACCCCGATCGTGTCGCCGAGGCTGAGCTCGTCGCACCCCATGTCGATCAGGGCACGGCAGACCTTGGTGACCTGAGGGATCGGGACGGCGCCCTCCCACGGGTCGCCGAAGCACATCGACAGATAACCGCGGACATGGACGCCCTCTGCCTTCGCCCTGCCGACGACGGGTTCGAACATCGCCAGTGCCTCGTCCACCGTGCGGTTGAGGTTGGCCTTGGCGAAGGACTCGGTGGCGCTGGCGAACACGGCGACCCGGCGGGCTCCGAGGGCCAGCGCGCGGTCCAGGCCGCGTTCGTTCGGGACGAGCACCGGGAGGGCCGCGGGCAGGTCGGCGATCTGCGGGAACAGCTGCTCGGCGTCGGCGAGTTGGGGCACCCACTTGGGGTGGACGAAGCTGGTGGCCTCGATCGTCGTGAGACCCGCGTCGGCGAGGCGGCGCACGAACTCCGCCTTGACCTCGGTGGGCACGGTCGACTTCTCGTTCTGCAAGCCGTCGCGGGCGCCGACTTCGTGGATACGGACGCGGGCCGGCAGGCCGGGCTCGGGAACGGTCATGGGCAGGGTCACTGCGCCACCTCCTCGTGCGGTGCGATCACGGCCAGCACCTGGTCCATGGCGACGGTCGTGCCCGCCGTGACGTCCAGCTCGGCGACCGTGCCGGCGTGGGGGGCGGAGATGACGTGCTCCATCTTCATCGCCTCGACGACGAGCAGACTCTGACCGGCGGCCACCTCGTCCCCGACCGCCACCTTCACGACGGTCACCGTGCCGGGCATGGGGGCGGTGAGGGAGTCGGCGCCGGCGTGGCCACCGCGGGTGAGGGACGCGGCCACCGGGTCGTGGTCGCGCACCTGCCAGGCGTCGCCGTCACGGCCCAACCAGTCACCGCCGCGGTGGAAGGTGTGGCGGACGCCGTCGAGGGTGACGGTGACCTGGTCGTCGGTGACGGTGTGGGTACCGCGGCTCCGGTGAGTGACCGGTTCGAGTCCCGTCACCCGCAGCGGGAACCCGACGGGCTTCCCGAGGCCCCCCATCCGCCAGCCGCTCGGCACCGAGAACGGGTCGGTCCAGCCGTCGCCCCGCGGCCGCAGCGCTTCGAGCCGTACGGCCGCCGCGGCCTCGTACACCTCCTCCGGTACGTCCGTGGAGACCAGGTCGTCCACCACGCGCTCGACGAGCCCGGTGTCCAGCTCGCCCGCGACCACCGCCGGATGGGCCAGCAGCCGCCGCAGGAACCCCGCGTTGGTCTGCACGCCCAGCGTCACCGTCCGTGCGAGGGCCGCCCGGAGCTTCCTGAGCGCCGTCGCGCGGTCCGGGCCGTACGCGATGACCTTGGACAGCATCGGGTCGTACAGGCTGCCGACCTCCGTGCCCTCGCTGAGCCCGGAGTCGGTGCGCACGCCGTCGCCGTCGGGCTCGTGGAGGCGGAGCACCATGCCGCCGGACGGCAGGAACCCACGGGACGGGTCCTCGGCGCAGACGCGGGCCTCGACGGCGTGCCCGGTCAGCCGGACCTCCTCCTGCCCGTACGGCAGTCGCTCGCCCGCCGCCACCCGAAGCTGCCACTCCACCAGGTCCAGGCCGGTGATCAGCTCGGTGACCGGGTGCTCCACCTGGAGACGGGTGTTCATCTCCATGAAGTAGTACGACGACGGGTCGTCGCCCGGGACGATGAACTCCACGGTGCCCGCGCCCCGGTAGCCGCAGGAGCGGGCCGCCTCGACCGCGGCCTCGCCCATCGACGCGCGCGTGCCCTCGTCCAGGAGGACACTGGGCGCCTCCTCGATGATCTTCTGGTGCCGGCGCTGGAGGGAGCACTCGCGCTCGCCGAGATGGATCACGTTCCCGTGGCCGTCCGCCAGCACCTGGATCTCGATGTGCCGGGGCCGGTCGACCCACCGTTCCACGAGCAGGGTGTCGTCGCCGAAGGAGGCACGGGCCTCGCGGCGGGCGGCGGCGATCTCCTCTTCCAGGACCGTGAGGTCCCGGACCAGCCGCATGCCCTTGCCGCCGCCGCCCGCGCTGGGCTTCAGCAGCACGGGCGCGCCCAACGCGCGCGCGGCCTCGGCGAGATCGGGGTCACGGCCGCCGGGCACCACCGGCACCCCGGCCGCCTCCACGGTCTCCTTGGCGCGGATCTTGTCACCCATCAGCGCGATGGAGTCCGCCGTCGGCCCGATGAAGACCAGCCCGGCGTCGGCGCACGCGCGCGCGAAGGCCGCGTTCTCCGCGAGGAAGCCGTATCCGGGGTGGACGGCCTGGGCGCCGCTGCGGGCGGCCGCCTCCAGGAGCCGCTCGACGGACAGATAGCTCTCCGAGGCCGGCGCCGGGCCCAGTCGTACCGCTGTGTCCGCCTCCCGGACGTGCCGCGCGTCGGCGTCCGCGTCGGAGAAGACGGCCACGGAGCGCACGCCCATGGCGCGCAGGGTGCGGATGACGCGGACCGCGATCTCGCCCCGGTTGGCGACAAGCACTGTGTCAAACATGGGTCCTCACATCCGGAAGACGCCGAACTGGGGGTCGCCCAGTGGCGCGTTGGCGCATGCGGTCAGGGCCAGGCCGAGCACCTGCCGGGTGTCGAGCGGGTCGATGACCCCGTCGTCCCAGAGGCGGGCGGTGGCGTAGTAGGCGTTGCCCTGGCGCTCGTACTGGGCGCGGATCGGGTCCTTGAAGGTCTCTTCGTCCTCGGCGGCCCAGGCCTCCCCGCGGGCCTCCAACTGGTCCCGCTTGACGGTCGCGAGGACCGACGCGGCCTGTTCGCCGCCCATGACGGAGATCTTGGCGTTGGGCCACATCCACAGGAAGCGGGGGGAGTAGGCCCGGCCGCACATGGAGTAGTTCCCGGCGCCGTACGAACCGCCGACGACCACGGTCAGCTTGGGCACGCGCGTGCAGGCGACCGCGGTCACCATCTTGGCGCCGTGCTTGGCGATGCCGCCCGCCTCGTAGTCCTTGCCGACCATGAAGCCGGAGATGTTCTGGAGGAACAGCAGCGGGATGCCGCGCTGGTCGCACAGCTCGATGAAGTGGGCGCCCTTCTGGGCCGATTCGGAGAACAGGATGCCGTTGTTGGCGACGATCCCGACCGGGTGGCCGTGGATCCGGGCGAAACCGGTGACCAGGGTCTGCCCGAACTCGGCCTTGAACTCGGCGAACCGGGAGCCGTCGGCGATGCGCGCGATGATCTCGCGTACGTCGTAGGGGGTGCGGGAGTCGGTGGGGACGGCGCCGTAGAGGCCGTAGGGGTCGACCTTGGGCTCCACGGCGGGCCGGACGGTCCAGGGCAGCTCCCCGCGCGCGGGGAGCGTGGCGGCGATGTTCCGCACGATCCTCAGGGCGTGGGCGTCGTCCTCGGCGAGGTGGTCGGTGACGCCGGAGATCCGGGAGTGCACCTCGCCGCCGCCGAGCTCCTCCGCGGTGACGACCTCGCCGGTGGCGGCCTTCACGAGGGGAGGGCCGCCGAGGAAGATCGTGCCCTGGTTCCGGACGATGACGGCTTCGTCGCTCATGGCGGGGACGTAGGCGCCCCCGGCCGTGCACGAGCCGAGCACGGCGGCGATCTGCGGGATGCCCGCGCCGGACATCCTGGCCTGGTTGTAGAAGATCCGCCCGAAGTGCTCGCGGTCCGGGAAGACCTCGTCCTGCATGGGCAGGAAGGCGCCGCCGGAGTCGACGAGGTAGATGCAGGGGAGGCGGTTGTCGAGGGCGACCTCCTGCGCGCGCAGGTGCTTCTTCACCGTCATCGGGTAGTACGTGCCGCCCTTGACGGTGGCGTCATTGGCGACGACGACGCACTCCCGCCCGCTCACCCTGCCGATCCCGGCGATGACCCCGGCGGCCGGGGCCTGTCCGTCGTACAAGCCGTCGGCGGCGAGCGGAGCGAGCTCCAGGAAGGGCGAGCCGGGATCGAGGAGGGCGTCCACCCGGTCCCGGGGCAACAGCTTCCCGCGCGCGGTGTGCCGCTCGCGCGCCTTCTCCCCGCCGCCCAGCCGGGCCGCGGCGAGCTTGTCCCGCAGCTCGTCAACGAGTGCCCGGTGGGCCGCCTCGTTGGCCTGCCAGGCCTCCGACGCGGGGTCCGCCGCGCTCGTCAGCTCGGGTGCCTGATCCATGTCCCGCGGTTCCCCTCACCCAGTGATCGCCTGTTAATGAGCGTTAACCATTTCCTTCAGGTTAACGACCGCTAACCTCCCTGTCTAGAATTGCTTCCATGGCGACGAGAACCGACGCACCCACCCGCCGCGAGCAGATCCTCAAGGAGGCCGCGCGGCTGTTCGCCGAGCGTGGGTTCCACGGCGTGGGCGTGGACGAGATAGGCGCGGCGGTCGGCATCAGCGGGCCCGGCCTCTACCGGCACTTCGCGGGCAAGGACGCGATGCTGGCGGAGTTGCTGGTGGGGATCAGCGGGCAGCTGCTGACGGGGGCGAAGCGACGGCTGGCGGAGTCGGACGGCACGCCCGCCGAGGCGGTCCTCGACTCGCTCATCGAGGGGCACATCGACTTCGCGCTCGACGACCGCCCCCTGATCACCCTGCACGACCGCGAGCTGGACCGCCTCCGGGACAGCGACCGCAAGCTGGTCCGGCAGCTGCAGCGGCAGTACGTGGAGCTGTGGGTGGAGATCCTGCGCGAGGTCCACCCCGGCCTCCCCGAACCCGCCGCCCGCTCGGCCGTGCACTCCGTCTTCGGGCTCCTGAACTCCACCCCGCACCTGGGCCGCCCCGGCTCGCTCCCGGGTCGCGGCGCCACCGCGGAGCTGCTGCACCGCATGGCGAAGGGGGCGTTCGCGGCCGCGGCGGCGTGACGAGCGTTACGGGATCACCTCTGGACGCCCCTCCTTACCGGCCGGTACCTTAGTTCTGAGCAAGCGCTTAGACATGGACCCTTTCAGTCAGGTGGAGGTGGCGGCGGTGCGCCGTACGGTGTTCAACGAGGACCACGAGGCGTTCCGGGAGACCCTGCGGGCCTTCATCGAGGCCGAGGTCGTCCCGGTCTACGACGAGTGGTTCGCGGCCGGTCAGGCGCCGCGCGACTTCTACTACAAGCTCGCCGAGCTCGGTGTCTTCGGCATCCGCGTGGACGAGGAGTTCGGCGGCGCCGGCATCGACTCGTACAAGTTCGAAGCCGTGATGTACGAGGAGACCGCCCGCGCCGGCGTGCAGTTCGGCGGCTCCGGTGTGCACGTCCTGCTCGGACTGCCGTACATCAAGATGCTCGCGACCGACGAGCAGAAGAAGCGGTTCCTGCCCAAGTTCGTCTCCGCCGAGGAGATGTGGGCCCTCGCGATGACCGAGCCGGGCACCGGCTCCGACCTCGCGGGCATGAAGACCACCGCCAAGCTCTCCGAGGACGGCACGCACTACGTCCTCAACGGCTCCAAGACCTTCATCACCGGTGGCGTCCACGCCGACCGCGTGATCGTCTGCGCCCGCACCTCCGCGCCCACCGCCGAGGACCGCCGGCACGGCATCTCCCTCTTCGCCGTTGACACCAAGTCCGAGGGCTACTCCATCGGCCGCAAGCTGGACAAGCTCGGCCTGAAGACCTCCGACACCGCCGAGCTCGCTTTCGTCGACGTCAAGGTCCCCGTCGAGGACCTCCTCGGCGAGGAGAACAAGGGCTTCTACTACCTCGGCCACAACCTCGCCTCCGAGCGCTGGGGCATCGCCTTCGGCGCCTACGCGCAGGCCAAGGCCGCCGTCCGGTTCGCCAAGGAGTACGTCCAGGAGCGCACCGTCTTCGGCAAGTCGGTCGCGTCCTTCCAGAACACCAAGTTCGAGCTGGCCGCCTGCCAGGCCGAGGTCGACGCGGCCGAGGCCGTCGCCGACCGCGCCCTCGAGGCCCTCGACGCCGGCGAGCTCACCCCCGCCGAGGCCGCCTCCGCCAAGCTGTTCTGCACCGAGGTCGCCCACCGCGTCATCGACCGCTGCCTCCAGCTGCACGGCGGCTACGGCTTCATGAACGAGTACCCGATCGCCCGCCTGTACGCGGACAACCGCGTCAACCGCATCTACGGCGGCACCAGCGAGATCATGAAGACGATCATCGCGAAGGACATGGGTCTGTAAGGTCCCGGAAATTACTGACCAGTAGAAATGGCTTCATGAGCCAGGCACTTCAGGATCTCCTCGATCTGCTCGACCTCGAGCAGATCGAGGAGAACATCTTCCGCGGCCACTCCCGCGCCGCCGTCGTCCCCCGTGTATTCGGCGGGCAGGTCGCGGCGCAGGCGCTGGTCGCCGCCGGGCGGACGGTCCCCGAGGACCGGCTCGCCCACTCCCTGCACGCGTACTTCCTGCGCCCCGGCGACCCCGGCGCGCCGATCGTCTACACCGTCGACCGCATGAACGACGGCCGGTCCTTCACCGCCCGCAGGGTCCTCGCCGTCCAGCACGGCCAGCCGATCTTCGCCCTCTCCGCCTCCTTCCAGCGGCACGAAGAGGGCTTCGACCACCAGGCCGCCATGCCCGCGGCCCCCGACCCGGCCACGCTGCCCACCTCCGCGGACCGGCTGCGGGGCTACGACCACCTGGACCCGGCGGTCGTGGAGCGCTTCCTGGAGGCCCGCGAGGCGATCGACCTGCGCTACGCCGACGACCCGCCGTACGGAAAGTTCGGCGAGCCGCGCGAACCGCACTCCCAGGTCTGGTTCCGCACCAACGGCAAGCTCGGCGGTGCTGTTGACGAACCGCTGCTCCACGTCGTCCTCGCCACGTACGTCTCCGACATGACGCTCCTCGACTCGATCCTCCTCGCGCACGGCCGCGGCGGCTGGGCCGTCGGTGACGTCGTCGGAGCCTCGCTCGACCACGCGATGTGGTTCCACCGCCCCTTCCGCGCGGACGAGTGGCTCCTGTACGACCAGGAGTCCCCGTCGGCCCAGGGCGGCCGCGGCCTCGGCCAGGCCCGCATCTACACGCAGGACGGCCGGCTGGCCATCTCGGTGATCCAGGAGGGCGTGGTCCGCGCGCCCAGGTGACGGCCCCCCCGGGGCCCGCGTCTAGGCCAGGCCCGCTTCGGCCAGCAGGTACGCCGTCATCGGGTCGTAGTAGCGCGGGCTCACCACATGGTCGTCCAGCGGCACGGTCACCTGGACCGTCCCCTCGGCCTCCGCCAGGAACAGTGCCGGGTCGTTGGAGTCGGCGTAGCCCACCGAGTCCACGCCGTGCTGTCCGGCGTAGCCCGCCCAGCCGTGGTCGGCGACGACCAGGTCGGGCAGCGGACGGCCCTCCCGCTCCAGGGCCGTGAGGATGGCCTTCATCGGGTCGCCGGAGTGCGTGTGCCACAGCGTGGCGCCGTGCTCCAGGACCGCCACGTCCGCGAACTGCATGACGTATCCCTCGTCCGTCTGCAGCCCGTCCGGGATGACCACGATCTCGCAGCCGGCCGTGCGCAGCGCGGCGGCCGTGGCGTGGTGCACGTCCAGCATGCCGCCGGGGTGGCCGGTGGCGAACAGCACCCGCTGCTGTCCGTCCGCCGCCTTGCGCAACCGGGCCGCCATGCGCTCCAGGCCCCCGACGGTCAGCTCGGGGTCGATGGTGTCCTGGCCGTACCGGTACTCCGGGTCGTCGTTGACCCCCACCCGCTCCGCCATCACCGCGAGCACGTCCTGCTCGTCACTCCAGCGGTCCCCGAGCTCCAGGCCGAACCAGTAGTGGCGGTTGCCGTTCGCCAGCTGGCGGTAGTGGGAGAGGTTGTTCTCACGCGGGGTGGCGACCTCACCCGCGATACGGGTCTTCACAAGGTGGTCGACGAGCTCGGCGCGGCTGGGTGTCCCGGGTATCGGCATGTCTCCCATTCTGATGCACGCCTTCACGGGATCGCCGCGCATCCCGCACGCTGGGACGCGGGTCACGTGATCATGGTCGCCGCAGGGCGAACCACAGCTCCATCCGTACGTCCGGGTCGTCCAGGTCCAGCTCCAGCAGCGCCGCGCACTTCGCGATCCGCTGCCGCACGGTGTTGCGGTGCACGTCCAGCGCGACCGCCGTCCGGTCCCAGCTGCCGTGCAGGGACAGCCAGGTGCGCAGGGTATCGGTGAGGGCGGGGGTGGCGTCGAACCGAGCCAGCAGCGCCCGGGCATGTGCCTCGGCGTCCGCCTCCGGCACCAGGTCGGCGAGGGCGGGACGGGCCCCGTACCGGACCAGCCCGGCCCGGGTCGCACGGGCGCGGGCCAGCGCACGGCCCGCCTGGACGTCGGCGGCGGCCCACTCCCGCGGTCCGGCGACGGCACTGACCCCCAGCGTCCACCCCGGCTGCGGGGCCGGTTCCGGATCGGCGGGCAGCAGCACCCGTACGACCTCCCGCGCCACGTCCACCAGCGGCGACCCGAGCGCCGCGCCCAGCGCGGAGGCGGCGACGGGGTCGGGAGCGGCGAGGGTGTCGGGCCGGGCGTGCACGACGACCCACCGCTCGCCACCGAGGAGCGGGGCCACGTCCTGAGCGGGGGCGCCCAGCAGCAGCCGTACCAGAGCGGACGAGCGCGCCGCCCCCGACCCGCTCTGATGCTCACCGGTGAGCAACGACAGCAGCACGGCGGCGACCGACGCGATCGTGTGGTCGCCGTGATCCCGCTGCGGGGCGCCGAGGCCGAGCACGAAGCCGTGCCCGGCGCCGAGGGAGTAGGCGGCGAGGTGGACGCCGGCGACGGTGTCAGTGGCCGAGGCGGGGGAGGCGGGCGCGGAGCGGCCGGGCCCGGCGGAAGTGACCGGCCCGGATGGCGCTGATCCGGCGGAAGCGACCGGCCCAGTCGGCGCTGATCCGGCGGAAGCGACCGGCTCAGTCGGCGCTGATCCGGCGGGCGGAGCCGTGGCCGTCGGCCGGACGATGCGCGCCAGTCCCGCCAACGCCTCCCGCACTTCCCGGGCCTCGGGTCCCCCTGCGGCCCGCGCCCGCTCAGCCCCCCGCCCGGCCACCGCGACCTCCGTTCCGTCCGGCCCGTACAGCACCGCCCACCCGCCGACCCGCTGTGCCAGCTGCCGCAGTACCGACGGCACCGGGTCGGGGCGGGACGCGGCCGCTGCCAGACTCTGCTGGGCCTCGGTGACGCGTCGCAGTTCCGCGTGGCGGGCCTGGGCCATCAGCTGCCAGACCGCGCGGGCCACAGCGGAGAAGGTGGTCCGGGGCGGGACCTCGATCAGGGGCAGTTCGAAGGCGTCGCAGGCCGCGACCAGGGCGCGCGGGACCGTGTCGTGCACCGGGGCCACCCCGAAGCCGAGGGCCGCGCCGCCCGCCGCGACGATACGGGAGACATAGTCGTCGAAGTACGTGCCCGAGCCCGCCGCCTCCGGGATGTGCACCCCCGCCGTCAGCAGCAGCTCACCGCCCAGCAGATACGGATACGGGTCCGCCATCTCCGAAGTGTGCGCCCAGTGGACGACCGCGGACGGATCCGCGGGCCCCGCGATCTGCCGCAGCCCGAGATCCTCACGGGCCAGCAGCGCGGCCAGCGGGACCGGTGGGGTCGGTGGGACGGCCGGGTCCGGCATGGTGGACGTTCCCTCCATCCAGTACCGCTCGAATGGATGAAACGTACACTTCGCAGCCGCTTTCCGGCCACCTAGTGTCGACGGGCAGACGACAGAAGGAAGGCCTACGACCATGAGCTCCCCCGAGACCCCCCGCGGCCCCGTCGACTCCTCCCGCATCCCGCGCTACGCCGGCCCCGCGACCTTCGCCCGGCTGCCGCGCCTCGACGAGGTCGGGCGGGCCGAGGTCGCCGTCGTGGGTGTGCCCTTCGACTCGGGTGTCTCGTACCGGCCGGGCGCCCGCTTCGGCGGCAACGCGATCCGTGAGGCGTCCCGGCTGCTCAGGCCCTACAACCCGGCGCAGGACGCGTCCCCCTTCGCGCTGGCGCAGGTGGCGGACGGCGGCGACATCGCCGTGAACCCGTTCGACATCAACGAGGCCGTCGAGACGATCGAGGCGGCCGCGGACGACCTCCTCGGCACCGGCGCCCGCCTGATGACCCTGGGCGGCGACCACACCATCGCCCTCCCGCTGCTCAGGTCCGTCGCGAAGAAGCACGGCCCGGTCGCCCTGCTGCACTTCGACGCCCACCTCGACACCTGGGACACCTACTTCGGCGCCGAGTACACGCACGGGACGCCGTTCCGGCGGGCGGTCGAGGAGGGGATCCTGGACACCTCCGCCCTCTCCCACGTGGGCACCCGCGGGCCGCTGTACGGCAGGCAGGACCTCACCGACGACGAGAAGATGGGCTTCGGCATCGTGACGTCCGCGGACGTCATGCGGCGGGGTGTGGACGAGATCGCCGACCAGCTCCGTCAGCGCGTCGGCGACCGTCCGCTCTACATCTCCATCGACATCGACTGCCTGGACCCGGCGCACGCGCCCGGCACGGGCACCCCCGAGGCGGGCGGCATGACCTCCCGCGAGCTGCTGGAGATCCTGCGCGGTCTGGCATCGTGCAACCTGGTGTCGGCGGACGTCGTCGAGGTGGCCCCCGCGTACGACCACGCGGAGATCACGTCGGTGGCGGCCTCCCACACCGCCTACGAACTGACCACGATCATGTCCCGCCAGATTGCAGAGGCCCGCGCGCAGTGACTCACGACCACGACCTGGTGCTCCGCCCGACCGCCGCCCAGACCGAGGCCGCGCTGAACCCGCCTCCCGGCCGCAGCGGCGGAGACCTGGTCGTGGAGACGCTGGCCGCGCTCGGCGCGACGACCGTCTTCGGTCTGCCCGGCCAGCACGCGCTCGGCATGTTCGACGCGCTCCGGCGGTCCGACCTGCGCTACATCGGCCTGCGGGTGGAGAACAACGCGGGCTTCGCGGCGGACGCGTACGGCAGGATCACGGGGGAGGCGGCGCCGCTGCTGCTGTCGACCGGCCCCGGCGCGCTGACGTCCCTGGCCGCTCTTCAGGAGGCGGCCGCGGCCTCGGCGCCGGTCCTGGCGATCAGCAGCCAGATCCCGTCCGCCGGTCTGGGCGGCGGCCGGCACGGCTATCTGCACGAACTCCCGGACCAGTCGGCCTCGTTCAGGGGCGTGGTGAAGTCGGTGCACACCGTCCGCGCCCAGTCTCAGATCCCCTCCGCGATCGAGGCGGCCTGGAAGTCGGCACTGACCGCCCCGCACGGCCCGGTGTGGGTGGAGATCCCGCAGGACGTGCTGCTGTCCCCGACGCTGATCCCCGTGGTGACGGGCGGCGACGCCTTCCCCGAGGAGCTGCCTCCGCGCCCCGAACTCACCGCGGTGGCGGCCGACCTGCTGTCGAACGCGGCCCGGCCGGCGATCATCGCGGGCGGGGGAGTGGTACGGGCGGACGCGTCCGGCAAACTGCGACAGCTGGCGGAGACGCTCCAGGCCCCGGTGGTCACCACCCCCGGCGGCAAGGGCGCCTTCCCCTGGACGCACCCCCTGTCCCTCCAGTCCTGGATCGAGGACCGCCACACCACGGACTTCCTGGAGGACGCGGACGTCCTCCTGGTGGTCGGCTCGGGGCTGGGCGAACTCTCCTCGAACTACCACACGTTCAAGCCGCGAGGCCGGGTCGTGCAGATCGAGGCGGACCTCGGCAAGCTGGAGTCCAACCACCCCGCGCTGGGCATCCACGCGGACGCCCGACTGGCGTTGCAGGCGCTGCTGGAGACGGTGTCACCGAGGGAGGACACGGAGGCCGCCGAGCGGGTCCGTACCGTCCTCGCGAAGGTCTCCGACCGTATCGCCGCCCAGGAACTCACCCTGGAACAGGAGCTGTTGGCGTCGGTCCGCAGGGCCCTTCCCGCCGACTCCCCGTCCTTCTGGGACATGACGATCCTGGCGTACTGGGCCTGGTCCGCCTTCGACGCCAAGGGCCCCAACCACATGCACTCGGCCCAGGGCGCCGGCGGCCTCGGCTACGGCTTCCCCGCGGCCCTGGGCGCTGCCGTGGCCGACCCGACCCGCCCGGTCCTGGCGGTCTCCGGCGACGGCGGCGCCCTGTACTCCGTCGCCGAACTCGCCACGGCCCGCCAGTACGACCTGAACGTCACCTGGCTGATCGTCGACGACGGCGGCTACGGCATCCTGCGCGAGTACATGACGGACGCCTTCGGCCAGGCCACGGCGACGGAACTGTCCCGTCCCGACTACGTGGCACTGGCCGAGTCCTTCGGCGTCCCCGGGGTCCGTACGACCCCCGGGAACCTCGCGGACGACCTGTCGAAGGCGCTCGGCTCACCGGGGCCCTCGGTGGTCGTCCTGCCGGCGCTGCTGCGGATGTTCGCACCCACGCACCGGTAGGACGCTCCTACCAGATCGCCTCGACCCACTCCGGGTGGTCGATGAACGGGTTGCGGTTGTGCTGGTAGGTGTCGTAGATGACCTGGTTGCGCCGCTCCTCGAAGGCGCTCGGCGGGTCCGCCTCGTTCCAGGCCTTGAGGACGGCGAGCTTGCCCATGTACGGGTTGCTGCCGTTGCCGACCTTCTCGTTGGGCTCCAGGTCGGGCCAGCCGTCGTCGCCCTCGTAGCGGACAGCCATGTAGAGGATGATGCGGGCCACGTCGCCCCGGTCCGCGGCGCGCGGCGCGAAGGAGTCGGAGTCGACGGTGCTGCCGCCGCCGTTGGTGACGGTGCTGCCGCCGTTGTCGAAGTCCAGGTTGCCGCGGGTGCTGTTGATCGTCACGTCGCAGGCGCGCAGGTGGTGCAGGTCCGTGCCGGGGCCGATCGCCTCGCCGAAGTCGCCGTGGGACTTGGCCCAGGTGTGCTCGCGGTTCCAGTCGCCGACGTCGCCCCCGTTGAGGGACTTGCTGCGCGAGACGCCGCTGTACAGCAGGATCACGTTGCTGCTGTTGTTCGGGTCCTGGTCGGTGACCTTGAGCGCGTCCCAGACCGCGGAGTACGAGATCTTCGAGACGTTGGCGCTGATGATCGTGTGCAGGGAGGACTTCAGGGTCGTGCCCGTCTTGCCGACCGCGTTCTTGTAGTACGTGGTGTCGTACGCGGTCGTCGTGGCGGCGGCCGGGGTCGTGGTCACGACCGGGGCGGCGAGCCCGACCAGCACGGCGGCGGTGGTGAGCGCCACCGACTTCCAGCTGCGGATGCGTGTCGCCAGCATGAGGGGGGTCCCATCTACGCGGGTTGAATGGAGGCGGCAGATGGGAGCGTGACATGGACATGCGACCGTGTAAATGGATGGCGCGTGTCCATTAGGTGACCTGAAACGGCAAATCGGGCCTTGTCTACGCGAGTTGACACGCCGAGCGGCCCCCGACGCGTGATCGGGGGCCGCATTACCGGGACTTGGTCAGCCGACGTCCGACGGGTCCAGGCGGTAGACGGTCGACGTGCTCGTACCCGAGCTCGAAGTCGAGCTCTTGCTCGTGGTGTAGTCGCTCTCCTTCACCGCCGTGCCGTTCTTCTGCACCCAGCTGGTGATCTCCTGGCTGAGGCTGCTGTTGCCGCCCATTCCGCCGCCGCCGAGCTGGATGTAGTGCAGCTCGCCCTTCTTCACCAGCTCCTTGAGCCTGGCGAGGGTCATCGCCTTGTCGGTGCCGGTGAAGCCCCACATGGAGATGACGGGCTTGTGCGTGCTGAGGATCAGCTGTCCGGCGCTCTGCGAATTGGACACCGCGAGCAGCCACTTGGCGCCGTCCTGGTGCTTCTCCAGGTACGAGATCAGCGCACTGTCGACGCTGCCGCCCATGCCGCCGCCACCGCCACCGGGGCCACCGGTCATGCCGCCGGTGCCGCCGGGCGCCGTGCCCCCGCCCGGGAGTTCCCCGGTGGTGCCGCCGGGTGACGCGCCGCCCTGCGGGAGCTCACCGGTGCCGCCACCGGGCTGCATCTGACCGCCGCCGTTGCCGCCGGGGAACTCCCCGCCCGCCCGGCCGCCCTGCTGGGTACCGTCCTGCCCGCCACCGGGGCCACCGCCGTTGCCGCCGGAGCCGCCCCGGCCGCCACCGCCGCCGGGACCGCCCATGCCGCCACCGGTCGACGGACCCGCCGTCGGGTTGGTGCCGCCCATGCCACCGCTGGCGGTGGAGAAGGCCGGCGAGGCGGCGTACGCCGTCGGGCCCGCGAGGGCCGCCACGATCGCCGCGACGACGGACACGCCGAGCAGCCGCGCCCTGGTGCCGGAACCCGCCGTACGGAAGACGAACAGGCCCACGATCGCGAGGACCATGACCACACCGACGACCGGCCACAGCCAGGTGTTCCAGCCGGTGGCCCGGCGCAGCAGCACGATCGCCCAGACGCCGGTGACCGCGAGCCCGGCCGGCAGCACCCAGGACCAGCGGGCGTCACCGCCGCGGAAGGCGCGCCACAGCATGACGCCGCCCGCGCCGGTCAGCGCGGCGATGCCCGGGGCGAGCGCGGTCGTGTAGTACGGGTGCATGGTGCCCTCCGCCATCGCGAAGGTCAGGTAGTGCAGCACCAGCCAGCCGCCCCACAGGACGAGCGCGGCGCGGGTGGCGTCGGTGCGCGGGGCCCGGCCGCACAGCACCAGACCGGCGACGAGCGCGAGGAACGCGAAGGGGATCAGCCAGGAGATCTGGCCGCCGAGGATGGCGTTGAACATCCGGCCGAGGCCCGCGGTGCCGGCGAAGGTGCCGCCCCCGCCGCCACCGCCTCCGCCGTTGCCCTCGCCGCCCAGGACCCGACCCAGGCCGTTGTAGCCCATGATCAGGTTCCAGGCGGAGCCGTCGGTCGAACCGCCGATGTAGGGCCGGTCGTCGGCGGGCACCAGCGAGACCGCCGTCGCCCACCAGAAGCTGGAGACCGCCAACGCCACCGCCGCGAGGGCCAGGTTGACGACCTTCCGCCTCCAGCCGAGCCGCGACGCGTACACGTACACCGCGAAGACGGCGGGCAGGGCGATGTAGCCCTGGAGCATCTTGGTGTTGAAGGCGAGCCCGAAGAGGACCGCGGAGCCGATGAGCGGCAGCAGCCCGTCGGTGCGCACCGCGCGCAGCGCGAGGGCCGCGCCACCGACCATCAGCAGGACGAGGAGGGTGTCTGGGTTGTTGTCCCGGTTGATCGCGACGGTGATCGGGGTCAGCGCGAGGACGAGCGCGGCGATCGCGGCCGCCGCGTGACCGAACACCCGCTTCACGGAGGCGTGCAGGATCCAGATCGTGCCGAGGGCGGCCGCGATCTCGGGCAGCATCATCTGCCAGGTGCCGAAGCCGAAGACCCGGCACGACAGCCCCATGATCATCAGCGCGAACGGCGGCTTGTCGACGGTGAGGAAGTTCCCCGCGTCGAGCGACCCGAAGAACCAGGCCTTCCAGCTCTGCGTACCGCTGTAGATCGCGGAACTGTAGAAGCTGTTCAGGCCGGACCCGGACAGGTTCCAGCTGTAGAGGACGCCGGCCAGGACCAGGATCGCGAGCAGCGCGGGCAGCGACCAGCGCGGGGCCTTGTCCGGGGATGCCGCGGGCGGGGCCGGTGGCGGCCAGTCGGCGGACACGGGCTCGGTGTGGGGATGGGGATCGGTGGCAGATGTCACCCGGGCATCGTGCAAAGGGGGCTTGGGTGAGGGCTGTGACGTACCTGGCTCCATCCTGTGAAATCGCCACGGGTTGAGTAACGACTCGCACAACCATTCCCCATGCGTACAACCATTCACCCGAACCCGAGAGTCAACTGGGCATGACTCGGGGGATAGCAAGACACGCGAAATGGATCGCGGCGGGCGCGCTGGCCGCGTGCGTCGCCGCCGCCACGCCGGCCGCCGCCGCGACCGCACCGGCCGTCAGCTGCACGTCCGCGAAGGCGGGCCTCGCCGACAAACTGAAGCGGGACATCACGTCCGCCCTCTCCAACCGCTCCGGCACGATCGCCGTGGGCCTCTACGACCGCACGACCAAGACGACCTGCACCCTCCGCTCCTCCACCGCCTACGACTCCGCGAGCGTCGTCAAGGTGACCGTCCTCGCCACGCTGCTGTGGGACGCGAAGAAGCACAACAGGTATCTGACCGACCGTGAGAGCACCCTCGCCAAGGCCATGATCACCAAGTCGGACAACGACGCGACCAGCAAGCTGTGGCGGCAGCTCGGCCTGACGAAGATCAAGGGCTTCCTCACCGCGGCCGGCATGACCCAGACCAAGCCCGGGGCGAACGGCTACTGGGGCCTGACCCAGATCACCGTCACCGACGAGCAGAAGCTGCTCAAGCTCGTCACCGCGAAGAACACGGTCTTGAGCGACAACGCCCGTGCCTACATCCTGAAGTTGATGGGCCAGGTCATCTCGTCACAGCGCTGGGGCACACCGTACGGCGCCGGTTCGGGCATCTCCTGGCACGTCAAGAACGGCTGGCTGCAGCGCTCCACCCACGGCTGGCGGGTGCACAGCGTCGGCACCTTCAAGGGCGGCGGCCACGACTACATGATCACGGTGCTCACCCACGGCAACAGCACCATGAACTACGGCATCACCACGATCCAGGGCGTCGCGAAGGTCATCCACCGGGATCTCGCGCCGAGCTGACGCCTGCCGGACGCCCGTACGTCACCGGCCCGCCCTACGGTGACGGCCATGCAGCTGAGAACCGTACTCGCCACCACCACCGCGGCCCTGACGGCGGCGGCCTGTCTCGCGGCCACAGGCCCGGCGCAGGCCGCCGCGCCGGTGAGCCACGCCTGCTCCCCGTCCGTCTCCCTCGACCGCTTCTCCGACGCGCTCGACAAGACGACGTACGACGGCACCTTCGTCGGCAACCTCTCCGCGCTCGCAGTGGACGGGGACGGCTCGCTCGCCGCCCTCTCGGACCGCTCCTCGCTGTTCTCCCTGGACGCGAAGACCCTCGCGCCGAAGGCGGTCGTCCCGCTCGTCGACGAGAAGGGCGCCGCGCTGGACTCCGAGGGCCTGGTGATGGACCGGGACGGCACCCGGCTGATCACGTCGGAGACCGAGCCGTCGATCCGCCGCTACAGCACCGACGGCACGATCCTCGACCGCCTCCCCGTCCCGGTCTCCCTCCAGGTGGCCCCGGTGGGCCGCGCCACGTCGAACCAGACCTTCGAGGGCCTGACCCTCATGAACGGCGGCCGCACCCTGCTCGCCTCCATGGAGTACGCGCTCGCCGGCGACACGGCCGGCATCGTCCGGTTCCAGACCTGGCGGCGCCACCACGGCGGTTTCGAGCTCGCGGCCCAGTACGCCTACCGCACCGACGCCGCCTTCCTCGGCGTCCCGGAGGTCCAGGCCCTGCCCGACGGCCGCCTCCTCGTCCTGGAGCGCGGCTTCACCTCCGGCGTCGGCAACACGGTCCGCCTCTACCTGGCCGACCCCCGCCACGCCACGGACACGAGCGGCGTCGAGAACCTGACGGGCCAGTCCGGCGCGCGACTGATCAAGAAGACCCTGCTCACGGACATGGCGAGCTGCCCGACGCTGGGCGCGACGGCCAAGCAGCCCCAGCCGAACCCGCTCCTCGACAACATCGAGGGCATGGCCGTCACAGGCGTGAGCAAGGGCCGCCTCGAGGTCCTCCTGGTCAGCGACGACAACCAGAACGCGGTGCAGACGACCCGGTTCTACTACCTGAGGGTGCGGGTCTGATCTCCGAAGATGTTGCGGAGGGATGAAATCCGCTTAATTTCGCGTTGGTGCCTTCCGGTAGATCAGGTCGAGGGACAAACCGGAGGGCACCGCGTGGAACCGCAACGGGGATGGGCACGACGACTGGCCGGGTACGCCTGGCGTTACCCCAAGGACGTCGTCCTCGCTCTGGGCTCATCCCTCGGCGGCATGGCCGTCATGGCGATCGTCCCCCTGATCACCAAGGTGATCATCGACGACGTCATCGGCGACCACACCCGGGACATGGCCCCCTGGGCCGGCGCCCTGATCGTCGCCGCGATCCTCGTCTACGTCCTCACCTACATCCGCCGCTACTACGGCGGCCGTCTCGCCCTCGACGTCCAGCACGACCTCCGCACGGAGATGTTCGGCACGATCACCCGCCTCGACGGCCGCCGCCAGGACGAGCTGTCCACGGGCCAGGTCGTCGGCCGGGCCACCAGCGACCTCCAGCTGATCCAGGGCCTGCTCTTCATGCTCCCGATGACGATCGGCAACTTCGCCCTCTTCCTGATCTCCCTGATCGTGATGGCCTGGCTGTCGATCCCGCTCACCCTGGTCGCCCTGGCGGTGGCCCCGGCCCTGTGGTGGATCGCGAGGCGCTCCCGCTCCAAGCTGCACCCCGCCACCTGGTACGCCCAGGCCCAGGCCGCCGCCGTCGCGGGCGTGGTCGACGGCGCCGTCAGCGGCGTACGCGTGGTCAAGGGCTTCGGCCAGGAGGACCAGGAGACCGGGAAGCTCAGGGAGGTCGGCCGCCGCCTCTACGCGGGCCGCCTGCGCACGATCCGCTTCAACTCGAAGTACACCCCCGCCCTCCAGGCCGTCCCCGCCCTCGGCCAGGTCGCGATGCTGGCCGTCGGCGGCTGGCTCGCGGTCCGCGGTCACATCACGCTCGGCACCTTCGTCGCCTTCTCCACCTACCTCGCCCAGCTCGTCGGCCCGGTCCGCATGCTCGCCATGGTCCTCACGGTCGCCCAGCAGGCCCGCGCCGGCACCGAGCGCGTCCTGGAGCTGATCGACACCGATCCGTACCTGAAGGACGGCACCAAGGAACTCCCCGCCGACGCCCCGGCCACCGTCGAGTTCGACGACGTCAGTTTCGGCTACGACCATGAGCGCCCGGTTCTCGACGGCCTCAGCTTCGAGATCCGCGCCGGCGAGACCCTCGCGGTCGTCGGCTCCTCCGGCTCGGGCAAGTCCACCGTCTCCCTGCTCCTGCCGCGCTTCTACGACGTCACCCACGGCGCCGTACTCATCGGCGGCCACGACGTCCGCGAGCTCACCCTGGACTCCCTGCGGGCCGCGATCGGCCTGGTCCCCGAGGACTCCTTCCTCTTCTCGGACACGGTCCGGAACAACATCGCGTACGGCCGTCCCGAGGCGACGCAGGAGGAGGTCGAGAAGGCCGCCCGCGCCGCCCAGGCGGACCGTTTCATCGCCGAGCTGCCCGAGGGCTACGACACCACGGTCGGCGAGCACGGCCTCACCCTCTCCGGCGGCCAGCGTCAGCGCGTCGCGCTCGCCCGCGCGATCCTCACCGACCCGCGCCTGCTCGTCCTGGACGACGCCACCTCCGCCGTGGACGCACAGGTCGAGCACGAGATCCACGAGGCCCTGAAGCAGGTCATGGAGGGCCGCACCACCCTCCTCATCGCCCACCGCCGCTCCACCCTGAACCTCGCCGACCGCATCGCCGTCCTGGAGAACGGCCGCCTCGCCGACCTCGGCACCCACGAGGAGCTCCAGCACCGCTCGTCCCTCTACCGCCGCCTCCTCACCGACCCCGACGGCCTCGGCGGCGTCTCCCCGGGCCACGCCCGGCCGGTCGCCGTACAGGAGGACACCTCCGTACGCGACGAGCTGGACGCCGAGTTCGACGCCGAGCGCGGAGTCACCCCCCGTCTGTGGACCGGTGACCGCGAGCCCAAGGACACGGCTCTGGCCGGCACCCCGGCCACCCCCGAACTCCTCGCCGAGGTCGACGCGTTGCCCCCGGCGACGGACACCCCCGACATCGACGAGGCACGCGCGGTCACGCCCGAGGAGTCGTACGGCCTGCGACGGCTGCTGCGGGGCTTCGGCCGCCCGCTGCTGATCAGCCTGGGCCTGGTCGCCGTGGACGCCGGCATGGGCCTGCTGCTCCCGGTGATGATCCGGCACGGCATCGACGACGGCGTCACGCGGATGGCCATGGCCGCGATCTGGACGGCGACCGCGCTCGCTCTGCTCTCGGTCCTCGTCCAGTGGGTGGCCCAGATCGGCGAGACCCGGATGACCGGACGCACCGGCGAACGGGTCCTGTACTCCCTGCGGCTGAAGATCTTCGCCCAGCTCCAGCGGCTCGGACTCGACTACTACGAGCGGGAGCTGACGGGCCGGATCATGACGAGGATGACGACGGACGTCGACGCCCTCTCGACCTTCCTGCAGACCGGCCTGGTCACCGCGTTCGTCTCGGTCGTCACCTTCTTCGGCATCATGGTCGCCCTGCTGGTGATCGACGTACAGCTGGCGCTGGTCGTCTTCGCGACGCTCCCGCCGCTGATCATCGCCACCTACTTCTTCCGCAAGGCGAGCGTGAAGGCGTACGAACTCGCCCGTGAACGCGTCTCGCTGGTCAACGCCGACCTCCAGGAGTCGGTGTCCGGGCTGCGGATCGTGCAGGCCTTCCGCCGGGAGCGGGACGGCGGGGCGCGCTTCGCGGAGCGCAGCGACAGTTACCGCCAGGCCCGCACCCGGGGCCAGTGGCTGATCTCGATCTACTTCCCCTTCGTCCAGCTGCTGTCCTCGGTGGCCGCCGCGGCCGTGCTGATCGCGGGCGCGGGCCGGGTGGACGCGACGACCCTGACGACCGGCGCCCTGGTGGCCTACCTCCTCTACATCGACCTGTTCTTCGCCCCGGTCCAGCAGCTCTCCCAGGTCTTCGACGGCTACCAGCAGGCGACCGTCTCCCTGGGCCGCATCCAGGAGCTGCTCCGGGAACCGACGTCCACGAAGGCGGCCGAGGAGCCCCTGGACGTCCTGTCGTTGCGGGGTGAAGTGGCCTTCGAGAACGTGCACTTCGCGTACGGGGACGACGAGGAGGCCCTCGGCGGCATCGACCTGAAGATCCCCGCCGGTCAGACGGTCGCGTTCGTCGGCGAGACGGGTGCGGGCAAGTCCACCGTGGTCAAGCTGGTGGCCCGGTTCTACGACCCGACGGGCGGCCGGGTGACGGTCGACGGCACGGACCTGCGCGCCCTGGACCTGACCTCCTACCGCCACCGCCTCGGCGTGGTCCCCCAGGAGGCCTACCTCTTCCAGGGCACGATCCGCGACGCCATCGCCTACGGCCGCCCGGACGCCACCGACGCCGAGGTCGAGGCGGCGGCCCGCGCGGTCGGCGCCCACGAGATGATCGCCACGCTGGAGGGCGGCTACCTCCACGAGGTCGCCGAACGCGGCCGCAACCTCTCCGCGGGCCAGCGCCAGCTGATCGCACTGGCCCGGGCGGAACTGGTCGACCCGGACATCCTGCTCCTCGACGAGGCCACGGCAGCCCTGGACCTGGCCACCGAGGCCCTGGTCAACCAGGCCACCGACCGTCTCGCCGGCCGCCGTACGACCCTCGTCGTGGCCCACCGCCTGACCACGGCGGCCCGCGCTGACCGGGTCGTGGTGATGGCCCACGGCCGCGTGGTCGAGGACGGAACGCACGACGAGCTGCTCGCGCTGGACGGTCGGTACGCCGAGTTGTGGCGGACGTTCGTGGGGGAGCCGGTCGAGGTGTCCGGCTGACGGTCGTGCAACCGTCCGACATACGTTGTGCGTCCGTACACCTGTACGCCCAAGAGGTGCGGGAGGGACGGCAGTGAAGAGTGGAGCGATACGGCGGCTGGCGGTGGGACTGGCCGTGACGGCGGCGGCCGGGATGCTCGGGGTCGCCGTGCCGGGACAGGCGCATGCCGCGGCCTCGTCCTGCGAGGGGCGCAAGGTCAGGTCGTTCCCGTTCTCCACCGGCACCGTGGAGGTGTACAAGCGGCGCGGATACGTGTGCGCGATCACACTTCCCAAGCGCCCCGGGGTCCGGCAGCACATGAAGGTGAGTCTGCGGGCCTACGGGCTGCGGCCGGTCGAGGACGTGGGCCGGTACAAGTACCGGGCCGGTCCGGTCACCGTGCACGCCGGGCAGCGGAAGGTGTGGGTCAAGGGCGAGGTCGGCCGGGGCAAGTACGACTCGGACGGCTGGATCCGGCTCTGAGACAAAGGTTTCTCACAGGGTTTTCCCCATCAAGGCGTCACCTCCCCTGGTGCGGACCGGACTTGCGCCGCTAGCGTCCGGCGCACATCTGTACTCACAGGGGAGGGTGCATGCGCAAGGCGCTCAGATGGCTTCTCACGCTGGTCGTGCTCATCGGCACGGTCAGCACGGCAGGGGCGGCCACCGCCGCCGAGCCGGAGGCCGACGGCACCGGTGTCACCACCGACATCAAGGATCAGCTCCTCGCCGTCCCGGGGATGAGCCTGATCGAGGAGAAGCCGTACACCGGCTACCGCTTCTTCGTCCTGAACTACACCCAGCCGGTCGACCACCGGCACCCGTCCAAGGGCACGTTCCAGCAGCGGATCACCGTGCTGCACAAGGACGTCAGCAGGCCGACGGTCTTCTACACCGGCGGCTACAACGTCTCGACGAACCCGAGCCGCCGTGAGCCGACCCAGATCGTGGACGGCAACCAGGTCTCCATGGAGTACCGCTTCTTCACGCCCTCCCGGCCCGACCCGGCCGACTGGACCAAGCTGGACATCTGGCAGGCGGCCAGTGACCAGCACCGCATCTTCAAGGCGCTGAAGAAGATCTACTCGAAGAACTGGATCTCCACGGGCGGCTCCAAGGGCGGCATGACGGCCACCTACTTCGAGCGCTTCTACCCGCGCGACATGGACGGCGTCGTCGCGTACGTCGCCCCCAACGACGTGGTGAACAACGAGGACTCGGCGTACGACCGCTTCTTCGAGAAGGTCGGCACCCAGGAGTGCCGCGACCGGCTGAACGCGGTGCAGCGCGAGGCCCTGGTGCGGCGCGAGCCGCTGGAGAAGAAGTACGCCCAGTACGCGGCGGCGGAGGGCTTCACCTTCACCACCGTCGGCAGCCTGGACCGGGCCTACGAGGCGGTCGTCCTCGACTACGTCTGGGGCTTCTGGCAGTACAACCTGCTGGCCAACTGCGGTGACGACGAGCTGGTCCCGCCGGACGCGAAGACCGCGACCGACGACCAGATCTGGAACTCGATCGACACCGTCTCCGGGTTCTCCTTCTACACCGACCAGGGCCTGGAGCCGTACACGCCGTACTACTACCAGGCGGCCACCCAGCTCGGCGCCCCGACGATCCGCTTCCCGCACATCGAGAAGAAGTACATCCGCTACGGCTACCAGCCGCCGCGCAACTTCGTCCCGCGGGACATCCCGACGAAGTTCCAGCCGTACGCGATGCGGGACGTCGACAACTGGGTGCGGAACAACGCCCGGCACATGCTCTACGTCTACGGCCAGAACGACCCGTGGGGCGCAGAGCGGTTCCGCGTCGACAAGGGGGCGAAGGACGCGTACGTGTTCACCGCGCCCGGCATGAACCACGGGGCGAACGTCGCCGGTCTGGTCGCCGACCAGAAGGCGTTCGCCACGGCCAGGATCCTCGCCTGGGCGGGCGTCCCGGCCACGGCCGTGACCGAGGCGAAGCCGCTCGCGACGTTCGACAAGAAGCTGGACGTACGTGACGTGGAGCGCGAGCCCGCCCTGCGTCCGTAGTCCGCTCGCCGCGCCCGGCCGGGATCACAACGGCCGGGCGCAGCCCACCGGCTGAGCGCCGCCGAGCTGGACGTACAGGGCTGTCGACAGCGGGCACCGGCTGCGCTCGGCGACCGCCTTCACCACCTTGTACTGCGGTTTCTTCGCGCCCTTGCCGTCACACGCGGTCTCCCTGACCTGTCCGCTGCCCGAGCTGTACACGCAGTCGCCGACGATGGTCCGCGGTCCGCCCCCGCCGCCGGGGTCACCGGGGTGCGGCGGTTGCAGGTTGCGCATGCAGGCGTATCCCTGCGGCACCGCCCCGTCGCCGTCCTCGTCGGAGATCTGGCTCTGCTCGCTGATGTGCAGCACGAAGTCGGTGGTCGCCGGGCACGGCGGCCCGCCGGACGGGGTGCCGTCGTGCCGGGCCACGACCCGCGCCGCCGCCCGCTCACTGGTGCAGGGCACCTCGGTGAAACTGGCCTTGCCGAAGGAGCTGCACTCGTCGACCGCGAGGAACACCGCGCCGAAACCGGAGGCCCGGGTCGCGGTCGGCGACACCGAGGCCGTGGCGCCGGTCTTCTCGTCGCTCTCCCCGCCGGCCGCCGACTGTGTGCACCCCGTCAGCAGGGCGGCGAGCAGCGCCAGAAGCACGTACACCACCCCCGTGGACAACCTGTCGCGCATCACAATCCCCCCGCACTACCCCCACCGTCCAGCGTGACCGTCGCGGCGGGGCCACGCCAGACATGTGGGGTCCTTTGCGCCTTTCGGGGGTGATGTACGAGTTGCGAGTCGTACGGGAACTACGTCCCGTGGCCTATCGGCCGTACGACAGCCCGTACCCGACCGGGTACAGCACCTTCGCCGGATCGTCCGCCCGCTGTACCGGCACCGGCAGCCTCCCGCGCGGTGCCGCCTCTCCGGCGATCACCCGTGCCGCCGCCCGCAGTTCGACGTCGGTCCAGGAGTAGGCCGCCAGGTATGCCGGGACAGTGGGCAGTTGGGCCACGTCGTAAGGGTTGCGGATCGCGACCGCCACCACCGGACTCCCGGTCGCCACGAGCTGCTCTACGAGTGTCTTCTGGGCGGCCGTGATGTTGTACGTCCCCACGATCACCGCGTCCGCGTCCTGTGCGGCGGCGACGGCCCGGGCGACGGTGGCCGCCGAGGGGGCCGTACCGGTCGGCAGGGCGGTGGCCGTGAAGCCCAGTTCGGTGAACGCGGCGGCGAGGACCCCGGTCGGCGGGCCCGTCGTACCGGAGGGGGAGGCGGGGTCGGCGCCCACCACGAGCAGCCTGCGGTGGGTGCGGCGGTTCAGGGGCAGCAGCCGCCTCTCGTTGACCAGCAGGGTGGTCGTCCGCTCGGCGATCCCGTCGGCCGCGGCGAGGTGGGCCGGGGTGCCGACGGTCCGGGTGACGCCGCCGTGGCTGACGTACGGCTCCTCGAAGAGCCCCAGCCGGGCCTTGAGCCGCAGGATCCGCAGGATCGACTCGTCCAGCCGCGCCTCGGTGAGCTCACCGTCCTGTACGGCCTTCAGGACGGCGTTCCACGCCACGTCCAGGGAGGGCGGGTTGAGGAGCTGGTCGACGCCGGCCTTGAGGGCGAGGACGGGGACGCGGTCGTCGCCGTACTTCGTGCGGACGCCCTCCATGCCGAGGGAGTCCGTGACCACGACCCCGTCGTAGCCGAGTTCGCCGCGCAGGATGCCGGTGAGGATCGAGTGGGAGAGGGTGGCCGGGTCGCCGGAGGCGTCGAGGGCCGGGAACTGGATGTGCGCGGTCATGATCGAGTCGATGCCGGCGCGGATCGCGGCCCGGAAGGGGACGGCGTCCAGCTTCTCCCACAGTTCCCGGCTGTGGGTGATGACCGGGAAGCCGTAGTGGCTGTCGACGGCGGTGTCCCCGTGCCCCGGGAAGTGCTTGGCGGTCGCGGCGACCCCGGCGCCCCGGTACCCGGCGACCTCGGCGGCCACCAGCCCGGCGACCGCGTCGGCCTCGGAGCCGAAGGAGCGGACGCCGATGACGGGGTTGGCCGGGTTGACGTTGACGTCGGCGACGGGGGAGTAGTTCTGCCGGATGCCGATGGCTCGCAGTTCCTGCCCCGCGATCCGGCCGAGCGTGCGGGCGTCCTTGCGCGCGCCACCCGCACCGATCGCCATGGCGCCCGGGAAGAGGGTGGCGGGTTCGCCGACCCGGCACACGATCCCGTGCTCCTGGTCGGTGGAGATGAGGACGGGCAGTCCGCGCGGCTGTCGCAGTGACGCGTGCTGGATACCGTTGGACAGGTCGGCGATCTGGTGCGGACCACGGGTGTTGTGCGCCCAGGTGAAGTAGATGATCCCGCCCACCCGGTACCTGGCGATCATCTCGGCGGCCGTACGGACGCCGATCTCCTTGAGGTTGGCGTCGATGTCGGTCTGGTCGGGGGCGGTGGCGGAGTGGCCGTAGACCCGCATCACGAAGAGCTGGCCGACCTTCTCCTCGAGCGTCATACGGGAGATGAGGGAGCGGAGTTTCTTGTCGTCGGCGTGTGCGGTCCCGCTGATGGCGAGTGAGGCGGCGACGCCTGCCGTGGCGGCGAGGACGGTACGTCTGGAGGGCACGTGCGCTCCTTCCGGAGGTGATCCGCTGAAGGAAACTTCCGAGGAGTCACCAATAACCGGGAAGTTTCTGCCAGTCAAGGGAGCGCACAGGAACCAGGGAGGGGCCGCCATCGGCGCAGTTGGAGGGGGGCGCGCCGATGACGGCGTGCTGCCGGCCGCAGTACGGAGGAGAGGGTTGGTCAGCGTTCGCAGCCAGCAGCGAGGCCGACGCCGTACCACGGTGACTCTCCGGCAGCTTGCGCATTGGACGAGCGGCGGCGGGGCGGGGTTCCCGGCTGCGGCCGGATTTCCCCAAGTTGGTGTGGCCGGGGTCAACGGGACGTATGAGCCGACATATTGGGCCGGCCACACCCCCGGCGTAGGGTCGGTGCATGAGCCAGTTGCTGCCGCTCCTGACCGTCCTCGCCGGTCTTGCCGTGACCTTGGCCCTCTTCGCCCTGCTGGCCCGCCACGTCCGCCGCCGCGGGACGGCGGGCGGGGCCCTGCGCGGGGCGATGGCGGCGCACGACGAGGCGTGGCACGGGACGGCGGCCGACTCGTACTACGAGCTCCAGGTCCAGACGGACCGCAAGGCGCCGCTGCCGGACGACCGGTGGAAGCGGGGGCCACGCTCCGGGCGTCGCGTCTGAGACGGGGTCCACCCCGTGGACGTCCCGGCGTCGGAGGTGGTCGTGGGCGATCATGAGGGGCATGCCCGCCGACACGCCCGCCCCGCAGTCCCTCTCCCTCCCCGGCTCGAAGTCCATCACCGCCCGGGCCCTCTTCCTGGCCGCCGCGGCCGACGGAGTGACCACCCTCGTACGTCCCCTCCGCTCGGACGACACGGAGGGCTTCGCCGAGGGTCTGGTGCGGCTGGGCTACCGGGTGGGCCGTACACCGGACGCGTGGCAGGTGGACGGCCGCCCGCAGGGACCGGCGGTCGCCGAGGCGGACGTGTACTGCCGTGACGGCGCGACGACCGCCCGCTTCCTGCCCACCCTGGCCGCGGCCGGCCACGGTACGTACCGCTTCGACGCCTCGCCCCAGATGCGCAGGCGTCCCCTGCTGCCGCTGTCCCGTGCGCTGCGCGACCTGGGCGTGGACCTGCGGCACGAGGAGGCAGAGGGGCATCATCCGCTGACGGTGCGGGCGGCGGGCGTGGAGGGCGGCGAGGTGACGCTGGACGCGGGCCAGTCCTCCCAGTACCTCACCGCACTCCTGCTGCTGGGCCCCCTGACCCGCCGGGGACTGCGCATCCGCGTCACGGACCTGGTGTCGGCGCCGTACGTCGAGATCACCCTCGCGATGATGCGGGCGTTCGGGGTGGAGGTGGCGAGGGAGGGTGACGTCTTCGTGGTCCCGCCGGGCGGCTACCGCGCCACGACCTATGCGATCGAGCCCGACGCGTCCACCGCGAGCTACTTCTTCGCGGCGGCGGCGGTGACCCCGGGCGCCGCGGTGACGGTCCCGGGCCTGGGTACGGGCGCGCTCCAGGGCGATCTCGGCTTCGTGGACGTACTGCGGCGGATGGGGGCGGAGGTGTCCGTCGGCGCCGCGGCCACCACGGTCCGGGGCACCGGCGAACTGCACGGTCTGACGGTCAACATGCGGGACATCTCGGACACGATGCCGACACTCGCGGCGATCGCCCCCTTCGCCTCCGCCCCGGTCCGCATCGAGGACGTGGCGAACACACGGGTGAAGGAGTGCGACCGCCTGGAGGCCTGCGCGGAGAACCTGCGGCGGCTGGGCGTGCGGGTGGCGACGGGCCCGGACTGGATCGAGATCCAACCGGGCGCCGCTCCTTCGGCCGACACGCGCATCACGACGTACGGCGACCACCGCATCGTCATGTCCTTCGCGGTCACCGGCCTTCGGGTACCGGGAATCTCGTTCGACGACCCCGGATGCGTACGCAAGACTTTCCCCGGTTTCCATGAGGCGTTCGCCGAGCTGCGAAGGACCATCGGGGGTTGAAGAGGCGTTGAGTTTCCAGCTGGAAGGGCCGGTCCTGGCAGGCGAGTTGGTGCGCCTGGAACCGCTGGACCACGGGCACACGGCGGACCTGGCCGTGGCGGCGGAGGAGAACCGCGGCACGTACGAGTTCACCTGGGTGCCAAGAGCCGACGAGGTCGGTGACTACGTCGACGCGCAGCTCGCGCGGGCGGCGACGGGGAAGCTCGCGCCGTATGCGCAGGTGTCGGTCGCGACGGGGCGGGCGGTGGGGGCCACGTCGTACTGGGAGCCGCGGTGCTGGCGGTCGGAGGACCGGCTCGACGCCGTGGAGGTCGGGTTCACCTGGCTGGCGGGCTCGGCACAGGGGACGGGCATCAACGCCGAGGCCAAGCTGCTGCTCTTCCGGCACGCCTTCGAGGAGTGGGGCGTCGCCCGCGTCGATCTGAAGACGGACGCCCGCAACGAACGCTCGCGGGCCGCGATCCAGAGCGTCGGCGCCCGTTTCGAGGGCGCCCTGCGGAACTGGTCGCGCTCCTGGGCCCCCGGTGAGGACGGACGGCTGCGGGACTCGGCGATCTTCTCCATCACGGCGCAGGAGTGGCCGCAGTGCCGCAAGCGGTTGGAGGAGCGGGTGGCGGGGTTCCGCTCCCGGGGTTCGACGATCACACCGTCCGGCTCATAGGGCCCGCTGCTGACCCCGACCGGTCAACTCCAGGCCCGAGCGCCGTAGTTGGTCCAGGACCGTCGCCAGCACCGGATCTCCCTCCGCCCCCGTCCGCACCGCCGCGAAGACGTGCCGGGACGGGGGCGTCCCGTCCTCCGTCGTCAGCAGCGCCAGGTCGCGGTGGGCGTATACCGGGCGGACCAGGCGGGGGACCAGCGCCACTCCCTGGCCCGCCTCGACCAGCGCCGCCAGCGCACCCCAGTCGCTCACCGCGTGCCGGATGTCCGGGGTGAACCCGGCCGCCGCGCACACCGACCGCGCCACCGCGCCCACGCAACTGCGGGCGTCCCCCACGACCCATGCCTCCTCGGCCAGTTCGCGCAGGTCGACGCGCTCACGCCCGGCCAACCGGTGGCCGGCCGGGACGGCGATGTCCATCACGTCGGTGAACAGCTCGGTGCGGCTGTAGCGGGCGTCCGTGTGCGGGGGCGCCGCCGCGAAATGCACCGCCACGGCCACATCGACCTGGCCCCCGTCCAACGCCGTGAACAGGTCCGGCGGTTCGGACTCCACCACGTCGACCCGGACCTGAGGCAGACGATCGGCCAGCGCCCGCAGCACGTCCGGCAGCAGGCCGAGGATCCCGCTCGACAGACAGCCGATCGTCACCGACCCCCGCCCGCCCTCTCCGTACGCCCCCAAGTCGGCCCGCGCCCGCTCCAGTTGGGCCGCGATGGCGTCGGCGTGAGCCAGCAGCACACGCGCCTGACCGGTCAGCCGCACGCCTCGGCCGTCCTTCTCCGTCAGCGGTACGCCCGTCTCGCGGGCCAGCGCCGCGATCTGCTGCGACACGGCGGACGGGGTGAGGTGCAGGGCCGCCGCCGTCCTCGCCAGACTGCCCCGGCGCTGGAGCTCGCGCAGCACGGTCAGCCGACGCAGGTCGATGGTGAAGGGTTCGCTTACCTGTTCCACAGAGAAAGATTAACTGGACCTGCGTATCGGTGATCGGAAACCATCGACGCCATGACCGCCTACCTGATCCTCCACGGCTGGCAGAACCACCGGCCCGACGACCACTGGCAGCACTGGCTCGCCGACCGCCTCACCGACCTCGGCCACCACGTCACCTACCCCCAGCTGCCCGACCCCGACGACCCCGACCTCGACACCTGGCTCACCGAACTCGCCCGGCATCTCGGTGGACTGCCCGCCACCGGTGAGCGTGTCGTCATCGCGCACAGCGCCTCCGCCCTGCTGTGGCTGCACGCCGTCGCACGCGGGCTCGTGCGGCACGGCTCCGCCGACCGCGTGCTGCTCGTCGCCCCGCCCTCCGCGTCCGTCGTCGGACACCATCCGGAGGTCGCCGAATTCGCCGCGCCCGCCCTGGGGTTCACCCTCCCCGGGCCCACCCGCCTGGTCGCCGGCGACGACGACCCGTACTGCCCGGAAGGGGCCCGCGAGACCTTCGGCGAACCGCTCGGCATCCCCGCCGACATCCTCCCCGGCGCCGCCCACCTCGACCTGGACGCCGGCTACGGCTCCTGGCCCGCCGTACTGGACTGGTGTCTGGACCCGGATGCCCGGATCACACCTCGTCCGTAGCCGGAACCGCCCGCAACTCCGGTGTGCTCGCCCCGACATAGCCCACCGCCGCCACACACAGGAGACCGCCCGTGATCAGCGCCGTCACGCCCGAGCTCCAGCCCGCGAGCAGACCGCCGCGCAGGTTGCCGAGGTGCGGGCCCGCCTGGCCGACGATCGTCTCGGCGGCCGTGACCCGGCCGAGCAGGGCGTCGGGGGTGCGGGTCTGGACGATGGTGGTGCGGGACAGGACGGCGAGGGCGTCCGCCGCGCCGGCCAGCGCCAGGATGCCGAGTCCCGCCCAGGCACTGGTGGTCAGGCCGAACAGCGCGAGGGCCGCGCCCCAGGTCGCCGACGCGCACAGCATCACCGGGCCGGGGCGGGCCAGTCGGGTGACCGGGCCGGAGAAGACCGTCGCGGCGACACCGCCCACGGCGAGCGCGGACAGGAACAGGCCGAGCGTGCGCGGGTCGCCGCCGAAGCGCTCCTCGTTGACCAGCGGAAACAGGCTCACCGGCATGGACAGGACGGTGGCGGCCAGATCGGTCAGCAGCGCGCCGCGCACCACCCGGTGGCCGGTCAGAAAGCGCAGCCCGTCCAGGACACCGTGCAGACCGGGGCGGGACTTCTCGCCCTCGGGCGGCAGCGCGGGCAGGCCGTAGGCGCCGTAGAAGGACATCGTGAAGCTCAGGGTGTCCAGGAGGTAGCAGACGCCGATGCCCCACCAGCCGAGCACGACCCCGGCGACGGCCGGGCCGACCAGCATCATCGCCTGGCCGGTGACCTGCTGGAGCGCGAGACCGGCGGCCACCTGCTCCCGGGGCAACAGACGCGGCACGAACACGCCGGCGGCGGGCGCGCCGAGCGCGGCGAAGGAGGTCTGTGCCGCGACCAGCAGCAGGACGACGGCCACCGGCGCGTGCCCCGCGAAGCCCTGCACGGCCAGCAGCAGGGAGCAGACCGCCGAGCCGACGGTGCCCGTGAGGTAGACCCGGCGCCGGTCGGCCCGGTCGACCCAGGCGCCCGCGAACAGGCTCACCCCGACCATCGGCACCGCCTGCGCGACCCCGACCGCGCCGCTCCAGATCGTGCTGTGGGTCATGTCCCAGACCTGGTACATGACGGTGACCATGGTCATGAAGGTGCCGAGCGTGGACACCGTGCGCCCGAACAGCAGCCGCCGGAAGACCGGGGAGGTGCTCAGCGGCCGCACATCGAGGAACGTACGGCTGAGACTCATGACAGGGGGACCGGGGCAGGGGCGGGCTGATGCACCCCGGGACGGTAACCGGGCGCCCCCGCCCCGGCCACCGAATTACCGGCTCTCCTCGATCGCCGCACGGAGCTGCCCCACCGCCTGCTTCACCATGCCGTCGGCGAGGTTGCCGTAGCCGAGGACCAGGCCGTGGCCGGCGTGGTCCCCGGTGGCGTGATAGGCGGCGAGGTCGGCGACGGACAGCGACCGGGCGGCCGCCGCCCTGACCACGGCAGCGGTGTCCACGGAGTTCGGCAGCCGGAGGATGAGGTGGAGCCCGGCCGCGATGCCGGACACCGGGGCGTCGGGCAGCTGTTCGGCGAGGGTCCGCACGAGCGTGTCGCGCCGGTCGCGGTAGCGCTGTCGGCAGGCCCGCAGGTGGCGGTCGTAGGCACCCGACTCCAGCAGGTCGGCGAAGGCGAGCTGGTCGAGGACCGGGGGATGGGTCGCCGCCTGGTCGATCCGGTGCAGGATGTCGGTCCAGCGCGAGGGCGCCACCACCCATCCGATGCCGAGCGCTGGGGACAGGGTCTTGCTCAGGGACTTCAACAGGACGACCCGGGACGGGTCCATGCCCTGCAGGGCCGCCACCGGGCGGCGGTCGTAGCGGAACTCCGCGTCGTAGTCGTCCTCCAGTACGACGCCGTCCACCCGGCGGGCCCAGTCGAGCAGCGCGGCCCGCCGCTCGGGCACGAGCACGGTGCCCAGCGGGAACTGGTGAGCCGGCGCGGCCAGCACGGCCCGCAGCCCGGAGTGTCCGGCGAGGTCGTCCACGCGCAGACCGCCGCCGTCCGTGCGCACGGGCACCGGCTCCAGACCGGCGGCGCGGATCACCTGGCGCAGCCGCGTCCAGCCCGGCTCCTCACAGCCGACGGCGGTGATGCCCTGGGAGCGCAGGGCACGGCAGACGCGCCGCACCCCGTCGGTCACGCTCGTGCACACCGTCACGTCCTGCGCCGTCGTCGAGACGCCACGGGAACGGCCCAGGTACTCGGCGAGCAGCCCCCTGAGCCGGGGGTGACCGCCGGGCGGCGGATAGCCGAACTCCGTGAACGCCGTGTTCGTCACCTGGGCGCGGACGGCCTCGGCCCACCGGCGGCGCGGGAAGGCCCGCAGATCCGGAAGGCCCGGCGCGAGGTCGAAACGGGCCTCGGGGGCCTTGCGGGTCACGGGACGTTCGACGCCGCCGTCCCGGTCGCCGGACCAGCGCACCCGGGTCGCGGAGCCGCTGCGGGCCTCCAGATATCCCTCGGCCACGAGCTGGCCGTACGCCTCGGTCACCGCCCAGCGGGAACAGCCGAGGTCACCGGCGAGCTGCCGGCTGGGCGGCAGGGCGCTGCCGATCTCGACCCGCCCGCTGCGGATCGCCGAGCGCAGCGCCCGCTTCACCCGTTCGTGCAAGGGGCCCTCGCCCGCCCGGCTCAGATCGATCAGGAGATCGCCCGCCAGATTGGTCTGTGATTCCCGCATGCCATTGGACGGTAGCAGCGGACCGTTTCTCCCTACCTTCGACAGTGAGCTTCGGCAGACACACGAAGGAGGACGCGATGACCGCACCGAGGAGTTCGCTGCCCGGCCAGGACCACCCGCTGTTCCAGGGCGTGTTCAGCGACTGGCAGGCGAAGGCCGGCGTCCTGTCCGCGCTGCCGGACGCACCGGTCGTCCCGGACGACTCCGGGCCCGGGACGGAGCGGCCGGTGTGGCACCGGCTGTGGCCCCGTCCGGGACGGCGAAGTCTCCGCCCTTCCTGATCGCTCGACCGCGCTCGACCACGCTTGTTCCGCTTCGCTTACGCCGAGTCGTTCAGGAGCCGCGCCAGGTGCTCGCGGCCCGCCCCCAGCAGCTCCTCCAGCGGCGCGGCCGCCTCGTACCACCGCTTCTCGTACTCCCAGCACAGCCAGCCGTCCCAGCCGTGCCGGGAGAGGACCTCCACGCACTCCGCGAGCGGCAGGACCCCGGAGCCGAGCGCGACCGGGGTGGTGTCGTCGGCCGACGCGATGTCCTTGACCTGGACGTATCCCAGGTACGGCCCGAGGGCCGCGTAGGTCTCGGAGGGCTGTTCGCCGCCGAGCCAGGTGTGCATGACGTCCCAGAGCGAGCCGACCTGGCGGTGCCCGACCGGGCCGAGCACGCGGATCGCGTCTGCGCCCGTGCGGTGCGAGTCATGGGTTTCGAGGAGGATGCGTACGTCGAGGTCGCCGGCGTACTCCGCGGCCGTACCGAGGCGCCGGGCGGCCGTGGCGTCGGCCTCCTCGCGGGACTGGTCGGATGCGGCGCCGGGGAAGACGCGCACGAAGCGGGCGCCGAGGTCGCGGGCGAGGTCCAGGAGCCGGTGGATCTCCTCCACGACGGGTTCGTCGTCGCCGGGCGCGGCCACGCGCGCGTACCCGGCGAGACCGAGGACCTCCACGCCCGCCGCCTTGAACTCGGCGACCGCGTCGGCCCGTTCGGCGAGCCCGATACCGGGGTGCACCGGCTCCTCCGGATGCGCGCGCAGTTCTACTCCGTGATAGCCGTGCGTGGTCGCGAGCCGTAGCACGTCGGTGAGGGGGAGGCCGGGGACACCGAGGGTGGAGAACGCCAGTTTCATGCGCCCTACTCTCGCCCCGTCGAGTCGGTGAGGTCCAGCCGGGCGGGTGGTGCCGGTGCGTGGCTGGGCCAATGGGCGGCTCAGGCACCTGGGTGGATGGGCCGCTGGGCTCTGCGCTGGTCGACCGACGGGGCCACGTCTTGGGCGCGAGTGGCTCAGCCGCTCATGGGCCGGCCGACCGAGCGGCTCCACGGTTGACAGCCCGCACCCGGCCCGCACCGGCCACACCGCTCACCGCGCCCGGCCGCGCCGGGCGAGCGGGCCGAGCCGCTCACCGCGCCCGGCCGCACCGGCCGCACCGCTCACCGCACCCGGCCGCACCGGGCGAGCGGGCCGAGCCGCTCACCGCACCCGGCCGCACCGCTCACCAGTTGACCGGCCGAGCCGATCCCAGGCCCCGCCCCCCTCACTCACCCGCGCCGGTCAGGTCCAGTCTCCAGTCCTGCCCGTTCAGGTCCCTGCCGAAGGAGCGGTGGGGTTTCTCGGCGGCCAGGACGAATCCGTGGCGCTGGTAGACGCGGCGGGCGGCGGCGAGGACGTCGTTGGTCCACAGGACCAGGTCGCGGTAGCCGACCCCGCGCGCGAAGTCGACGACGGCCGCCACCAGCCGGTCCCCGATGCCGAGTCCGCGCGCGTCGGGCTCGACGAGGAGCAGCCGCAGCCGGGCAGTCGCGGGCGCTTCGTCCCGGACGCACATGACGCACCCCACCGGCCGCCCGTCCAGCTCGGCGATCCACACCCGCTCCAGATGCGGATCGTGGTCCTCCGCGAAGTCGGCGACGATCCTCGCGACGAGTCCCTCGTAGTCGGCGTTGAAGCCGTACTCGGCGGCGTAGAGGGCCGCGTTCCGGGCCACGATCCAGCCGAGGTCACCGGGGCCCGGCTCGCGCAGCAGGACGTCCTCGCGGCGGGGCGGGCGGCCGTCGGACAGGAGCGTACGGACGGTCCGCATCGCCTCCGAGAGCCGGGGCCGGTCGGCGGAGGGGACGGTCGCGAGGAGTGCGCCCACCGATTCGTCGGCGCGCTCGGCGAGCAGCGCGGCGGTCTCCCGGCCGCGCGAGGTGAGCGTGACCCGGCGTCGGCGCGGATCACGGGCCGAGGCGGTGCGCTCGATCAGCCCGTCCTGCTCGAACTTGTTCAGGATCCGGCTCAAGTACCCCGCGTCCAGCGAGAGTTCGGTGCGCAGGTCGGCCGCGTCGGTGCGTGGCGAGTGCGCGAGCTCGTACAGCACACGGGACTCGGTGAGGGTGTAGGGGGCGTAGAGCTGGCGGCTGTAGTCGAGGGCCCCGATGACGTTCGTGTAGAAGCGGTTGAAGGCGCGGATGTCCTGGACGGTCATGATCGGTCCACCCCCGGATGCTTGACTCAGTCAGAGATATCGATGGACTGAGCGTAAGACGTCCGCGACTCCCGCGGCTACCCCGCGGTGGCGGGCCGGTAGACGCACACCTGCACGCCGGTCTTCCCGGTGACCGTGGACACCAGCTCGAACGGCCGCTTACCGCCGTCCTCCGGGAAGATCGACTTGCCGCCGCCGAGGAGTACCGGCATCACGATGAGCTGGAGCTCGTCGACGAGCCCCGCGCTGATCAGCGTGCGGACGAGGGTGGGGCTGCCCATCATCGCCAGCTCGCCGCCCTCGCGCTCACGCAGCGCACGGATCCGCGCGACGGCCTCGGAGCCCGGGATCCGCTCGGTGTTGTTCCAGGTCAGCTCGGAGTCGCCAAGGGTGTCGGTCACGACGTACTTCTTCAGGGAGTTCAGCCGGTCGGCGAACGGGTCCCCGGCGCGCTCCGGCCAGGCCCCCGCCATCGTCAGATACGTCCGCCGCCCGTACAGCAGCGCCTCGGCCCGCTCCATCCCCTCGGTGAACGCCGGTCCGAGCACCTCCTCGTCGAAGTAGGGGTGCGACCAGCCGCCGTGCGCGAACCCGCCGTCGGTGTCCTCCTCGGGCCCGCCGGGCGCCTGCACGACCCCGTCCAGACTGATGAACTCACTGACCACGATGCGCATGGGACTCACTCCAGTTTCCTAGTCGGTTACGGCATTGCAGACCGGGGCGGGGCGGGGAACTCATCGGTGGGGGGAGCGTAAAACGTCTTCCGGCTCAGTCCCACCAGAACCGCCATTCCGTCCGCCCGACGAGTTCGCGCGCGTACTCCGGGAAGGGCGTCGGCGGGTCGTCCACGATGTTGTCCGCGGTGGACAGCACATGCTCCAGGGCGAGCCTCTCGGCGTGCGCCGGGTCGAGGGGCGGGCGGGCGACGGAGACATGCAGCTCACCGCCGTACGCGGCCACGACCCGGGCCCCGAACCGCTCCTCCCAGCTCCGCAGCAGGGCGCCCATGAGCGGCATCGGCGGCCTGTCGGTCCAGCCGATCACCGCGGGGACGTCGGCGGAGCTGCGGGCGGGGACGAGGACAAGGCTGAGGGACGCCTCGTACGGCCCGGTGTGCAGGAGATCGGCGACGGTACGGCCCGCGGCCTCCTCGGCGCCCGGACCCGTACCGGTGTCCGGACCCGCGGGCGCGAGCCCCGGCCAGCTCGCGAACGGCGGCCCCGGATCGTGCGGCCAGGGCTCGACGTCCTCCGGGGTGTCGTCCGGCTCCGCGGAGGAGGGATCGGACCAGAACGGCAGCCGCCGCTCCCGGTACTCCGCGAAGTCGGCCGCGAGGACCTCTTCCAGACGTACGGCGTAGGCGGCGGCCGGATCCGCGGGGCGAGCGGGGTCGCCGGGCCAACAGAGATGCGGCTGCAGCCCGGTGACCGGGGCCCACCGGAGCAGCTCCGCCCACACCGTCCCGACGTCGTCCGGCAGTTCGTCGCAGATCCAGACCTCCGACGGGCCCCGTTGCTCGAACCGCCCCGAAGGCAGCCCGTCAGGCAGTGAAAAGACCATGCCAGGACGATAGAGGCGACCACTGACAACGGGTCGTGAGGGGACGGCAGTTGCGGCTCGGACGGTGAAGGCCCGCCACCGATTGTCGGTGGACAAAGATCAAGCTGACGACAGACTGATCCGATGACCGCCACAGACGCCGCCACCGACCTCCGCCTCTACCTCCAGGACGCCCGCGACTCCCTGCTCCTGAAGCTCGACGGCCTTTCCGAGTACGACGTCCGCCGCCCCCTTACGCCGACCGGCACCAATCTCCTGGGACTGGTCAAGCACCTCACCGGTGCCGAGGCGATCTACTTCGGCGAGACCTTCGGCCGGCCGCTCCCGGGGGCCCAGCCCCTGTGGATCACCGGCGCCGCCGAACCGAACGCCGACCTGTGGGCGACCCCCGAGGAGACCCGCGAGCAGATCGTCGACGGCTACCGCCGGGCCTGCGCCCACGCGGACGAGACCCTCGACACCCTCCCCCTGGACACCGTGGGCCGAGTCCCCTGGCCCCCGCACTCCGAACTCACCCTCCAGCGCATCCTGATCCACATGATCGCCGAGAGCCACCGCCACGTCGGCCACGCCGACGTCGTACGCGAACTCGTCGACGGATCGGTGGGGCAGCGGGCGGAGGGGGACAACATGGCGCCGGGGGACGGGGATTGGTGGGAGCAGTACCGGAACCGGGTGGAGGAGGCGGCGAGGAAGGCTTCCGTGGGGGATTCGGGCAACTGAACCCACCCAAGGGGCGCGGGGCTGTCGATCTGCGGCTGCCGCCGCGTGGGCGCGACCAGCCCCCACCGGCCCGCACCCACCCACGCCTCCTCAGCCCCGAGGAGCCCCCGAAGACCCCCGCACCATGAGCTCCCCGCGAACCGTCGCGATCCCCCCGGGCGGCGGCTCCTCGCGTCCCATCGCGATCCGCCCCGCCCGGGCCCCCGCCTCCGCCAGCGGCAACCGCACCGTCGTCAGGGCAGGTACCGCGTCGATGCTGAACGGCAGGTCGTCGAACCCGGCGACGGACACGTCCTCCGGAATCCGCAGCCCGGAGTCCCGCAGGGCCGCGCACGCGCCCAGCGCGACGGAGTCGTTCGCGGCCACCACGGCCGTCAACGACGGATCCCGCCGCAGCAGCTCCAGCGTGGCCTCGTACCCGGACCGCCGGTCGTAGCGGCCATGGACGGTCCACCGCGGATCCTCGGTGATCCCGTGCGCCTCCAGCGCCGCCCGGTGCCCCTCCAGCCGGTGCCGGGTCGTCGTGCGCTCCTCCGGCCCCGCGATGTACCCGAGCCGCCGGTGCCCGAGCCCGATGAGGTGCTCGGTGAGTTCCTTGCCCCCGCCCCGGTTGTCGAAGGTCAGCGCGAACGCCCCGGTCTCCGGCGCCGGCGGCCGCCCGCACAGCACGATCCGCGTCCCGGCGTCCGCGAGTTTGCGCAGCTTGGCGGACATCGCGGCCTTGTGCGGCGCGTCCTCCACCGCCCCACCCGTCAGGACGACCGCCGCCGCCCGCTGCCGCTGCAGCAGGGTGAGATACGTCAGCTCCCGCTCCGGAGAGCCCCCTGTGTTGCAGACGACCCCGAGCCGCTCACCGCCCGCGCGCCCGCCCGGCCCCCCGATCTCCGACTGGATCGCACCGGCCATGATCCCGAAGAAGGGGTCCGCGATGTCGTTCACGAGGATCCCGACCAGGTCCGACGTGGCGGCGGCGAGCGAGCTCGCCGGACCGTTGAGCACGTAGTCCAGCTCGTCCACGGCCCGCAGCACCCGCTCACGCGTGGTCGCGGCCACGGGGTAGTTCCCGTTCAACACGCGCGACACCGTCGCGGGGGAGACCTGGGCGCGGGCCGCCACGTCCGCCAGGGTCACCGTCATCTCGTCGTCCTCCGGTCGCGCGCCGCAGCGCATCTCAGTCGTACTCCGTCGTACACGCGGGCACCAAGGTCCCGGTTCCGAGCCGACCTTAAGGCCATTACGCCCAGCTGTTCGCCCCCTCGAACAACTCACCCCGTTCGCGGTCTTGTCCAGACCGCTGGTCAGAGGCTAGCTTCTTCCTAGATAGAAAGCGCTTGCTGTAACGCTCATCAGTGGGGCGTGCGCGGCGCGCACAACCGCGTACGACTCCTACGAAGGGAATGACGTGACACGCAAGACGGTGCGTATCGCCATGAACGGTGTGACAGGGCGCATGGGCTACCGCCAGCACCTCGTCCGCTCGATCCTCGCGATCCGCGAGCAGGGCGGTCTCGACCTGGGCGACGGCACGGTGCTGTGGCCCGAGCCGATCCTGGTGGGCCGCCGCGAGCACGCCCTGAAGGCCCTGGCCGAGCAGCACGGCATCGAGCACATCTCCACCGACGTGGACGCGGTCCTCGCCGACCCGACCGTCGACATCTACTTCGACGCCCAGGTCACCTCCGCCCGTGAGGGGGCGATCAAGAAGGCGATCGCGGCGGGCAAGCACATCTACACGGAGAAGCCCACCGCCACCGGCCTGGAGGGCGCCCTGGAACTGGCCCGTCTCGCCAATGAGAAGGGCATCAAGCACGGCGTCGTCCAGGACAAGCTCTTCCTCCCCGGCCTGCTCAAGCTGAAGCGCCTCATCGACGGCGGCTTCTTCGGCCGGATCCTCTCGATCCGCGGCGAGTTCGGCTACTGGGTCTTCGAGGGCGACTGGCAGACCGCCCAGCGCCCCTCCTGGAACTACCGGGCCGAGGACGGCGGTGGCATCGTTGTCGACATGTTCCCGCACTGGGAGTACGTGCTCCACGAGCTCTTCGGCCGCGTGAAGTCCGTCCAGGCCCTCACCGCCACCCACATCCCGCAGCGCTGGGACGAGAACGACAAGCCCTACGACGCCACCGCCGACGACGCCGCCTACGGCATCTTCGAGCTCGAGGGCGGCGCCATCGCCCAGATCAACTCCTCCTGGGCCGTGCGCGTCAACCGCGACGAGCTCGTCGAGTTCCAGGTCGACGGCACCGAGGGCTCCGCCGTCGCCGGTCTGCGCAACTGCCGTGTCCAGCACCGCAGCGCCACCCCCAAGCCGGTCTGGAACCCGGACATCCCCGCCACCGAGGTCTTCCGCGACCAGTGGCAGGAGGTCCCGGACAACGCCGAGTTCGACAACGGCTTCAAGGCCCAGTGGGAGCTCTTCCTCAAGCACGTCTACGCCGACGCCCCCTACCAGTGGGACCTCCTGGCCGGCGCCCGCGGCGTCCAGCTCGCCGAACTGGGCCTGAAGTCCTCGGCCGAGGGCCGCCGTTTCGACGTACCGGAGATCTCGCTGTGACGATCCGACTCCCTGCCGGTGACGGGGGTTTCAGGGCCTACGAGCCCCGCAAGGAACCCCTCGCCGCCACCCCCGGCACCCCCTTCACCTCCCGTACGGTCTTCTCGGCGGCGCACGTCGTCGCCGACCCGTTCGCCGACTCCACGCCGGACTCCCCGGCCGCCGTCGACTGGGACGCCACCCTCGCCTTCCGCCGCCACCTGTGGTCGCACGGGCTCGGGGTCGCCGAGGCGATGGACACCGCCCAGCGCGGCATGGGCCTGGACTGGGCGGGCGCGGCCGAGCTGATCCGCCGCAGCGCCGCCGAGGCCAAGTCGGTCGGTGGCCTCATCGCCTGCGGTGTCGGCACCGACCAGCTCACCGGCCCGGCGTCCCTCGCCGAGGTCCGCGCGGCCTACGAGGAGCAGCTCGCCCTCGTCGAGGAGTCCGGCGCCCAGGCCATCCTGATGGCCTCCCGGGCCCTCGCGGCGGCCGCCAAGGGCCCCGAGGACTACCTGGAGATCTACGGCCACCTCCTGCGCCAGTCCGCCGAGCCGGTCGTCCTGCACTGGCTGGGCCCGATGTTCGACCCGGCGCTGGAGGGCTACTGGGGGTCGAGCGACCTGGACGCCGCCACGGACACGTTCCTCGAGGTCATCGCGGCCCACCCCGACAAGGTCGACGGCATCAAGGTCTCGCTCCTGGAGGCGCAGCGCGAGATCGACATCCGCCGCCGGCTCCCGCAGGGCGTCCGCTGCTACACGGGCGACGACTTCAACTACCCCGAGCTGATCGCGGGTGACGAACAGGGCTTCAGCCACGCCCTGCTCGGCATCTTCGACCCGCTGGGCCCGCTGGCGGCCGAGGCGGTCCGTGTCCTGGACACCGGTGACGCCAAGGGCTTCCGCGAACTCCTCGACCCCACCGTCGAGCTGTCCCGCCATCTCTTCCAGGCACCCACCCGCTTCTACAAGACGGGCGTGGTCTTCCTGGCCTGGCTGGCCGGCCACCAGTCGCACTTCACGATGGTCGGCGGCCTCCAGTCGGCCCGCTCCCTCCCGCACTTCGCACGCGCCTACGAACTCGCCGACGGCCTGGGCCTGTTCCCGGACCCGAAGCTGGCGGAGGAGCGGATGAAGAACCTGCTGTCCCTGTACGGGGTGAACCAGTGACCGACCTGTCCCGCTTCTCCATCAACCAGATGACGGTCAAGCAGCTGTCGCTGCCGGAACTGGTCGAATCCTGCGGCCAGTTGGGCGTCGTCAACGTCGGCCTGTGGCGCGAGCCCGTCCAGACGTACGGCGTCGAGGCGACGGCCAAGCTGGTCCGTGACGCGGGTCTGACCGTCACCACGCTGTGCCGCGGCGGCTTCTTCACGGCGATCGACCCGGACGAGCGGGCCGCGGCGCTGGACGACAACCGGCGCGCGGTCGACGAGGCGGCGACGCTGGGCACCGACACCCTGGTGCTGGTCTCCGGCGGTCTCCCGGCCGGTTCCAAGGACCTGCACGGCGCCCGCGAACGCATCGCGGACGCCCTGTCCGTCCTGGGCCCGTACGCCGAGGAGCACGGGGTGAAGCTGGCCATCGAGCCCCTGCACCCCATGTACGCCTCGGACCGCTGTGTGGTCTCGACGCTCACCCAGGCCCTCGACCTGGCGGAGCGCTTCCCCGCCCGGCAGGTCGGCGTCACGGTGGACACGTACCACATCTGGTGGGACGACAACGCGCCCGCACAGATCGCCCGCGCGGGCGCCGGCGGCCGTATCCACACCTTCCAGCTCGCGGACTGGACGACCCCGCTGCCGGAGGGCGTCCTCAACGGCCGCGGCCAGATCGGCGACGGCTCGATCGACATGCGGGAGTGGCAGCGATACGTCGAGGCGGCCGGGTACACGGGCGCGATCGAGGTCGAACTGTTCAACGACGCGCTGTGGGCCCGCGACGGCCGCGAGGTGCTCGCCGAGACCGCCGAACGGTTCGTGGCCCACACCGTGTGAAGCGGGGGCCGGAGGGGAACCTCGGGAGTTCCCCTCCGGCCCCGTCCGGAGCCCCTAGGGATTCCGGAAGACCGTCGTGAACGCGCGGTCGAAGCGCCGTGCCGCCAGGTCCGCGCGCTGGATCGACCAGTGCACGGTGGCGCCCTCCAAGCCGTCGATCCAGGGATTCCACTCGGCGAGCAGCACCCAGTCCGCGAGGTCGTCCGACACCGGCTCGCGACGGCCCGCTGCCGCCTCCCTCAGCGCGCAGGTCATCGCCGTCCCGACGGGGTCGGTGTCGACCGCCTCCTGGTCGGCGTACCCGCCGAGCTGGAGCCGCCCCGAGGAGGCGATGTCGTCGTGGGTCTCGGCCCACACCGCGGCCAGTTCCTCCGAGCGCGGATGCCCGGGGAGCGGTACCCAGCGGGGCTCCTCGGGTATCTCGACCCAGTAGTGGTACGGCAGCGAGACGTCGACCGCCGCCCTGAGCGTCTCCTGCGGGAACTGCGCGAAGACCTCCTGGTACTCGTCGTCGTTCTCGAACCAGGCCCAGCCCTCCTTGTCCCGCTCCTCCACGGCGGCCCCCGCGGGGACGTACACCACGTTCCCCATGTCGGTCAGGTCGCCGAAGTCCTCGGGATAGGCGAACAGCAGCAGCCGGCCGTCGGGCGGCAGGGGAAGATCCGTCGCGTCCGCGGGCAGGGCGGCGAAATCGATGGAGGCGACGAAGGGATAAAAGGGATGTGGCATGCCGACCGGCAGCAGCAGCGGCCCCCCGAACCGCCCCACGACCGGCCCGTCCCCGCCCGCCGCCAGCGTCGCGCAGGGCCGGGCGGTGTCCATCCACCGCTCCACGTCCTCGACGGGGATCCCTCGCGCGAGCGCCTTGTCACGGAAGGGACGTAACCTGGCCCGCATTTCCTCAGGAGTCACAGGAGTCATGGGGGCACCGTAGAGGCGGGCACCGACACCCGCGCATTTCGAAGGGGCCCGGTCGATGACCGAGCCCCTTCGGGTTTCCCCTCCCCCATCAGAACCCCCGCGATCCCCCCGGATCCCCCTCCAAGAGTCCTGATGCCAAGTACGACCCGCCAGGTCGGGAGAGGGTTGTACGGCTCTCCGGTTTTTTTCCGCGGACGTCAGAAGAACACCCCGCACCTGAGGAGCACATTGGCGTACGGCCGTGCCTCACCCGTGCGCACGACCAGCCGCGCGCCCGTCGACAGCTCCTTGAGCTTCTCGTGGGAGACCAGGTGCAGCTCGGGGAAGCGGGTGTCCAGCAGCTCCGCGGCCGCGGGATTGGCGCCCCGCACCTCCGCCGCCGCCGTCCCCCCTTCCACGACCAGCTCCGCGAGCAGCCCGTCGAGGACCTCCGCGAAGGACGGCACCCCGGCCCTGAAGGCCAGGTCGACCACGCGAGGCCCGTCGGGGATCGGCATCCCGGCGTCGCAGACCAGCACCCCGTCCCCGTGCCCCAGTTCGGCGAGCGCGCCGGAGAGATGACGGTTCAGGATTCCGGCCTTCTTCACAGGGACTCGCCTCGCCGCGTCGCTCCGGGCGCCTCTTCCGGCCCTCTGCCGGTAGGGTCCGGGGGTTGCCCCCCGGGCTGGCACAGCACAGCGCCTCGACCTCATCCGCCGTGGGGAAGGAGTCCTGCGCACCCTTCCGGGTCACGGCGACCGCCCCGACCCGGGACGCGTACGAGGCCGCCTCCGCCAGTGCGGAACCGGCCCCGAGCCGAAACGCCAGCGCCGCCGTGAAGGCGTCCCCCGCGCCCGTCGTGTCCACGGCGTCCACCTTCACCGACGCCACCCGGGTCATCCCCGCCGAGGAGGCCACCAGCGACCCCTGCGCGCCCAGCGTCACCACCACCGACCGCGGCCCCTTCGCGAGCAGCAGCCGCGCCCAGTCCTCCGGCGCGTCACTCACGCACGCGTCCCCGAGGATCACCTTCGCCTCGTGCTCGTTGACGATCAGCGGATCACAGGCCGCGAGGACCTCGGTCGGCAGCGGCCGCGGCGGCGACGGGTTCAGCACGAACCGGCTGCCCGGCGCCAGATTCCGTACGACCTCCACGACCGTCTCCAGCGGGATCTCCAGCTGCGTCGACACCACCCGCGAGGCGTGGAAGAGGCTGACCGCGCTCCGTACGTCCCCCGGCGTGAGGCGCCCGTTGGCGCCCGGCGACACCACGATGCTGTTGTCCCCCGACGGGTCGACGGTGATCAGCGCGACCCCCGTCGGCGCCCCGCCCACCAGCACACCCACCGTGTCGACCCCGGCCGCCCGCTGCGAGTCCAGCAGCAGCCGCCCGTGACCGTCGTCGCCGACGCGGGCCAGCAACGCCGTACGCGCGCCCAACCGGGCAGCCGCGACCGCCTGGTTGCCGCCCTTGCCCCCCGGGTGCACGGCCAGGTCCGAGCCGAGCACCGTCTCGCCGGCCCCCGGCCGCCGCTCCACACCGATCACCAGGTCGGCGTTGGCCGACCCCACGACCAGAAGGTCGTAGTCGTACATGGATGACTCCCCTAGTCAGTGACGCGGGCGGGCAGTCGAAGCGACTGCCCGCCCGTGCGCCGTTGTCAGCCCGTGAAACCGGCCACGTTCTGCTTCGTGACCACCTTCACCGGCACCTTGATCGTCTCTTCGACCTTCTTGCCCTCGAGGGCCTTCAGCGCGTTGTCCACCGCGATCTTGCCCAGCTGGGAAGGCTGCTGTGCCACCGATGCGTACAGCGTGCCGTCCTTCACCGCGTTCAGTCCGTCCGGTGTGCCGTCGAAGCCGACCACCGAGACCGACGTGCCGGCCTTGGAGCCCAGCGCCTTGATCGCGCCGAGTGCCATCTCGTCGTTGGCGGCGATGACACCCTGGACGTCCGGGTGGGCCTGGAGCAGGTTCGACATCACGTCGAGCCCCTTGGTGCGGTCGAAGTCGGCGGGTTGCTGCGCGACGACCTGGATGCCCGGGTACGCCTTGAGACCCTGGGCGAACCCCTCGGCGCGCTCACGGGCGGCCGAGGTGCCCGCCTGGCCCTGCAGGATCACGATCTTGCCCTTGCCGCCGAGCTTCTCGCCGATGGTCTTGGCAGCGAGCTCTCCGCCGGCGACGTTGTCGGAGGCGACCAGCGCGTCCACGGAGGCCTTGTTGACGCCCCGGTCCACCGCGATGACCGGGATCTTCGCCTTGTCGGCGGCCTTCACCGAGTTGCTCGCCGCGTCCGAGTCCACCGGGTTGACGATGATCGCGCCGAGGCTCGAACTGGTGAAGTTCTGGAGCTGGTTGGCCTGCTGGGAGGCGTCGTTCTGGGCGTCCGTGACGGTCAGGTCCACGCCCAGCTTCTCCGCCTCGGCCTGGGCGCCCGACCGGATCTGCACGAAGAAGGGGTTGTTGAGGGTCGACAGCGACAGACCCACCTTCGGGTTCGCCGTCGAGGACGAGCCGTTGTGCAGGAAGGAGGTCGCGCCGACGATCGCCACCGTGACCACGGCCGCCAGACCGTACGTCGCCGCCTGGCGCCCCTTGCCGCCCTGCGAGGCACCGGTCACCGGCGTCGCCCCGGCCTTGCGGCGCAGGGTGTCGAGCAGCACGGCCAGCGCGATGACGACACCGATGACGACCTGCTGCCAGAACGCGGACACGTTCAGCAGGTTGAGGCCGTTGCGCAGCACCGCCAGGATCAGCGCGCCGATCAGCGTCCCGGACGCCTTGCCGGTGCCACCGGCCAGCGAGGCACCGCCGATGACGACCGCGGCGATCGCGTCCAGCTCGTAGCCGTCGGCGGCCTGCGGCTGCGCGGAGGACAGCCGGGCGGCGAGCACGACACCCGCGACGGCGGCGAACACACCGGACATCGCGTAGATGGCGAGCTTCTGCTTCTTCACCCGGAGGCCGGAGAGCCGGGCCGCCTCCTCGTTGCCGCCGATCGCGTACATCGAGCGGCCGATGTACGTCCGTCCGAGCACGAAGGCCGCGAGGAGCCCCATGACGACCATGACGAGCACGGGCACCGGCAGCCAGCCGCCCAGCGTGTCCCCGAGGTGCGAGACCGAGTCGGGGAAGGCGATCGGGGAGCCCTCGGAGATCACCAACGACAGACCGCGGGCCACCGAGAGCATCGCCAAGGTCGCGATGAACGGGGGGAGTTTGCCGTACGCGATCAGGAAGCCGTTGACGAGACCGGCGGCGATGCCGGTCACGACGGCCAGCAGGACCGCTATGAACACCGGCACCCCGTGTGACGTCGCGCTCCACGCGAGGACGGTGGCCGACAGGGCCGCCACCGAGCCCACCGACAGGTCGATGCCCGCCGAGACGATCACGAAGGTCACGCCGAAGGCGAGGATGGCGGTCACGGCCGCCTGGACGCCGACGTTGAGCAGGTTGTCGGTGGTGAGGAAGTCGCCCGACAGCGCCGACATGGCGACGACGAGGACGATCAGCGCGGTCAGCGCGCCGTTGTCGAGGAGCAGCCGGCGCAGGCCGCCGGTGGCGCTATCAGCGCTCGATGTGCTCTTGAGCGTGTCAGTGGCCACGAGCGGCCTCCTTGTCGGTCGTGGGGTTGCTGACGGCGAGTGCCATCACGGAGTCCTGCGTGGCCTCGTCGGCGGCCAGTTCGCCGGCGATCCGGCCCTGGGCCATCACCAGCACCCGGTCGCTCATGCCGAGCACCTCGGGCAGATCGCTGGAGATCATGAGGACGGCGGCACCGGCCGCGGTGAGTTCGTTGATGAGCTGGTAGATCTCGACCTTGGCGCCGACGTCGATCCCGCGCGTGGGCTCGTCGAGGATCAGCACCTTGGTGTCGGCGAGCAGCCACTTGCCGATGACGACCTTCTGCTGGTTGCCGCCGGACAGCGTCCGGACGTGCTGGTGCAGGCCCGCCATGCGCACCCCGAGCTGCTCGGCGATCCGCGTGGCGGCCTCCCGCTGCCCCTTGAGGTCGACGAGCCCCACGCGCGTGGCGGCCCGCATGGTCACCAGCCCCAGGTTCTCCTCGACCGACTGGTCGAGCACCAGACCCTGGCCCTTGCGGTCCTCGGGGATCAGACCGATCCCGGCCGCCATGGCGGCGCCCACGTCATGTCCCTTGAGGGGCGCCCCGGAGACCTGCACGGCCCCCCTGTCGTACGGGTCCGCGCCGAACACGGCCCGCACCACCTCGGTACGGCCCGCTCCGACCAGCCCGGCGATGCCGACGACCTCTCCGGCGTGCACTTCGAAGCCGATGTCGTGGAAGACGCCGTCGCGGGTGAGCCCCTCGACCTTCAGCAGGGCCGCTCCGGTGTCACCGCGCTCGCGCGGGTACTGCTGCTCGATCGACCGCCCCACCATCAGGCGTACGAGTTCGTCCTCGGACGTGGAGGCAGGCACCTGCCCGACCGACTTCCCGTCCCGGATGACCGTGACCCGGTCGCCCAGGGCGGCGATCTCCTCCAGGTGGTGGGTGATGAAGACGATCCCGACCCCGTCCTCGCGCAGCTTGCGCACGATCGCGAAGAGCTTGTCGACCTCCTCGGAGGTGAGCACGGCCGTCGGCTCGTCCATGATCAGCACGCGCGCGTTCAGGCTCAGCGCCTTGGCGATCTCGACCATCTGGAGCCGGGCGATGCCGAGTTCACGCACACGCGCGCGTGGCGACACGTTGACCCCGACGCGCTTGAGCAGCACCTCGGCGTCGGCCTCCATGGTCTTGCGGTCGATCATCCCGAGGCGGCGTGGCTGCCGGCCCAGGAAGATGTTCTCGGCGACCGTCAGATCGGGGACGAGGTTGAACTCCTGGTAGATGGTGGCGATACCCAGCCGCTCGGCGTCCTGCGCCCCGCGGATGTGCACCTCCCGGCCGTCCACCAGCACGCGGCCCTCGTCGGGGTGGTAGGCGCCCGACAGCATCTTGATCAGCGTGCTCTTGCCGGCGCCGTTCTCGCCGAGCAGTACGTGCACCTCGCCCCGGCGCAGGTCGAAGTCGACGCCGTCGAGCGCGACCACGCCGGGGAAGGACTTGCGTATGCCCTCGATGCGCAGCAACTCGTCCTCGTTGCTCACGACTCGCTCCTGTTCGTTCCTGGGTTCACTGCGACGTTCTTCGGGGTGGGTTCGCCGCAGGAGCGGCGGACGACGAGACGGGCGGGGAGGGTGACCGACTCGGGGGGCCGCCCCTCGATGCGGTCGACGAGCGCGCGCACCGCGGCCCGCCCCAGCTCGCCCGTGGGCTGGGCGATCGCGGTGATCGGCGGATCGGTGTGCACGAACCACGGGATGTCGTCGAACGCGGCCAGGGCGATGTCCTGCGGTACGCGCAGCCCACGCGCGCGTACGGCGTCCAGCGCGCCGAGCGCCATCAGGTTGTCCGCCGCGAAGACGACCTCGGGCGGCTCGGGCAGATCGAGGAAGCCCTCGGTGACCCGCCGCCCGCTCTCGGCCTGGAAGTCGCCCTGCCCTATGTAGGCGTCGGGCAGATCGAGGCCGTACGCCTGGAGGGCCTCCCGGAAGGCCGCGACGCGCTCCTGGCCGGTGGTGGTCGCCGCCGGGCCCGCGATGATGGCGAGCCTGCGGTGCCCCAGCCCGTGCAGATGGGCGACGAGATCGCGTACGGCGGCCCGCCCGTCGGACCTGACGACCGGCACGGCCACGCCCGGCATCCACCGGTCCACGAAGACCATCGGCGTCCCCGCGCGCACGGCTTCCAGCATCAAGGGGGAGCCGCCGTCGGTGGGGGAGACCAGGAGTCCGTCGATCCGCCGGTCGAGCAGGTTCCGTACGTGATGATCCTGGAGGTCGGGCCGCTCGTCGGCGTTGCCGATGATCACGCTGTACCCCAGCGCGCGGGCCTCCTCCTCGACGGAGCGGGCCAGCTCGGTGAAGTAGGGGTTCATGACGTCGCTGATGACCAGGCCGAGGGTGTGGGTCTGGTCGGTGCGCAGGGAGCGGGCGACGGCGTTCGGGCGGTAGCCCAGCGTTTCCACGGCGGCCAGCACGCGCGTGCGTGCGTCCGCGCTGACCGACGGATGGTCGTTCAGGACCCGCGACACCGTGGCGACGGAGACCCCCGCCTCGGCAGCGACATCCTTGATGCTCGCCATCGCCGCTCCACCTCCTTGTGGATCGTTCGTGGAATCGATTACACGACTCCGTCCACGGAGGATTGGAATCGATTACACGAGGGTTTGACAAGACCCCGAGACAGGATCGTGATGTCGCGGGTCGTGCGGGGGCGCACCAGGCTGGAAGGAGTACGAGTCGTTTCCCCAAGGCCATGGCGGGCCGGAGCGGAGGAACCATGACAGGAGCCACTCACGACGACGTGCCCGTCGTCCTCGCGGGCGACGGGGTGGAGGTGCGCACCGGGCCCATCGGTGGCGGCATGTCGGTCGGCTATCTCCGGCTGCCGGAGGGCACGGACATGGGCCCCGCCCTCAAGGGCCTCGACGGCGACGCCTGCCAGTGCCCGCACTGGGGATACCTGTTGAAGGGCCGGCTGAAGATGCTCACGCCCACGGGTGAGGAGGAGTACTCAGCGGGACAGGCGTACTACTGGGGACCCGGCCATGTCCCCGTCGCCCTGGAGGACTGCGAGTTCGTCGAGTTCTCCCCGACCGAGGACTTCCGGAAGGTGATCGACCACGTGACGTCGCAGGCGACATAGCCGGATCCGGGCGGCGTGACGCCGTCGCCGGGTGGGCGGGATGCCTGGGCCGAGCGGTGGGAGCGGTACCGGATCCGAGCGCTCGCCGAGTCTCCTGAGCGTCCCCGACGGCGGACGCCCTGCCGGGAGCGGGATCGCCGACGGCACCCTCGCCGTCGTCGCTTTGGACCTGCCGGTCGGTCATGTCGGTCTGGTGGGGCCTGGGTGCCGTCCCCTGAGAGGGGTGCTTCCAGCGGCGCTGTCGTCATGCGCCGCCGCTCCGTGTCGACCGCGGCGGAGCCGCCGGGGTCGCCGTGTGGTGTACGCACCGAACTGACTCGCGGGACAGTCCCCGGACCTCCGCCTCCGCGGCGAACCGTACGGCGTTCCTCCGGAGTCCAGGGTGCTGCGCGGGGACCTGCGTGAAGCGGTCCGCCTGATCCGGGTGACCGGGGCGCTGTCGGTGCCGGGCGGTACCGTCGGATCATGTCCAATCAGGCGGGGGCCTCCACGGGTGAACGACGACTGGCCGTACTCGAAGGCGTGCTCGAACGCATCACGTACGCGAACGAGGACAACGGTTACACGGTCGCCCGCGTCGACACCGGCAGGGGCGGCGGCGACCTCCTCACCGTCGTCGGCGCGCTGCTCGGTGCCCAGGTGGGGGAGTCCCTGCGGATGGAGGGCCGCTGGGGCTCCCATCCGCAGTACGGCAAGCAGTTCACCGTTGAGAACTACACGACCGTCCTGCCGGCCACCGTCCAGGGCATCCGCCGCTATCTGGGCTCCGGGCTGGTCAAGGGCATCGGCCCCGTCTTCGCCGACCGCATCACCCAGCACTTCGGCATGGACACCCTGCAGGTCATCGAGGAGGAGCCGAAGCGGCTCATCGAGGTCCCCGGGCTCGGCCCCAAGCGCACCAAGAAGATCGCCGACGCCTGGGAGGAGCAGAAGGCGATCAAGGAGGTCATGCTCTTCCTCCAGAGCGTCGAGGTGTCCACCTCCGTCGCCGTGCGCATCTACAAGAAGTACGGCGACGCCTCGATCTCGGTCGTGAAGAACCAGCCCTACCGGCTCGCCTCCGACGTCTGGGGAATCGGCTTCCTCACCGCCGACAAGATCGCCCAGTCCGTCGGCATCCCCCACGACAGCCCGGAGCGCGTCAAGGCTGGCCTGCAGTACGCCCTTTCGCAGTCCGCCGACCAGGGGCACTGCTACCTCCCCGAGGAACAGCTGATCGCCGACGCGGTGAAACTCCTCCAGGTCGACACCGGCCTGGTCATCGAGTGCCTCGCCGAACTCGCCCTGCCCGACGAGGACTCCGGCGACCCGGGTGTCGTACGGGAGAAGGTGCCCGGCTCGGAGCCGGGATCCGAGCCCGTCACCGCCATCTACCTCGTCCCCTTCCACCGCGCCGAACTCTCCCTCTCCGCCCAGCTGTTGCGGCTCCTGCGTACCGACCAGGACCGTATGCCGGCCTTCCACGACGTGGCCTGGGACAAGGCGCTGGGCTGGCTGAAGTCCCGTACCGGAGTGGAGCTCGCGCCCGAGCAGGAGGCGGCCGTGAGGCTCGCGCTGACCAAGAAGGTCGCCGTCCTCACCGGCGGCCCGGGCTGCGGCAAGTCCTTCACCGTCCGCTCGATCGTGGAGCTGGCCCGCGCCAAGAAGGCCAAGGTCGTCCTCGCCGCCCCGACCGGCCGGGCCGCCAAGCGCCTCGCCGAACTCACCGGTGCCGACGCCTCCACCGTCCACCGCCTGCTGGAGCTGAAGCCCGGCGGCGACGCGGCCTACGACAAGGACCGCCCGCTCGACGCCGACCTGGTGGTGGTCGACGAGGCCTCCATGCTGGACCTGCTGCTCGCCAACAAGCTGGTGAAGGCCGTTCCTCCGGGCGCGCACCTGCTGTTCGTCGGGGACGTCGACCAACTGCCCAGCGTCGGCGCGGGGGAGGTCCTGCGGGATCTGCTCGCCGACGGCGGCCCGGTCCCCGCCGTGCGCCTCACGCGCGTGTTCCGGCAGGCCCAGCAGTCCGGTGTCGTGACCAACGCCCACCGCATCAACGCCGGGCAGCACCCCGTCACCGACGGCATGAAGGACTTCTTCCTCTTCGTCGAGGACGACACAGAGGAGGTCGGCCGGCTCACGGTGGATGTGGCAGCCCGTCGGATTCCGGCCAAATTCGGCCTCGACCCGCGCCGGGACGTCCAGGTGCTCGCGCCCATGCACCGAGGTCCCGCGGGCGCAGGCACTCTCAACGGTCTGCTTCAGCAGGCCATCACCCCGGCCCGTCCCGACCTCGCGGAGAAGCGGTTCGGCGGCCGGGTCTTCCGGGTCGGCGACAAGGTCACCCAGATTCGCAACAATTACGAGAAGGGCACCAACGGTGTCTTCAACGGCACCGTGGGCGTGGTCACCTCGCTCGACCCGGTCGACCAGCGCCTCACCGTGCTGACGGACGAGGACGAGGAGGTGCCGTACGAGTTCGACGAACTGGACGAACTGGCCCACGCGTACGCGGTGACCATCCACCGTTCACAGGGCAGCGAGTATCCCGCCGTGGTGATCCCGGTCACCACCAGCGCCTGGATGATGCTTCAGCGGAATTTGCTGTACACGGCGGTCACGCGGGCGAAGAAGCTGGTCGTCCTCGTCGGTTCGCGCAAGGCGATCGGTCAGGCGGTGCGCACGGTCTCGGCGGGGCGGCGCTGCACGGCGCTCGACTTCCGGCTCTCGGGCCTGTGAAGAGCGTCAATGGCGAGGCTTCACAAAAAATGATCGATCAAATGAGTCACGTGGGTCACAGAGCCCTTCCGGAAGCGGGTGGGGACGGGCAGGATGAACAAGTTGGCGGCACTCAGTGCCGCCGATACGCCCAACGGCCGACCCCGAGTGCACTCTCCTGCGCCAAATGGGGGATGGTAGAGACAGTCAGGGCAACCTCGAAGAAGAGGCACAACGTCGGTGAGGGATGACGTGAGCGACAACTCTGTAGTAGTGCGGTACGGCGATGGCGAGTACACCTACCCGGTGATCGACAGCACCGTCGGCGACAAGGGCTTCGACATCGGAAAGCTCCGCGCCCAGACCGGTCTGGTCACCCTGGACAGCGGCTACGGCAACACCGCCGCCTATAAATCCGCCATCACCTACCTCGACGGCGAGGCCGGGATCCTCCGGTACCGCGGCTATCCGATCGAGCAGCTGGCCGAGCGCTCCACGTTCCTGGAGGTCGCCTACCTCCTGATCAATGGTGAGCTTCCGTCCGTCGACGAGCTCTCGGTGTTCAAGAACGACATCACGCAGCACACCCTGCTGCACGAGGACGTCAAGAACTTCTACCGTGGCTTCCCGCGCGACGCCCACCCGATGGCCATGCTGTCGTCGGTCGTCTCCGCGCTGTCCACGTTCTACCAGGACAGCCACAACCCCTTCGACGAGAAGCAGCGCAACCTCTCGACGATCCGGCTCCTTGCCAAGCTTCCGACGATCGCGGCGTACGCGTACAAGAAGTCGATCGGTCACCCGTTCGTCTACCCGCGCAACGACCTCGGTTACGTCGAGAACTTCCTGCGCATGACCTTCTCGGTCCCGGCGCAGGAGTACGAGCCCGACCCGGTCGTGGTCTCCGCCCTCGACAAGCTGCTCATCCTGCACGCCGACCACGAGCAGAACTGCTCGACCTCCACGGTCCGCCTCGTCGGCTCGTCCCAGGCGAACATGTTCGCGTCGATCTCCGCCGGCATCAACGCCCTGTGGGGCCCGCTGCACGGCGGTGCCAACCAGTCCGTCCTGGAGATGCTCGAGGGCATCCAGGCCAGCGGCGGCGATGTCGACTCCTTCATCCGCAAGGTGAAGAACAAGGAGGACGGCGTCCGGCTGATGGGCTTCGGCCACCGGGTCTACAAGAACTTCGACCCGCGCGCGAAGATCATCAAGGCCGCCGCGCACGACGTCCTCTCGGCCCTCGGCAAGTCCGACGAGCTGCTGGACATCGCGCTCAAGCTGGAGGAGCACGCGCTCTCCGACGACTACTTCGTCTCGCGCAGCCTCTACCCGAACGTCGACTTCTACACCGGCCTGATCTACCGCGCCATGGGCTTCCCGACCGAGATGTTCACGGTCCTGTTCGCCCTCGGCCGCCTTCCGGGCTGGATCGCCCAGTGGCACGAGATGATCAAGGAGCCCGGCTCCCGCATCGGCCGCCCGCGCCAGATCTACACGGGCGTGGTCGAGCGCGACTTCATCCCGGTGGAAGAGCGCTGACACCTGCCGGTGAGCTTTTGAGGGGCGTCGCTTCGGCGGCGCCCCTTCGTCGTCCGCGGCGCCCACGCCGTCGTAGCCGATGAAAAGCGGAAGGCGCCCTGGCGCCGGTCCCCCCACGGGCCGGCGTCCAGGGCGCCTTCCCATGTCCCGGTGCGGATTCCCCCCACGGGATCCGGCCGGGCGTCTGAGAGACCAGCGCCTGAATCGCTGTCTTTCCGGTACTGCTGGTACTGCTGTTGAGCAGAACGAGCAAAACTCCTCGTACTACTCGTGTGTGCGGTCTGCCGGGACAACGCACGGTCGGGAGGGCCGCTCAAAGCTTCCCTTAGTGCGTGCCCCGGCAACGCAGCTCCGAGGAAGTCCCCCAAGACATCCTCAGATGCCAGTCAACGCCCCCCAAGACGCTGCCTGACATCGCCAACTTAGACCTTTGAACCCCTTCGATGGTTACGTTCACATCACTGTGATCTGCGTCTCTTGCAAATGTCCGTTAGATGCGCAAGAGCCCGGATACGGCGAACGAGACCCAAGCGTAAGGACGATGCGCGAGTCTTGTGAAGAGCTTATGTGAGCCTGGCCCCGGACTCCAGAGGGGTCCGTCAAAGGAATCCTCAACGGAAGGCACGCAACCGCAGGCTGTTGGTCACCACGAACACCGAGGAGAACGCCATCGCCGCCCCGGCGATCATCGGGTTCAGCAGCCCGGCGGCGGCCAGCGGCAGCGCCGCCACGTTGTAGCCGAAGGCCCACACCAGATTGCCCTTGATCGTGGAGAGCGTGCGCCGCGAGAGCCGGATCGCGTCCGCGGCCACCCGCAGATCCCCGCGCACCAGCGTCAGATCCCCCGCCTCGATCGCCGCGTCGGTCCCGGTCCCCATGGCGAGCCCCAGGTCGGCGGCGGCGAGCGCGGCCGCGTCGTTGACCCCGTCACCGACCATCGCGACGACCCGGCCCTCGCCCTGAAGCCGCCGTACGGCATCGACCTTGTCCTCGGGCAGCACCTCGGCGATCACCTCGTCGATTCCGACCGCCCTGGCCACCGCCTCGGCCACCACCCGGTTGTCCCCGGTCAGCAGCACCGGCGTGAGCCCCAGCGCCCGCAGTGACCGCACCGCCTCCGCGCTGGTCTCCTTGACCGCGTCCGCGACGGCCAGGACACCCTGCGCCACACCGTCCCATCCCACGACGACAGCCGTACGACCGTCCCGCTCGGCCCCTTCCTTCGCACGGGCCAGTTCGGCGGGCAGCACGTCGATCAGCCGCCCCACGACCACCTCGTGGCCCTCCACGCGCCCGCGTACGCCCTTCCCGGGGACGTTCTCGAACCCTTCGGCCTCGGGCAGCGGTCCGACCCTCCCCCACTCTCGGCTTCGCTCGAGCGGGGGGACCCCCATCTCGGCGCCCACGGCGATCGCCCGGGCGACCGGGTGCTCGGAGGCGTGCTCCAGGGCGCCCGCGAGCCGCAGCACCTGCTTCTCGTCGGCGTCCTGGACCACGTAGACCTCCTGGAGGGTCATCCGGCCGGTGGTCACCGTGCCGGTCTTGTCCAGGACGACGGTGTCCACGCGCCGTGTGGACTCCAGGACCTCGGGGCCCTTGATGAGGATGCCGAGCTGGGCGCCGCGCCCGGTGCCGACCATGAGCGCGGTCGGTGTGGCCAGGCCCAGCGCGCACGGGCAGGCGATGATCAGCACGGCGACGGCGGCCGTGAACGCGGCGACGGTGTCCCCGGTGGCGCCGAGCCACCCGCCGAAGGTGCCCACCGCGATGAGGATGACGGCCGGCACGAAGACCGCGGACACCCGGTCGGCCAGCCGCTGCACCTCCGCCTTGCCGTTCTGCGCCTCCTCCACCAGCTTCGCCATCCGCGCGAGCTGTGTGTCCGCCCCGATGCGCGTGGCCGCTACGACGATCCGCCCGCCGGCGTTGACGGTCGCGCCGGTGACGACGTCCCCGACGCCGACGTCCACCGGTACCGACTCACCGGTCAGCATGGAGGCGTCCACGGCGGAGATGCCTTCGACGACGGTGCCGTCGGTCGCGATCTTCTCGCCGGGGCGTACGACGAACCGGTCCCCGACGCCCAGCCGCTCCGCCGGAATCCGCACCTCCCGCCCGTCCCGCAGGACGGAGACGTCCTTGGCCCCGAGCTCCATCAGAGCCCTGAGAGCCGCCCCGGATCGGCGCTTGGCACGCGCCTCCAGATACCGGCCGAGCAGGATGAAGGCGGTGACTCCGGCGGCCACCTCGAGATAGATCGTCGAGGCGCCGTCCATGCCGCCGGCGGTGAACTCGAACCGCTCCCGCATGCCCGGCATGCCGGCGTCACCGAAGAACAGGGCCCACAGCGACCAGCCGAACGCGGCAAGGGTCCCGACCGAGACGAGGGTGTCCATGGTGGCCGCGGCGTGCCTGATGTTCGTCCAGGCGGCCCGGTGGAAGGGCCACGCACCCCAGACGACCACGGGCGAGGCGAGGGTCAGCGCGAGCCACTGCCAGTTGTCGAACTGGAGGGCCGGGACCATGGAGAGCGCGACGACAGGCACGGCGAGCGCTACCGAGACGAGGAGCCGCTGCCGGAGGGCGGTGAGCTCGGGGTCGTCCTGAGACGGCTCTTCCGCGGGTGGTGCGGGCTCCTCGGCCGTGTACCCGGTCTTCACCACGGTCGCGACGAGATCGGCGACTTCGACCCCCGCGGGGTAGCTGACCCGGGCCTTCTCCGTCGCGTAGTTGACCGTGGCGGTGACGCCGTCCATCCGGTTGAGCTTCTTCTCGACCCGGGCGGCGCACGAGGCACAGGTCATCCCGCCGATGAGCAGCTCGACCTCGGAGGTCGGCGCTATGGGCGCGGGTTCGGTGGTGCTGGGCATGTACGGCAACTCCCTCAGGGGCGCGGGGCCGCATCGGTGTGCGGCTCCGCACCCCCTGTCACGACGTCCTCAGGCCCGCCCGACAAGCTCGAATCCGGCCTCGTCCACAGCGGCGCGTACCGCCTCCTCGTCCAGCGGCGCGGAGGAGACGACCGTCACCTCCCCGCTGGAGGCGACCGCCTTCACCGAGCTGACCCCGTCGATGTCGGAGATCTCCCCGGAGACGGCGCCCTCGCAGTGTCCGCAGCTCATCCCGCTCACCTTGTAGACGGCGGTGACGGAGTCAGCGGTGTCGGTCTGAGTGGTCATGTCGTTCTCCTGATGACTCATGAGAGGTGTGCACTGTCTATGGTGCACAACTCTATACCCCTAGGGGGTATTTCTCCAAGAGAGGTCCCGAGGGGAGCGAGTACCCCGCGCAGAGATGCTGGTGCCGGTGCTCGGTCAAGCGGGCTACGGAGTCGTCGTGGGGCCGGGCCTGCCGAGCCGGTCGCCGACCAGCGGGTCGAGGTAGCGGGTCAGCGCGGTCTTCACCTCCCGGATGTACGCGTCGCGCTCGGCGCCCTGGTGGGCGAGGACCAGCTCCAGGCCCGCCATGTAGATGCCGAGCACCATCTGCGCGGTGCGCTTGATGTCGGCGACGGGCGCCTCGGGGAGGATCGAGGAGAGCAGCCCTTCGACCCGGCTCACGAGGGTCACATGCAGCGCGTCGTGCTCCTCGGTGAGCCGGCCGGGGATGTCGGGGCCGTGCATCAGCGCGAAGAACACCGGGTGTTGGCAGTTGAAGGCGATGAACCGGTCCACGGCGGCGCCGACCGCCTCCTCCAGCGGGGTCGCCGGGTCGACCGGGGCGAGCGCCTCGCCGTACGCCGTCTGCATCTCGTGCACGAGCCGGCCGCCCAGCTCGATCGCGATCGCTTCCTTGTTCGGGAAGAACTGGTAGAGCGTGCCGGGCGAGACGCCGGCCTCGCGGGCGATGGCGTTGGTGCTGGCCGCGGTGTAGCCCGTGGTCGTGAAGACGGTGGCCGCCGCGTCCAGGAGCTGGGCGATCCGGCGTTCGCCGCGCGCCTGGCGGCGGCGCGGCTGTTCCTTCTCGTCGTTGTCGGGCACGCGTTATCCCCAGCTCTCCGCAGACGGTTGACAAACACGAGCGGTCGCTCGCATTCTGGAAACGCGAGCGATCTCTCGTGTTTTTCATTCTACGGTTTCCACGGTGAAGGGGACACCGCACCATGACCGAAGTCAACAGCCCACCTCGGGTCGGCCGATGGACCCGCCTCGTCACCGCCCGTCCCAGGTTGTCGCTGCTCGCGGCCCTGGTGCTCACGCTCCTCGCCGTGCTGGCCGGCAGCGGTGTCGCCGACCGTCTGGGCGCGGGCGGCTGGGAGGATCCGGACGCGGAGTCGACGTACGCCACCAAGGCATTGGAGCGCGAGTTCCCGGATTCCCAGCCCAACCTCCTGCTGCTCGTCGACGCGGGCGACGCCTCGGTGGACGACCCGGCGGTGGCCGCGGAGGCCAAGCGCCTCACCGCCCGCCTGGCCGCCGAGAAGGACATCACCGGGGTCGGTTCCTACTGGTCCGCCTCATCACCGGCCCTGCGCGCCGAGGACGGCCATGAGGCGCTGATCGCGGCCCGCATCACCGGCGACGAGAAACAGATGGGGAAGACGCTCGACCGCGTCGCCCCTTCCCTCCGGGGGACGCACGGCCCGGTGAAGGTCGAGATCGGCGGCATCGTCGCGGTGCGGCACGAGATGCAGACGATCATCCAGGAGGACCTCACCCGGGCCGAGATGATCGCCCTGCCGATCACGCTCCTGCTGCTGGTGATGGTCTTCGGCAGCGCGATCGCCGCCCTGCTCCCGCTCGGCATCGGCATCGTCGCGATCCTCGGGACGAACGCCGTGCTGCGCGGCCTGACCGAGTTCACCGACGTCTCCGTCTTCGCGATGAACCTCACCACGGCCCTCGGACTGGGCCTGGCCATCGACTACGCGCTGTTCATCGTCCGCCGCTTCCGCGAGGAACTGGCCACCGGTGCCGACCCGTTGCCGGCCATCGGGACCACCCTGCGCACAGCGGGCCGCACCGTCCTCTTCTCCGCCCTCACGGTCGCGGTGTCCCTGGCGGCGATGCTGCTCTTCCCGCAGTACTTCCTACGGTCCTTCGCCTACGCCGGGATGGCCGTCGTCCTGCTGGCCGCGGCAGCCGCCCTGATCCTCCTCCCGGCCGCCCTGATCCTGCTGGGCCACCGCGTCAACTCCCTGGACCTGCGCCGGCTGTTCCGGCGCGGAGCACCGAAGAAGACCGAAGCACAGGACAGCGGCACCGCCTGGGCGCGCACGGCGACCCTCGTCATGCGCCGCGCCCCCTTCTTCGCCCTGGGCACCACCGCCGTCCTGGTCCTGCTCGGACTGCCCTTCCTGGGGGTGAAGTTCGGCACCGCCGACGACCGCCAACTGCCCGCGTCCGCCGAGTCCCATGTGGTGCAGCAGCACCTCAGGGACGGCTTCCCCGGCAGCCCCGGCGGCGGCCTGGAAGTCCTCGCCGAGGGCCGGGCGACCCCGGCGCAGTACGTCTCCTACAAGGAGCGGATCGCCGCCCTCCCCGAGGTCCTGCGCGTCGACGGCCCGCTGGTGAAGGGAGACTCGGCGTACTTCACGGTCCAGCCCAAGGGCGAGGCCGTGGACGACCGGGCACAGCGCCTGGTCGGTGAACTGCGCTCCACGAAGGCCCCCTTCGACACCAAGGTCACCGGCACGGCGGCCGTCCTGGTCGACTCCAAGCACGCGATAGGCGACCGCCTGCCATGGGCAGCAATCTTCATCACGATCGTCACCCTGCTGCTGGTGTTCCTGTTGACGGGCAGCGTCCTGATCCCGATCCAGGCCGTCCTTCTCAACGCCCTCAGCCTGACGGCGATGTTCGGTGCGGTGGTCTGGGTCTTCCAGGACGGACATCTCTCCGGCCTCCTCGGCTTCACCAGCCCGGGCTCCATAGAGACAACGCTCCCGGTCCTGATGTTCTGCGTCGCCTTCGGCCTCTCCATGGACTACGGCGTCTTCCTCCTTTCCCGCATCACGGAGGAGTACGACAGGACGGGCGACCACGAGGAGGCGGTCCGCCACGGCCTGCAGCGCACGGGAGGCCTGATCACGGCGGCCGCGGTCATCCTCGCCGTGGTGATGGTGGCGATAGGCACGTCGAGGGTGACCAACACGAAGATGCTGGGCCTGGGCATCGCGCTGGCGGTGCTGATGGACGCGATGATCGTCCGCAGTCTGCTGGTACCGGCGGTGATGAGGCTGACGGGCCGCGCAACCTGGTGGGCACCGGCTCCTTTGAGGCGCTTCCATGAACGGTTCGGGCTGAGCGAAGGGGAAGCCGAACGCCCCAGTGGCGCGGAGGATCGACACGCGGCTCCGCCGCGGGGCGCGACCGGCCACGATGTACCGGCACAGGAAAACGGCGAGGGGATGGCAGATGCGAGCGGTGATCTTCGAACGATACGGCGAACGTCCGGAGGTACGTGACGTCCCCGACCCCCACCCGTCGGACCACGGCGTAGTCGTCCGAGTGGAAGCCACAGGCCTCTGCAGAAGCGACTGGCACGGCTGGCAGGGGCACGACCCGGACATCACCCTCCCTCACGTACCGGGCCATGAACTCGCCGGCGTCGTGGAAGCGGTCGGCTCTCGCGTGAGCGCCTGGCACCCGGGCGACCGGGTGACCGTCCCCTTCGTCTGCGCCTGCGGCACCTGCGCGTCCTGCGCCAACGGCGACCACCAGATCTGCGAGCACCAGACACAGCCCGGCTTCACCCACTGGGGCTCCTTCGCCCAGTACGTGGCGCTGGACCACGCGGATGTGAACCTCGTGGCCGTGCCGCAGGACATGTCCTTCACCACGGCCGCGTCCCTGGGCTGCCGTTTCGCCACGGCGTTCAGGGCGGTCGTGCAGCAGGGCGGGGTCACCGCGGGGGAGTGGGTCGCGGTTCACGGCTGCGGCGGCGTGGGCCTGTCCGCGGTGATGATCGCGGCGGCTTCGGGAGCCCGGGTGGTGGCGGTGGACGTGTCTCCCCAGGCCCTGGCCCTGGCCAGGAAGTTCGGCGCGGCGGAGTGCGTGGACGCGACCGGCACGAAGGACTCCGCGGCGGCGATCCGTGACCTGACCGGCGGCGGGGCCCAGCTGTCCCTGGACGCCCTCGGCTCACCCGCCACCTGCGCGGCCTCCGTCAACTCCCTGCGCCGCCGCGGCCGGCACATCCAGGTCGGCCTGCTGCCCTCGCCGGACGGCACGACCCCGGTCCCCATGGCCCGCGCGATCGCCCTCGAGCTCGAACTCCTCGGCAGTCACGGCATGGCCGCCCACACCTACCCGCCGATGCTGGAACTGGTCCGGGCGGGCGTGCTGCGACCGGATCTGCTGGTCACGTCCACGATCACCCTGGACGCGGTCCCGGACGCCCTGGCGGCGATGGGCACCGCCCCCGGAGCGGGGGTGACGGTCATCGAGCCCTGGAGCTGAGAGCGGCCCACTCGCGGTCGAGGATGCCCATGATCACCCAGTCCACCCACTCGCCGTCCCGCAGATCGGCCTCCCGCCGCACACCTTCGACCACGAATCCGGCCTTCTCGTAGACCCGCAGGGCACGGGCGTTGTAGCCGTAGGCCTCCAACTCGATCCGGTGCAGGCCGAGTTGCTCGAATCCGTAGCCGACGATGAGGCGGGTGGCCTCGGTGCCGAGGCCCCGGCCGCGTCCCCGGGGGCCGATGAGGGTACGGAAGGTGCAGCTGCGGGCCTGGCTGTCCGTCTCGTACAGGACGACCTCGCCGACGAGTTCGCCGGTGGCGCGGTCGGTGACGGCGAGGTCGAGACGGTCGGGCTGCTCGGACCGGGTGCCGTACCAGGACCGCAGCCGCTCCAGGGTGAATTCGCCGGAGGGAGCACCGGTGAAGCGGACGACCTCGGGGTCCTCGATGATCTCCGCCATGACCTCGGCATCCACCTCCGTGAACGGCCGCAGCACGGTCCTGTCGCCGGTCAGCACGGGTTTGACGGAGAAGTCGCTCATGGGCCGACTGTGCCAGACGCCGGCTCCTCATGGCCCGGGATTTTCGGTGCGTGGGCGGCGATGCGGCGCGGCTTCTCGCAGGTCTCCTCGAGCTTGTCACTGGGCCCGTCGGTGCCGGAGGTGAGATCGACGCCCGCCTGCAGCCCACGAGGGCGGGACTCGGCCAGGTCCGGCCCGGTGCCCGCGGTCGTGTCACCGGGCGAGCCGACCCTCAGTCCTCTCTCCGCCCCCGGTTGCCCGGCCGGGACTCGACCCATGCGCGCACGGTGTCCGCGTACCAGAAGGGCTTGCCGCCCTCGACGTGATCGGGTGGCGGCAGCAGCCCGTGCTTGCGGTACGACCGCACGGTGTCCGGCTGCACACGGATGTGCGCCGCGATCTCCTTGTACGACCAGAGCCTTCGGTCGGTCATGTGGTGCACCTCCCCGCGCGCACCGCGGCGGCGGCCGGGAAAGGCCGTCGGGGGTACCGGGCGCTGCGCTGGCGATCACAAAGCCTGTGTCCGGTGAACGACCAGCGGTGACTGTCGGGCAGGGGCTGTGTGCCTGATGTGACGAGGCGCCCGCGTACGCGAGACATGTGTGACACGGAGGAGGAGTTTGTGACAGAGGTGACGCAAAGGCGCACGCGGGCGCGAGGGCGCGGCGCGTTGACAAAGGGGCCGTCTCAGGCCCTTGCGGCCGTGCTGCCGAGGAATTCCTCCAACTCGCGTGCGGAGTCGGGCGCGAGCCGGTAGACGCCCTGGAGGCTGACGGCGCTGCGCAGTTCGCCGTCCACGACATGCTTGATCTGGCGCTCGCCCCGTCTCGAACGGTAGGTGAGACGCGCGAGCAGGTCCGGCGGTACGGGTCTGCCGAAGCCGAGCGGGACACCGGGCCCGCCCAGGAGGACCTCGCTCGCGCAACTCCCCTCCAGCATCCCCCAGCGGTTGAGGTGGGCCTGCCGCTCGACGCTCAACTCCTCGCCCACACGGTCGTAGTCGACCAGCCGCTCGACCTCCATGGTCCCGAGCACCCACATCTGCTTCTGGAAGACCCGTATCGGCAGGATCCGGTCGCCGGGCCGGACCCCGGCCCGCGCGAAGCTCGGCATCGAGGTGTGCGGGCCTCCGAAGAGCACGGTCAGCGGCTCGCCCTCGAAGCCTCCGGCGCCGAGTGCCCTGCAGAGGTCGTTGGTCCACAGGGTGGTGTACGTGTCAGCCATGCCCCGAACGCTAACCGCCGCCACTGACAACGCACTTCGCCTGAGCGGGCCGGGCCCTCTGCGCAGGGCCCGGCCCACCGGCTCCCCCCGGCCGTCCCCCCGGATCAACCGGCTGGACGCGCACAGCGTGCAGTCGGGTGGTCCCGTCGGTCTTGGAGAAATCCGCACTTCGCCAGGAAGGATCGGATGCACTAGCCGCACCGGATCCACCAGCGGCACCGGGTCCACCAGCCGCACCCGATCCATCGGCCGCACCGGATCCACCAGCCGCACCCGATCCATCAGCGCACGGGATGCGACGGGCCGTCCCGGTCGCGCCGGAGGTACGGGGGCACCAAGTCACCGGAAGTGCCGGAGTGCCCGGGCCCCCCCGTGCCCCGACTCATCAGCGCACGGGATGCGACCGGCCGTCCCGGTCGCGCCGGAGGTACCGGGCGCACCGAGTCACCGGAAGTGCCGGAGTGCCCGGCGTACCCCGTGCCCCGATCCATCAGCGCACCGAGTCACCGGAAGTGCCCGGTGCATCCCGTGTATCCCGTGTATCCCCTGCACCCCGGGCCCGCCGGATGTACCGGTGCACCGGGGGTTACCGGATGTGCCGGGCGCCACGGGCCCACCGGAGTTACCGGATGTGCCGGGCCCCTTGGCCCACCGGAGTTACCGGAAGTGCCCGGGTGCCCCGGAGCCACCGGAAGTCCCAGCCATCCCAGCGGTCCCAGACGTCCCGCCCGCAAGGATCAAGCTCGTCGCCTCACCATCCATCCGGTCCCCGGGCGGCGCGGCAGCCAAGGGCAGCCGCCGGGCCGTCGTGAACTCCCGAGGCGTGCACCCGGTCATCGCCTTGAACTCGCCGCTCAGATGCGCCTGGTCGTAGAACCCGCAGGCCGCCGCGGTCGCCGCCTGTCCATGCCCCGCGGCGAGCAGCCGCCGGGCCCGCTGCAACCGCAGGACTCTCGCCGCCGCCTTGGGCCCCAGCCCGATCTGCTCCCGGAACCGGTTCTCCAGATGCCGCACACTCCAGCCCACCTCCTCGGCGAGCCGCCGCACCGGCATGGCACCGCCCGTCCGCACGAGCTCCGACCAGGCCCGCACCACCCGGTCCGAACAGGGCGTACCGGCGTCCCACCACCGCGCGAACACGTCGTCCAGCAACCGGAAGCGCTCCTCCCAGGAGGGCAACACCGCCAGCGCGGCGGCGAGTTCACCGACCCGCCGGTCCAGGGTGTGCGGAAGCGCGTCGGGGTCGACGACCCTGTCGGCGGTCTCGTACTGCGGGGTCCCGAACAGCGTGAACGCGGCCCAGGGTGTGAGCATCACCTCGATGCCGGACAGCCGGCCGCCGTGTTCACCGACGGCGGGTGTGGTGGTGGGCCCGCAGAAGACGGAGACGAGTGTCTCCGGAGCCCGTCCCGCGCGCGTGATGCGCACGGGCTGCTCGAACCCCAACAGCAGCGTGGCGGCCCCGACGGGTGTTTCGAGGCGCCGTCGCGGCCGGTCCATCGCCAGCCGGATCCCGCGATAGCTCAACACCCCGGGCCGCAGCCGAGGATGAGGCGCCGCGAGGGCGAACTCCCAGAACCCACCGGACCCACGCCCGGTACGGACCAACACCATCCCCCCAGCTTCACAGCCGACGGGCCACAGCAACACCCTCCGGGGGCACCATGGACTGCGCGACCGGCGACGGGCGACCAGCGGCGACCCGCCCGCGGCCGAAGACTACGCCCCGCAGGACCGCAAAAACGCCCTGGTCCGCTGGGCGATCGGCAGCGGCCGATCCGGCTCACACGGATACATGTCCTGCTCGACGATCGCGAACAGATCGACATCCAGCCGTCCCGCCGCCTCCAGCACAGGCCCGAGCGCCGGCACACCCGAAGGCGGCTCACACATCACACCCTGTGCCACCGCGGGCCCGAACGGCGTCCCCTTGGCCCGTACGTCCGCGAGGATCTCCGGATCCACCTGCTTGAGGTGCAGATACCCGATCCGCGACCCGTACGTCTCGATCAGCTTGACGCTGTCGCCGCCGCAGTACGCGTAGTGCCCGGTGTCCAGACACAGCGACACCAGGGAGGAGTCCGTCCCGTCGAGGAACCGGACGACGTTCTCCTCGCTGTCGATGTGGGTGTCCGCATGCGGGTGGACGACGATCTGCAGGCCGTACTCCTCCCGCACCCGCTGCCCCAGCCGCTCGGTCAGCGAGGTCAGGTTCCGCCACTGCTCGGGCGTCAGCGAGGACGACTCCAGCACCTCACCCGTCTTGTCGTCCCGCCAGAACGACGGAATCACGACAAGGTGCCTGGCACCCATCGCCTGCGCCAGCACCGCGTTGTCCGCGACATGCGCCCAGGTCTTCTCCCACACGGCCTCGCCGTGGTGCAGGCCGGTGAAGACGGTGCCCGCGGACACCTTCAGGCCACGCCGGGAGACCTCCTCGGTGAGGACCGTGGGGTCGGTCGGGAGGTACCCGTACGGCCCCAGCTCGATCCACTCGTAACCGGAGTCCGCGACCTCGTCGAGGAAGCGTTGCCAGGGGACCTGCTGGGGGTCGTCGGGGAACCACACGCCCCAGGAGTCGGGAGCCGAGCCGATCCGGATGCGGGACAGTGAGGGCTGAGGTGCGGGCGCTGTCATGCCGGCCAGCTTCGGTTCGGACAGCAAGCGCTGTCAAGGTCTCGTCCGAATGTCTGGACAAAACATTGACAGGGCTCGGCGTCCGGGGCTACAAACGCCGGGAGAGCCGACGCAGGTACGAAGGGAAGCCGATGGCGTACGACCTGATCACCATGGGGCGGATCGGTGTGGACCTGTATCCACTCCAGACCGGTGTCCCGCTGCCGCAGGTGACGTCCTTCGGCAAGTTCCTCGGCGGATCGGCGACCAACGTCGCGGTCGCCGCGTCCCGCCTGGGACGGCGGACCGCGGTGATCACCCGCACCGGCGACGACCCCTTCGGCACCTATCTGCACGAGGCCCTCCAGGGTTTCGGCGTGGACGACCGCTGGGTCACCCCGGTCCAGGGCTTGCCGACCCCCGTCACCTTCTGCGAGATCTTCCCGCCGGACGACTTCCCGCTGTACTTCTACCGCCGGCCCAAGGCCCCCGACCTGGAGATCGACGCCCACGAGCTGGACCTCGACGCGATCCGCGAGGCGAGCATCTTCTGGGTCACCGGCACCGGCCTCAGCGAGGAGCCCAGCCGTACGGCGACACTGGCGGCCCTCGCCCACCGCGCGAAGGCGGGCACCACCGTCTTCGACCTGGACTGGCGCCCGATGTTCTGGAAGGACCCGGCGGAGGCCCGCCCCTTCTACGAAGAGGCCCTGCGCCACACCACCGTCGCCGTCGGAAACCTCGACGAGGTCGAGGTCGCCACCGGCGTACGCGAGCCGCACGCCGCCGCCCGCGCCCTCCTGGACGCCGGTGTCGAACTGGCGGTCGTCAAGCAGGGCCCCAAGGGCGTCCTCGCCGTCAACAGCAGCGGCGAGTCCGCCGAGGTCCCGCCCCTGCCCGTGAACGTCCTCAACGGCCTCGGCGCCGGTGACGCCTTCGGCGGCTCCCTCTGCCACGGCCTGCTCAGCGGCTGGAACCTGGAGAAGATCATGCGGCACGCCAACGCGGCCGGGGCCATCGTCGCCTCCCGTCTGGAGTGCAGCTCGGCGATGCCGACGCCCGACGAGATCGACAGCGCAATCGCGGCGGGAGCGGTCAAGTGAGGGTCGACATCGCGGAACTCGTCCGCCTGCGTGCCGAACACCCCGAAGCGATCGCCGAGGCGGCCGCCCGCCGCCCCCGCAGGCCGCTGCTCAACGACAACGGCCGCCTGATGATCGTCGCCGCCGACCACCCCGCCCGGGGCGCGCTCGGCGTCGGCGGCAACCGGATGGCCATGGCCAACCGCGGCGACCTGCTCGAGCGCCTGTGCCTGGCGCTGTCCCGCCCCGGCGTCGACGGCGTCCTCGCCACCGCCGACATCCTGGACGACCTGCTGCTGCTCGGCGCCCTGGACGGCAAGGTCGTCCTGGGCTCCATGAACCGCGGCGGCCTCCAGGGCGCGAGCTTCGAGCTCGACGACCGCTTCACCGGCCACCGCCCCGAGGACATCCAGCGCCTCGGCTTCGACGCCGGCAAACTGCTCCTGCGCATCGACTACGACGACCCGGGCTCCCTCACCACGATGGAGTCCACGGCCCGCGCCATCGACGACATGGCGGCTCGCAAGCTCCCCGTGTTCGTCGAGCCGTTCATCAGCGGCCGCACCACCGAGGGCAAGGTCAGGAACGACCTCTCCGCCGAGGCCGTCAGCAAGTCGATCGCCATCGCCTCGGGCCTGGGCGGCAGTTCTGCCTACACCTGGCTCAAGGTCCCGGTCACCGACAACCCCGACGACATGGGCGAGGTCATGGCGACCTCCACACTCCCCGCCGTGCTGCTCGGCGGCGAGGTCGGAGACGACCAGGACGGCGCGTACGAGAAGTGGCGCGGCGCCCTCCAACTCCCCACCGTGCGCGGACTGGTGGTCGGCCGTTCGCTGCTGTATCCGGCGGACGGCGACGTGGCCGCCGCCGTGGACACCGCCGTAGGACTGCTGTGAGGGCCGCCGCATGACACAGAACGAGCTGTACGTCCCCAAGGGCGGCTCCGCCAACGCCCAGTACACGCTGGACATCGACCCCAAGCGGGCGGGCTGGACCCACAGCAGCCTGCGGATCGTCGAGCTGGCACCCGGCGGCACCCACACCTTCACCTCCGGTGACAGCGAGTGGATCGTGCTTCCGCTGGAGGGCGCCTGTACCGTCCACACCGATAACGAAGAGTTCCAACTCCTGGGCCGGGAAAGCGTGTTCGCCGGAGTCTCGGACTTCGCGTACGTGCCCCGTGACGCCCAGGCATTGATCGCCTCCGGCGCGGGAGGCCGCTTCGCCCTGGCAGGAGCGAAGTGCGAGCGACGACTCCCCGCCCGCTACGGCCCCGCGCCGGAGGTCCCCGTCGAAGAACGCGGCAGTGGCAGCCAGTTGCGGCACGTCCGCAACTTCGCCTCCGCCGACGCCTTCGACTGCGACAAGCTCATCGCCGTCGAGGTGGTCACTCCCGGCGGCAACTGGTCCTCGTATCCGCCGCACAAGCACGACGAGCACCGGGCCGGCGTGGAAGCGGAGCTGGAGGAGATCTACTACTTCGAGATCGACGGCCCGAACGGTTTCGGCTATCAGCGCGTATCTCCCTCCCGTGAGGGCGGATCCGACGTCCTCGCCGAGGTCCGCTCCGGCGACGCCGTCCTCGTCCCCGACGGATGGCACGGCCCGTCCATCGCCCAGCCCGGCCACGACATGTACTACCTGAACGTCATGGCGGGGCCGGGTGAGACGCGGGAGTGGCGGATCTGCTTCCACCCGGACCATACGGAGGGTTACCGATGACCACCCGCCTGACCGTCGCACAAGCGCTGGTCCGCTTCCTCGCCGCCCAGTACACCGAACGCGACGGCGTACGGCAGCGGTCGATCTCCGCGACCTGGGGCATCTTCGGCCACGGCAATGTCGCGGGCCTCGGCCAGGCGCTCGTCGAGTACGCCGACGACATGCCCTACCACCAGGGCCGCAACGAGCAGTCCATGGTGCACGCGGCCGTGGGCTACGCGCGTCAGTCGAACCGCCTCTCCACCCACGCGGTGACGACGTCCATCGGCCCGGGCGCCACCAACCTGGTGACGGGCGCGGCCCTCGCGACCATCAACCACCTGCCGGTTCTGCTCCTGCCCGGTGACACCTTCGCCACCCGGGTCGCCGACCCGGTCCTCCAGCAGCTCGAAGTGCCGTACGCGGGCGACATCAGCGTCAACGACTGTCTGCGGCCCGTGTCGAAGTACTTCGACCGCGTCACGCGTGCGGAAGCCCTGATCCCGGCCGCCCTCCAGGCCATGCGGGTCCTCACCGACCCCGTCGAGACCGGCGCCGTGACCCTCGCCCTCCCGCAGGACGTCCAGGCCGAGGCCCACGACTGGCCGGACGAGTTCTTCGCCGAGCGCACCTGGGTCGTACGACGACCGGGTGCCGACCCGACCGAACTCACCGAAGCGGTTCAGACGATCCGCACCGCCCGGCGCCCGCTCGTCATCGCCGGCGGCGGAGTCCACCACAGCCGCGCCGAGGAGGCCCTCGCCGAGTTCGCGGGCACCACCGGCATCCCGGTCGCCTCCACCCAGGCCGGCAAGGGCTCCCTGCGCCACGACCACCCCCAGGACGTCGGCGGCGTCGGCCACACCGGCACCGCCACCGCCAACGAACTGGCCCGCCAGGCCGACCTGGTGATAGGCGTCGGCACCCGCTACACGGACTTCACCACGGCCTCCGGCACCCTGTTCGCCGCCGACGGTGTCCGCTTCCTCAACCTCAACATCGCGCCCTACGACGGCCACAAGCTCGCCGGCGCGCCCCTGGTCGCGGACGCCCGCAGCGGCCTGACGGAGCTCACCGACGCACTCCGGCTGCACGCCCACCAGGTGACGGACGCGTACGTCGACGAGTACACGCTCGACAAGGAGCGCTGGGAGCAGCGCGTCGACGCCTGCTTCGAGGCCGACGAGCCCGACATCAGGCCGACCCAGCCGCAGGTCCTCGGCGCCCTGGACGCCCTGGTGGACGAGTCGGACGTCGTCATCAACGCGGCCGGCTCCCTCCCCGGCGACCTGCACAAACTGTGGCGCGCCCGGTCGAGGGACCAGTACCACCTGGAGTACGGCTACTCCTGCATGGGCTACGAGATCCCGGCCGCGATCGGTGTGAAGATGGCCGCGCCCGACCGCAACGTCTGGGCGCTGGTCGGCGACGGAACGTACCTGATGATGCCGACGGAGATCGTCACGGCCGTGCAGGAGGGCATAGCGATCAAGCTGCTCCTGATCCAGAACCACGGCTACGCCTCCATCGGCGGCCTGTCCGAGACGGTCGGCGGCGAGCGGTTCGGCACGGCCTACCGCTACCAGTCCGACGACGGCACCTACACGGGCGCCCCGCTGCCCGTGGACCTGGCCGCCAACGTGGCCAGCCTCGGTATGCGCGTGCTGCGCGCGAAGACCGTACGAGACCTCCGCGCCGCCCTCGAAGAGGCGCGGGCCGCCGACACTCCCACATGTGTCTACGTCGAGACCGAAACGGCAGACACAGTGTCGGGCGCGCCTCCGGCGCAGGCCTGGTGGGATGTACCTGTGGCCGAAACCGCGACCCGACCGTCTGCGGTGAAGGCCCGAGAGCTGTACGAACGGCACGTCTCTACCCGACGCCGCCATCTGTGAAGGAGTACTCGGTCATGACGAAGATCGTCAACCACTGGATCGGCGGCAAGACCGTCGAAGGCGCGTCGGGGAACTACGGGCCGGTCACCGACCCGGCGACCGGCGCGGTCACCACCAAGGTCGCGTTCGCGTCGGTCGACGAGGTCGACGCCGCGGTCGCCGCCGCCAAGGACGCGTTCGCGACCTGGGGCACCTCCTCGCTCGCCAAGCGCACCACCATCCTGTTCCGCTTCCGGGCGCTGCTCGAGGCGAACCGGGACGCGATCGCCGAGCTGATCACCGCCGAGCACGGCAAGGTGCACAGCGACGCCCTCGGTGAGGTCGCGCGCGGCCTGGAGATCGTGGACCTGGCGTGCGGGATCACCGTGCAGCTCAAGGGCGAGCTGTCGACCGAGGTCGCCAGCCGCGTCGATGTCGCCTCCATCCGCCAGCCGCTCGGTGTCGTCGCGGGCATCACGCCGTTCAACTTCCCGGCGATGGTCCCGATGTGGATGTTCCCGATCGCCATCGCGACCGGCAACACCTTCGTCCTCAAGCCGTCCGAGAAGGACCCGTCGGCCTCCCTCAAGATCGCCGAGCTGCTGGCCGAGGCCGGTCTGCCCGACGGTGTCTTCAACGTCGTGCACGGCGACAAGGTGGCCGTCGACCGCCTCCTGGAGCACCCGGACGTCAAGGCCGTCTCCTTCGTCGGCTCGACCCCGATCGCCCGCTACATCCACACCACCGCCTCCGCGAACGGCAAGCGGGTCCAGGCCCTGGGCGGCGCCAAGAACCACATGCTGGTCCTGCCGGACGCCGACCTGGACGCGGCCGCCGACGCCGCCGTCTCCGCCGCCTACGGCTCCGCGGGCGAGCGCTGCATGGCCATCTCCGCGGTCGTCGCGGTCGGCGCCATCGGCGACCAGCTGGTCGACAAGATCCGCGAACGCGCCGAGAAGATCAAGATCGGCCCCGGCAACGACCCGGCCTCCGAGATGGGCCCGCTCATCACCAAGGTGCACCGCGACAAGGTGGCGTCCTACGTCACGGGCGCGGCGGCCGAGGGCTGCGAGGTCGTCCTGGACGGCTCCGGCTACACGGTCGAGGGCTTCGAGGACGGCCACTGGATCGGCATCTCGCTCCTCGACAAGGTCCCGACCACGGCGAAGGCCTACCAGGACGAGATCTTCGGCCCGGTGCTGACCGTGCTGCGCGTCGACACCTACGACGAGGGCATCGCCCTCATCAACGCCTCGCCGTTCGGCAACGGCACCGCGATCTTCACCCGGGACGGCGGCGCCGCCCGCCGCTTCCAGCTGGAGGTCGAGGCCGGCATGGTCGGCGTGAACGTCCCGATCCCGGTCCCCGTCGGCTACCACTCCTTCGGTGGCTGGAAGGACTCGCTCTTCGGCGACCACCACATCTACGGCAACGACGGCACGCACTTCTACACCCGCGGCAAGGTCGTCACCACCCGCTGGCCCGACCCGGCCGACGCCCCGGCGGGCGTCGACCTGGGCTTCCCGCGCAACCACTGAGCACCTACGGCGCCCCGACCCTCCGCCGGAGAGTCGGGGCGCCGTCGTGTCACCGGCCGTCGGCCGTACCGCGAACGCGGTACACGAGAGCGCCGCCGTACCCCCACGGGATGGCCCCGGTTCACTCCCTGGTCGACGACTCACCGGCCTTTTCACCCCGTACCGTTGACACATGGATCTTCGACTGCCGCCGCTGCGTGACCTACGTCGGCGGCCACGACGGCTCGCCGCCGCCGTGGCCGCCGTCGTCGTGCTCGCCGGTGCCGGGACATGGACGGCCGTGGCCGACGACAAGCCGGCCCCGGTGCACCGGGAGGACCAGATCATGGCCCTCGACGGCGTGCGCATAGACACCTCGTACTTCACCTCGTCCGACGCGGGACGCCGGCCCGCCGTACTGCTCGCGCACGGCTTCGGCGGCAGCAAGGACGACGTGCGCGAGCAGGCCGAGAACCTGGCCAGGGACGGGTACGCGGTACTGACCTGGTCCGCGCGAAGCTTCGGCAAATCCACCGGGAAGATCGGACTGAACGACCCGAAGGGTGAGGTCCAGGACGTCAGGAAGCTGATCGACTGGCTCGCCCGGCAGCCGCAGGTCCAGCTCGACAAGCCCGGCGACCCCCGCGTCGGCGTCGCGGGCGCCTCGTACGGCGGCGCGATCTCCCTGCTCGCCGCCGGCTACGACGACCGCGTGGACGCCATCGCCCCGGCGATCACCTACTGGAACCTCAGCGACGCCCTCTTCCCGAACGGCGTGTTCAAGAAGCTCTGGGCGGGCATCTTCGTCAACTCCGGCGGCGGCTGCGCGAAGTTCGAGCCGCAGCTGTGCCAGATGTACGAGCGGGTCGCCGAGTCCGGCACCCCGGACGCGCAGGCCGAGAAGCTGTTGGACGAGCGCTCGCCGTCGGCCGTCGGCGACCGCATCAAGGTGCCCACCCTGCTGTTGCAGGGCCAGACCGACTCCCTCTTCCCGCTCGGCCAGGCCGACGCCGCGGCGAAGGCGATCCGCGCCAACGGCGCCCCCGTCGACGTCGACTGGATCGCGGGCGGGCACGACGGCGGCGACATGGAGACCGGCCGGGTCCAGGCCCGGGTCGCCTCCTGGTTCGACCGCTACCTCAAGGACGACAAGGGCGCCGACACCGGCCCCGCCTTCCGCGTCACCCGCACCCTCGGCACCGACACCGGCGACGGCGAGACCCGGCTGACCGGCGTGGCCGCCGACACCTACCCCGGCCTGGAGGGCGACCCGCGCCCGATCGCCCTCGCCGGACGCGAGCAGTCCTTCGAGAACCCGGCCGGCTCCAGCCCGCCCGCCGTCTCCGCCCTGCCCGGCATCGGCGGCGCCGCCGGCCTCGCCCAGCTCTCCACGCTCGGCGTCGGGATCTCCCTCGACTTCCCCGGCCAGTACGCCGCCTTCGAGTCGGCCCCCGTCAAGGACGACCTGCAGATCACCGGGTCCCCGACGGTCACCGTCCACGTGAAGTCGACGAGCGACGACGCGGTCCTGTTCGCCAAGGTGTACGACGTCGGCCCCGGCCGCGGACAGCAGGTGCTGCCCTCCCAGCTGGTCGAGCCCCTCCGCGTCGAGGGCGCCAAGGCCGGCAAGGACGTCACCCTCACCCTCCCGGCGATCGACCACGAGGTGCAGGACGGCCACCGGCTGCGCCTGGTCCTCGCCTCCACCGACCTCGGCTACGCCTCACCGGCCGCCCCGGCCACGTACACGGTCTCCCTCAAGGGCGACCTGAAGGTGCCGACCACCCTCGCCGACAGCGACGCGGCCGCGCCGCTGCCCTCGTGGGTGTGGTGGCTGCCCCTGGCCGGCGCGGTGACCGCGCTCGCCCTCCTCCTGACGGCGAGGCGCCGCACCACGGCCCCCGCCCCCGACCCGGGCCTGGCCGAAGTCCCCCTGCAGATAAGGGACCTGAGCAAGCGGTACGCCAAGTCCGCAGACCGGTACGCGGTCCGCGACCTGTCCTTCCGGGTCGAGAAGGGCCAGGTCCTCGGCCTGCTCGGCCCGAACGGCGCGGGCAAGACGACCACCCTGCGCATGCTGATGGGCCTGATCACACCGGACGGCGGCGAGATCCGCGTCTTCGGCCACGCCATCGCGCCCGGCGCCCCCGTGCTGTCCCGCGTCGGCGCCTTCGTCGAGGGCGCGGGCTTCCTGCCGCACCTGTCCGGCCGGGAGAACCTGGAGCTGTACTGGCGGGCCACCGGCCGCCCGCCGCAGGACGCCCACCTGGACGAGGCCCTGGAGATCGCCGGCCTCGGTGCCGCCCTGGAGCGCGCGGTCCGCACCTACTCGCAGGGCATGCGCCAGCGCCTCGCCATCGCCCAGGCCATGCTCGGCCTGCCCGACCTGCTGATACTGGACGAGCCGACCAACGGACTCGACCCGCCGCAGATCCGCGAGATGCGCGAGGTGATGATCCGCTACGCGGCGGCCGGCCGCACGGTGATCGTCTCCAGCCACATGCTGTCCGAGGTCGAACAGTCCTGCACCCACCTGGTGGTGATGGACCACGGGCAGCTCGTCCAGGCGGGCCCGGTCGGCGAGATCATCGGCTCCGGCGACACCCTGCTGGTCGGCACGGCCGGCCCGGTCGACGAACCCCTCGTCGAGAAGGTCGCCGCGCTGCCCGGCGTGGCCTCGGCGGTCCGCACCGACGGCGGACTGGTGGTCCGCCTCGACGCCGACGGCAGCGCCCGGCACCTGGTCGCCGAACTCGTCCGGCTGGAGGTCCCCGTGGAGGCGGTCGGCCCCCACCGCCGCCTCGAAGACGCCTTCCTCACCCTGATCGGAGACTCCGCATGAGCAGCACGCTGATCGACAGCGCGGAGGTCGCCGACGGTTACCGCGCCGGCCGCACGCTGCCCCTGAGGGTGGAACTGGTCCGGCAGCTGAAGCGCCGCCGCACGATGGTCATGGCCGGGATCCTGTTCGCTCTGCCGTTCGTGCTGCTCATCGCCTTCCAGGTGGGCGGCGGGCCGGGCGGCGACAACAACCGGGTGAACCTGATGGACACGGCCACCCTGTCCGGCGCCAACTTCGCCGCGGTGAACCTGTTCGCCTCGGCGGGCTTCCTCCTGGTCGTCCCCGTCGCCCTGTTCTGCGGGGACACGGTCGCCTCCGAGGCCGGCTGGTCCTCCCTGCGCTACCTGCTGGCGGCGCCCGTGCCCCGGGCCCGGCTGCTGTGGTCCAAGCTGGTCGTCGGACTCGGGCTCAGCCTGGCCGCGATGCTGCTCCTGCCGCTCGTCGCGCTCGCCGTCGGCACGGCGGCCTACGGCTGGGGCCCGCTGGAGCTGCCCACCGGCGGTGAGCTGGCCGCCGGCACCGCGGCGCAGCGCCTCATGGTCACGGTGGCGTACATCTTCGTGTCCCAACTGGTCACCGCGGCCCTGGCGTTCTGGCTGTCCACCAGGACGGACGCCCCGCTGGGCGCGGTCGGCGGCGCGGTCGGCCTGACCATCGTCGGCAACGTGCTCGACCAGGTGACGGCGCTCGGCGACTGGCGGGACTTCCTGCCCTCGCACTGGCAGTACGCCTGGCTCGACGCCGTCCGACCGCAACTGGAGTGGTCCGACATGATCCAGGGCACGGCCCTGTCGATAACGTACGCCCTCGTGCTGTTCGCGCTGGCCTTCCGCGGTTTCGCCCGCAAGGACGTGGTGTCGTAGGTCACCGGAGGATCACCCACCGGTCTCGAAGGCCGTGGTCCGTGCCCTGTTCGAGATCCATCCGCAACCCCCCGTAGCGCACGTTCCGGCCCCCCGGCCCGTCACAGTCACAGACACGGCGTCAACTGGCCAAGGGGGCACGGACGATGGACCGGTACGGGACACGGCGGCTGCGGGCCGCTCTCCTCGCACTCACCGCGGCGGGCGGCCTGCTCCTCACGGGATGCGGGGCGGGCGGCTCGGGCGACGACAGCAGCACGGACCGGGCGAACGGCGCGACCGCCGTCCCGGCCCCCGAGTACAGCCGGGGGAGCGGCGAACCGGACGACGAGTCCCGCGACACCGCCCCCGACCACCTCTCCACCTTCGCCCTCGACGTCGACACCGCGTCCTACGGTTACGCCCGCCGCACCCTCGCCGACGGACAGCGCCCCGAACCCTCGACGATCCGCCCCGAGGAGTTCGTCAACAGCTTCCGCCAGGACTACGAGCGTCCCGACGGCAACGGCTTCACGGTGACCGTCGACGGCGCCCGCACCGACGAAAGGAACTGGTCCCTGGTCCGCGTGGGCCTGGCCACCCGGAACGCGGACGGGCAGAGCGGCGAACGCCCGCCGGCCGCCCTCACCTTCGTCATCGACATCTCCGGCTCCATGTCCGAACCCGGCCGACTCGACCTCGCCCAGGAGTCCCTCGGCGTGATGACGGACCGGCTGCGCGACGACGACTCGGTGGCGATCGTCACCTTCAGCGACAGGGCCGAGACCGTCCTGCCGATGACCCGCCTCGACGGCAACCGCGACAAGATCCACGACGCGATCGACGGCCTGGAGCCCACCTTCTCCACCAACCTCGGCGCGGGCGTCGAGACCGGCTACGCCACCGCCGTCAAGGGCCTGCGTGAGGGCGCCACCAACCGGGTCGTCCTGGTCTCCGACGCCCTCGCCAACGACGGCGACACCGACCCCGACACCATCCTCGACCGCATCGACGGCGCCCGCCGCGAACACGGCATCACCCTCTTCGGCGTCGGAGTGGGCAGCGACTACGGCGACGCCCTGATGGAACGCCTCGCCGACAAGGGCGACGGCCACACCACGTACGTCTCGGACGAGAAGGACGCCCGCGAGGTCTTCTGCGAGCAGCTCCCGCAGAACATCGACCTCACCGCCCGCGACGCCAAGGCCCAGGTCGCTTTCGACCCGGAGACGGTCACCGACTTCCGGCTCGTCGGCTACGACAACCGCCGCGTCGCCGACGACGACTTCCGCGACGACCGCGTCGACGGCGGCGAGGTCGGCCCCGGTCACACCGTCACCGCCCTCTACGCCGTCCGCACCCGACCGGGCGCGGACGGCCACCTCGCCACCGCCACCGTCCGCTGGCAGGACCCCGAGACCCGCACCCCGCACGAGGAGTCGGGCCAGCTGGAGTCGGACACCCTCGCCGACTCCCTGGGCAGCGCGCGCCCGCGCCTCCAGGTCACCGCGGTGGCCGCCTACTTCGCCGACGCCCTCCGCCGGGGCGACGACCCCTGGAGCCCCCTGCCGGGAGCTCCACGCCTGAGCGAACTGGCCGACCGGGCGGACACGTTGGCGGACATCACGGAGGACCGGGCGGTACGACAGCTCGCTGACACCATCCGGCAGGCGAAGCACCTCGAGTGACCGTCCCGCCGGGCAGCCCGCCGGGATCACCCCTGGCGGGCGCCCGCGCTCGGACGAGAGCGCCGGTACAGCACCGCGCCGGCGCTCAGGAGGGCCAGGCTCGCCACGCTCGGCACCCAGAGGTCGTCCGCTCCGGTCTCCGCGAGCGCGGCCACCGCTTCCTGCTGTACGACGGCGGGGGACCCGTCCGGCGCCTGGTGCCCCTTGGCCCGGTGCGACGGCTGGTGAGGGACCCGCGGCGTGGACGGTACGGACCGGTCCTCGGTCTCGTTGGGACGGTCGACCGGGCCGTTGACCGACTCGTTGCCGAAGGCGGGATTGCCGATACCCACCAGGTTCGCGCTGTTGCCGGTGAGGTTCACGGGCAGATCAACCGGAAGCTGGACGTTGTTGCCGGAGACGACACCCGGCGAGTCGTGGGCGCTGCCCTCGGCCGCGGCCCCGCCCGGAGCCGCGGACTTCTTGTCGCCCCCGTGTTCGCCGTCCTCGTTGGCGCAGCGGTTGCCCATGGCGGGGTTGAGGAGCCCGACCACGTTCAGGGTGTTGCCGCACACGTTCACCGGGACGTGCACGGGCAACTGGACGTTGTTGCCGGAGAGCACCCCGGGCGAGCCCTCTGCGGAGCTGTCAGCGGTGGAGTCGGCCTGCACTGGCCCCGCGACTGCCATCGCACCAGAGGCGACGGCGACGGCGATCACACTGTTTCGGATAGCCCGTTTCATGGGTCCCTGCCCTTCAGACATGTCGCGGGCACTCACCCGCACTCGGTGAAACATGCGTGAAACCACGGAAGTAATGGTTTTTCAGTCTTTTGCCCGGAACGGGGTTGTGTGCGTACACCAGTTGGGGCCCGTTCGCACGGCAGTGCCGCTTCACGGAAAAACCCTCGCCCCGCACCGAGAGCGTCTCGGCGCAGGGGAGGGTCAAGGCCGCCTGCAGGGCGGTGGAGTCCGTCAGAACGCCTGGTTGTCGCAACCCATGTCCGAACCGAGGTGGTTCTGCTGCGCACCGGGGTTGCCCTCGCCGTTCAGCAGGTTGCCCGCCAGGCCGGTCAGGGCGCCGACGCTGCCGAGCACCTCGATGTTCATGTCGTGCGAGCGGCATTCGATGCCCTGCGCGATGTCGAAGTCATTGCCCGGCTCACCGTGTGCCACGGCGGCGCCGGCGCCGAAGGAGCCGACACTGCCGAGGATGGCGCCCACGAGGACTGCCTTGTGGAACGTGCGCATGGGGTACTCCATTTCGAGCGGATGGGGTCTGCAAGAGATCGAGCTGGGAGGGGGTGGACGAGGCTCGGGCGACCGTCAGCCGAGTCGGGGAAGCCCCAGTTGGCCGACGGGAGGCGCCGCGAGCTGTCCGAGGCCGACCGGAGCCAGCTGCGGCGCGCCCGCCGACGCGAGCTGCGGGTTGATGAGCGGGTTCACCTGCGGGTTGACCTGCGGGTTCACCTGAGGGGTGACAGTCGGCGGCGGCTCTGGCGCGAAGGTCTGCGGGACGGCCAACTGGGGGGCGACCTGCGGCATGACCTGCGGCACGACCTGGGGCTGTACGGGTGTGGCCGGTGCGGGCTGCGCGGGTGCCGCCTGCTGCGCGTACGGCGAGGCGGAGGCCTGTGCCGATCCCTGCGACGAGGCGGCGGCGTAGCTGGCGTGCTGCGGCGCCTGCTGGTAGACGGGCGCCGGAGCGGGCTGCGGTGCCTGCTGGTAGACCGGTGCCGGTGCCGGTGCCGGTGCCGGTGCGGGTGCGGGTGCGGGTGCGGGCGCGGCCTGCGGTGCCGGCTGGTACGCCGGCGCCGGGGCAGCTTGCGGTGCCTGCTGGTAGGCGGGTGCGGGCGCGGCCTGAGGTGCCGACTGGTAGGCGGGCGCCGGGGCGGCCTGCGGAGCCGGGTTGTCGGGAGCCGGCGCCGGCGGGGGAGTGATGGGAGAGTCGGCATGGCTGATGCCGGTGCCCATGGCGGACAGACCGCTGGCCGCTGCTACTAGGAGCACGGCCTTGTGAAGCTTGCGCATGAAACTCTCGGCCCTTCATACCTGAAATAGGGAAGTCCATTGCATTGAGTGCGGTCACGCGTGCAGCCGGTGCGCTGCTCCCAACTGCACGGTCAGCAACGGTGATCCCGAGTGGCACGCGGACTTCGCATCAAAGCCGGCAGCGACTCGACTCACCCATTTCAGGTCCACGACCGCTGCCCTCTCCCGGTTGGAACGAGGACGCCTGGCCGGGGTCACGGAATCCCGCGGCCCGTCACCCGTTTGCCGCGTGGGGGGCGCGTGTCGCCGCCCGTACGCCGTATGCGGCAAATGGGTGACCACGCCCCGGCGCCCGTATCTGCGTCTCTTCTCGTGTCGTTCCCCACGGGGCAAGGACGTTGGTCCATCGCAGCCACTCAGGGCAGTGCGAACAGCTGCAACTGCGCTGCCGTATCAGCGTTTCCCCAGATTTTCGTGCACAGGTCAATGAAGGGCCGAGAATTCCATGCGCAAGCTCCAGCAAATCGCGTTCGTCGTCGCAGCGGCCGGCGGACTGGCCGCCGTCGGGGCAGGATCGAGCTCAGCAGTCACTCCCTCCTTGAACGGGGCTGTGCCGCCTCCCGTTTCGCAGCCGGACGCCCAGGCCACCACGGCCACGTCCGCTCAGGCGACCACGCAGAGCTATGGCTCGCCGACCGTTCAGCAGCCGGCCCCGGCCCCGGCCGCGCAGCGCGGCACCCAGGTTGCACCGCAGCTCAACCCTCAGCTCAACCCGCAGATCAACCCTCAACTCTCCTCCCCGGCCCCGCAGACGGCGCAGACGGCGCGGCCAGTGCAGGGTGTCGCGCCGGCTCAGAACAACCTGTTCCGGCCGGCCCAGGAGTGCAGCCCGCAGTCCCTGCTCGACGCGAACGTCCCGGTCGCGGTGCTCGCCGCCTCCCAGACCCGGGGCATCGAATGCACCCAGGCCAACAGCCAGTCGAATGCCCTCTCCAGCGCCCTCGCCAACGCGCGCTAGCTCTTCGCACGCGATACGACTTTCGGGTGCTTTCGCTCCGAGGACACGAAATCGGCGCGCCTCTGACCGTTTTGGGATACTTCGCACTAATCTCCTGTAACTGTAAGGAGTCGATCTGGCACAGATCGCACCCATTCACTCTCACCGGAGATGACATGCGCAAGCTTCGCAACGTTGCCGTCCTGGTCGTTGCCCTCGGCAGCATCGGCCTCGTGGGTGGCACCGCCCACGCCGACGGTCATGGAGGGAAGGACGGCGGGGACAAGTTCAAGATCTCGCAGAGCTCCAGCTGCCGCTCGCACGACCTGAACCTTGACGTCCTCGGCGAGGTCGGCATCCTCAACGGCCTGCTGGGCAACGGCCTCAACGGCGAGGGCAACCCGGGTGCTCAGGCCACCGACATCGGCTCCACGATGGGCTGCAACAACAGCGCCTTCTGAGGCACTTCCCGGCGCTCAGGCGCCGAACACCGCGAATGGTCCCGGCGCAGGGCCGGGACCATTCGCGTGCCGCCAGGCATGCCAGGCGGCGAAGGTTCCCTTCGACCTTCATGACCGCACTGATGTCGATCAACACGGATCGCGTCCACCTCACTTCACCGGAGATGACATGCGCAAGCTCCGCACGGCTGCCGTCCTCCTCGCCGCATTCGGGAGCATCGGCCTCCTGGGTGCCGGCACCGCCCACGCCGACCAGGGTGGGCGCAAGGGCGGTGGCGACGCTTTCGATATCATGCAGACCAGCAAGTGCACGTCGCACGACACCAACGTCGACATCCTCGGCGAGGTCGGCATCGGCAACGGCCTCGGCGGCAACCTCCTGAACGGCGAGGGCAACCCGGGCGCCCAGCAGACGTCCCTGGGCTCGAGCATGGGCTGCGACAACACGGTCGGCAAGTAAGACACAGTCTTTCCCCGGTGCCCCCGAATCGCTGACGGGGCACCGGGGATTTTCGTTGCGTCGGCAGCACTTTCCCAAAGACCACTTCCCCAAAAACCGAAATGCCGGGCCGGGAATCATCCCGGCCCGGCATTTCGCCGTCATGCTCAGAACTCGATGTGCGGCTTCTTGAACTGCTTGGGCAGAGGGGCGGTGTTGGAGCACTCCACGACCGGTCCGACGCTCGTGGACCCGCCGTCGAGCATCTTGTCCTGCCAGTCCACCACGTTCGGCCGGTCTGCTGTCGAGCAGGCCTGCTTCTGCTCGACGATATGCGCGTCATCCTTGTCGATCTGCGTCTCACTCTTGCGAATGCAGACGGTGTCACCCTGCGCGGTGATCGCGCAGTTGCCGTCGTCCGCGTAGGCGTATGGGGCGCCGAGGCAGATCGCGGCGAGACCTGTGATGAGCCCCGAGACGGCGGCGATCTTCTGCGCAGTGAACATGTGCGGTATTCCTTTACGACGGAGGCCCGAGCGCACATGCCGTCAACCGGTGTGCACTCGAGCCCGAGAAGGTCGAAACAGACGGCCGCAGCCCGGACGCGTGCCCTGATCGAGCGGCGCGTCCGGGCTGCATTCGCCACGGGGATTCACTCAGCACACCGTTGAACCCGCTGAAGCGGTGCGGGACCGAGACGTTGAGTTCGTGCAATGTGCGTCAGGCTTCCCAAGAACGGTGGTTCGTTCGTTGTGGCGCGGTGCGGATGGGCTTGCGGCGCGGTTCCTACTCTTCGCCGTGCTGCTCCTCCGGCTGGGCCTCGGGCTGGGCCTCGGGCTGAGCCTCCGGCTGGGCCTCGGGCTGCTGCTGCTCCTCCGGCTGACCCTCAGGCTGGGCTTCCGGCTGGCCCTCGGGCTGGGCCTGCGGCAGGGTGTAGTAGTCGCCCCCGAAGGCGACGGCGTTGGCCGACGAGTTGGCCACGGCGCTGATCGGCGGAGGCGCTTCGCCGTTGTCACCGGCGAAACCGACGCCGGCACCGATGGTGGACAGCCCCGCAATCGCTGCCGCTACGACTGCAGCACGCTGAAACATACGCATGGTTGACCCTTTCTCACCCGGGCAGGACCGCCCGGCTTGGCTACTCAATGTGAGCATATACACACACTGTGTAGCTATCGAGGATCTACGTTCCCCATGTCGCGTCGTCGGTTTGTGAGGCTCAGCCCAACAGGCCGTTCTCCTCCGGTGCGGTGCCGACCGCGTCAGGCGCGGTCAATGCCGGGGCGGCGCAGGTCACCTCGGGGCCCAGCCGCGCCCTGCCGTTGCCAAGGGCGGCGGGCAGTGTCACGGGCTCGACCGGCTTGCAGGTCTCCTGGTGGGGGATGACGCCGTCTTCGGGGATCACTCCCGTGATCCGCTGGGTGCAGGTGAAACCGAACAGGTCGCGCGTGCAGTTTCCCGGGCCCGCCGCGGCTTGCGCCTGGGTGATGCCGACGCAGGTCATGAGGAGGCCCCCGGTCAACACCGAAAGGGCCGCGATCTTCCTTCTGTTGAACATCTGATGCGTTGTCCTTTGTGGGGGTGCCTGCCGGGTTCAGCCCTGGAAGGCGGTGTTGAACTGGCTGCAGGTGGTGTCCGTGGTGGTCGCGAGGCCGAGCACGCCGATCGGGACGTTGTTCTCGGCCACCGTCTGCGGACTGCATTCCTGGTAGGGGCGGTAGAGGTTGTTCACCTGCAGCCCCCCGTCGGAGGTGTCGGCGGCGGCGGTGCCGGCACCGGCGGCGGACAGGCCGCCGGCCGCCACTGCTGCTGCGATCACGACCTGCTGAATCTTGCGCATGGAACACCTCGTTCGTCGCTCGGACGTCACAGCTGATTGCCTAGCGTGACTGAACGAATACTAGCAGTAGTCATAGGAGGCACTCGCACGCAACAGGCGTGTTCCTGAGGGGGATACACCCCGCACCATCACCGGGTTGACGCCAACTGCCCGCCCGGGGAAACGGGTTGCCGAGGGGGACGGGGCAACGCGGTTGAAGCAAAAGCCAGTCGTGTCAGGTGAACACCGGCTCTGCGACCCGCAGGCGACCATGTGCGGGCACGGAGACGATCACATCCCGCAGTCCTTCGGCGTACCGCCGCACGTTCTTGCGGGCGACCTCGGTGTCCGGGTAGCGACAGGCGAACCACAGGCCCTCGTGCAGCCGGTTGACCCAGGCGCACACCTGGTCGCCGTACGACACCCGGATCAGCCCGTACGCCCTCTGCTCCGCCCAGCGGGCCGAGCCGGGAATGAGGCGGGCGTCAACGTACGAGACCATCGAGTACATGTCGGGTGACGTCGGACGGAAGTCCGTGCCGAGCAGACGCAGTACACGGGCCAGCGGAATGCGCGCCAGCGAACGGTTGGCCCGCAACTCGGCGCGGACCGCGACGAGTGCTCCCTCGAAGTCCCGGGCCGCGGGCACCTCGATCGGGGCGCCGCCGACATACCAGCCCACGGAATCCGACCACGCCGACTTCAGCCGGGTGTGGAACGGCACGACCGTGCGGTAGACCGGCTGTCCGCCGAGTTCGTGGACGATGAGGCTGGTCGCCGCCAGGATGCCCACCAGGCTGCCGCCGTAGGGACGGCAGTACTCCTCGAACGCGGCGGCGGCGCTCGCGTCGACGAGCGGCTCGCACAGCAGCTTCTGGGCGGGCAGCACCCCACCGGGCTGCACACCGAGGTCGACGGGGAACTCCGGGAGCCTTCCGTCGCACCGGCCCACGAACTCCCGCCAGCGCGCGACGATCGCGTGGGTGTCGTCGATCCCGTCCGCGTTCGCCCGCTCCTGCTCGCAGAAGTCGACGTAACTTCCCACCGGCGTACCGACGACGGGCCGTCCCGTGACGCCGGCCATGTACAGCTCGCTGATCTCCTCCGGGATGCGCTGCAGGGAGTAGGCGTCGACATTGGTGTGGTCGAAGGCCATGTACACACTGACGGAGTCCTCGCGAACGACCGCCGCGTACATGAGATTCGGCCAACCCAGTGCGTCCGCCGCGATGTCGAACCGGCCCTGGAGGTAACTGACCAGTGCCTCCGGGTCGGTGAAGTCACCGACCACCTCACGTTGCAGCGACACGTCCCTCGCGTCGAGCGTGAAGCGCTGCATGTCGTCCCCGGCCCACCTGAATCCGCTGCGCAGCGTCTCGTGCCGCAGAGTCCAGTCCCGCAGAGCCCCTTCCAGCGCACCGAGGTCCACACGGCCCGGCAGGTCGAAGGCCGCTCCGAGCCATGTCGGCACGAACAGACCGTCCTCACGCACCGACCGCGCTGTCCTGACGTGCGACTCCTGGATGTACGCCGGCGGCCGCGGATCCGGTGGCAGCACCGCCGCAGCCGCGACGGTCGCCGCACTGACCGTCCACTCGACGAGCTGTCCCGGCCGGGCCTCGCAGCGCTGCATGTCAGAAATTCGCACGGGGGGTCTCCTTCGCAGAAGTCACCAGCTTGATCAAGAGGCCGCCGTGTGGCAGCAGTGGCTGCCGTGTCGCCGTCATTTCAGCAACACGTGTGACACCTCGAACGACGAAGCGATCCTTGGGCGATGACACGCTCGGCTCAACGGCCGTACACCAGGATGAGTCGAACAGGTGCGACAACGGCCCGACTTGGGCCCGCGTGTCGCACAACCGGCTCGGATGGCAAGCGGGTTGGCAACCTTCCCCCGCACCCCTCCGGTCGAGGGCGCACGAAGGGCGAGGCCACCCATCGGTTCGGTGGCCCCGCCCTTCCGTCGATGTCAGCCCTCGCCGTTCTGGGACAGGACCGACACGTCCTCCAGCAGGTGCGCCAGCGCGCCGTCGCGCTTGACGTTCGAGGAGTTCTCGGCGCACTGCTGCTGCATGTGGTCGGACAGGATCGGAACGTCCTGGATCGCGCCACCGATGGCCCCGTTGACCGAGGCCGGAATGTCGTTCACGGCGACGCACGGCTTGTTGAAAGAGCCCTGGATGAGAGCGATCTGCGGGCTCATCTTCCCGTACGTGGTCGAGTTGCCGAAGGCCTGCCATCCCGCGTTGCCGTTCGTGACGCTCGGGCCCTGGTCGTTCCCGACCGCCAGTGCCTGCGGTGCCGCGGCAGCGGAGGCGCCCAAGGCGGAAGCGGCGACAGCCGCAGTGGCGACAAACTTCTTGATCACTGGCCAACCCTTTCGGAGGAAACGTCTGCGCGGGAGCGCTCTGGCTCAACTGCATTGGCGCAGCATGGTTTCTCCCGTTCACTCCGTCGGCCCATACCGAGGACACCCGGCGAGCGTCATCGGCCCTGGTGATCAGATGTCCGGCATTTCATGCGGGCCAACCGGGTGAATCCCCGAAACCAATTCGGGAGGGTCCGGTTGATGAGGCCGTAGGACATGCGTCGCTACGACGAAAGGAACGCGAAGTGCTCAAGAAGGCAATGGTCGCCGCGGCGGCTGCCGCTTCTGTCATTGGCATGTCGGTGGCGGCCGCGCCCCAGGCGCTTGCCATCGGCGACGACAAGGGACCGACCGTGGCCAACGGCAACGGCACCTCGTCGAAGTTCGGCAACTCGGTGACCAAGGGCACTATGAGCCCGCAGCTCTCGCTGGTGCAGGGCTCGCTCAACAAGCCCTGCCTGGGCGTCCAGGACACCGACGTCGCGGTCGACGGGTTCATCGGCGGCGCCATCCAGGACATCCCCGTTCTCTCGGACCACCTGCAGCAGCAGTGCACCGAGAACTCCACGAACAGCAAGCGGGACGGCGCGCTCTCGCACGTCCTGGAGGACGTGTCGGTCCTGTCGGCGAACAGCGAGAAGTGAGCCGCCCCGCAAGGTGAGGGCGTCGGCGGCTGTGTAGCTCTTTCGGCGGTACGGCGGCGGTATTGTGCGGCCCATCCGAGTGAATTTCGGAGTGTCGCACGTTGATTTTCCCTTCTTCGGTCAATTTCTCGTGTGCAGGCTGCTGGTCATGGTGCGAGCCGTACGGCTGTGCTCGCGCGGTTTCGGCCGTCAATGAGGCATGACCGCAGAGAAGGGAAAGTTCATGAAGAAGACCGCTGCTGTCGTTGCGGGCGTGATCATGGCTCTGGGTGCGGCTACTCCGGCCTTTGCTGACGCGGAGGCCCAGGGTGTCGCCGCAGGTTCCGGAGGATTCCTCTCCGGCAACGTGGTCCAGGTTCCCATTCACGCGGCCATCAATGTGTGTGGCAATTCCGTGAACGTTGGCGGGATCTTGAACCCGGCGTTCGGCAATGTGTGCGTGAACGGCTGACGTCGTTCCGCACCAGCCGTACGGCTGTGTCATGGCCGGCCTTGGACATCCTTGTCCGCTCCAAGGCCGGCTTTCCCATTTCTTCAAGCAGGAAGACGATCAAGAGTGCGACAGACCCTGAGCAGGGGAATGTTCGCGGCCGCTGCCGCGACGAGCGTTCTGTCCCTGTGCGGCAGTCCCGCCCTGGCGGATTCGCAGGCGAACGGGACCGCCGTGGACTCGCCGGGTGTGGTGTCCGGCAACGACGTGCAGGTCCCGGTCGACGTGCCGTTGAACCTGTGCGGCAACACGGTCGACGTGATCGCCGCACTCAACCCCGTTTTCGGCAACGCCTGCGCGGCGCGGGACGAGGACGGCAAGGACGACTCCGCATACGGCTCGGGTCATGACCACGATGAGGACGCGCAGGGCGGGACCGAGGGTTCGCCCGGCGCCGGCTCAGGCAACGATGTGCGGGTCCCGGTCGAGGTGCCGCTGAACGTGTGCGGCGACAGCGTCGGCCTGGCCACCCTACTCGACCCCGTCTTCGGCAACGCCTGCGCCGAGGACACCTCGGACGGATACGGCGACACCCCTGCGACGACTCCTCCGTCCACCCCGCCGCCCGGCGGGAAGAGCACGCCTCCCCCCGCCGACCGCGACCACGTGCCCCCCTCGTACCCCGGAGACGACCGGCCCGCTCTGGCGGAGACCGGCAGCGAGGCCCTGATGGGGGCATCGGCCGCGAGCGCCGCACTGATCGCGGCCGGAGCCGTCCTGTACCGGCGAAGCCGAGCAGCGTCCCGTCGATGACCCGTGGGGGGGTGCCGGCCGGGCACGCCCGGCATCCTCCCCACGGACGGTTGAGGTCAGGGCCGCACGGCGGGCGCCGCCCCGCGCTGTCCCCGGCTGCTGGGCGCCGGGATCGTTCCGCCGGGTGTGCCCGTGCGCAGGTGACGACGCACTCCGCCGACGAGCGTGCTCGCCGTGAAGGTCGCCCCGTGCACGAAGCGCATGGCCGGGCCGAAGCCGGACGCCGTCACCAGGCCAGCGAGGAACAGCCCCGGACAAGAGGACTCGAAGTCCCGCCCGACCTGCGGCGCGCCGTCGGCCACCGTCGCCAGGGAGCCGCGCAGTTCGTCGGAGAGCAGCCGCAGCCGCTCTCCCGTCGCGCGGAAGCCCGTGGCGGCGATGACATGCTCGGTCTCCAGGGAGCGCAGGGCCCGCCGCGACCCCGACGGTTGCGATCCGCCCCCGCCGCTCACGACATCCAGCCGCACCCCGCCACGCACCGGACGGGCCGCCGCCACCTCGTGGCCGAGCTGCACCTCGACCACCGGCTCGATCCGGTCCCGCAGCCACCAGGCTCCGGCCGGCCCCAGCGCCGTGGCGCAGATCCGCGTCCGCCTCGCCTCGGGAAGCCGGTAGAAGAGGCCCGGGCGTTCGGAGTAGAACCAGTTGCGCCAGCCGGGGCCGAGGCCGCTGTGAGGGGCGCGCGCCCTCTGCCACCAGGGGCGTTGCCAGGGCGGCGGCACGTCGTTCCACTGCAACTGGTCGGCGCGCGCCAGGACCCGTACCCGTGTGCCCTGTTCGGCGAGGAGGGCCGCCGTCTCCAGGGCCGCCTGGCCGCCGCCGATCACGGTGACGTCCCGGTCGCGGAAGCGGGCGAGGTCGTCGTGATGGCTGCTGTGCGACACCAGGGAGTCGGGCAGCGTGCGCAGGGCGGTCGGCAGCTCCACGAAGGGCATCACACCGACCGCCAGTGCGACCGTGCGGGCGTGCAGGGTCTCGCCGTCCTCGGTGACCGCCTCGAAGCCGCCCGGGCAGGGGGCGATCCGCGTGATCGTGCGCTCGTCCACCTCCGGTACCGCGTTCCGGGCGAACCACTGGCCGTACGCGGCGAACATCTCCACCGGGATCGGCTCCCCGTGCTCGGCTGCCACGCCCTGGCCCGCGCAGTACGCGTCCAGCCGCAGACGGCCCGCCGGGTCCGACAGGTTGGACGCCCACGGCTCCGACTTGAGGAACATCCCTCGCGGCATGTGGTCACGCCACGAGGCCATGGGGCGGCCGAACACCCGTAGCCGCAGTCCGGCGGCTGCGGCATGGGACGCGATGGACAGACCGTACGGGCCCGCGCCCACCACCAGGAGGTCGTACATCAGCAGCTGCTCACTTTCTTGTCGTCGGACACCTCGTCGGGGAGCGCGTTGGCGAGGGCGGGGGAGCGGTAGGGCGTGGCGGGGGAGGGCGGTGGCACGGACACGGTGGCCCCGACCAGGCGTCCGGTTCCGGCTCCGGCCGGCCGCCGCAGTCGCTCCCGCACGCGGCGGGACACATGGCGTGCCCACAGCCCCCGCATCTCCCGGCCCGGCGCCCGGTCGTCCTCCGCGTGCCAGGCCAGCTCACGTCCGTCGGGGGCGGGACGCAGCAGGGTGAGCGGGGAGTAGTTCTCCACCACGAAGGCGCGCCCCGGCAGCGGCGAACCATCCGGCAGCGGACGGTGGGTCAGGTCCAGGTGCAGGGCCCGTACGACGTCCAGGTCCGCGCTGTCGGCGAAGAGCCGGAACTGGGCACCGGGGCGCGGGTTGAAGTCGAGTAGGTGGTAGGCGCCGGTCGTGCCGCAGCGGCGGAAGTCGAGATCGAGGATTCCGCGGTAGCCCAGTGCGCCGGTGAGCCGCTCGGCGAGCGCCTGCACGTCCGGGTTCGGCCGCCAGCGCCCCACCGCGGTCAGGCCCGCCGCGCGCGGCCAGGACCGTTCCTTCACACCGGGGCCGCCGCCGATCACCGCGCCCGTGCGGGCGGCGTACCCGTGGAAGAACCAGTCGCGGTCCGGGCCCGAGGGCAGGAACGCCTGCAACAGCAGCCGGCTGCCCGCCTCCTCGGTGCGCAGGTACAGCTCGTGCGCCTCCTGCGGGCTGCGCACCACGACCGTGCTGCGCAGCCCGCCGGTCGTCGGCAGCAGCCAGGGGCGGCTCCACTTCGCCACCACCGGAAGGCCCAGCCGCCAGGCCGCGGCGGCGGCCTCGCCGGCGCCGGACGGGATCACCGTCTCCGGATGCGGGATGTCCGCGGCCGCGCACACCGCCGCCAGTTCGGCCTTGTCGGCCACCCGCTCGGGCAGCGCCGGGGGCTGCTGCGGCAGGAGGTAGGAGGGGGCCAGCTCCTCGCGCAGCCGGCCGACCGCGACCGCGCTCGCGTCGTCCATCGGGATCAGGACGGCGGGGCTGTCGATCCGGGCGGCCACCTGACGCAGTACGACAGCGATGTCGGCGGGGGACGCGCCGGGCGGCGGCGCGGGGTGCAACTGCCGTACGAAACGGGACGCGCGGACCGGGCTTCCCGCGCAGTCGGCGACCAGGTGCACCTCCACACCCGCCCGGCCCAGTGAACGCACGGCACCGAGCGTTCCGTGGTGAAAGGGATTCGGGTCGATCCGCAGCAGTACTGCGGGGACCCGGCTGTCGAACGGCGACACGGCATCGTCCTTCGGTTGTTTCACTCGTGCGGGCGATCGGAGCACACGAAAGCCGTAAGCACGGTGGCGGAATTCATATTGATATGACTGAGTGTCAGGTAAGGGAAAAGCCCGAGGGCGCGGAAAAGAGAGCGAAAGCGAAATTCCGAGCGTGGAGAGAGGAGCAGGCATGGCCCCACAGCATCGACGGACCCGGTCCGGGCGGTTGGCCGTCGTCGCGGCGTCGGTCGTCGCGACGACGGCACTGGCGTCCGGTCCAGGATTCGCCGCGGGTGCGGGGGTGGCGCGGATCGCCGGTCCTCCCGCTCCGACACCCGCCGCCACACCGGTCCCCGTGGCCCCGGCCCTGCCCGAGCAGCCGAAGGTGACCCCGCCGCCCCTCCCGGCGCCGGCGTGGCCCGGAAAGCATGCTCCCGCGTTCGGCGCCTATCTCGACTACGGCCCCAATGGCGTGGCCCGCATGCTCGACCTCAGCCGCTGGCTGGGCGGCGCCGAACTGCGCGTCGGCCACACCTATCTGCCCGGCGACCGCTGGAGCAACATCGAGGGCGCCCCCGGCTTCCTCGACGCGTGGGCGCGCTGGCGCACCGGGCGGGACGACCGGATGTTCGTCCTCAACGTCCCCATGCTGGAGCGCAACGAGGAGCAGGTCTCCGACGCCGAGGTGCGGCTGCTGTTGCGTCAGGGCGCCGCCGGCCGTTTCGACCGTCACTTCCGCGCCCTGGCCGAACGGCTGGTGCGGCTGAAGGTGCCGGACACGGTGATCGTGCTCGGCTGGGAGATGAACGGCACCACGTACACCCATCGCTGCGGGCCCGACCCGGAGGCCTGGAAGACGTACTGGAACAGGATCGTCACGACCATGCGTGCGGTGCCGGGGCAGAAGTTCCGGTTCGACTTCGCGCCGTCCCGGGGGCGGGACGCCGTGCCCTGGACGCGGTGTTATCCCGGGGACGACTCGGTCGACATCGTTGGCATGGATTCCTACGACCAGCCGTCCGGGATGACGTTCGACGAACAGGTGAATGAGCCCTACGGCCTTCGGGCGCAGGTGAATTTCGCCAAGGCCCACGGCAAGCCCGTCTCCTATCCGGAATGGGGACTGTTCCGCAACGGGGACAACGCCGAGTACATGCGGCGCATGCTCGGCTGGATGAACGAGCACAAGCCGCTCTACAACACGCTGACCGACTACTGCCCGCACGGTGTGTGGCAGTGCCCGGACAACCCGCGGGCGGCAGAGATCTACCGGTCCCTCCTCTCCGGCACCATCACCGCCCCCACGGAGCCGGCCGAGCCCACCGACCCCGTCACGGAGCCGGCCGAGCCCACCGCACCCGTCGGCCCGACGAGTCCGCCCGACTGCTCTCCGGTGGATCTGGGCGACTGGGTCGAGTACTGGCTCGGCGGGAAGCTGTGCCTGCGCTTCGACTGGTTGCCGCGCAACCGGTAGCGCGGCCGACCGGTGGCGGCGGACTCCCTCAGGACCCGCCGCCACCGTGGCGCTCCTTCCGCTCCGTCCAGTCCTGCCAGTGGAGCAGCAACTCCTTGCCCCGCCGCCGCGCGGCCACGTCGCACTCGACCGCCGCCAGCAGCGGGGCCGTGCGCCGCCGGGCCAGCAGCAGCCGCTGGTTGACGACCGGCTCGGGCCGCCAGTGGTGTTTGTACGGCTCGTTGCCGCGCAGCAGGCTCAGCGTGCCGTGCCCGCCCTCCTGGGTGTGCCGGCTGCACGCGTCGAGCAGCATCACCGCCACGTCCGCCTTGCGTTCGCGCAGGCACGGATGGGCGCCGTACAGGTAGCCGCCCGCCAGCCGCCGCGACATCAGGGTCAGGTCCACGGCCACCACGTCGTCGTCGAGACGGAACTCGGTGACCACCGCGTCCCCGGAGCGCACCATCGGCGCGACCGAGCGCACCAGGTGTTCGCGGAACCGCGGCCGAAGATGCTCGGGCGTCACACCCCGGCCCTCCCACTGGAGGGCGTGCAGCTCGATGAGCCGCCGCAGCGCCTTGTCCACCTCGTCCGGTGTCACGGTGTGCCGCTGGATCCCGAGCGCGGTCAGCTTGCGCAGCTTGGCGCGGACCCGCTGCTGGGCCTTGGCCGTGGGCAGGCGCGTGATCAGCTCGTCCATGGACACCGCGGGCAGTTCCAGGCACACCGAGTCGTCCACCCGGCGTCGGGGCCCGTTCCAGTGGCCGTAGATCCGCTCGGCGGCCCCGCCCGGGCGGACCTCGCGGAGGTCGATCAGGGCGGTGCGAGCGGCCGCGGACAGGCCCCCGGCGAGCGCGGTGACCGCCTCCGGGCCGCGCTCGTCGTCCAGCAGGACGTCCCCGTAGTCGGAGATGGACCCGCCGAGCGGCACGAGCGAGGGCACAGGGCGGTCCACGCGCATCAGCGGCGCGGCGGCGGCCAGGTCCGCCCCGTCGCGCACCAGCACCAGCCGCAGCCGGCCGCGTCTGCCGTACGACAGCCACCAGGAGTGCAGCCAGGCGTGACTCTGGAAGGGGGTGGCGGACCCGCAGCGGCGGTACAAGTCACCCCACTCCGCAGCCAGTTCCGCGAAGTCCCGCTCCGTGGTGACGAGTTCCGCCCGGTACCTCACAGCTGCCCGTGGGTGTCGCCGGCCATGGCCGGACCCGGTACGGGCGCGGGGCGCCCGGCCGCGTCCCCGGACCGCCTGGGCCGGGCCAGCAGTGCCAGCCCGCCGAGCAGGCCGCCCGCGCTCGCGCCCACCAGGCCGGTCAGGGTGGGGGAGGCCGAGGACGGCTCGCTGGGCTTGGTGGCCCGGGCGAACGTCTGAAGCTCGACGCGGGTGGCGCCCTTGGTGTCGTTCGCATGCCGGGTCAGCGCGCGGGAGACGGCGTTGGCCATGTCGGCGGCCAGGTCGGGGCGGGTGGAGGTGGCCGTGACGGCGACCATCGGAGCGTCCGGCGAGGTCTGCGTCCGCACGCTCGACTTCAGCGTCGTCACCGGCACACCGGCCCACACCTGCGCGTCTCCGAGCACCGCGAGCTGCGTGGCGACCCGGCCGTAGGCCTGCGCGAAGCCGATCGCCGTCGCCGGGTCGGACTTCTCGGTGGGGACGGCGACGACGTAGGACGTGGCGGTGTACTCGGGCTGCTCGGTGAGCCCGTACACCCCGCCGAGCAGGCCGCCGACGAGGGTTCCGGCCGCGAGCAGGGACCAGGGCGGCAGGGTCCTGACGCGGGCCAGGCCGGTGGCCGGGTGGCTCGGTCCGGTGGGGTTCTCGGTCATGAGAGAGGGGCTCCCTGGGGTGATGGAGAGATGGAAGGGGCGGCCACCGCCGCCGCGTAGACGTTCATCAGGCGATCGGCGCTGCGGGTGATGCTGTAGCGGTCGGCGGCCTCGGGCGCGGTGCGCGGTCCGGGGCCCATGGCCCGGGTCGCGGTGACGGCCCGCGCGAAGGCGTCGGGGCCGCCCCGGACGAAGCGCGCGGCCGGCGCGGTGTGCGCGGGCAGGTCCTCGAGTGCCGGGCAGGAGGAGTAGAGGACGGGCAGCCCCGACGCCAGCGCCTCCACCGTCGCCAGACCGAAGGTCTCCTCCGGACAGGGGGAGGCGAGCAGGTCCATCGCCGAGGTGAGGGAGGGCAGGTCGGGGCCGGGGGTGCCGTCGGGGACGCAGGGGCGTTCGCCGGTGAACAGCACGCGGTCCGCGACCCCGGCGTCCTGGGCGGTCCGCCGCAGGGTGTGCTCCTGCGGTCCGCCCCCGGCCAGCAACAGCCAGTGGTCGGCGGGGAGCTGGGCAAGAGCCCGGATCAGGACGTCGAAGCGTTTGCCGGCCGTGAGCCGGCCGATGCCGCCGATGAGATACGCCGTCTCGGGCAGGCCCAGCCGCTGTCGGGTGCGCAGACGCCGGTCCGGGTCGAAGCGGAAGCGGTCCAGGTCGACACCGTTGGGGACGACCTCGATCCGGGGGGCCGGAACGCCCCAGCGCCGCAGCCGTTCGGCGACGGTCGGGGAGACGGCGACCGTGCTCCGGCCCAGGCGCTCGCTGGCCAGGTAGAGGCCACGTACCCCCGCCGTCAGTGGGCGGCCCTCCATCTGCGAGTCACCCAGGGAGTGTTCGGTGGCGACGATCGCCCGGACGCCCGCGAGCCGCGCGGCGAGCCGGCCGTAGACGCAGGCACGGTAGAGGTGGGTGTGCACGAGGTCGTAGCCGCCCGTGCGGATCAGCCGGACCAGGCGAGGCAGCGCGCCCAGGTCCCGGTTGCCGGCCATCCCCAGGTGGGTCACCCGCACCCCGTCGGCGGCCAGCCCGTCGGCGACCGCGCCCGGGTTGGTGAGCGTGACGACCTCGCAGTCGACCGGCAGGTGCCGCAGCAGGAGCCGGAGCTGCTGCTCGGCACCGCCGACGCCCAGGCCGGTGATGACATGCAGGGCCCGCACGTCAGACCCCCTCGACAGGGCGCCGGCGCAGGCGGTGCAGCCGGTACTTCAGAAACAGGCGTACGGCGTGGTCGTCCTGCCCGACGTACAGGCGGGGCAGTGCGTACGGGCCGTTCAGCGGACCGGGGTCGATCGCGCAGGCGTATGTGTATCCGGCGTCGCGGACGGCGTCCACGGCACGCTGGTCGATCGCGCCGTACGGGTAGCAGAAGCCGTTCACGGGAGAGCCCGTCAACTGTTCCAGCGTGGCCCGGCTCTCGACGACCTCGGCCTTCACCAGGGCGTCGTCCGCCTTGGTCAGGTCGATGTGGGTCAGCCCGTGCGAGCCGATCTCCACCCCCTCGGCCGCCGCCTGCCGGATGGCGTCCGCGGTGAGCAGCGGCTTGCGCGGGCCCAGCCGGTCCCAGGCGTTGTCCCCGCCGAGCCGGCCCGGCAGCGCGAAGAGAGTGGCGCCGAAGCCGTACCGGCGCAGTACCGGCAGGGCATGGTCGACGAAGTCGGCGTAACCGTCGTCGAAGGTGAGTCCGACCAGCTTGCGGCCCTCGCCGCGGGCGCGGGCGGCCAGCAGGTCGGCCACGGAGACACCGGTGAGGCCGCGTCCGCGCAGCCAGCGCAGTTGCCGGTCCAGCCGTTCGGGCGTGACCGTGACGCGGTAGGGGTCGTCCGAGTAGTCGCCCACGGAGTGGTACATCGCCACCCAGGGCACCGGGCCTCTGAGAGGGGCGCTGTCAGCGGAAACGGGCATGCGAGAGCCTTCGGGTGACGGTGCGTAGGGAACGCAGAGCGGAAGCGACGCCCTGGACGTTCAGGGCCCGGGCAAGGAGGACGAAGACGGCGACCACGGTCAGGGAACCCGTGGCCAGACCCGGTACCGCCGAGTCGAATCGGCTCGCCGCGAACGCGCCGGTGACGGTTGCGACGACCGCCGCGTACAGCGTCCTGCTCAGCCCGGCGAGAACCCGCCGGGTGCGGATCGGGACGTTGCGCGCGCCCATGCCGGCGAGCAGCATCAAGGCCGTGACGGTGATGCCGATGGCGTTGGCGGCGGCGATCCCGGCCACTCCCCACGGGCCCACCGTCCAGCTGCCGACGCCGGCGGTGGTGACGATGCCGACGGCCATCGCGCCGAGCGGATACCAGGTGGAGCGGCCCGCGGAGAAGTGGGACCGGACCAGACACCCGACCAGGGTCTGACTGAGCAGCCCGAGTGCGTACACGCGCATGACCCCCGCGGTCGCCGCCGTGTCCGCCGCGGTGAACTCGCCTCGCTGGAAGAGGAGTTCGACCATCTGGGGGGCGCAGGCGATCACCGTGGCCGCGCCGAGCAGCACCAGACACGCGGCCAGCGCCAGGTCCCGCTCCACGCGGTCCCGGGCCCGCTCCGTGTCGCCGTCGGCCAGCGCCCGCGCCACCACGGGGAAGGTGACCGTGCACAGCATCAGCGACAGCGTCATCGGGATCTGAGCCACCTTCTGCGCGTAGTTGAGGTGCGAGATGGCGCCGGCCGGGAGGGCGGAGGCGAGAAAGCGCTCGATGAGGACCTGGGACTGCCGGCACAGGGCGAAGAGGAGGACGGTGGCGACCATGGCCAGCGTCATGCTCTGCCCGGCCGCCTCGGCGGATGCGACCCGGGGCGCTGCCCGGCGTCGCGACTGCCGCCAGACGGATGGCAGTTGGATCGCCACCATCAATCCACCGCCCACCGCGACCCCGACGGCCGCCGAGCGCACGCCCCACTGCCCGCCGAGCACGAACATCGCGGTGATGATGCCGGCGTTGTAGGCCACGTAGATGGCGGCCGGCGCGAGGAAGGTCCGGTGCGCCCTGAGGGCGGCGCTGCAGTATCCGGCGAGCCCGAAGCCCAGCACGCTCAGCGCGGTCACCCGGGTGCAGTCGACGGCGAGGCCCGGGTCGGGAAGCCCGGGTGCCAGGGCCTCGACCAGGTAGGGGGCGGTGCCGATGACCAGCGCGGACACGGCGACGAAGGCCAGCGACAGCCAGGGGAGCGTGGCCACCACCAGCGAGCGGACCGGGTCGCCGGGAGCGCCCTGCGCACGGCGGGCCAGCGCCAGGCTGAACGCCGGGATCAGCGCGAAGGACAGCCCGTCCTCGATGAACAGGGTGGAGGCGAACTCGGGCACGGTCCAGGCCACCAGGAAGGCGTCCGTCTCGCTCCCGGCACCGAAGAGCCGGGCCAGCGCCTGGTCACGGACCAGCCCGAGCAGGGCTCCGACGATCGAGAGGCCGGCCGTGACCAGGGTGGCCTTGGCGAGGAACCCCCCGGAGACGGGGGCGAGTTCGCTGGCGTCGGCGGTGCGGGCCGAGGGAAACACCACCGTGCCGTCGGTGTCGGCGTGCGCGTCGGGCCTGGGGGGCGTCACCTTCATCGCACCGTGTCCCATGCCGTCGTCGCGCCGCTTGCGACCAGCGCCCACCAGGCCACCAGTCCGAAGCACACCGCCGTCAGCACGGTCGAGGGGCCGCCGATGTCGGCGTACAGGAAGTCGGTCAGCTGCCAGATCAGCAGGCCGCAGGCGACGAGTGCGCAGTCGAGCCCGGGGCCGTTCCGCCGTACCCGGAACAGCCCGTACAGCCCGCACACCAGCAGGGCCAGCCAGCAGCCCGCCAGCGCGAGCAGTCCGAGCAGGCCCTGTTCGGCGAGGACGAGGAGGTACATGTTGTGCGGGGACAGCAGCGGCTGCTTGCGGAAGTCCGCGCCCGCGCCCTCCGTGTCGCTGCCCGCGGACAGCGCGAGCGAGGCGTGCGCGTCCCGGTGCTCGGCGAAGCCCTTCAACCCGACGCCGGTGAGCGGCTGTTCGCGCCACATGCCGACCGCCGCCGCCCACAGCGTGTAGCGGTCGGTGACGGACTGGTCCGGCGCGTCGGTGACCCGTGTGACGCTGTCGACCCGCTCCTGGAGCTGCGCCGAACCCAGTCCGAGCCCGCCCACCAGGATCACGCCCGTCGCGACCACCGCCGCGGTCACCGCCAGCGCCCGCCGCAGCCCGGCCAGCATCAGCTGCGCCCCGCACGTCACGGCCGTCGCGATCCACGCACCGCGGCTGAAGGACAGCGCGAGCGGCAGCAGCAGGGCGACTGCGCAAGCGGCGGCAACCGCCCGCTCCCGTACGGAGGTCCGCCCCAGGGCCAGCCCCACCGCGCACACCAGCCCGAAGGAGACGACGGTCGCCATCCCCATCACGTCGCTCGCCCCGAAGGTACCGACGGCCCGGATGTCCTCGCCCTGGTACGAGGCGCCGGTCCCCGTCATGTACTGATGCGTGCCGATCGCGCCCTGCCACCCGGCGAGTCCCACGAACGCCCAGGCCAGCAGCCGGAAGTCACCCCGGTCGCGGATCAGCAGCATGACGGCGGCCGGGACCAGCACGAACACCTGGAGGTAGCGGCCCATGCCGCTGATCCCCGCGCCCGGCGAGGCGGCCCCCGCCGCGGCGAGCGCGAGCCCGGCCACGGGAAGGCCCAGCAGCACGACCGCCGTACGGGACAGGGGACGCCGCCGGTCCCGTACGAGACGGATCGCGCAGTACCCGACGACGAGTGCGGAGACCGCGTCGGCCGGTCCCGCGCCGCCCTCGTCGCCCGGCGCGAGCGGCAGCGCGAGCAGGGCGACCACGGCGAGCACGGGCAGGACGGGGGGCCACTGCCGGACGCGGGGCAGGGTCAGGGCGAGGGTCATGTGCTCAGCTCCCCGTCGGGCGCACGAGCGCGGCCGCGGTGCGCAGCAGGATGCAGACGTCCTGCCACAGCGACCAGTTGTCGATGTAGGCGTTGTCGAAACGGGCCCGGTCCTCGATGGAGGTGTCCCCGCGCAGACCGTGGATCTGGGAGAGGCCGGTGATGCCGGTCTGCATGCGGTGGCGGGCCGCGTAACCCGGGTGGGCCTGGCTGAACTTGGCGACGAAGTACGGGCGTTCGGGGCGCGGTCCGACCAGGCTCATGTCGCCCCACAGGACGTTCCACAGCTGGAGCAGCTCGTCCAGTGAGGTGCGGCGCAGGAAGCGGCAGAACCACGGCATGCGGTGTTCGTTCGCCACACTCCAGCGGGTCGCCGCCTCGTGCTCGTCGACCGGGCGGTGGGTGCGGAACTTCAGCAGGGTGAAGGGCCGGCCGTCCTTGCCGATGCGCTCCTGCCGGAACACCACGCCCGGCCCGCCGGTCATTCGCAGCGCGAGCGCGCACACCAGCAGCAGCGGGCTGACCATCAGCAACAGCGTCCCGGAGACGGCCACGTCCAGCGCCCGCTTGCCGAGACCGCCGTGCCACCGCGAGCCCATCTCCAGCCGACGACAGGAGAACCCGGCGAGCTGGTCCTTCGAGGCGTACGACGGTGAGTCCGGCTCCACCTCCCACACCGCGCAGCCCGACTCGGCGAGCGCCCGCAGCAGCGGCCCCTGGGCCGAGCGTGCGGAGGGATGGACGACCAGGACGTCCCGCACAGCGTTCTGGATGAGGGCTCGCTCGACCTCCTCGCCGGTCGTCAGCACCGGCAACTGGCCCCCGCCGTCCGGCTGTTCGGTCACGATCCCCACCGGCCGCACCCCGCACCGCGGATGCCGCAGTACGGCGGCGGCCACCCGCTGCGCGGTCGCGGCCGGGCCGACGACCAGCGCGGCCCGCGGCCGGGCGCGCCGCAGCACGCGCCGCCGCCAGTGCACGGCGCCCCGGGCCGCGCAGGCCGTCGCCGACTGGAGCACGAAGCCCGCGGCGAGGGTGCGGGCCGGCAGGGCATGGTGGGGTGCGTACGCGGCGACGAGCGCCGCGACCGCCAGCCAGGCGATCGCGATCCGGCCGCACACGGAGGGCAGTTCGTCGAGGATCCCCGGCACCGGCCGGGCCGAGTGCCGGCGCAGCAGCATCGACGCGGTCACCAGCAGCGCCACCAGCAGCACTTGGTGCTCCGCGCCGGCGAGTGTCACCGCGCCCAGCAGGGCGGCGACGCTGTCCGCGGCGAGCAGCGGGGCCGTGGAGGCGGGCCGGGACGGGGGTCTGCGGGCCGGGAAGCGGAAACCGGCTGCGGTGCCGCGCGACGGCATGACGAACAGGGGCGCGAAACCGGGATCCCGAGGCTGGGCACCGGGCGAGGGGACGGTACTTTCCGCGGTCACGAGTGGATGAACTCCCTGTACTCGGTGGGCACGGCGTATGCGGCGGCCGGGCCGCCGAGCACGTCGCGGTACACGGCCGCCACCGCCTCGGCGGTGAGCCGTACGTCGTGCGTGGACAGGACGTGGCGGCGCCCCTGGTGGCCGAGCGCCTCGCGCAGCAACGGGTCGAGCAGCAGCGTGGTGACCGCCTCGGCGAGCGGCGTCGGATCACCCGGCGGCACCAGGCAGCGGGGGACGAGCGCGGGCGGCAGGCTCTCCCGGGCACCGTCCACATCGGTCAGCACCACGGGCCGTCCGCAGGACATCGCCTCCAGCGGGGCGAGCGCCATGCCCTCCCAGAGCGAGGGCAGCACGACCAGGTCGGCGGCCTGGTACCAGGGCGCGGTGTCGGTGACTGCCCCGGCGAACAGCACGGACCGCGGTGCGCGGGAGCGCAGCCGTTCCTGGTCGGGCCCGTCACCGACGAGCACGAGCCGGGCGTCCGGCACCCGCCGCGACACGCTGTCCCAGGCGTCCAGCAGGATGTCCTGCCCCTTCTGCCGGCACAGCCGCCCCACGCACACCACGAGAGGCGCCGCCGGATCGACATCGGGAAGGACACCGGACCGTACGGTGTCGACGGGGGCGGGGTGGAAACGTTCGGGCCGGATGCCGTTGGGGACCACCGTCCACCGCCCGCCGATGCCGGCGCGCACGCCGGTCGCGCGCTCCGCCGCGCTCACACACACCACTTGGGACGCCCAACGCGCCGCCCACCGCTCCCACCGCAGCGCGAGCGCCGCCGTCATCCCGCCGACCGCCTCGAAAGACCAGGCGTGCGGCTGGAACACGGTCGGGATCCGCCCGCGTACCGCGAGCCGGCCGACCAGGCCCGCCTTCGCGCTGTGCGCGTGCACCAGGTCGGGCCGCACGTCCGCGATCACCTGACCGAGCCGCCGTACCTCGTGCACGAGGGCCGGACCCGGCGAGCGGGTGGCGTGCCAGTGCCGTACGTCGGCGCCGAGCCCGCGCAGGGCGGGGGCGAGGGGGCCGTCCGGGCAGGCGACCGTCACGTGCAGACCGGCCGCGAGCTGGGCTCGGGCCAGGTCCGTCACCACACGGGCGACCCCGCCGTCCACGGGCTGGGTCAGATGCAGGACTCGCGGCCGGGGATCGGGGACTGACTGGTGCATGCGCGTTTCCTCGCTCACGGACGGCGCTCGGGACAGGAGGGAAGGCGCCTACGCGCGGGCGGCAGCAGCGACGAAGAGCACGCCGGCCCTGGCCGCGTCGCGCTGGGAAACGAGCCGGAAGGCCGACTGGTCACCACCGGACCGCAGCGCCTTGCCGAGTTCGAACAGATCGGGGGCGTGACCGAGGGCGTTCACGCCGAGGCCGTGCAACCGCATCCGCATCCCGGTACGGGAGTTGAGTGCCTCGTATCCGTCGAAGCCGTTGTCCGCCGCGCGGACGCCGCCCCTGGCAACGTGGCACAGCGGGACCCGGGAAATACGCATGACCGGCATTGCCCTTTCGGGAAGGTGGCGTGACGAATGCGATGTGCTGGCTGCATGGGTGCCTCAAGAGCTTCGCAACCCTATCCGGTATGCGCATTTAGTCCGTGAAACCCGACATGTGTGTCGGGCGGTGAGGCACGTTCGTTCGTGAGATCACCCCATTGGCGGCACAACCCGCGCGGGCGCCACGCGTTGACACAGGGCCGGGCATCCCCGCCCGGTTGTTTGTGTCAACCCAAGGAGTACCTCTCCATGTCGCGTATCGCGAAGGGCCTGGCCCTGACCACCGTTGCGGCCGCCGCCGTTGCGGGCACCGCGGGCATCGCCGCCGCCGACAGCGGCGCGCAGGGCGTTGCCGCCCACTCCCCGGGCGTGCTGTCGGGCAACGTCATCCAGGTCCCGATCCACGTTCCGATCAACGTTTGCGGCAACACCGTCAACGGCATCGCTGCGCTGAACCCCGCGTTCGGCAATGAGTGCGAGAACGACTGACGTCGGCTCTCCGCCTTCGCCGGCCGCCCTCCCGTGGACCCGTCCACGGGAGCGCGGCCGGTCCGTGTTTCCCCGGATGGGGGGTGACCTGCGGAGCGCGTGAGCCCGGTCCTGAGGCGCCCCTCACCAGGGGCGATGTCCGAGGGGCGCAGGCGGGGCGGTGTCAGGGAGTGATCGCTGGGTTGCAGGGCGCGGTCGTCGCTTCCACGGTGGGCTCAAGATCCGACGCACATCGAAAGGAACACCCATGCGTGGTCTGCCCGCACGGTGCTTCGCCTCCTGCGCACTCTGCGCCGCACTTCTCGTCGCGGTCGCCGGCCCCACCGCGGCGGCCTCCCGTGGGCCCGTGCCCGTCCCCCACGCGGACGCGCTCCGCCCCCAGGTCGAGGCGCTGGCCGAGCTGGGAGGCGTGCTCACCCCGGTCACCGACCTGCTGAACACCGTGCTCAAGGCCGACAACGGCCAGATCTCCGCCGAGCAGGCGGCCAAGCTCGGGGACGCCGTCAAGGACGCCACCGCGAAGATCACCGAGGAGGCCTCGGCGGCCGCCGTCACCCTGCCCGCCACAGGCATGACGACGACACCGAGCACGACGACGGGCAGTACGACGACGCCGACCCCCTCCCTGCTGCTCACGCTCATCCAGAACGGCGACGCCGGGGCGCGGTCCGTAAAGGCGCCGGCCGACCTGCTGGACGACGCGATCGACGCCCTGGAGAAGGCGATCGACGCCCTGCTCGAGGCGGTCACCTCCGGAGAGGCCACCCAGGTCGAGTCCACCCTCCCCGCCGTGGTCAGCGGCCTGGTCGACGCCGTCGCCGCCACCATGATCGACACCGAGCTGCCCGCTCCCGACCTGGCGGGCCTGTCCTCCCTGCCCAGCAGCTCACAACTGCCCGTGTCGTGACGCGCCCGCATCACAGGCGGGCCGGTCTCTCCCGAGGCCGGCACCCGGCATTTTCATGAAAGCCCAATATCCGCGCACGGAGTTTCCGCTCCGGCCGGGGCTCGTTGGGCACGGTGTCGGACTTGCCCGCCCGACGACATGAATTGCCGAAGAGAGGAACACGATGAAGTCCCTGAAGGCTGCTGCTGTAGTTGCCGGTTCCCTGGTTCTTGCCGGTGCCGCCGCGCCCGCGTTCGCTCAGGACACCGCCGATCTGACGCCCACCAGCCTCAACGGCGCCGTCAACTCGCTCACCAAGGGCCCCCTCGACGTGCGGCCGCTGCAGCACCAGTCGGACGCGCTGAACACGGAGAAGAAGAAGTCGCCGCTCCACACCGCCAAGAAGGCGACCACCAAGCTGAACTCCAGGCCCGGACTCCTCGGTGGGCTTCCCGTGGGGAACTGACGTCATCCTCCACGCCGGGGCCGATTTCCCAGCGGCGGCTGCCGCCCGGGATCGGCCCTTCGTGCTGTTCGAGCCGGACAGCACGGCGGAGCGGCGCCTCCCTCGTTCGGATGGAGACGGCATCAGCGCTCCCCCGCCCGGGTGAGAAACGGCCGCCCCCCGTCCGGCCCGTGGATACGGTCGCGCGGTGACCAAAACCTCCAGCGAAGCCCGCCCTCTGCGCACCGCTGATCTCGGCACTCTCATGATCACGGCTTGGAGCGGCGAGGCTCCCGACGGCCACGACATGGCCTACCTCCTCGCGTGTTCCCTCGGAAACGCCCCCGACGGCCCCGAGGCCGCGACCGCCGCCGTCGAGAGGCTGCTGAACGACAACGGCCTGCCCGTCGGCGGTGGCCTGGTCGACGGCAACGTCAGGCTGAGCCTGCCGGTCACCCTGCTCGTGGTGGCCGGGCACGCCGTCGTCACCATGCCGCATCTGAACACCAAGTGCCCGGTACCGCCGCAATGGCTCGCGGCGGTCGCCAAGCGCGGTTACGCCTACTTCGTGTTCACCACCCGCCCCTGGCCCGAGGCCTCGCGCCAGTCCGTCACTCCGGACGGACTGGCCGCGTTCGCGGGTGCCGAAGAGACGCTGAAGGCCGCCGCCCACATCGTCCTGCCGGCGCGCAGCCTGCGCTCCTGATGCGGCGGGCCGAGAGCGGCGGCCGCGGGTTCGCCCTGCTCCTGCTGTTCACGGGCGCGGCGGGGCTGCTGGCCTCCTGGGTCATCACCCTCGACAAGTTCAAGCTGCTGCAGGACCCCGACTTCACCCCGGGGTGCAGCCTGAACCCGGTGGTGTCCTGCGGCAGCGTCATGGAGAGCGACCAGGCCGAGGCCTTCGGCTTCCCCAACCCGATGCTGGGACTGGTGGCGTACGCCATCGTGATCTGCGTCGGCACGAGCCTGCTGGCCGGCGCCGCCTTCCCGCGCTGGTACTGGCTGACCTTCGACGCCGGCTGCCTGTTCGGCGTCGGCTTCGTGTCGTGGCTGCAGTTCGAGTCGCTGTACCGGATCAATGCCCTGTGTCTGTGGTGCGCACTGGCGTGGGTCGCCACGATCGTCCTGTTCTGGTACGTGACCTCGTTCGTCGTCCGCCACGCTTTCCTGCCCGCGCCCGGCTGGTCGCGGTCCCTCTTCGCCGAGTTCACCTGGGTGATCCCGCTGTCGCACGTCGGGATCGTCGGCATGTTGGTCCTGACCCGCTGGTGGGACTTCTGGACGAGCTGACCGCCTTACGTCGTACTACTGCGGCAACCGGGGGAATCTCGCGCTGGTCACCGCATCAGGATCGTTACCGGTACGGACGTTGAGCCAGCCGAAACCTGAAAGGGACCGTATCTGCCATGAGGTCGACCACCCGAGGAACCCTTGCCGCCGTCATCACGGGCATCGCGGCCGCGGTGGGGGCTGCCGCGTCCCCCGCCGCGGCGGTGGGCACGGTCCCCGTACCCGTGCCGCTGGAGGGCGCCGAGCGCGCTCTCCACATGGAGCTGCCCGAGGCCGGCGGAAAGGTCCCGCTGCTGATGCCGGGCGTCCCCGAGGCACCGAAGTTCGTCGAGGGACGGATCATGCCGGAGCGCGTGATTCCGCCAGTGCCGGTCAACGGCGGGCTGCCCGGCGCCGACCTGAACGCGCCGGTGCCGCACCTCCTCGACGACGAATTCGACCACCTCGGCCTCGACGCGCCCGCCGCCGACGTGCGCACGCTGACGCCGGGCCTGGCCCTGGACGCCCCGCTGACCGTTCCCAAGCCCGGCACCGCCGCGCTGCCGCAGCCGAAGCTCCCGGAGGCGGGCGTCCTGCTGCCGATGGTGCAGGCCGCGCCGGGCGCCGACCTGACCGCGGGGCCCGGCCTGTAGGGCGCGTCGACCCGTCCGACGGGGCCCGGACCGTGACACGGCCCGGGCCCCGTCGGCGCTCCGCGCGCGGAAGTTCACCCCTTGGGCCCTCGGACGGTGACCGCGCAGGCCGTCGGGCGGTTACCGGTACGGACAACCGAACCCGACCCCTCTTGCGTACGAGACGAGGAGCACACGATGGTCATGAGCGTCGGCCGAACACCGGTGGGCGCCGATCCCTCCCTGGCGAGCCCGGAGAGAGGTACCCCCGCCCGCCGGAGCAGGCGGGACCTGCTGCTCGGGCTCTTCGGCCCGGCCGCCGTAGCGGTGGCGCTCACGCCGGTCGTCATCGCCTCGCGGGAGCAGCGCGCGGCCGAACGAGCCGCCCACCTCGCCTTCGACGAGACGTACCGGGGCCGCCTGATCCGCGGCATCCGCAGCTCCGCGGCCGCCGCCGGCGGTGCTCTCGCTGCCGGGCAGTGGCACGTGACCGTGGACGGACGCCCGCTGCACCTGATGCGCCGCGCCGACGGCACCTGGCTGAGCATGGTCGACCACTACCGGTCGTACGCCACTCCTCTGGACGCCGCCCGGGCGGCCGTCGACCAACTGGGGCCCGGGCGGCAGTTGCGGGAGACCTGGAACGACGGGGCGGACATGGGGGGACACAATGGCGTACACGCGTAGGGACGTCAGCACGCTGACCGCGGCCGAGAAGCGGCGGTTCGTGCAGGCGATGCTGGAGCTGAAACGACGCGGCGAGTACGACGAGTTCGTACGGATGCACATCGAGTTCTACGTCTCGGACGGTGAGGACGGACTGCGTACGGCGCACATGTCGCCCTCCTTCCTGCCCTGGCACCGCCGCTTCCTGCTGGAGCTGGAACGGGCCCTGCGCCGCGTCGACTCCTCGGTGACCGTGCCGTACTGGGACTGGACCCGCGACCGCACGTCGAGCGCGGCGCCCTGGACGGACGATCTGCTCGGCGGCACCGGCCGGCTCCCGGACCGTCAGGTGACGACGGGACCCTTCGCCTACGCGAGTGGCAACTGGACGCTCAAGGAACGCATCACCGACGAGGAGTACCTCACCCGGGACCTCGGGCGGTCCGGCGATCCGATCGAGCTGCCGACGCGGAGCGACCTCGAGTGGGCCCTGCGGGACCCCGTCTACGACACCTCGCCCTGGGACTCGACGTCCACCGGGGGGTTCCGCAACAAGCTGGAGGGGTGGGGGAGCGGCCAGGGCGCGACCGCCTGGCGCAACCACAACCGGGTGCACCGCTGGGTCGGCGGGGTGATGGTGAGCGGTGCCTCCGTCAACGACCCGGTGTTCTGGATGCACCACGCCTTCGTCGACCTGTGCTGGTCGCGCTGGCAGCTCCGGCACCGCGACCACCGCTATCTGCCCGCGAGACCGCCCGGCCCGGGCAGCGGCCAGCGCGGCCGCGTCGTCGCCCGTCACGAGAAGCTCCCGCCGTGGGACGTGACCCCGGACGAGTTGGAGGACCACGGCAGGATCTACCGGTACGCGTAGGCCGTAGGGAGGCATGGAACATGGTGTCCGGACACACAAGAGCCCCGGCGCTGGAAGGTGCCGGGGCTCTGGAGTGGGTGCGGGCGATCAGCCGCCGTAGCCCTGCCCGTGGCCGTTCTTGTGGCCACCGGCGCGGTGCTCCTTGTGGCCGCCGTTCTTCTTGTCGGCGTCCTTCTTTTCCTTGTGGTCGCCACTCTTGTTCTCGCAGTGGTTGCCGAACGCCGGGTTCAGCAGGCCGACCACGTTGACGGTGTTGCCGCACACGTTGATCGGGATGTGGATCGGCACCTGGACGACGTTGCCGGACAGGACGCCGGGCGAGTGGACGGCTGCGCCGTTGGCGCCCGCGTCCGCCATGGCCAGGCCGGCGCCGCCGATCATCACGGCACCGGTGCCGAGGGCGACTCCGGCTGCCTTCGCGATGCGAGACATCACGTTCTCCTTTGGTTCGGGGGGTACGACGGCAGGACGCGCCGTCGCACTCCCCGTTCAACGCCGCCCGTCACGGCTGGTAACGGCGCTTCGGTGCAGATCACCCGTTTTGAACAAGGACGCAGAAGGCCGCAGAGGGCGTCAGGGCAGTCGCCGCACCGGAGAGCCCGAGAGGAAGGCCCGGATGTCCTCGATCGCCTCGCCGTAGTACGTCGTGTAGTTGGCGCGGGAGACGTAACCGAGGTGGGGTGTGGCGAGCAGGCGGGGGGCCGTGCGTATCGGGTGGTCGGCGGGCAGGGGCTCGGTGTCGAAGACGTCGACGCCCGCGCCGGCGATGCGGCCCTCGTGCAGGGCGGCGAGGAGGGCGTCCTGGTCGACGATGGCGGCGCGCGAGGTGTTGATCAGGTAGGCGGTCGACTTGAGGAGGGCGAGTTCGGCCGGGCCGAGCAGGCCGCGGGTGCGGTCGCCGAGGGCCAGGTGGACGGAGACGAAGTCGCTAGTGGCGAGGAGGTCGCCCAGGGAGGGGGCCAGATCGACGCCCGCCTCGTCGGCGCGCTCCTTGGTGAGGTTCTGGCTCCAGGCGCTGACCTGCATACCGAAGGCGAGGCCCACGCGCGCCACCCGGCTGCCGATCTTCCCGAGGCCGAGCAGCCCGAGCCGACGGCCGTGCAGATCGGCGCCGACCGTCTGCTGCCAGGGGCCGTTGTCGCGCAGGGCCCCGCTCTCCTCGACGATCCCCCGGGCGAGGCCGAGCAACAGCGCCCAGGTCAGCTCGACGGGTGGGGTGGAGGAGCTCGCCGTACCGCACACGGTGACGCCGTGTGCCTCGGCGGCGGTGTAGTCGATGACGGTGTTGCGCATGCCGGAGGCGACGATCAGCTTCAGCCGGGGCAGGCGGGTGATCAACGAGCCGGGGAAAGCCACGCGTTCGCGCAGGGTGACCACGATGTCGACGTCGGCGAGGGCCGCGGCGAGCGCGTCCTCGTCGGGGAAGTGGGTGTCGAAGGTGACGACGTCGACCTCGCCGGCCAGCGGCGACCAGTCGGCGACCTCGGCCGCCACGTTCTGAAAGTCGTCCAGCACAGCACAGCGCAGCCGCACGTCGGGGCCCTCCGGTTCCGTTTCGTCGTCAACGGGGCCGACTCTACGGGGGGATGGTCGGCTTCTTCCGGGCGAGGGCGGCCTGCGGACGAGCCATCCGGGCGAGGCGGAACAACCGTGGTCCGTGGTCGGTGAAGCGCTTGGTCAGACTGCTTGTGCGCGCTGGACATGAGAAAGCCCCCCACCTGTTGTTGCTGGTGAGAGGGTGTTTGCGCCCCCGGCAGGACTCGAACCTGCGGCCAAGCGCTTAGAAGGCGCCTGCTCTATCCACTGAGCTACGGGGGCCGGGTGTGGTGGCCTCTGTCTTGGGTGCCCGGGTGTGGGCCGTTCCGTGACGTTGCCGGGGACAAGGATAGGGCTCCCGCGTCCTTGTCCCTGTTGCTTCGCCTCCGTGGCTCGATGTGGAGGTTCGGTGAAGCGGTCCTGATAATCGCAGGCAGGTACGAATCGTGCACCGCTTTTGGCCGCTTGCGCACCGGGTGTTGTGCACTCGTTATGCCTGGACTGTGCCCGTGTCCCAGTCGCCCCTTCCGTCCGATGTGTTCCGTCGGCGCGCAGACATGCTCATATGCTTCAGAATTCCCCTAAAATTGGGCATTCTTCACATGTGGTGACCTTGGACGTACGGCCTCAGCTGCTCGACGCACTCTCCGCCCTGCGCGACCGTGTCGCCGCCGCACGCTTTCCGCTGCCCCTGCCCGGGGCCCCACGCGCGCGTGCCAACCGCGACGAACTGCTCGCCCAGCTCGACGACTATCTGGTGCCCCGGTTGAGGGACCCCGAAGCGCCGCTGCTGGCCGTGGTGGGCGGTTCCACCGGCGCCGGCAAGTCGACCCTCGTCAACTCCCTTGTGGGACGGCGGGTGAGCGAGGCGGGCGTGCTGCGGCCGACCACGCGGACACCGGTGCTGGTCTGCCATCCGGAGGATCATCACTGGTTCAGCGGAATGCGCGTACTGCCCGACCTCACGCGCGTGTGGGTGCCTCAACAGGAGGCGGGGGACGAGCTCCTGCTGCCCGGCGAGGACCCCACGCGCGTGCTCCGCATCGAGACCGCCGACACCCTCCCGCCGGGCCTCGCACTCCTGGACGCGCCCGACGTCGACTCCCTGGTCGCCGACAACCGCGTCCTCGCCGCCGAGCTGATCTGCGCGGCCGACGTCTGGATCATGGTGACCACGGCCGCCCGCTACGCCGACGCCGTCCCCTGGCATCTCCTGCGCACCGCCAAGGAGTACGACGCCACGCTCGTGACCGTCCTGGACCGGGTGCCGCACCAGGTCGTCTCCGAGGTCTCGCGCCAGTACGGCGCCCTGCTCACCAAGGCCGGTCTCGGCGATGTGCCACGGTTCACGGTGCCGGAGCTGCCCGAGTCGGCCTGGGGCGGGGGCCTGCTGCCGGCCACCGCCGTGGCGTCCCTGCGGACCTGGCTCGTCCACCAGGTGCAGGACCCCGCGGCCCGGCACCACGCCGTCGCCCGTACGGCCCGCGGTGTGCTTGCCTCCCTCAAGTCCCGGATGCCGGAGCTGGCCGGCGCGGCCGCCGCCCAGTACGCGGCCGCGCTGCGGCTCACCACCGCCGTCGAAGGGGCGTACGACAGCGAGTACGCGCGCGTGCGGGGACGGCTCCAGGCCGGTGCCGTGCTCGCCGGTGACGCCCTCAAGCGCTGGCGGGCCTTCCCCCTGGACTGCACCGCCGCGGAGCTCCTGGACGCCCTGGTGGAGAGCCTGGGCGCCCTCCTGCTGTGCTCGGTGACCGCCGCCGACGAGCGCGTCGACGAGGCCTGGCGGCGCGAACCGGCCGCCGCCGCACCGGAACTGACGGACCGCGATCCGACCCCGGAGAGCGCCGAGCACCGGATCGGGATGGCGGTACGGCGCTGGCGGCGGGAGCTGGAGGAGTACGCCGAGGAGGAGATCCGCGACCTCGACCGCGGGGCCGCGCCCGACCCGGAGACGGTCGCCGCCCTCGTCGCCACCGTGCTGCTCGGCGGACGCCGGGCGCGGGTCGCGGGCGAGGGGCTCGCCGAGCGGATCGGCGCCCACGGAGCCCTGCGGCTGCGCGACCGGGGCGGACGGCTGCTCGCCGAGCATCTCGACCGGGTCGTGAACACCGAACGCGAACGCCGGCTCGCCCCGCTCGACGCACTCGACGTACACCCCGAGCACCAGGCCGAACTCATCGCCGCGCTGTCCGTACTGCAGAAGGAGAGGTGACCGATGACCGCCGTCACGGATCAGGACCACACGGAGCAGGCGGGGAACGCCGTACCGGGGGAATCGGGGGACGAGGAGAGAGACGGGGAGAGGCCGGTCGAGGAGGCCTTGCCCGAGGCCGAAGGCGACGTGGAACCGGAGAGCGAGGACGAGCACGCGCGCGTGGAGGCGGTGTCGGGGCCGGAGAGCGGTCCTGAGCGGGACGAGGAGGGGAATGTGAGCGAGGATCCGGGTCGCGCGCACGCCGACGGTCACGCGCGTGCGGGGGCGAGGCGCGGGCGCAGGGACGCCGGTAGCGGCTCCCCGGAGCCGGTCGGCGCCGCCGCCCCCGCTGACGAGGACTCCGCGGACCCCTGGGACGACGGGCTCATCGCGCGCCGGGTCACCGCCGAGACCGAGCAGGCCGCCGTCATGGAGGCCCGTGGGCACAACGCACCGCCCGCCGCCCCGCTCACGTACGACGGCCCCCTGCGATCCCGTCTGGACGCGCTGCGGGAACTGGTCGGGCTCTCGCGGGCCCGGCTCGACAGCCGGACGCTCGCCGAGGCCGGCCAGGTCCTGGACGAGGCGGCCGCCCGGCGCAGGCTCTCCGGGCAGCACACCGTCGTCGCCATCGCCGGCGCGACGGGCAGCGGCAAGTCGCAGCTGTTCAACTCGCTCGCAGGAGTGGCCATCTCGGAGACCGGCGTACGCCGGCCCACCACGGCCGCGCCGATCGCGTGCAGTTGGAGCGACGGTTCGGCGAGTCTCATCGAACGGCTCGGCATCCCGCCCCGGCTGCGGCGGCGCCCGCTGCAGAGCGCCGAGTCGGAGGCCCAATTGCGCGGGCTCGTCCTGGTCGACCTGCCCGACCACGACTCGGCCGCGGTCCAGCACCGCGAGCACGTGGACCGGATCCTGGCACTCGTCGACGCCGTCATCTGGGTCGTCGACCCCGAGAAGTACGCCGACGCGATCCTGCACGAGCGCTATCTGCGGCCCATGGCGGGCCACGCGGAGGTCATGTTCGTCGTCCTCAACCAGATCGACCGGCTGCCCGGGGAGGCCGCAGAGCAGGTCCTCGACGATCTGCGGCGGCTGCTGGACGAGGACGGGATCGCCCTCGGGGAGTACGGCGAACCGGGTGCCAAGGTGCTCGCCGTGTCGGCGCTCACCGGGGACGGTGTCGGTGAACTGCGGGAGATGCTCGGCCACTTCGTGACGGAGCGCGGGGCTCCCGCGCGGCGGATCGCGGCCGACGTCGACGCGGCGGCGTGGCGGCTGCGGCCCGTCTACGCGACGGGCCGGCGCACCGGGCTGAGCGAGGAGGCGCGCGACGACTTCGCCGCCCGGCTCGCGGACGCGGTCGGTGCCACCGCGGCGGGCGAGGCGGCCGAACGCGCCTGGCTGCGCAACGCCAACCGTGCGTGCGGTACGCCCTGGTTGCGGCTGTGGCGCTGGTTCGACGACCGGCGCGAACCTTCCACGGGACGGCTGCCGGTGCGTGCCCAGCCCGACGAGGAGGCGACCGCGCGCCAGCGTGTGGAGCAGGCCGTACGGACGCTCGCCGACCGGGCCTCGGCGGGGCTGCCCGCGCCGTGGGCGCAGGCGGTGCGCGAGGCGGCCGTACGCGGCTCCCAGGGACTGCCCGAGGCGCTGGACCAGCTGACGGCCCGAGCCGGGCTGCCACCGGGCCGTCCGCCGCGTCCGGGCTGGTGGCCGGTGGCCGTACTGGCGCAGGCATCCATGACGCTCCTTCAAATCGTCGGCGGGCTCTGGCTGGTGGGCCAGATCGTCGGGGTCATGGCGCCGAACCTGGGAGTCCCGGTGCTGCTGATGGTGGCCGGCATCATCGGCGGCCCGATCGTCGAGTGGAGCTGCCGGATGGCGGCGCGGGGGCCCGCGCGGCGGTACGGCGTGGAGGCGGAACGGCGGCTGCGGGAGGCGGCGTCCGGGTGCGGGCGGGCGCGAGTGCTGGATCCGGTGGCGGCGGAGCTGCTGCGCTACCGGGAGGTCCGGGAGCAGTACGGGAGGGTCGTCGGGGTGGGGTGACGCGTGTTCATGCGGTCCCGGTCCCTCATACGGGTGGCGGAGTTTTCCACAACCCGTGGACGGTCCACAGGGCCCAGCGGGCTCGGCCCGGCGGAGGCAGTCTGGCTTCGCGGCGATCGCGGTGACGCGGTCGGCACGCAGACAGCAGCCGTACGGGACGGGCCCGTACGCATGTCCGGGAGGGGATCCCAGCGATGAACGAGACGATGATCTGCGCGGTGGGCAACGTGGCGACACAGCCGGTGTACCGGGAGTTGGCCACGGGCGCGTCGGTGCGGTTCCGGCTGGCGGCGACCGCGCGCTATCTGGACCGCGAGAAGAACGAATGGACGGACGGGCACACCAACTTCTTCACGGTGTGGGCCAATCGCCAGCTCGCCACGAACGTGTCGGGGTCGATCAACGTGGGTGATCCGGTGGTCGTCCACGGCAGGTTGAAGGTGCGCTCGGAAGGGCGCGAGGGGCAGCCGGCCTGGACCTCGGCCGACATCGACGCGGTGGCGATCGGCCACGACCTCGCGCGCGGCACCTCGGCCTTCCGACGCACACAGCGGCCGGAGAACGCCGTTGCGGGTTCGTCCGCGCAGCCCGAGCCGGCCTGGGAGACGCCGCCGGGTGAGACCGCGGACCGGCAGGAGGCCGTCGCGGTGACGTGACGTCGGCCGAGGGCGCGGAGGCCCTGGCCGAAGTGCGGCTTATCGGCGAATGCGTTCCGGATATCTCTGGTCGATTTGTCGATAAGCCCTGCGGGTGAAAGTGCTTGGCGATAACGATTCCGAGTCGGATCGATCTTCCGACCGCATCCCCGGGAAGAGGGGGGCGGCCGCGTCCCTAGGATGCCGAACACAGCTCCCGGGGCTACTGATTCTGCTGGTGGGACCGCCACCCCGCTCGTCAACGGGTCCTGTTCGAAGGGGAATTCCGTGTTTTCTGCGTTCTCTGCGCTGTCCGTGCGCGGACGGGGGGCGGCTCGCCTCGCGGCCGTCACGTTCGTCTCCGGCCTGCTCGCCGCCGGTGCGACGGTGGCCGTCGCCGACACGGCGGCCGCGGACGAGGCGGCGCAGAACCAGAGAGGGGCGACGGCCACCATAGGGGGCCTGAAGACCTACGGCGACGCGGTGATACACGACACCGACAGCGATCTGCGGGTGCCGGCCGGGCTGTTCGAGATGTCCGTCGAGGGCGGCGGAACCCTGCAGACGTACTGCGTGGACCTCTACAACCCCACGCAGAAGGACGCCAAGTACCACGAGACCGACTGGAGCGGCACCTCGCTGGGCGCCAACAAGGGGTCGGGCAAGATCCGTTGGATCCTGCAGAACTCCTATCCCCAGGTCAACGACCTCGCGGCGCTCGCAGACAAGGCCGGTATCGCCTCGGGCCTGACCGAGCAGGACGCGGCGGCCGGCACCCAGGTGGCGATCTGGCGCTACTCGGACCATGCCGACGTCGACGCCGTCGACCCGCAGGCCGAGAAGCTCGCGGACTACCTGGAGAAGAGCGCCCGCGACCTCGTGGAGCCGGCGGCGTCGCTGACGCTCGACCCGCCCGCGGTCTCCGGCCACCCCGGCGAGCTGCTCGGCCCGGTCACGGTGCACACCAACGCGGCCGGCGCGACGGTCACCCCGCCGGCGGACGCGGCCACGAGCGGCGTGCGGATCGTCGGCAAGGACGGCAGGCCGGTGACCTCCGCGAGCAACGGCAGCGAGCTCTACTTCGACGTTCCCGAGGACGCGGCGGCGGGCTCTGCCGACCTCACGGTGCAGGCCTCGACCACTGTGCCGGTCGGCCGTGCGTTCGCCTCCGAGAGCCGGAGCCAGACGCAGATCCTCGCCGGCTCCAGCGAGTCGACGGTCTCAGCGGCGGCGAGCGCGACCTGGGCGAAGGAGGGCGCCGTACCGGCCCTCTCCGCCGCCCGGAACTGCACCGAGGGCGGCCTGGACATCACCGCGGTCAACCAGGGCGACGAGGAGTTCGCGTTCGAGCTGATGGGCACGGAGTACGCCATCGCGGCGGGCGAGACCCGCACGGTGATGGTCCCGCTCCAGGAGGACCAGGCGTACGACTTCACGATCAACGGTCCCGACGGTCTCGCCAAGCGCTTCACCGGTGTCCTCGACTGCCGCACCCGCAGCAGCGAGACGGGGGCCACGACCCAGACGCTCAGCGAGCCCAGCCCCGCCACGGTGGCCGTCCCCACCACCGACGTCAACCTCGCCGAGACCGGTGGCTCCGCCACGACCCCGCTGATCGCCGGCACCGCCATCGCCCTGGTGGTGATCGGGGGCGCGGCCCTGGTCCTCACCGGCAGGAAGCAGAACCGGGCACAGGACTGACCGCGGCGCGTCGGCGACGGGCACAATGGCGTCATGACCAAGCCTTCCGCATCACCGGCGCGTCATCACACCTCCTCGGACTCGGTGCTGTCCCTGTGGTCGCAGGACTCGGTGCTGTCGATCGGCTCGGTGGGCTCGGTCCTGTCCATCGGCTCCGTGGGCTCGGCGCTCTCGGTCGGCTCGATCGGCAGCGCCCTGTCCGTCGGCTCGATCGGCTCGGCCCTCTCCCTGATCTCGGCGGGTTCCTGGCTGAGCACGGGGTCGCTGCTGTCGGCGCAGTCCAAGTGGTCCGTGCTCTCGTGGCGCACGTCCCACGGGCTGATGCGGTCCGCGGGGGCAGTGGGAGCAGTGGCTGTGGGCGCCGCCGTGTTGCTGGCGGTGCGGGGCGGCTCCGACGACTAGGGGCTGCCCGTCAGGGTTTCGGGGCGGCTCGCGCCTCGGAATGAGTGGGGCCCTGATGAGCAGGCGCGTCATGAATGATCGTTCAGGAGGTCGGCGTAGCCGCGGGCCTGTTCGGAGGCGTTGCGGTGCCAGTCGGACTGGGTGCGGTGCTCCTCGGCCAGGGAGGGCTCGGCGGTGACGAGCTGGTCGTAGACGGTGGCGATCTCCGCGTGCACGGCCGCGATGGCGAGCCGGTTGGCGCGGACGGCGTCCGCATGTCCGCGGTGGGCGTCGAGGGCGAGGGGATCGTCAGCGATGGGCGCGTTGGCGGGGCCGTGCTCATGCAGCGCGCTGTACGCCTCGTTGAGCTTCGTGGCCCGCGCGTCCAGCTTCGTGCGCCGGGTGTGCAGGGCGGAACCGCGGACCCGCAGGCTGGCCTCGTAGGCGTGGGAGCCGGGAAAGCGGACCGCGTCCAGCCCTGAGGTCACCGCGTGCGGCCGGTCGGGACGCAGCCCGGCGTACCGGGCGTCGGCCTCGGCTGCCACCTCGAGTGTCTTCAGGTGCGGTGGCAGGGCGCTACGGCCGATGGCCGCCCAGGCGTGCACATCGCCGTACCACTTCTCGTGGGCGGACTGCCGGGTGACGCCGGCGACCTCCCCGATCTCGGCCCAGGTGGTACCACGCTCCCGCTCGGCGACCACGGCCTCCCGCACCACGTCCTCCGTCCGACGCTGGAGCTTCAGCGCGGTACGCAGCAGATCCCCGGGCTCGGTCTCCGGCTCGACGGGCACGGCGTCGAGTACGGCGTCGGCGAGCTGGCGGAGCGTGAGCGCGAGGGCGACTCGGGACTCGTCGCGGGGGGAGAGGCGGTGGAGCTCGGGGGTGGCCGAGGGGGAGGAGAGGTCATCGGCATCTAGCATGACGTCAGGCTATCCCTGACAACGGGTGGGCGGGGGGTGTTCGCCCAGGTCACGAGTGACGGGTGGGGCCGTCCCCTTCGGCGGATGGACGGCGTCCCGGAGTTCCGCGCCTTCACTCGGTTCGATCTCGCAGCCCGGACAGAGGCGCCGCAGCATGTCGGAGGTAGCCGCCATCACTGAAAGTGGGAGGGGCCGAGATCACACGACGACGACCGACCGTGACAGTCGATCTACGACCGCCGACGACGAACCCCCAGGTCACAGCCCCCGACCAAACGGGTTACCACCCGAGGGTGGACCTCAGACAAGAATGGGGTGTTACTTACCGGATGAGGGCATGAAACAGCCCCTCACCAGCAGGTTTGCCGCCGATGAGGGGCCGTGTCAGGCAGCCTGGGCCGTCTCTGGGCCGTCGTGGGCGTGACCGGCGGCCCGGTACATCGCTGACATGGCTTTCCGGGTCCGGGTCTCGCTGGACGGCATGAGGTGCGTGTACACGCGGAGCGTGAACCCTGCGTCGCTGTGGCCGAGGTACAGACTCAGGGCCTTGATGTTCTCCCCGGCATCCAGGAGGACCGACGCGTAGAAGTGCCGGAGGGCGTGCATGCCGTGCTCGCGGGGCGCCGCGTAACGCTCGCCCTTCTCCGGGGTCGGGATGATGCCGGCGGATGCCAGAGCGGGCTTCTGCGCGAGCACATGCAGCGCTTCCCGCCCGTCGAGGTGACGTTGCCCTGGCTCACGCCGACCGGCCCGAAGGTGACACACCGCCTCATCTTCACGAGCGGCATCGGCGCTGCCATCTGGAGCCAAGGCTTCAACGACCAGGCGTGCGCTCCCCGTCGGCCGTCGGGGACGAGCTTGTCGGCTCACTGCGGTGGGGTTTCTAGGACGAGGCGGATCTCCGTTATCTCATAGCCCGCGCGGTCGAAGGCGGCGGCCATCGGAACGTTGACGGTGTCCGTCGTAGCGGTAATGCGGTCGGCGCCCTCGCTCGCGTGGAACCTGGTGATCTCGGCGAGGATTTCGTCGATCAGGCCCTGTCCGCGCTGCTCTGGGACAACACCCAGGTAGCCGACGTTTCGGTGGTAGGGGGTCGCGGAGGGGATGGCCAGGCCCGCCAGGTTGCCGTCCGGGAGTTCGGCAAGGCGCCACCAGGAGCGCTCACCAGGACAGTCGAGGTAAAACGCGATGTCCTCGCGGGCCAATTGCGCGGCGTCCATCGAGCGGAGCTCGTTCTGCGTGTGCAGATCCAGGCTCCCGGCCGACAGCCGGATGAACGCGTCGAGGAACTCCTCGTCCGTACCCTCCCGGAAGATCAGCTTCCCCGCAGGCACAGGGACCTTGGCAGCTGGTGTCCACTCGTAGCGCAGACGCTCAATCTCGCTGCTCAGTCCCGATCTGCACGCCGCCTCCCTGCGCCAGGCCACCGCATCGACCAACACCGGGCTGCTCCGCCAGTCTCGGGGCAGCGAGATGTTGTAAGCAGGAAGAGCCTCGAAGGCGGCATGGCCGGCGGCAAGCAGCCCGGAGGCGATGGCGACCGGGTCGACGACGCTGGAGCGCACCTGGAGGCAATCGAGCGCGATCGGCCGCGCGCTGTCGGCACGGCCCCACCACAGAGCGCGAGCCAGGATCTCCCCATCCTCGTCCTCAGCGAACCAGATCCACTCGGGGCGGAACTGGTTGCTCGCGAGCTCCTCTCGGATCCTTTCCGCGGTCAGAGCGGGGACAGGACCATCGGCCGGGTAGGCGGCGGCGCGGTTGAGGTCTGCGGGGTCTGCGGTGGCAGCGCGAAAGAGCATCCGATCATGATCACACCGTGGTGCCAACGGGACCACGTCTTTTTCGACTAGAGCTACGGATCAAAAGGCGCCCGTGCCCCGGCCGTGCCCGATTGCCCTTCACCACTCGGCGTGTGCCATAGCTGTGCCACATCGGCCGGTCAATCACGGCCAACGACGGCTCGCCGCAGTGCTGCTCAGTTAGTAGTCGGGTCGCCCGGGGGTGAGACTCCCCCGGGCGACCCGACTACTAGCCCGTCGGTCTGGCGGGACGGATATTTTGCCTTTGCGGACGCCCGCCTATTTCGTGACCGCGTACCGCACGTGCGTGGCGTACGGCGAGCTGACAGCCTTGACCACCTCGAGGTCGACGTCGCGGTCGAACCCGTCGAACAGCCGCTTGCCGGCGCCGAGGATCACCGGTGCCGTCGAGAGCACCAACTCGTCCACCCGACCGGCGGCCAGCGCCTGCCGGATCACGTCCGCACCGCCGCCGATCGCCACGTCGTTGCCACCGGCCTTCTCGGTCGCCTGCGCCAGCGCCTCGTCGAGCCCGGACACGAACGTGAACCCCGCCTCCGGCGCCGGCTGGTCCCCGGTGCGGTGGGTGAGCACGAACAGCGGGCCGGGGAACGGGTTCGTGCCTCCCCACGCGCCCGCGGCGTCATACATCCCCCGGCCGCAGATGCCGGCGCCGAAGCTCGCGACGAGCTCGTCGTAGAACTCCTTGTCGGGGCCGTGCATCGCGAAGTCGTGTCCGCCGTCGTAGGTCCACGGGCCGCCCATCACCCAGTAGTGCAGGCGCTCTCCGCCCTTGCCCAGGCCGTACTCGGGTCCGTCATCGGGTCCGGTGACGAAGCCGTCGACCGACATGGTGATGGATGCGATGACCTTGCCCATAGTTCCTCCTCCGTCGTGTGTCGAGAGGACAGACCCGGCAGCGGCCGCCAACTCATCGCGTCAGTCGGTGAACCCGCAGAACTCGTTGCCTGCCGGGTCCGCCAGCACAACCCATCCGGTCTCCACAGGAGCTCTGGATAGCTGCTGACAAAACGCCCCCACGTCCTGTCATTTAAGAGGAAGCGTGATCACGAAGAAGTGTGCACTGCCACCGGCTTCACCGCACGTGAAAGCCAGTCGAATGCGTGTCGAAGTCGGCATGCGAGGCTCCGTCAGGCCGTACAACTGACCAGGTCAGCGGCCTACTGCGAGCAAACCAGAAGTGCGCCTTCTAAAGCGCTTGGCCTCGTGCTGTGGCTGGCCGACTAAGCGCTGTCCCGTAAGTGATCTTGATGTGCGATGGTCTTGGACTGTGGCTGGTGTAATGACGGCGTCAGAGCCGTCTTGGGCCGGCCTTGGAAGCTCCCGCTTCAGGACTGGGTGCTGTTGGTGGCCGCGTACTGGCGCACCCACCTGACGCTGAGGCAACTGGCGCCCCTGTTCGGGGTGTCGAAGTCGGCGGCGGACCGGGTCATCGACCACCTCGGACCGAAGCTCGCGCTCCCGCCGCGGCGCCGCTTCCGCAAGGACGCCGTGCTGATCGTGGACGGCACCCTGGTGCCGACCCGCGATCACACCGTCGCTGAGCAGTCGAAGAACTATCGGTACTCGACCAACCATCAGGTGGTCGTCGACGCCGACATCCGGCTGGTGGTCGTGCTCGGCCGGCCACTGCCGGGCAACCGCAATGACTGCCGGGCCTGGGCCGAGTCCGGCGCGAAGGACGCCGTCGGGAAGACCGTAACCGATCGCCGACGGCGGCTACCGCGGAACGCGACTGGTAATCCCTCACCGCCGTCGCAGCGCGGACGAAGAACTCCCCGACCGGAAGCAGGCGCACAACAAGAGCCACAGGCAGGTCCGGGCCCGCGTTGAGCACGTCTTTGCCCGCATGAAGACCTGGAAGATCTTGCGTGACTGCCGCCTCCGCGGCGACGGTGTGCACCACGCGATGCGCGGCATAGCCCGCCTGCACAACCTCAACCTCGCCGGATAGGCGCCCGCCACCTGGAGGCCGCTGACGTGAGCTGCTGGTGAACGAGCCGACCCACGCCAGTCCCGAGGTCATTTCGTCTGCGGGCGGGCCTGCTTCACCTCGCGGTCGATAGCCCAGGCGTCAGCGACCGGCCCGAGGTGGCCGAGCTTGTCGGGGTTGATCACCGAGCGGATGGTCTGGATCTGCCCATCGAGCACCTCGAGGGCCAAGGTGTGGAGCACCTTGCCGTCCCGGTCGCGGAAGATCGCTCCGGGCTGGCCGTTGACCTCGTGCGGCTCGAAGGTCACGTCGATCCGGGCCATCCGGGGGAAGACGGAGGCGAGCAGCCGGGCCACGTTCTCGGCGCCGATGACGGCCCTGGCAAGCTGCGGGGCCTTGCCGCCGCCGTCCCCGACCATCGACACGTCGGCGGCGAGTAGATCCCGCAGGCCGACGACATCGCCTTCGCGGAGGGCGTCGAAGAATCGCGTCGCCAGTTCCTGCCGCTCCTGACGGTCCGCTTCGAACCGTGGCCGTCCGGCCTGCATGTGCCGCCGCGCCCGTACCAGCAGCTGCCGGCACGCCGCCTCCGACCGCCCCACCGCCGCGGCGACCTCGTCGAAGCCGAAGCCGAAGACCTCCCGCAGCACGAACACCGACCGCTCCAGCGGGCTGAGCCGCTCCAGGAGCAGCAGCGCCGCCATCGACACAGAGTCGGCCAGTTCCGCTGAGCGTGCCGGATCCTGATAGGGATCGGTGAGCAGCGGCTCGGGGAACCACGGCCCGACGTACTCCTCCCGCCTCACCCGTGCGGAGCGCAGCACGTCGATCGAGATCCGCGTCACCGTGGCGGACAAGAAGGCCTTGGTCGACGTGGGCCGGGTCGCCGAGGCGTCGAAGCGCAGCCAGGTCTCCTGTACCGCGTCCTCGGCCTCTCCCACGCTGCCCAGAATCCGGTAGGCGATCGAGAACAGCAGCGGCCGCAGCTCCTCGAACTCCTCGACCTTGCTCACGCCGACTCCCCCTCGTGGTCCTCCCGCCCGGCCGTACTCGTCGGCGCGGGCATCTTCTTGGTGATCATTTGGTCCACCGGCGGCGCAGAGCAAGGCCCCCACGGGCCGGGGGCCCAGAGCCCGCGGCCCGGGCCGGTTGCCGACGACCGTTCAGTGGAACTGCCCGACCTCGTAGTCGCCGGCCGGCTGCTGGGTGATGATGTTCAGCCGGTTCACCGTGTTCATGAAGGACACCAGGATCACCAGGGCGGTGAGCTGCTCCTCGTCGTAGTGCTCGGCGGCACGCGCCCAGACCTCGTCGCTGACCCCATCGGCCGCGTCCGCGACCCGGGTCCCCTGCTCCGCCAGCTCCAGCGCGACGCGTTCGGCCTCGGTGAAGACCGTGGCCTCCCGCCACGCCGCCACCAGGTTCAGCCGCACCGGGGCCTCTCCGGCAGCGGCGGCCTCCTTTGTGTGCATGTCGATGCAGACGGCGCAGCCGTTGATCTGGCTCACGCGCAGCGCCACCAACTCCTGCGTCGCGGCCGGCAGCGGGGATTCCTTGAGCGCCCTGCCCGCCGACATGAGGTGCTTGAGGGCCTTGCTGGGGTTCGGGCTGGCGAAGTAGTTCAGTCGCGCGTCCATCGTGTGCTCCTCCGTGGTCGTCAGTGGCTGCACCCCCTGAGACGAGGTAGCCCCAAGCCCTGTGACACGGACGCGTGTGACCCACGTCTCCCTGCTGCCGGGGTGTTCGGAGATGCACAGGCGGGGTTGCTGTTTCGTCATAGGGGTGCGGGCAATCCTCGATCAAGGAGCCGATGATGAACCTCACGCTGTGGATGACTGCTGGCCGCTGTCTGACTGGTCGGCAGCGCCAGACCACTCAGCCCGGTGTATGGACTCCGGAACGGCTCCGGCGCCGCACTCATGCCAGCCACGATCCATGTTCACCGCACCTCAAGATCACTTGCGGGACAGCCCTTAGCTTGCCGTCAGGACTGACGACGTCGTTCTGCTCCTTGACCGTGCCAGTGCCGAGGACCTCTACGAGGTGTTGCGGCCGGTAGGTGAGCATCACGCTGCCGGTGCGCCGATCCCACCCATGCCCTGGGAAGCGAACTAGACACTGTATCTAATAGACATTGAGACGCCTATGTTCGGATTGCAATTTCAAAAAGTCAGATCGGGACTTATCGAGCTCGAGGCCATCTTCTGTTTGATTTATGAGATAACCTAACCGGTCTCGCGACTCCATGAATCCGCGCCATCTTTGTTGGGGTTTAAGCCAAGTATCCACGGCTACGAGAATTGCCACTAAAATAGCCAAGCTAGGCGTCCAGCTAGCCGCGCCAGCAAGAGGGCTCCCAAGCAGGCTATCGGCGCCTGCAATAATCGAGCTGAAGACGATCAGTAGCATTCGACTCGCGAAATAAGTCAGTCCGTAAGCCCTGGTCGAGCGTCGCCAGTGGGCCCTCAGCCCTCGCATATCCCGTAGTAGCAAATCGCGAGCATCTTCCTTTTGCTCTCGAGTCTCTTTGACCATCGGTCGGCCGCCCCCCCTACAAGCACCCACGCCGAGTCAGGTTCACCGAAGATAGTGGCGAGACGTAGCGCACGCAAGCGCTTCGAGCATTCAGAAATCGTTCGCACTCTAACTCGCCAGAAGCGGTCGATCGGGAGTATATAGAACGCGTGTGCTAAACGAGAAAAAAGTCTGTAGAGCGGTCTCGGTACAACTAACTGAGGCGCACGGGAAGGCTCGTGCCGCGCGCCTCGTGCGGGACTGAAGAAGCGGAGGAGGGCGACCGGACTGACAGTCGGCACCCACGAGTGGCTGCCCCCACCCCGCTCTGGCCTGGGCCGGTGCTATTGATCTGCGACACTGGAAGAGTTATGCCGAAGCCCGGAGAACTGAGCTGACGTGCGCTGACCCCGTGTACTAAGAGCTGCAACGGTTGAGTCTCCAACTGCGTGCCAACGCTCTCGAACAACGGCGGACGAGCACGGACGTCTGCGGACGGCCAGCGCAGGTGAAGGGCTCACCAGTCCAAGGCAGGATCCGCGCCCCAGTTGCTTCGGGGCGAAGAAGTCGAGCGCTCAGTGCAGGGAGCTCAGGAGCTCCCATCCCGTGTGCCGTGTACCCAGGCAGAGCCGAGCAGACGCGGCCCATGGCGTCCGTTCGTACAGTGGTGGGCTTAGATCCCGGGACTCAGCCCGCTGTCTCTGCGTCATCCATCAAGTTGCTGATGTCAATAGCGTAGCGAGGTATCTCGTCGGCAGCGAGACCTTCAAATACTCTTGTAACCCCTGCCTCAGTGCCGATCGAACCAATCTTGCGAAGATAGTTGGCGACCCTATCCACACCATTTTGATTGTCACCGATCCTCCCCAGCAGGTGTGCAATTGTGCGGGTTATCGGCTCAGGCCTTGAGTAGCTATTCCAGGGTTTTGACGCCCTCTTCGGGGCAAGGGACTCAAGAGGGCCAAGATGGCAGAGTTCTACCTCCCCTTGCATTATGGTCATGTTTGCAAGCCAAGCTCCGAGATCAGCGACGCATAGAGCATCGATGCACTGACCTGGTCGCTTGGTGAACTCCTCTCCGTAGTCCGACAGGGCCTGATGCACTCTGTAAGCAGGGTTGGAACGTTATGTGAGCCCGGGTCAGGGTCAGCTTGCACTCGAAAGCAGCGATCACGGCAGATGCGAGGTAGTGCTTAATTTCGAGCAGCCCTGGGGGGTAAGAAGGGTGCAGGATGAGTACATCTACTTGTGGGCTCGTGTTGCCGTCTGTATCGATGACCCTTCCTCCAGTAACAACGTGATAGCCCGAAGGGACCCACCTTCGTAGAATCTGCGCCCATGTTTCTTCACCTTGGCTTCCAGCGGTTCCCGGATCTTCTCCCGCTCTGGCTTGCAATCGCGCATACTCGCTGCTGATTTCGTGAGTCATCTGAGACATAAAAAGGCGAATGTCGTGCAAGCTCATGGCTGGCTCCGTAGATCAAGCGGTACGGCAGTCCCATGATGGCCGTCTTCCTCAGCGGGGGTGCTTCCTCGTTCTCCTTGGAAGCCTCGGCCGGCGTCATTGCTCCGGCCAACGTGGCATCGTCAGCAGACCCGTGGTCGGCTCGGAACGTCACGGCAGCCCGCACGGCCCGCAGTCACAGTGTCGAATGCGTGTCGAAGTTGGCTGGCAAGGTACTGGCAAGCCACACGCAGGCCCAGGTCGGCGGCACTCTTGCGGGGAACTAACAGTGCGCCTTCTACGCCCTCGCTCCAAGCCCCCCGACGCGCCTCAGCAGGCCCCTTCACGCCGCGTGGCTGGATCCGCGGCCTTGTTGGCGCTTCATGTACGTGTCACACAGTTGGTGAGTGGGGTGACTGGGGGAGGGGACTCCGTATGTCCGTGCCGGGTGGCAATCGCGGTGAGCCGTCGGACTGGGCCATGAAGCGGTTTGGGCGGCATGCCGGCAGGCTGGTCGAGGCGATTCCGGAACAGCTGGCCAGGGCTCACGCGCGGGCTCATGCCGTTCACCTCACCGCAAGGCTGAAGAAGCGCAGTCCTTACGGCGTCACCCTGGCCGAGGCAGTGCGCGAGAATCTCGCGGACACGGCACGTGAGCTGGACGAAGCCGTGCGCGACGTGCGCGGGTACGAGTACGCCGTCATCAACGACCACGCGCTCTTCCCCTTTAAATACGCCGACCGCCCCAGGCCCCTCGAACGTGCGCGGCTGGCGGCCAATGCTTCCCCCACGCGCAGGAGGATGCTCCTGAGCCACGGGCCGGAGCCGCAAGACGTCCTCTTCCCTCTTGGCGACGAGCTCACCACCGAGGAATACGAGGATCTGCACGAGACCTTCGAGGCCCTCGGCGCCTCCACGAAGCTCGTGTGCCTGTTCTTCACAGCCGACCCAGAGAACGGCATCCACGTCATCCACTGGGGAGACGCCCACCTCGAACCCGACCGCACCTTCACCTGGCTCCACAGCGAGCAGCTGCGAGTGGCGCCCCAGCCGCTTGAGTGAGCAGTCCCGATCCTGGGCCGTCTCTGGGCCGTGCGAGGGCGCCCGAGGCCGACCAACGACGACCGACGTCGACAGCCAAGCGAAAGCCGCCAGCGACGAACCCCCAGGTCACAGCCCCCCGACCAAACGGGTTACCACCCAAGGGTGGACCTCAGGCAAGATGGGGTGTATCTGCCCACTGCCAGATCTCAAGTTGCCGGACGGTTTCTCTTGGCTGAGTACATCTACACCATGCGCAAGACGCGTAAGGCGCACGGAGACAAGGTCATCCTTGACGACGTGACGCTGAGCTTCCTGCCCGGCGCGAAGATCGGTGTGGTCGGGCCTAACGGTGCCGGTAAGTCCACCGTTCTCAAGATCATGGCGGGTCTGGAGCAGCCGTCCAACGGCGACGCGTTCCTGTCGCCCGGCTTCAGCGTCGGCATCCTCATGCAGGAGCCGAAGCTCGACGAGTCCAAGACGGTCCTGGAGAACGTCCAGGACGGCGCCGCCGAGATCATGGGCAAGCTCAACCGCTTCAACGAGGTCGCCGAGCTCATGGCGACGGACTACTCGGACGCGCTGCTGGACGAGATGGGCCAGCTCCAGGAGGACCTGGACCACGCCAACGCCTGGGACCTGGACGCGCAGCTGGAGCAGGCCATGGAGGCGCTGGGCTGCCCGCCCGGCGACTGGCCCGTCACCACCCTCTCCGGTGGCGAGAAGCGCCGCGTCGCGCTCTGCAAGCTGCTGATCGAGGCCCCTGACCTGCTCCTCCTCGACGAGCCCACCAACCACCTCGACGCCGAGTCGGTGAACTGGCTGGAGCAGCACCTCTCGAAGTACGCGGGCGCTGTCGTCGCCGTCACTCACGACCGGTACTTCCTGAACAACGTCGCCGAGTGGATCCTCGAGCTCGACCGCGGTCGCGCGATCCCCTACGAGGGCAACTACTCCACGTACCTGGAGAAGAAGGCCACTCGCCTCAAGGTCGAGGGCCGCAAGGACGAGAAGCGCGCCAAGCGCCTCAAGGAAGAGCTGGAGTGGGTCCGCTCCAACGCCAAGGGCCGCCAGACCAAGTCCAAGGCCCGCCTGGCTCGTTACGAGGAAATGGCGGCCGAGGCCGACAAGATGCGGAAGCTGGACTTCGAGGAGATCCAGATCCCGCCGGGCCCGCGTCTGGGCTCCATCGTCGTCGAGGTCAACAACCTCTCGAAGGCGTTCGGCGACAAGGTCCTGGTCGACGACCTCTCGTTCACGCTGCCGCGCAACGGCATCGTGGGCATCATCGGCCCGAACGGCGCGGGCAAGACCACGCTGTTCAAGATGATCCAGGGTCTTGAGCCCGCGGACTCGGGCACGGTCAAGATCGGCGACACGGTCAAGATCAGCTACGTCGACCAGAGCCGCGCCAACATCGACCCCAAGAAGACCCTCTGGGCCGTGGTGTCGGACGAGCTGGACTACATCAACGTGGGCCAGGTCGAGATGCCGTCGCGGGCCTACGTCTCCGCCTTCGGATTCAAGGGTCCGGACCAGCAGAAGCCGGCCGGCGTCCTGTCCGGTGGTGAGCGCAACCGCCTGAATCTGGCGCTCACGCTCAAGGAGGGCGGCAACCTGCTGCTCCTCGACGAGCCCACCAACGACCTCGACGTCGAGACCCTGTCCTCGCTCGAGAACGCTCTGCTCGAGTTCCCGGGCGCGGCTGTGGTCATCTCCCACGACCGCTGGTTCCTGGACCGGGTCGCGACCCACATCCTCGCGTACGAGGGTGAGTCCAAGTGGTACTGGTTCGAGGGCAACTTCGAGTCGTACGAGAAGAACAAGATCGAGCGGCTCGGCCCGGACGCGGCGCGTCCGCACCGCGCCACCTACAAGAAGCTGACCCGGGGCTGATCTTGCGGCACATCTACCGCTGCCCGCTGCGCTGGGCGGACATGGACGCGTACGGCCACGTCAACAACGTGGTCTTCCTCCGCTACCTGGAGGAAGCCCGTATCGACTTCCTGTTCCGCCCGGAGAAGGACTTCAAGCAGGGGTCCGTGGTGGCACGCCATGAGATCGACTACAAGCGGCAGCTGGTCCACCGGCACGCGCCCGTGGACATCGAGCTGTGGATCACCGAGATCCGGGCGGCGTCCTTCACCATCGCCTACGAGGTGAAGGACGGCGACGACGTCTACGTCCGGGCCTCGACGGTGATAGTGCCGTTCGACTTCGAGGCCCAGCGGCCGCGCCGGATCACGGCGGAGGAACGGGAGTTCCTCGAGGAGTACCGGGACGACGACGAGGAGGAGGCCGTCGCCGCATGACGGTGCTCCACCTCGCCGACGAGGGGGAGGCGGCGGATCTCGCCGCCTTCCTCTCCCGGCTGCTCCACTACGACCGCTCGGCCGCGGTACGGCTCCAGGGGGCCGGGACCGCGCTCGCCGTCTTCGGGCGTCCGCCGTCCTTCGAGGTGCTGGCGATCCGGGCGGTGCGGCTGGCCAAGCCGTACGAGAACGGGCTCGACGTCACGCTCGACGTGACCGTGTCCGCCGGGGAGCTCCTCGAGTCCGTCGACGAGGGCGCGGGCACGGCTGTCGTGCCGCAGGCGGTGACCGGCCCGCCGTGGGCCGGAGTACTGCCACCGCGTGGCGGGTGGCAGGCGGTGGCCGGGCTGCCGGGACCGGAGGCGCTGCGAGCGCTCGTCCACACCGGGGTCGCCGAATTCCGGTCCCGTACCGAGGAGTTGGGTCCCGAGGCGCGTACCCGGGCCGAACTCGACCGGCTCGGGCGGGAGATCTGGTCCCGCACCGTGGGAGACACGCGGCTTCCAGTGCGGGCCGTGCACGCGGCCCAGTCACTGGGATTCCTGCGCTCCGGCGGGGAGTTGGCGCTCTTCTCGTCGGGGGCGTGGCTGCGGCTTCGTACGCCTTACGGCTCGATCGCCGTACGGCAAGGGGGGCTTGGGACCCTCGGCGTCAGCGTGCGCTGAGCGGTCGTCAGTCCCGGTCGCTGTCGTCCGGCCATACGCCGATGTGGTCCGGTTCCAGTTCCAGCGCCACCCTGTCGCGCATGCCCAATGCCTCGGTGTACTCCTTCGGGAGCTGGAGGCGGCCCGCGCGGTCCAGCATCGCGTACTCCCGGGCGACCAGGGTTTCGTGACCCGTCGTCGCGTCCACCTCGCTGCGGCGCAGGACCTCCGTGGACGTACGGCCGTCCCTGATGGCCACCGTCCGGCGGACCTCTCCGGCCACCGCCTGGTCGTGGGTGACGATGACGATCGTCGTACCGAGCTGTTCGTTGGCGGTGCGGAACGCGGCGAAGATCTGTTCCGCGGTGTGGGAGTCGAGTTCGCCCGTCGGCTCGTCGGCGAGTAGGACCGCGGGGCTGTTGGCCAACGCCACCGCTATCGCCACGCGTTGCTGCTGGCCGCCGGACATCTGATGGGGGCGGCGGTTGCGGCAGTCGGCCACCTCCAGCAACTCCAGGAGTTCCAGGGCGCGTTCGGTCTGGGCGCGGCGGGGTGTCCTGACGCCCGAGAGCTGGATGGGGAGGGTGATGTTCTGGGCCGCGGTGAGGTAGGGGAGAAGGTTGCGGGAGGTCTGCTGCCAGACGAAGCCGACCGTCGCGCGGCGGTAGGCCAGGCGGTCCTTCGCGGTCATGGTGAGCAGGTCGTGGCCCGAGACTCTGGCCGCGCCGGCGGTGGGGGTGTCCAGGCCGGCGAGGATGTTCATGAGGGTGGACTTGCCGCTGCCGGACGCGCCCACGAGGGCGAGGAGTTCGCCCTCGCGGACGAGGAGGTCGAGGCCCTGGAGGGCTTGGACCTCCACGCCGTCCGTGGTGAAGATGCGGACGAGCCTGTCGCAGGTGATCAGGGCGTCGTGGCCGTAGGCGGGCCGGTTGCGGGCCTGGGTCGCCTTGTGGGCGAGGTCGGTGAGGGTGGGGTTCGTGGTCATCGGCCTTCTCCTGGACTGCGGTCCGGCGTGCGGGCGGGTCGACGGTGGGGTGCGCTCGCCGCCGGTCGGGTGCCTCTCGCTGCGGGTCGGGAGCTCATCCAGCGGCACGACCGCCCGCAGCCGGGTGCGACGAAGTCGTTCATCTCGCGTCTCCCGCCCTGAGCTCCTGCACCGACCCCCGTCTCCCCGACCACCACGCCTGCCCGATACCCGTTCCCACCGCCAGCAGCAGCACAGCCGCCGCCGGTATCGCCAGCGACAGGGCGTCGGTGCGCAGCTCCGCTCCCGCCGAGGAGGCATCGGCCGACGGGAGGGCGATGGCCGTCAGGTCGATCCCCGGGGACAGGAGGTGGATCGTGGCCCAGCCCGTGAGGGTGCCTCCGACAGCGGCCAGGACGGCCTGGGGGAGGGACTCGAGGACCAGGAGGCGGCGGCCCGCGGCCCGGGTCAGGCCCATCGTGCGGAGCCGGGCCAGGAGGGCCGTACGGTCCGGGGACGTGCGCAGGAGGGACAGGAAGAGGGCCAGGACCGCGTATCCCGTGCCGGCCGCCACCGCCGTCGCGTAGACGCCTTCCGCGCCGGTCTGGAGAGGGGAGTCGACGTAGCGTTCGCGTTCCTCGGATCTCAGGTGCACGGACGCGGCCTTCGGGGCGGCCTTGCGTATCGCGGTCCCGTCCAGCGACTTCCCCGTCAGCAGCACCGTCGTCGGCCGCGCCGCCGCCGGGCTCAACGCCTCGCGGTTCACGACCAGGAAGTCCGACCCCAGCACCGCGGGCGTGCGGTCGAGGACGGCGGTGATGCGGACGGTGAGCGTGCTGCCGTCCGGGAGGAGGACCGGGAAGGGGCCGGTGCCGTACATCCGGGCGGTGGCCGTGGAGGCCAGGGCCGTCGCAGCCTCCCCGGCGGTCCCTTTTCTCAGCCGGGCCGCATCGAAGGCGCCCATGTCCGTCCGGGACGACAGCGCGGCGTAGTCCGCGGGGTTCACCCCGACCAGCGGTACCGACAGTGCTCCGTTCTCCGGTTTCGCCTCGGAGGTGACGCTCACCGCCGACAGCGCGCTCACCCCCGGTGAGCGGCGCAGCCGGTCCGGCAGCCCGGACGGGAGCGGCGCCCCCGTCTCCACGCGCGCGTCGGCGCCGACCGCGAGGAGGGCCGCGTGGTCGCGGGCCTCCTGTACGCCCGCGAGGACCGAGCCGCCGAAGGCCGCGGTGGTCAGAGCGGTCAGCAAGGCCAGGAGCGGCAGCACCGCCGAGGCCGAGGTGCGGCCCGCCCGGGCCAGGGACAGGTGCGCCACCGCGCCCCGCAGGCGGGCGGCCGGACGGGCCAGACCCCGCAGCGGAAGCGGGTACAGACGGACCAGGACCAGGGCGGCGACCACTCCCACCAGCACGGGCGCCAGCGAGACGAGGTCGCCGGCAGAGCCCGAGGTGCCACGGCGACGCAGCGACTCCACCGCTCCCGCCGCCAGCACCAGCAGCGTCAGCTCGGCGACCGTACGGCGCCGGGACGGTCGTACGGACGAGATGTCCTCGCGGCCGGTGTGGACGCGGACCGCGCGGTGGACGGCCGCGGCGCGGAGGGGGAGGGCCACGCAGGTGACGGCGGTGACCGCCACGGCTGCCGCGATCGCGTACGGGAAGCGGCCCTCGGGGACCGCGAGCAGCGCGGCGGCGAGCCCCAGGGCGCCCGCGGGCACGGCCACGACCGCCGTCTCGGCGAAGAGGCGGGCGGTGAGACCCGGCATGGAGGCGCCGCGGGCCCGCAGCAGGGCGAGTTCGCTGCGCCGGCGGTCCGCGGTGAGGCCGCCCGCCATCAGGAGGACGACGACGGCGACCGTGCCGGCGCCGGACGCGGCGACCGCGACGAGCGGGGCGACGCTCTGGCGGAGCCGGTCGTAGGCGATGAGGACCTCGTCGAGGTCGGTACTGATCTCGGTCTGGCCGTCGAGCGCCGTCAGCTCCGTCACCGGACCGTCGATCTCCAGGCGCAGCTTCCGCAGTGCCGGACCGGCCTCCAGGGAGGCGAGCGCGGACCGCAGGGCCGGGGCGTCTCGGGCCCGCAGCGTCTGTTCGGAGGGCGCCAACTGCCAGTAGCGCTCCGGGCGTCCCGGGGTGGCCAGCAGGACCGGGGCCGCCTCGGGGGCGACGAGCAGGGCGCCGAACCAGTACATGTCCACGGACGGCGCGGGCTCGCGGAGCAGGGACGGGGTGCGCAGGATGGAATGGGTGGACCAGTAGGCGCCCTTCGGGTCGCGCGGGGTGACGATGCCCGTGACACGGATCGGGAGGGTACGGCCGGCGGCGGAGGAGTGGATCACCGAACCGACCTTGATGTGGAGGGCCTTGGCGGTGTCGACGGTGACCGCCGCCTCCAGCTCGGGTGCGGTGGCGGTCACGTCGTCGTCCGCTCGCGGCAGACGCCCCTCGCTGACCGAGGCGTGGGCGCCGAGGCCCGCCTGGGCGACCAGGGTCACCTCCGCGGGCCTGCCGGTCGGCCTCGGCAGCCACGGGTCCGGCACCGGGATGTTCAGGGTGGTGCGCACGCCGTACGTCGACTGGTCCGCGTCCAGGACGAGCGGGCGCGGGACCCCAGCGCGGATCTTGGCGTACTGCGCGGCCAGCAGATCGGGGCGCAGGACGTCCTCACGTTGGCTCGGTGTCAGCATCGCGGACGGCTCCGGGGCGTACACCTCTATGCCGGTCCGGTCGGGGCGGGCCTGCTCGGCGGCCCGGCGCAGTCCGGCGTCCTCGTAGCGGTCCACCGCCCGTGGGAACGCGGCCGCGAGGCACGCCGTCAGCGCGACCAGCACCGCGAGCGCGCACGCGGCGCCGGGCGCGGTCCGCAGCCGGGTGCGGACCCAGGGCGCGGTCGCCCCGGAGTCCGCCGGCTCGCCGGTCCTGAAGAACCTCACCTCACTCACCCCCCTCACGCAACGCCCGCGCCGGATCCGCCCGCCGCAGTGCCACCGCCGCCGTCACCAGGAGCGGGGCGAGGGCCACCGCCGCCAGCAGTGCGGCCGCCTGCGGGAGCGGGAGTTGCACCAGGACCCGCGGGACCGGTCTGGTCGCCTCGTCCGTCAGCACGATCAGCGGGACCACCGCCCGGGTCAGAACCGTGCCCAGCAGCGCGCCCACCAGCAGTGCCAGCACCACCAGGACCCCCTGCTCCACGGCGACCGCGCGGGCCAGCCGGCGGCGTGGAGCCCCCAGGGCGCGCAGTACGGCGAACTCCGCGCTCCGCTCCCGCAGCGACCCCGCCGCGCTCACCGCGAACCCGACCGCGGCCAGCGCCGCCGCCACCCCGGCCGCCGCGGCGAACGCGGCCTCGGGGCCCGCCCCGAACGGGTCGTCGCGCAGCTGCCCGGCGAGTTCGTCCCGCACCACGACCTGCGCGGGGTCCATGTCGGGCCGGGCCCGCAGCGCCGCCGCGACCTTCTCGGACCCGCCCGGCTCCGTCATCAGCCACCATTCGGTCGGCTCCACGCCGCGGCCGTACTGCGCCTGCAGCTCCCGGTTCACCGACCGCAGATCGACCAGCAGGGCCCCGTCGCTGTCCGAGGCCGTGGGCAACTCCCGTATCGAGCGCACGATCCGCACCGACACCGTCTCGCCGCCCAGCGGCACGTCCAGCCTGTCTCCCGGGGAGGCGCCCGCCGAGGCGAGGAAGCGCTCGGTCGCGACGGCGGTGACCTCGGCCGGCTTCGGCTGCGGGGCCTTCATCCGGACCGTCAGGGTCCCTGTGCTCCAGGTGTCGTCGGACGGGATGAAGCCGGTGCCGTAGTCCACCGTCAGCCGTCCGGACCCCGAACTCAGGTGTGGCGGGGACGGTTTGGTGTTCGGGTCCGGTGTCGAGGCGACCCCGTCGCTCCTCGATGAGACCTTCCACGTGGTGGGCAACGGCAGCCGCCGTGCCGTCCCTTCGGCACTCGTGGCCGTCAACCCGGTGACGGTGAAACGGTGTTGCTCGGCCGCGCCGCTCGGCACGGAGACGATCAGTTCCAGGTCGGTGAGGGTCAGAGGGCCCCCGGACACATAGACGTCCAGCGCGTGGGCGCGGCCGTCGGAGGGGAGTTGGCCTGCGGGGACCCGATAGGGAGTGCCGTAGCCGTCCTCGAGGGTGAGGGCGACCTGTGCCGTCGTGCTCGGGACGGAACCCCGCAGGGTCGCCGTCAGCCGTAGCCGGGCCGTGTCCGCGGGCACCTTCACGCCCGCGACCGATCCCTTGGGCCCGAGCCCCTGGAGGAAGGGTCCGGAGTGCAGGTCGGGGCGGATCAGCATCGAGGCGCGCGAGGTGTCGAGGGCGAGCACCGTCGCCACCTGGCTGCCGGACAGCGGCAGTTCGGAGCGGGCGGCGGGGGCGGTCCGCCGTACGCCCGCGACGGCCGCGTACTCCTCGGTGCGGCCGAGCCCCGCGTCCCCGGAGGTCAGCACCCGCACCGGTGCCCCGGCGCGGAAGTCCGCCTGGTCGGACTGCGAACGGTCCCAGGAGGCGCCCTGTCCGATGGCCAGCATGCCCAGGGCCATCGCGAGGACCAGCAGCAGCACCGGGCCCGCCCCGCGCATCGGGCGGCGGGCGATCTGCCAGCCCGCCAGGGCCGCGGTCAGGCCGCGCCCGCCGGTCGCCCGGCGTTCGGCGAGCCGGGCCAGCGGCGGCAGCAGACGCAGCGTCAGGACGGTCCCGGCCAGCAGTGCGAGCGCGGGGGCCGCCACCAGCAGCGGGTCCACGCCGAGCACACCGGCGCGGTCGTCGGTCACCGCACCGGAGGTCTGGTGACTGAGCTGGAAGTACGCCACCCCGGCCACGGCCAGCAGCCCGAGGTCGGCCCCCGCGCGCACCGGACCGGGCAGCCCCCGGGCCCGGCCGCGCGCGAAGGAGGAGGTCAGCGCGGGCAGGGTCACCGCCAGCGCGCACCCGAGCGCCACCGCCGCCGCCACCAGCCACACCCCGGGCCGTCCGCCCGCCGGCACCTCCAGGTGCAGCCCGATCCGGGCCAACGGGCCCCGCCCGGCCAGCGTCCGGGTCAGCGGGCCCGCCAGCAGCGGCGCGCACAGCAGCGCGGGCACCGCGAGCAGTGCCGCCTCCAGGGCGGCGAGGCCCGCGATCCGGCCGCGGGAGGCGCCGCGCGCCAGCAGCAGCCGGCTCTCGCCGGTGCGCTCACTGCTCAGCAGTCCGGCCACCAGCAGCAGGGCGCAGCCCGCGAGGAGCACAAGTTGCAGGGCGACGATCAGCAGGGTCGAGCGGGAGACGAGCAGCGAGCGGTCGGTGCGGTCGAGCACCTCGGGCAGCGAGGTCGACGCGGTCGTGGCGCCGCCGAGGGCGGACTCCTTGCGCAGCGCCGCGTTCCCCGCGACGGCCGTCTTCCGCAGCGCGTCCGAGCGCGCGGTCGTCACCGCCGCGAAGTCGGCCGACGCCAGCCAGCCCGACGCCCCGACGCTCACCGTCCCGTCGGCCAGCACACCGGGATCGGCGAGCAGAGGGCCGTACGTCGTGAAATCGAGCTTGTTGATGCCCCGCCCGTGCAGGTCGTCGAGAAGCCAGTACGGGTCGTCCGCGCGGACGGGCCGGTACACGCCGGTCACCGTCACCCGCACCGCCGGGCCGCGCAGCCGGTCGGTGAGGGTGAAACGGGCGCCGGGGCCGAGGTCGAGGGTGCGGGCGGCGGCCTGCGGGAGCGCCACCTCGACCAGACCGTCGGCCCGCCCCGGCAGCCGCCCCTCGACCAGCCGCAGCCGGCTGCGGTCCAGTGCCGCGAAGTGGGTCAGATCCGGGTCCCCGGACCGCTCCCGCTCGGGCTGCAGCGACCGCGGCAGCGCGTACGGGCCCGACCGCAGGAACGTCCGCACGGTCACCGGCAGCCCGTCGAACGTCTGCCGCGCCACTTCGCGTACGGCGGTGTCGGCGGCCGTACGACGGTCCTCGGGTACGTCGGCCTTGACGACCAGCGCGGTGTCGGCGGCGTTGCGCGGGTCCTGGAGGGAGTGGCGCAGGGCCGCGTCACCGATCGCGCCGGAGTAGGCGGTGAGGGTCGCGAGGACCGCGGTGGTGAGCAGGACCGTGAGCAAGGCGGCGGCGAGCAGCAGCCGGTGCGCCCGCGCACGCAGGAACACAAGACGTGCGATTCCCCCGAACCCCGTCACCCGGCCCCCCGCCGTGTTGTGCAGATCTCCGGGCGAGGATGTCAGAGGTGATGGTCACGGGTAAGCGCTTGTAGCGCGGGCTTGACCGGATCGTGACCGGAATCCGGTGCCGGTCAACCGGAAAGCGACCGGAATCCGGCACTCAGTGAGTCGTGATCAGTCGGCGGTGTTCACCATCGAAGCGGCCGCGTACGTCAGGTAGTTCCACAGCTGTGTCTCGTGCTCCTCGGACAGGCCGAGTTCGTCGACGGCGTCCCGCATGTGCCGCAGCCACGCGTCGTGCGCCTCGCGATTGACGACGAAGGGCGCGTGGCGCATACGCAGCCGAGGGTGGCCGCGGTTGTCGCTGTACGTCGTGGGGCCGCCCCAGTACTGCATCAGGAACAGCGCGAGGCGCTCCTCGGCCGGGCCGAGGTCCTCCTCCGGGTACATGGGCCGCAGGACCGGGTCCTCGGCGACTCCCTCGTAGAAACGGTGGACGAGGCGGCGGAAGGTCTCCTCCCCGCCGACCTGCTCGTAGAAGGTCTGCGTCTGAAGCGTGCCGCGCCGGATCTCTTTCACGTCAACCATGGTCTCAGACAGGGTGGAGGAGGACTCAAGGCTTAGGACCTCCGGCGCCCAGGGTGCAGAGTGGAGGTATGAGCGCACACGCTCTCGACAGGGATCTCGCCGAACTCGCCGCCTCGGCGCGGGCCGCGCTGGTGCGGGAGATCGACGCGAGCGGGGCCTGGGCCGCCGACCCGGTGTGGCGGGAGGCCTTCGAGGCGGTGCCCCGGCATCTGTTCGTGCCGTACTACTACGTCGGCATCATGGGGGGCTACGAGCGGCGCTGGGGCGAGAGCCCGGACCCGCGCGCCCGGGAGAAGTGGGTACGCGGGGCCTACGCCGACGCCCCGCTGGCCACCCGGCTGCGCGACGGCGAACTGGTCTCCTCCAGCAGTCAGCCCTCGCTGATGGCGATGATGCTGGCCGCACTGCAGGTACGGGACGGCGGCCGGGTGCTGGAGATCGGCGCCGGTACGGGCTACAACGCGGCCCTGCTCGCGCACCGGCTCGGCGACGACTGCGTCACCACCGTCGACCTGGAGCCGGAGATCACCGAGGCGGCGCGCAGACATCTGGCGGCCGCCGGGTACCGACCCGTCGTCGTCACCGGCGACGGCGCGCGCGGGGTGCCCGAACGCGCCCCCTTCGACCGGATCATCGCCACCTGCACCCTGTCGTCGGTGCCGGTCGGCTGGCTTCCCCAGTGCCGCCCCGGCGCACGGATCCTGAGCCCGCTCGCCACCGGGCTGATCGCCCTGACCGTCCGGGACGCCGGGCATGCGGAGGGACGGTTCCTGCACACGCCCGCCTACTTCGTGCCGTTGCGCGGGGCGGACCGGCACGAAGAGGGGTTCGTCGAGTGGGACGGGGTGCCGCGCCGGGCCCGGGAGAGCGAGCTGTTCCGCTTCCTGCGGACCCTGACCCGCGACACCGTCGAGCCCCGGGAGGCGTACGCGCTGTGGGAGCGCGAGGGGCGGCCGCGCCGTGAGCGGTACGGCATCACGATCAGCGGAGAGCGGGAATGGGCGTGGCTGGACGACCCGGAGGGGCCGTACACATGGCCCCTCCGGTGACGCGGCCGTTCTCTAGCCGCGGCGGATCGTGATCGTCGTCCAGGCGCCGACGTGCACCCGGTCGCCGTCCTGGAGCGGCACCGGCACGAACGGCGTGATGGGTTCCTCGGCGCCGTTCACGGTGGTGCCGTTCGTCGAGTTCTGGTCGACGACCGCCCAGGAGCCGTCCGGCTGCTGGACCAGCACCGCGTGCTGGTGCGAGACGCCCGGGTCCTCCGGCGGCACCGACAGGTCGACGTCGGGGGTGTCGCCGGTGGAGTGCCGGCGGCGGCCGATGGTGACCTGGTTGCCGGTGAGCGTGCGCTGCTGCTCGGGGGAGTACGCGGGCAGGTTCAGGCCCGCGGCCTCGGGGCCGGAGCGCTGCATCATCGCCATGAAGTAGTCGCGGTCCGGGCCGATGGTCGCCGTCCAGCTCGCCGGCTGCTGCGGGAAGGACGGGCCGGGGGGCGCGGGCGGGGCCTGGGTGGAGCCGGGCTGCGGGTAGCCGTAGCCGCCGGGGCCACCAGGACCACCGGGGCCGCCGCCGGGACCGCCGGGGGCGGTGGAGGACGGCGGGGACAGGACCCAGTCGTCGGCGCCGCCGCCGAAGGACTGGCCGCCCGGCTGGGGCCGGTTGGTCTCCTGCGGGAAGGCGGGCGGAGCGGGTGCGCCCTGCGCCTGGAAGCCCTGCGGGGCGCCGCTCGTGGCACCGGGGCCCGCGGGCGGGGTCGGTCCGGGGGGCGGCGGGACCGGGCGGGAGGGATCGGCACCGAAGTTCGGCGGACCGCCGGGGCTGCCGCCGGGGCGGGACGGGTCGCCGGGGAAGCCCTGCGGGCCGCCGGGACCGCCCGGGCCCGAGGGACCGGGTTGCGTGGGGGTGCCGCCGTAGCCCTGCGGGCCGCCGGGGCCGGAGGATCCGGGCGGGGCCTGGGTGGAGCCGGGCTGCGGGTAGCCGTAGCCACCCGGCCCGGGGTTCCCGGGACCGCCGGGGCGTGAGGGATCACCGGGGAAACCGGACGGACCGGGGCCGCCCTGCCGGGAGGGGTCCGAGGGGAAACCGGAAGGACCGGGTGCGCCGGGACGTCCGGGGTCGCCCGGGAAGCCCTGCGGACCACCGGGGCCGGAGGGGCCGGGACCGCCGGGCCGCGACGGATCGCCGGGGAAACCGGAGGAGCCGGGACCGCCAGGACCACCGGGTCCGCCGGGGTATCCGGAGGGGCCGGGTGCGCCGGGGCCGCCTGGGCGCGAGGGGTCACCGGGGAAGCCGGAAGGGCCGGGGCCGCCGGGGCGCGACGGATCGCCGGGGAAGCCCTGCGGGCCACCGGGACCGCCAGGACCACCGGGACCGCCCGGGCCCGAACGGCCCGACGGCTCCGAGCCGAAGGGGATCGGTTCTGCGGGGCGGTTCACCTGGGACGGGCGTGAGCCCTGGTACGAGTCACCGCCGCCGAAGGACGGACCGGGTCCCGCCTGCTGCTGGAAGTGCGAGGGCGGGCCGCCGGAGCCGCCCGGCGGGCGCGGGGCGGCCGGGGTGTACGAGGTCGCCGTGTTGGTCAGGAAATTCCACCGGCACTCCTCGCAGAAGGGCGCACCGCCCTCACGAGGGGTACGGCACTGCGGGCAGAGCTCCGGCTCGGCGTCCGGTACGGCGGACAGATGCGGACGTCCACCGGGGCCACCGGGCGGCGGGAAGCCGTATCCGCCTCCACCCTGACCGGGCGGCGGCGGAGGGGGCGGAGGTACGGCACCGGCCATGCGGTGACCGCAGACCTCGCACCAGTCGTCGGAACCCGACTGGTGTCCGTTCGGGCAGGTCGGCATGTCGGCGCTTCCCCCTCTCGGATCAGGGAACTACTACGTCACTTCTTTACACGAACAGTCTTTGTCGACCGTGTCTCGAGAGTCATCTCGTCGGCCTCCTGGACCTTCGCCTTCAGTCGCACAGTACCTGTCGTGGCGTCGACGACGTCGACCACCTTCGAAAGCAGTTTCGCAGTATCGGCGTTCCCGGAGTTGTTCGCGAGCTGGACGGCCCGGCCCAGTTTGGCCGTTGCTCCATCGATATCGCCCGCCTTGCGCAGATCGAGCCCTTGCTGGATGGCTTGTGCTAGTTCGGCCTGGCCGGTGTAGTGGGCGACTTGGGGGTTGATCGACGTCGAGGCGACCATGTCGTCGGTCCACACGGCCCTGACGAGACCCTGTGCGCCCAGGTTCTGCGTCGTGCCGTCGGGCTGCGGGACGACCAGGGAGACCCGGGCCGCGAGCATCTCCTGGCCGATGTTCGCGGCCGGGACCTCGACGCAGACGTGGTAGTCACGGGACTCGTCTCCCCAGGAGCCGGTGGGGTAGTCCCCGGCACGGGGACCGGCCTCGGTGCGGCGGCCGGTGAGCTCCTCGACGGTGGGTGCGACCTGCTTGACGAACTTGATGGCGGTGCCGACCGGGGTCCACACCCTGAGGGCGACGTCCGCGACCTCCTTGCCCATGGCCGCCTCCATCATCTGCGTGAAGTCCGCGGCGAGACCTGCCGGGTCGGCGACGATGTCGGAGGTGCCGAGCAGGGCGGAGGCGATCCCTGTGACTTCTTTCACTTCCCAGTCGGTACCCACGCCCCGGGCGTCGCAGGTGAAGCGCCCCGCGCAGGCGTCGAGGGAGGCCTTGAGGTCCTCCGGCGACTCGTGTTCGTTGCGGCCGTCGGTGAGCAGGATGCCGTGGCGGATGGCGACCTCCGCCGAGGACAGCAGCCGGTCGGCGAGGCGCAGCCAGGTGCCGATGGCGGTACCGCCGCCCGCGCTGAGCTTGCGCAGCGCCTGCTTGGCCTGATCGCGGGTGGTGGCGTCGGCGACCGCGAGACGGCCGTTGCCCGGATAGACCTCCTTGGCCACGTGCGTGCCGCCGATCACCGCGAAGTGCACACCGTCGCGCAGGGTGTCGATCGCGGCGGCGGTGGCGTCGCGGGCGTTGCGCATCTTGGTCGGCGGGTAGTCCATGGAGCCCGAGCAGTCGACCATGATCGCCACTGCCGCCGAGGGGCCCTGGCCCGCCGACCAGAGGTGCGGGGCCGCGACCGCGCTTCCGATCGTGCCGCCCCCGGTCGAGGTCACCGTGACGATCGCGTTGACCTCGCGGCCGCCCTCCGGCAGGTACTCGTTCTGGTAGACGTCCATCGAGAACTGCGGTGCGTTCGACTTCGAGAAATTGGCCATGCCTACTCAAATCCCCCTCGCGAACCCCACATCCGTGGGGCGATGACTGATTGCGGACCGGTCCCCTCCGGTCCGCCGAGGCATCCCCGTGCGCGGCCTCAGGCCGATCCTGCCCCCTGCGGAGGGGTGGGGAACGGCACGACGGCCACTGTTACGTTGTCGTGGCCCCCGCCGTCCAGGGCGTGGCCGACCAGGACCCGGGCGGTGTGCAGCGGGCGCGCGGTGGCGTCGGCCGGTACGGCCTCCGCCATCTCGTCGGCCGCCTCCGCGTAGTTCCACAGGCCGTCGGTGCACACCACCACCACACCAGGCCGGTCCGGCTTGAAGGAAGCGGTGTGGGGGTCGAGTTCGTAGGCGTCCGCGCCGAGCCAGCCGGTGATCGCGTGGGCGCGCTCGTCGGCGTACGCCTCGGCCTCGTTCATCAGCCCCGCGGCGACCATCTGGGCGGCCCAGGAGTCGTCCTCGGTGAGCCGGGCCGGGGGTGAACTGCGGTCCGTCGGCACCCAGTAGACCCGGCTGTCGCCGACCCAGCCGACGACCAGCAGGCTCGGGGTGACGATCGAGGCGACGATCGTGCACGCCGGGGCGTTCTGGTGCGGCTGGTGCTCGCGGGCGGTGGCGGGCTCCGCGGCGAGCGAGTTGACCGCCCGGGAGGCGGCGACGATCGCCTCGTGCATCGCCTGCTGGGGGTGCGTGCCCTGCGGCAGCGCGGCCAGCAGCGCCTCGGCCGCAGCCCGGGACGCGGCCAGGGAGGCGTCGTCGGGGCGGGTCGCGGAGGACACGCCGTCGCAGACGACCGCGAAGGTGGCCGGCGAGCCGTCGGGCAGCACGCTGGTGCCGAGGGTGAAGGCGTCCTCGTTGCGGTGATGGCGCAGGCCGCGGTCGCTGACGGCGGCGATCGGACCGGCCTCCTGCTCCATGTGGTCGCGCTCACGCGGCTGGGCGTGCCCGCAGTTCTCGCAGTAGCCGTCGTCGTCGACCCGGCCCGCGCGGCAGGCCACGCAGACCGTCGACGGTGCGGTGCCCTCGGCCGGGGTGGGCGGTCCGGCGGCCACCCGCGGGTCGGGCGCCTGCAGGACGTACTCGTCGGGCTCCGGCGAGCGGTCGAAGCGCACGCCGGAGACGGGGGAGACCGGCGAGCCCACGACCGGTCCCGACGGAGGCGCTTCGTGCCCGCCCGACTCGGTGCCCCGCAGGTCGGCCGGCAGATGGACCTCCGCCGGCGGGTGCGGGACCTCGGGCCAGGGGCCGCCGGGGGGCGCGCCGTTCATGGCGATGGTCGGGCTGTCGTCCGGCCGTGCCGGCACGGCGGACAGGTCGTATCCGCACGCACCGCAGAAACGGTCGCCCGATTCGAGCGGCCACTCGCAGCTGGGGCAGGCGGACAGCTGGGGCATCTGCGACATCAACTACACCCACGTCCGGGGGCGGTAACGGTTGGCTCGTTCCACCAGGTCGATCCTCTCCTCGCCGCCCTGCGCGAGCCGGGCCAGCGTGCGGTACGAACGCTCCAGGCCGAAGCGCAGTCCTCGCTCGTCCAGTCCGCTGCCGAGCAGCGCCCGTCCCGCGGCGGCGGGGGCGACGGAGTCCTGGCCACCGGAGAGTATCCAGTCCAGGGCCGCGCCCAGCACCTCCGCCGACAGCTGCTCGCGGCGCGCCGGATCCAGACCGTACGCGTCCAGCGCCTCGACCTGACCGGCGGCGGCGGTCAGGTCGTCCAGGAAGGGTACGTCGCCCGCGGTCGCGGTGCGTCCACGCAGCCGCGCGCGGACGGCGGCCACGCGGGCGGCGGTGTAGTGGATGGAGGACTCCGGCACCGACTCCAGCGTGTTCACCGCGCCACGGTGGTCCCCGGTCGCGAGCTGCACGCGCGCGAGGCCGAACGCGGAACTCACATAGCTGGGGTCGGTCGACCAGACCAGGCGGTAGTACTCGGCGGCGTTGTCGAGCTGTCCGAGCACCTCCGCGCACAGGCCGAGGGCGAGCTTGGGGGCGGGTTCGCCGGGGAAGGCGTCGTAGATCGCGTCGAAGGCGAGCGCGGCGGCCTCGTGGTCGCCGGTCACCAGGGCGGCGACGCCCCGGTACCACACCACCCGCCAGTCGTCGGGCCGTTCCTCCTCCAGCCGCCGCAACGACTCGTCCGCGGTGTGCGCGTCGCCGTTCTCCAGCCAGGCCCGCACCTGCCGCAGGCGGGTCTCCGCGGATGCCGCCGGCGCGGCCGCGAGGGCGCCGAGCAGCTCGCCGGGCGCGGTGGTCATGAGCCCGGCGAGGAAACCGGCGTTGGGGTCGGAGGGGTCGACGTGGGGGACGGGCAGCGCCAGTGCGGCGGCGGGGGCGTCGGCCGACTTGACGACGGCCTTGACGGCTCCGCCACCGAGCCGCTCGGGACCCGGGGTGCCGACCGGTAGAACAGCGGATGCGGGGGCGGCAGCCTTGAGAATCCGCCGCCCCGCCGGAGGCACCCGAGTCCCCAGCCGTGACACCTCCCCGTCCAGCTTCGGGAACAACTCCGTGTCGGTGACGCGGACTTCGGGGCCGAAGAGCGTCGACAGGGAGGGCCTGGCACGGCCCGTCTGCAGGGAGACGACCTCGCGCAGGACCCCGGTCAGCTGTTCCGACATCTCCTGCGCCGAGGCGAAACGGCGGGCCGGATCCGGATCGGTCGCCCGGACCAGCAACCGGTAGAACGACTCGTACTGGCGGAAGACCTCGATGTGGTCGGGGTCGGGCAGCGAGTCGACGAAGACGTTGGTGTAGCCCTGGAAGTCGAAGGTCAGCACCGCCAGGGTGCGGGCGACCGTGTACAGGTCGGAGGCGACCGACGGGCCCACCTCCGCGACCTCCGGGGCCTGGTAGCCCACCGTGCCGTAGATGGCCGACTCCTCGTCGTCCATCCTGCGCACCGCGCCCATGTCGATGAGCTTGAGCTGGTCCTCGGTCTGGATGGCGTTGTCGACCTTGAAGTCGCAGTACAGGAGGTTGCGGCTGTGGAGGTGGCCGAGCGCCTCCAGGGCCTCGATGCCGTACGCGCACGCCTGCTCGACCGGCAGCGGGTCCCGCTTCCCGGCCGCCGAGCGGCGGCCGTTGGCGATCTCCTTGAGCGACTTGCCGCCGACGTACTCCATGACGATGTAGCCGTCGAGCGAGCCGGTGCGCTGGTCGAGGTGCTCCACGAAGTTGTAGATCCGCACGATGTTGGCGTGCTCGATCTCCGCGAGGAAGCGCCGCTCGGAGATCGCGGCGGCCATCGCGTCCTGGTCGCCGGTGTCCAGCAGACCCTTGAGGACCACCCAGCGGTCGGACACCGCGCGGTCCACGGCGAGGTAGACCCAGCCGAGGCCGCCGTGCGCGAGACAGCCCGCGACCTCGTACTGGCCGTGCACGATGTCACCGGACTTCAGCTTCGGCACGAACGAGTAGGGGTGGCCGCACTTCGTGCAGAAGCCTTCCGTGCGCCCGGACTTCTCCCCGCGCGAACGCCCCACCGGGGCCCCGCAGTCGGAGCGCGAGCAGAACCGCTTGCGCTCGGGCACCTCGGGGTTCTCCAGGACCATCTCGCGCGGGTCGGGCCGCGGCACCCCGGGCACCTCGACGAGGCCCGCTCCGAGCCGGCCGCGCCCGCTCGAGCCGGTGCCGGAGCCGGAGCTGCGCACCGACACCGAGCGGCCCGTGGACTTCCCCGAGACCGAGCGCGACAGCCGTCCCGACACCGAGCGCCGGGACTTCGACGACTGCGAGGACGTACGCGAGGAAGCGCGGCCGGTGGCGCGCGAAGTGCCGCTGCTGCCCTGCGAGCCCCTGCCCGTGGACGCCGAACCGGCCCGGCCTTCCCCGGCCGGGACGACCGGCGCGAGGCCGCACGTGTCGCAGTACAGCTCGCCGCCGCCCATGTCCTCGTACGTACCGTCGCAGCCGGGCCGCTGGCAGGGCTGCTGTTCCTGACTCATGACGTCGCCGCACCCCCTTGGTCACTCACGTTCCGGGCCCCCACGGTCTTCGGGACCGCTCTGCTGCGGTACTCGCGGGGCTCCCAGCAGTTCGGCGGCCGCGTGCTGGTAGCGCAGCACGGCCTGTTCGGCGACCCGCAGGTCGCAGGGCGCGCTCCACAGCATCCGCCGGGCCGCGTCGTAGCGCTCGATCAAGAACGGGTCCTCGGCCAGGCCGTGCCGTGCGACCTTCGCCTTGTACGCGTCGAGACGGCCGCGCAGCTCCGCGCGGACCGCCAGCGGCGCGGTGACCGCGGTCAACGACTCGCGGGCGCGCAGCAGTTCGTCCTCCGCCTTCTCCTCCAGGGACTCCAGGAGCGGTGACAGGCGGTGCCACTGGGCGTGTCTGCGGTACTCGGCGGCCGTCGCCAGCTGCTCCTGCAGCACGGTCGGCGGTCCGCTGACGACCGGCACCTCCGTGGCGGCGATCTTCGCGAGGACCTCGCCGCGCGCGGTGCGGGCCTCGGCGAGCGTACGGTCCGCGCGGGAGAGCACGTCCCGCAGCTTGACCAGCCGGGCCTCCGCGTCCTGCCGGACGGTGAGCACGGCGTCGATCTCCCGGCGCACGTCCTCCAGGGCGCGCGCCTCACGGTCGTACGCCGTGGTGTCCGGCTTTCCGCCGCCGGGCGCCGAACTGCCCTGCGCCTGCCGCCAGAAGGCGAGCGGATCGGAGATCACCCGCTCGCGCAGTGAGGTGAGCGCGCCGGTGATGCGCTCCAGGTCGTCGCCGGCCGGGTGTTCCCCGGGGCGCACGCCGACTGAGTGCGCGAGCCGGCGGGTGCGCTGGAGTTCGGCGGCCAGTAGATCTATCCGCGCGGGCAGCGCCGACCACACCGCGTCGGCGGCGACGACCATGTCCAGGCTCGACGCGTACAGGTCGTTCATCCGCTCGACGAGCGTCACCAGCGAGAACCGCTCGCTCAGCTTGCCCGAATTGCCGTGCAGGGTGGGCGCGTTGGCCGTGGCGGTCGCCGAGCCCGCGACGGTGACCGACTCGCCGCGCAGCAGCTCGGTCAGCTCCACCAGGTCCTCGCGGCTGGACCAGCGGCGGCGGGAGCGGATGTCGCGGGCCGAGCGCAACGCGTCCGAGTACGCGTCGAAGTACGCCCACAGCAGGGTGATCGAGGCGTCGGCGGACGTCCAGCGCTCCTTGGTGACACCGGTGAGTTCGGCGCCCTCCAGGAGCCTGCGGCCCGCGTGGTCCTGCAGGGCGAGGAGCGAGGTCTCTATCGCCTCGTGCTCCGCGCCGAGCCGCGCCAGCGCACGGTCCACCTCGTCCCGGTCCATCACCGGCCCGGGGGGTCCCGTGACGCCCATCGATCACCTCTCGCTGCTGAAGGGTTGCTGCGTGGTTGTGAACACTGTTGTCGGCGGTCGTCAGCTCTTGCGCAGGTACTGCGGTGCGGGCGGCTCCGACTTCGCCGAGTCCTTGTCCAGTGTGGCCGACAGCCACCTGTTGTACGACGCCTGCCAGCCGTCGGTGGTGTCCTTGCGGTAGTCCACCAGAATCTGGTTGACCCGGCGTACCAGATCGTCGGCGTCCTTCTTCATCGCCACGCCGTAGTACTCGGTGGTGAAGGGGGAGCCCTTCAGTTCGACCGTGGGGTCCTGGGCGGCCTGGCTGGCGGCGAGGGCGCCGTCGGTGACCACGGCGTCGACCTCGCCGAGCTGGAGCCTGACGAGACAGTCGAGTTGGTTGGGGACGGTGGTCCTGATGTCCGCGGAGGCGACGAGCTTCCCCGACTTCCTGTCCTCGTCCAGCTGGCTGAAGGCGGTCGAACCCTCCGCCGTGCAGATCTTCTGTTTCGCCAGCGTGCCGTTGTAGCCCTTGATGCCCGAGGACTTGGGGGCGAGGACCTGCTGCCCCGTCTTGAAGTACGGCGCGGAGAACGCCACGTCGGCCAGGCGCTTGCAGTTGATCGTCATCGTGCGCACCACCATGTCGACCCGGCCTTTCTGGATCGCCGGGATGCGCTGGTTGGTGGGGATCGCCTTGAACTGCACGGCGTTCGGGTCACCGAGGATGTCCTGCGCGATCCGGTGCACCAGGTCGATGTCGAAACCCTCCAGGTCGGCCGTCGGGCCGCCGTTGGGGTTGCGGTAGCCCCAGCGGTAGCTGTTCTGGTCGACGCCGACGATCAGCTTGCGCTTCTCGCCCTGCCGGGCCTTGATCTTGTCTATGGTCGGGCCGTCGGCACCCGAGGGGGACAGCGTCTGCTTCTCCGGGGCCGCCTTGATCGCCGGATTCGTACAGGGGCCGTCGTCCGCCACCTGATCGGCTCGGGTCACACCCGGCCCGCCGGTGCCCGTGCTGCCGTCGCCGCGCGACTGGGCCACCGGCAGCAGGAGTGCGAAGGCGAGTACCAGGCCGCAGACGACCGCCATCGCCCCGACACCGCCCCAGCCCCTGAGACCGGCCCGTACACGTCCACGCATCCGCATCGTCACGCCCCCTCTCACCGGTACTCCGACAGCCTGCGCCCGATGCCGAGCACCGCGCCCGCCGCTCCCAGGACGGCCAGCACGGCGGCGCCCGCCGACAGGCCGGTCATGGCGCCGAGACCGTCACCGGCCGAGCGCTCGAACTCGGCCTCCTCGTGGACCAGGGCCTTGGCGAGGTTGGCGTCGACGCTGTCGAAGCACTCTCCCGTCGCCCCCTTGGGTCCTATGACCCGGTTCAGCGCCTCTTCGTAGTTGCCGTTGTCGTCCTGCGCGCGGGCCGCGGTGTGGCGCTGCTTCCACACCGTCATGTTGCCCTCGGCGGCGGTCACCGGCGTCTTGCCGCTGCTGTCGTCGGCGAGCTTCGACGCCTCGGCGAGGCCCTTGCCGAGGGTGTCCATGTCCTTGTCGAAGTCGAAGTCGTAGGCGTCGTAGGTGACGTCCACGCCCTGGGCGTTCTTCTTGGTGACCGTCTCGGCGCCGCGGGCCACGAGGGTGAGGTTCTCGTTGCCGCGGGCCTTGAGGGAGGCGATCCGGGCGTCGTGCAGCACGTTGAGCGAGCGCACTCCGTGGTCGTAGGAGTCGTTGAGCCCCGCGCGCGCGACGGTGTGGCCGACGACCAGCCACAGCAGCACCACGGTCGCCGTCGCGGTGGCCGCGACCAGGCCGTGGTTGAGTACCCGGTTGGTGCGCCGGTAGTTGCGGTGCTGGGCCCAGGCGAGCCCGGCGAGGGCCAGGACGCCGAGGCCGATCGCGGCCCACGGGTAGGGCGTGGCGTCGGCGTAGTCGGCGCGCAGCCGCTGGTTCTCGCTGGTGTAGAGGTTCTGCGCCTTCGGGAGCATCTCCTCCTGCATCTTCTCGTTGGCGTACCGCAGATAGGCGCCGCCGACCGGGAAGCCCTGGCGGTTGTACGTACGGGCCCGCTCCACCAGACCCTTGTACTCCGGCAGCAGGGTGTTGAGCTCGGCCACGGTCTTCGCGGCGGGGGAGTCCGGGTCGGAGTTCGAGGCCGCCCTGACCAGACCGGCCGCGGCCAGGTCGATGTCCTCCTCGTACCGCTCGCGGGAGTCCGCCGTCTCCTGGCCGCCGGCGAGGAAGCCGCTGGAGGCCGCGGTGTTGGCGTCGGCCAGGTAGCGGTAGATGTCGGCGGCGGCGCTGCTGAGCGGCTGGCTCTTGTGCAGCACGTCGTCCGCGGCGGCGGCCCGGTCGTTGGTCTGCCAGGCGGTCACCGCGCCGAAGAGGACGACGAGCAGGGCGAGCGCCGCGCCGATGATGCGCAGCCGGCCCGGTTCGGTGGTGGCGGCCGCGCGCACCTGGTCGAGACCTTCCGCGAAGGCCGTACGACGGGCGGGCGCCGCGGGCAACACCGGGGCGGGCGGGGCCGGCTGGGCCGGGGGTCCCGGCTGCGGTGGTACGGCCGGCATCGTGGGCACACCGGAATCCGGTGGTGCCGCGCTGCTCTTCGGCGGGTGTGTCACTGTTTGACCTCCCCCATGGTCATCCCTCGCCGCAAGTATCGCTGCCGGGACCGACATCCGCACCGGGCTTCACTGGATCTTGATCGAACCGCAGCGGATCGCCTGCGACGGCTCGGTCGTGCCCCCGCACCACCCCTTGCCCATGAATACGCCACCGGAATCGGTTCGGTTCCCCCGGGGGCGCGTAGGGTCGCCCTCGTGCGCGGGGTGCGAGTGGTGATGATCGGCGGAACGTCCCATACCGGCAAGTCCACGGTCGCGGGGGCGCTGGCCGACCGGCTCGGCTTCGAGCACCGGTCGACGGACCTGCTGGCGAGACACCCGGGGCGGCCCTGGCGCACGCCGGAGCGTGAGGTGCCGCCGCATGTCGCCGAGCACTACGGGACGCTCGCCGTCGACGAGTTGATCGACTCGGTCCTCGCCCACTACGAGCGGCTCTGGCCCCGCATCGAGGAACTGGTCAGGACGCACGCCGGTGGACCGGGCCTGGTCCTGGAGGGCTCGGCGCTCTGGCCGGAACGGGTCGCGACGCTGGACGTGCCGCACACGGCCGCCGTATGGCTCACCGCCGACGAGGACGTCGTACGCGCCCGGATCCGTGCGGCCGGGCGCTACGACGCGGCCACGGAGCAGGAACGGTTCCTGATGGACAAGTTCCTGGCCCGCAGCGTGCGTTACCAGTCGCTGATGGTGGAGGACGTGGACCGGCTGGGGCTGGCCCGCGTCGGCGTCGGGAAGGACATGTCCGTCTCCGGGGTGGCCGACGCGGTGCTCGCTCAGGCCTCGTAGTAGGCCCGCGTCCGCGCCTGTACCTCCGCGGACGCCCCGGCCCGGTCGAGGCCGAGGAGTGCGGCGCCCAGGACCGGACTCGCCGTCACCACCCGGGGTACGGCCTTCGGGGCGCGCACGGCCAGGAGTTCCCGCACGCCGTCGTCCAGCCGGGGGTGCCGGGCGGCCAGGACACTGCCGCCGAGCAGCACCGGCGTCTCCTCGTCGAGGAGGTCGAGACGGGTCAGGGCCACCGTCGCCATGGACACCACCTCGTCGGCCAGGCGGTCGACGAGCGAGCGGGCCACCGGGTCCCCGGCGGCGGCCGTGGCGAAGAGCACCGGCGTCAGCTCGTGGCGGCGGGCGGGGGCGATGTCCTCCAGGTGCAGGGCCTCGATGAGGGCGTACATGGACGGCAGCCCGAAGTGCCGCGGGAGCACGCGCGCGAGGTCGGTGTCGACGCCCCGCCCGTCCTCCGCGCGGGCCGCGTGCCACAGGGCCTCCTCCGCGAGGCCCCAGCCGCCGCCCCAGTCGCCGGAGATCCGGCCGAGCGCGGGGAAGCGGGCGGTACGTCCGTCGGGGCGCATGCCGACGCAGTTGATGCCCGCGCCGCACACCACGGCGACCCCGCGCGGTTCGGTGACACCGGCCCGCAGGATCGCGAAGGTGTCGTTGCGGACCTCCACCTCCGCGCCCCACGCGCGCGCGTGCAGGGCGGCCGCCAACTGCTGCTCCTCGACGGGGAAGTCGGCGTTGGCCAGACAGGCCGAGACATGGTCCACCGACCCGACCCCGGCGGCGGTGAACGCCTGTCCCACCGCGTCGGCGATCACGTCCACCGCCGCCTCGACGCCCACCACCGGCGGCCGGAACCCACCGCCGCGGGCCGTGGCGAGGACACTGCCGTCGGCCGCGACGACCGCGACGTCGGTCTTGCTGTTGCCCGCGTCGACGGCGAGGACACATGCGGTCAGGCCCACGCGAGATGCTCCCGGTTGTGTGCGATCAGTCGGTCGGTGAGGCCCTCGGCGTACGCGTACTGGCCGACGAGGGGGTGTGCCAGCAGCGCCCTGAAGACCCGGTCCCGGCCACCGCGCAGGGCCGCCGTCAGCGCCAGGTCCTCGTACGCCGTCACGTTCGCCATCAGGCCCGCGTACAGCGGGTCCACGGCGGGCACCGCCAGCGGGGTCGGCCCCTTCGGGCCCACCGCCGCCTGGACCTCGATCACCGCGTCGTCGGGCAGGAACGGCAGCGTGCCCCGGTTGAGGGTGTTGACCACCTGGTAGGGGCTGCCGCCCCCGCCGAGCAGCCCGGCGGCCAGGTCGACGGCCGCCTCCGAGTAGTAGGCACCGCCCCGCTTGGCGAGCAGCTCCGGTTTCTCGTCCAGGGCCGGGTCGCCGTACATCGTGAGCAACTGCCGTTCCATCTCCGCCACTTCGGCGGCACGGGACGGCTTGTTGCCGAGTTCCCGCACGACCTCGTCGTGTGCGTAGAAGTAGCGCAGGTAGTACGACGGGACCACGCCGAGCCGGTCCAGTAGGGGGCGCGGCAGGTGCAGGTCGCCGGCGATGGTGTCGCCGTGCTCGGTGAGCAGCTCGGGCAGGGCGTCCTCGCCCTCGGGGCCGCCGAGCCGTACCGCGGTCTCCCAGGTGAGGTGGTTGAGGCCCACGTGGTCGAGGTGGATGTCGGTGGGGGTGACGCCGAGGAGCCGGGCGAACTTCCGCTGGAAGCCGATCGCCACGTTGCACAGCCCGACCGCCTTGTGCCCGGCCTGGAGGAGGGCGCGGGTGACGATCCCGACCGGGTTGGTGAAGTCGATGATCCAGGCGTCCGGGTTGGTGCGGCGGACCCTTTCGGCGATGTCGAGGACCACCGGGACCGTGCGCAGCGCCTTGGCGAGGCCGCCCGCGCCGGTCGTCTCCTGGCCGACGCAGCCGCACTCCAGGGGCCACGTCTCGTCCCGCTCGCGGGCGGCCTGGCCGCCGACGCGGAGCTGCAGGAGCACCGCGTCGGCGCCGTCCACGCCCGCGTCCAGGTCGTCCGTCGTCGTGATCCGGCCGGGGTGGCCCTGCTTGGCGAAGATGCGCCGGGCGAGCCCGCCGACCAGCTCCAGACGCTCGGCGGCCGGGTCGACCAGGACGAGTTCCTCGACGGGCAGGGTGTCCCGCAGGCGCGCGAAACCGTCGATGAGTTCGGGGGTGTAGGTCGAGCCTCCGCCGACCACGGTGAGTTTCACTGGAGGTTCCCTCGCTTCCGGGTGCCGGGGACGGCGTCGGTCGGCCGGGGGTCCGGGGGTTGGCCCCCGGGGAGATGCAGCATGCGTGGTTAACCCTTCACTCCGGTCAGCGTGACGCCCTCGACGAACGCCTTCTGCGCGAAGAAGAACACGAGGATCACGGGGGCCATGACCAGCACGGTCGCGGCCATGGTGAGGTTCCAGTCGGTGTGGTGCATGCCCTTGAAGGACTCCAGGCCGTAACTCAGCGTCCAGGCGTTCTGGTTCTCCGAGGCGTAGATCTGCGGGCCGAAGTAGTCGTTCCAGGCGTAGAAGAACTGGAAGAGGGCCACCGCGGCGATCCCGGGCCTCGCCATGGGGATCACGACCCGTACCAGGGTGCGGAAGTCACCGCAGCCGTCGACCTTCGCCGCGTCCACGTACTCGTTCGGGATCGTCATCAAAAACTGCCGGAGCAGGAAGATCGAGAACGCGTCACCGAACGCCATCGGGATGATCAGCGGCCACAGGGTGCCCGACAGGTCCAGCTGCTTCGCCCAGAAGAGGTACATCGGGATGATGACGACCTGTGGCGGCAGCATCATCATCGAGATCACCAGCATCAGGGAGAGATTGCGGCCCCGGAAGCGGAACTTGGCGAGCGCGTACGCCACCGGGATCGACGACACGACCGTAAGGACTGTTCCCAGTCCCGCGTAGATCAGCGTGTTGCGCCACCAGGTCAGAAAGCCCGGGGTGTCGAAGACCCGCTGGTAGTTGCCCCATTCCCAGGTGTGCGGGATCAGATCGCGGCTGAGGGCCTGGGAGTCGCTCATCAGCGAGGTCAGGAACACGAAGACGAAGGGCAGCGTGAAGAAGAGGGCCGCGGCCAGGCCGAGGGAGTGGATCGCGATCCACTCCAGGGCGGCCTTGCGTCGGGCGGTGCGCTCGGCGGGCGAGGCCGGGGTCTTCAACTCCACCGGCCGGTCCAGTACTTGGGTCATGGTCAGTCACCTGCCTGGATGAGACCGCCCCGGCGCCGCATCAGGAACGCGGTGAACACCATCGACAGGGCGAAGAGGACGAGGGCGACGACACACGCGGAGCCGTAGTCGAAGCGCTGGAAGCCGAGGTTGTAGACGAGCTGGGGAAGGGTCAGCGTGGACTTCTCCGGATAGCCGGGCTCGAACTGCGTGCCCGCGCCCTGGATCACACCCGAGGCGACCTTTCCGGCGATGAGTGGCTGTGTGTAGTACTGCATCGTCTGGATCACGCCGGTGACCACGGCGAACATCACGATCGGCGAGATGTTGGGAAGGGTGACGAACCGGAACCGCTGCCACGCCGACGCCCCGTCCAGCTCCGCGGCCTCGTACTGCTCCTGCGGCACGTCGAGCAGCGCGGCCATGAAGATGACCATCAGGTCGCCGATGCCCCACAGGGCGAGCAGGGTCAGGGCCGGTTTCGACCAGGTGGGGTCGTTGAACCAGCCGGGGGCCGGGATGCCGACCTTCTCCAGGACCGAGTTGACCGGTCCCGTACCGGGGTTGAGGAGGAACGCGAAGGCCATGGTGGCCGCGACGGGCGGGGCCAGATACGGCAGGTAGAAGAGCGTCCGGAAGACCCCCGTACCTGTCTTGATCTTCGTGATGAGCAGACCGACCCCCAGGCCGAAGACGACCCGGAGGGAGACCATCACCACGACCAGCCACAGGGTGTTGCGCAGGGCCGGCCAGAAGAAGGGGTAGTGCTCGAAGACGTAGGTCCAGTTCTTCGTCCCGCTCCAGGTCGGCGGCTTGAAGCCGTCGTAGTGCATGAACGAGAAGTAGACGGTCGAGAGCAGCGGATAGGCGAAGAAGACCGTGAAGCCGATCAACCAGGGCGACATGAAGGCGGCCGTACGAAGCGCCGACCTGCGGCGCTTCGACGCCAGCGTGACGGTGCTCATCGCTACTTCGCCTGCGCGATGTCCGTGTCGATCTGCTGGGCCGTGTCGGCGAGGCCCTTGTCCAGGTCGGTGGCCTTGCCGCTCTCGTAGTCGTAGCCGAAATTCTGGATCGTGGCGAGGTAGACACCGCCGTTGATCGACGCCGGGGACGAGGACGAGTTCGGGTTCGCCGCGATGTCCAGGAACGTCTTGAAGCGCGGGTCGTACTTCAGCTTCGGCGACTTGAGGGCGGCCAGCGTGGACGGCACGTTGTGGATGTCGTTCGAGAAGCCGACGACCGCGTCCGTGTCCGTGGTGATGTACTTGACGAACTCCCAGGCCGCGTTCTGCTTGGTGCTGTTCGCGGCGATGCCGGCGATCGTGCCGGTGATGTAGCCCTTGCCGTACTGGTCCGCCTGGTCGTCGGGGACGGGCAGCGGGGCGACACCGATCTCGAAGCCGGGCTTGGCGTCCAGGGCCATGCCCAGCCGCCACTCACCGTCGAGCTGCATGGCGACCTGGCCGGTCTGGAAGGGGTGCTTGGGGCCCCACTCGTCGCCCAGCGTGGCGCGGAACTTCTCCAGCTTCTGATAACCGCCGAGGTCACCGACGAGCTTCTTCTGGAGGGTGAACGCCGCCTTGAACGCGGGGTCCTTGGCGACGTTGGACTTGCCGCTGGAGTCGAAGTACGTCGGCGAGAACTGGCCCAGGTAGTGCTCGGTCGTCGTCTCCCAGCCGTGGTAGTTCGGCATGAAGCCGAGCTGCTTGTACGTGCTGCCCTGCGTGATCGTCAGCTTCTTGGCGTCGGCCTCGAACTCGGACCAGGTCTTGGGCGGCGAGGTGATGCCGGCCTTCTCGAACGCGGTCTTGTTGTAGTAGAGCCCGTACGCGTCGCCCAGCAGCGGCACGGCACAGCGGTCGCCGTTGAACTGCGTGTACTCGTTCATCGCGGCCGGGAAGGTCTTCTCCGGGTCGACGCCCGACTTCTTGAAGAACGGGTTGAGGTCGACCAGCGCACCCGAGGAGCAGAACTTGCCCACGTTGTTCGTGGTGAACGACGAGATGACGTCCGGGGCCTTGCCGCCGCCCGTGCGCAGCGCCTGGTTGATCTTGTCGTCGGTCATGTTGCCGACGACGTTGACGTGGATGTTGGGGTGCGCCTTCTCGAAACCGGCGACCAGCGTCTTCACGGCCTTGACCTCGGAGTCCGCGCTCCAGGCGTGCCAGAAGTTGATGGTCGTCTCCTTCGAGGCGTCGTCCTCGGCGCCGGAGGAGGACTGGCCGGTACAGGCGGTGGTGACGAGCACCGCGGACACGGTCAGGGCAAAGGCCGCTTTTCGGGCGACTGAGGGTATGGCTGTGCGCATGACGGGGTCTCCCAGGGACGGGACGGCGTGGAAGAGGGGGGTGGGTACGGGGGTTCAGCGCGAGGTGTCGAAGACCTCGTCGCGGGTGGCCGCGAGCGCGCTCTCCAGCGCGCCGCGCAGCACGGGGTGTTCATGGACGTCGCCGACGACCAGCCGGGGGCGGGAGGCTGCCAGTTCCTCCAGCTCGGCCTGGACGAGGGCGCGCAGGGTGTCGCCGCCGGCGGTGAGCGAGGCGCCGCTGAGGACGACGAGTTCGGGGTCGAGGACGGAGACGAGGGAGGCGAGACCGGTGGCCAGCCGGGTGGCGTAGGTCTCCAGGAGCAGCCGGTTCAGGACGGTGTCCTCGGTGGCGGCCCGCTCGACGAGGGCGGCGGCGACCTCGGCGTACGGCCCCGAGGGGATGTCCGTCATGCCGAGCTCACGGGCGAGGTGGGGGATGGCCTGGGAGCCCGCCAGCTCCTGATAGCCACCACTGTTGGCTTTCCTCACCTGCCGCACCAGCGGTGCTCCGGGAACCGGCAGGAAACCTACCTCTCCCGCGCCGCCGGTCCAGCCGCGGTGCAGCCGTCCGCCGAGGACCAGGGCGGCACCGAGACCGCCCTCGTTCCACAGCAGCACGAAGTCCTCGTGCCCGCGGGCCGCACCGAGCCGTTGTTCGGCCACGGCCACGAGGTTGACGTCGTTCTCGTACTCGACCGGCATGGGCAGGGCGGCGGCGAGTTCGCCGAGGAGGGCGGGGGTGTGCCAGCCCGGCAGGTGGGAGGCGTAGCGCAGCCGGCCCGTGCCCGGGTCGAAGGCGCCCGGGGTGCCGATCACGAGCCGGTGGACGTCACCGCGGGCGAGTCCCGCCGCCTTGACCGCGCCGTCGAGGGCGTCGGTGACCTGCCGGACGACGGGCTGGGCGGGTCTGCGTCCCGGGGTCGGCAGTTCGAAGGAGCCGACCGTGCGGCCGGTGATGTCGGCGACCGCGGCGAGGATGCGTTCGGGGGTGACGTCGAGCCCGGCGGCGTACGCGGCGGTCGGGTCGACCTCGTACAGCTGGGCGTTGGGACCTGGCCTGCCCTCGGTGGTACCGGTGGCGAGGACGAGGCCCGACGCCTCCAGGCGGGCCAGGAGCTGGGACGCGGTCGGCTTGGAGAGGCCGGTGAGCTTGCCGATCCGCGTACGGGAGAGGGGACCGTGCTCCAGCAGGAGGTCGAGCGCGGCACGGTCGTTCATGGCGCGGAGTGTGCGTGGTGTGCCTGCCATGGGTGCCCCTCTCCGTGACTGCCGGACGACTTTACTGTCCAGCGACTGTTAGGAAGGTTTCCTATCGGATGCACGGAACATAGGTCTGGACCACCTGTCCGTCAAGGGGGGAACGACAAACCGCCCCCGCAGGAAACGGAGTCGTTACCTGCGGGGGCGGTCGCGAGGGCCGGAGTGAGCGCCTACTGGACGTCGATGTAGTCGCCGGCGGCCGTCGCCGAGCCGGTGGTGGTCGTCCCCGCGAAGACGTAGCGGTAGTAGCCGTCCTCGGTGGCCTTCGTCGTCGTCTTCAGCGCGCCGCCGGTCCCGGAGATCACCGTCTTGACGGTGGTGTAGCTGTTGGAGCCCTTGGCGCGGAACTGAAGGGTGGCGTTCTGGGAGATGTAACCCGTGTACGTGCCGGTCTCCCAGTTCGCCCGGGTCAGCTTGCCGGTGACCGTGACGGTCCCGCCCTTCTTCACCGGCTCGGGCGACGCGTTGACGGTGAGCCTGGCGGCGCGCTTGATCCGGGCTCCGCTGCCGAGGGGGCCCCAGGCGTCGTAGCTGGAAGTGAAGCTGATGTGACCGTCCGAGTCGTCGTCGTCCTGGTCGAGCTTGCTGTAGACGCCGGCCGCCTTCCAGGTGGTGGCGTCCGAGGCCGTGTACAGGTAGCCCGGTTCGAACGCCAGGGTCTCCTTGCACGACTCGGTGACGGTGGTGTCCGTCGTCGCGGTCGTGGTGCAGGTGGGCGCGTCCTCGGGGTCGATCTCGTTCGCCATCCTGCTGAGCGTGCCCCGGTAGAGCATGACGCCCGAGAATTTGGTCTTGTAGTCGACCGTCAGGTCGGAGGGGCGGGTGAGGGTGTACGTCACCGGCACGTTCACGGTGGCGGTGCCGACGACGATGGCCTTGCCGCTGTTGACCGTGACGGCGGAGAAGACCAGGTCGGGCGAGGTGTCCGCGGACGCGGCGGGCGCGACCAGGCCGGTCAGTGCCAGGGCGCCGGACGCGGCGATGCCTATGGCGAGCTTTCTCATGCGTTTCCCCACATTCGAAGCGGGCCCCTGGGCGTTGCGCTCCAGAACAAGGGCCCGCTGTGGGGGCGACGCTAGATGATCACATCCGCGGCCGGAGTGTGGAGTTCACGTGAAGACGGTGAGAGTTCGCCGCAGCACCGCCGGTCGTCACTTCGCCGCCGGACGCTGAGCCGGTGCCGACGAGAGCGGGGAGGCCGCCGCGGCCTGCGGGGACTCGGAGTTGGCGAAGACCGACGGGGCCGCGACCGCCGCGGTCGGGTCCGCGGCCTCCTCGTCGGTGGCGACGGCCGCGCCGCCGACGATGCGGATGTCCGCCGCGTCGAAGGCACGCTTGATGCGCCAGCGCAGCTCACGCTCGACCGTGAGGGACTTGCCGGGCATCGTCTTGGCGGAGACCCGCACGACCATGGAGTCCAGCAGGACGCTGTCCAGGCCGAGCACCTCGATCGGGCTCCACAGGAGCTCGTTCCAGGGCTCCTCCTTGCTCATCTTCTCGGCGACCTCGCTCAGCACCCGCTTCACCTTGTCGAGGTCCTCGGAGGCCCGGACGGTCACGTCCACGCCGGCCGTCGCCCAGCCCTGGGAGAGGTTGCCGATGCGCTTGACCTCGCCGTTGCGGACGTACCAGATCTCGCCGTTGTCGCCGCGCAGCTTGGTCACCCTGAGGCCGACCTCGATGACCTCGCCGGAGGCCACGCCCGCGTCGATGGTGTCGCCGACGCCGTACTGGTCCTCCAGGATCATGAACACCCCGGAGAGGAAGTCTGTGACGAGGTTGCGGGCGCCGAAACCGATCGCCACACCCGCGACACCGGCCGACGCGAGCAGCGGGGCCAGGTTGATCTCGAAGGCGCCCAGGACCATCAGGGCGGCGGTGCCCATGATGATGAAGCTCGCCACCGAGCGCAGCACCGAGCCGATGGCCTGTGAGCGCTGCCGGCGGCGCTCGTTGTTGACGAGCAGACCGCCGATCGCGGTGCCGTCGACCGCCTGGGCGGTGCGGTTCATCCGGTCTATGAGCTTGGTGATGGCCCGCCGCACGACCAGTCTCAGCACCCCGGCGATCACCAGGATCAGCAGGACCCGCAGGCTGATCGCGAGCCAGGTCGACCAGTTCTGCTCGACCCAGCTCGCGGCGTTGGTCGCGCTCTCCTGGGCGTCCTGGAGACTCGGCACGGCCGGCGTCGAGGTGTCCGAGGGGGACGGCGACGGCGACGGACTCGCGGCCAGTAGGACGGCGGACAAGGACACGGCAGGTACCTCCAGGTGCTGCGTCTGCCTTCCGGTACGGCGGTCAAGGTCACGAAAAGGTCACCGGTAAAGCAGGCTCACCACACTAACGGTGCATCGTGTGTGGATCGTTGCAATGTTCGGGGGAGAGACGGCTCTCACCTGGGGATGAAGAAAGGTGTGGTCGAAAACACTCCCAGCCCGTTACCGGCACATGGTGGCGTTTCTCCCGGCTGAGAGGGGAGACTGACCTCAGTTCGTCCCGGCGCGAGCCACGTGCCGCCGACGCCCAAGGAGGCATCCGTGCCGCATGTCCTGGTACTCAACGCGTCGTACGAGCCCCTCGGCGTCGTACCGCTTCGTCGCGCGCTCGTCCTCGTCCTGGAGAACAAGGCGGTCTCCCTCGAGGAATCCGGCGCCTTCATGCACAGCGCGACCGTCACAGTCCCCGTACCCAGCGTGGTCCGGCTCAAGCGATTCGTCCGGGTTCCCTATCGGGGGCCCGTTCCTCTCACCCGCAGGGCGCTCTTCGCCCGCGACGGGGGCCGGTGCATGTACTGCGGTGGCGTCGCAACCAGCGTCGACCACGTCATCCCGCGCAGCCGCGGGGGCAAGCACGTCTGGGACAACGTGGTGGCGTCCTGCCGGCGCTGCAACCACGTGAAGGCCGACCGACATCTGTTCGAGATCGGCTGGCGGCTGCGCCACAAACCCGCCCCGCCCACCGGTCTCGCCTGGCGCATCATCGGCACCGGGCACAGGGACCCACGCTGGTTGCCGTACTTGCAACCGTACGGCGCCGAGGACGCCATGGCCCGGATCGACGGCATCTCTGCCTGACGACGATCCGGGCCTTTGTGTTGCCGCACGCGGCTACCGGTCCCGGAGGCCCCCCGTACCTCCGGGACCGGAGTATCACCTGGTCACGTCTGCCTGAGTTCCGCCGGGCGTACCGAGCGGCGCAGCAGCGGCAGTGAGGTGGCGGCGGCCAGGAGGCAGGCCGCGTACACCGCGACGGGGACCAGGAGAGCCGCGTACGGCAGGCCCGTGTCCGAGTGGTGCGTGGTCAGCGAGGCGTACCAGGCGCCGATCGCCGTACCGCCCACGCCCGCCACCGCGACCGCGGGGGCCAGCGGCAGCGCGGTCTCCAGGAGCAGCGCCCTGGCCAGCACCCGGTACGGCACCCCGGCGGCGACCTGGGCGGCCAGGCCCCGGCGCCGGGTGGCGAGGGACTCGACGGTGCCGACGGCCAGCCCCGTGACGGTCAGTGCGAGGGCGACGAGGATCGCGGCGGCCGTCAGGTCGATGCCGGTCGTGTAGTACGCCATGTCCGTCCCCAGCGTCCCCTCGCGGTGCATGGTGTCCAGGATCGTCAGCAGCACCTGACGCACGCCCACGAATCCGGCCCCCACGACCGTCACCAGCAGCACCGCGGCGTGCGTGCGGGCCGCGGCCCACGGGTCGTCCCGCAGCCGTTCCGCCGCGATCAGTACCGCGGGGCTCTGGGCGCGGGCCGCGAGGACCCCGCCCAGCCGCCGGGCCGCCGTACCGGCCAGCGACACCGTCGCGGCCCCGACGACCAGGACGACGGCGAACAGCGCGAGCGGGCCCTGGGCGAGACGCACCGGGCCGCCGGTGACCGACGACAGGCCGAGGAACAGCGCCATGACCCCGAGCGGGACGATCACCGCCCGCAGGGTCCGCCCCGGACCCCACACGGGCCGTACCCGCCGGACCCAGCCCAGCGGTGAGGCCACCACGCGCCGCAGCGACAGCGCGCTCACGGCCGCGCCCAGCACCGGTACGGCCACGGCGACCAGGGCGATACCGGTCCAGGCGAGCGCGGTGGGCCGCGCCCACAGGTGCAGCAGCAGCGGTACGAACCCGGCCGTGGCCGTCAGCGAACCCGCCAGGCAGGCCGGCCCCGACTCCAGCGCCGCGATCCGCCGGACCTGCCACGCACCGGCCCCCGCCAGCCGCAGCGCGGCCAGCCGCCGGTCCCGGTGCACCGCGCCGATGCGCGCGCACTGCCCGAGGAACCCGAGCACCGGGACGAGCAACAGCGCCATGACGAGACTCACGTTCCGCCGGTCGCTCGCGGAGTCGAGCAGTCCGGCCCCGAAGGACACGGAGTAGTACCCGTCCAGGGAGTTCAGCGCGGCGACCGCCAGCCCGATCCCCGTCGTGAGCGCCGCCCCGACAGCCGTGAGCCCGATACGCCACCACTCCCGCCGGTCGGAACCGCGGGTGAGCAGCCAGGCCAGGCGGAGATCGGCGGCCAGGGGGCTGCCGGTCCGTGCATCGAGGGCGGTCGTCATGCCGTCACCCCCGCCGGGGCCACGGCTCCGTCGGCCATCCGCACCTCGCGGTCCGCGTACGCCGCCACCTGGGCGTCATGGGTGATCAGCAGGACCGCCGTGCCGGACTCGCGGGCCGTGTGGACCAGGGCCGTCATGACCTGCTCGGTCGCCAGGGAGTCCAGTGCGCCGGTCGGCTCGTCCGCGAAGACGACCTTCGGCCCGGTGATCAGGGCGCGGGCCAGCGCGGTCCGCTGGGCCTGGCCGCCGCTCATCTCGCCGGGCCGGAGACCCGCCTGGCCGCGCACTCCGAACCGCTCCAGCCACTCACCGGCCCGGGTGTGGGCGTCGGCGCGGGAGAGGCCCGCGAGCAGCAGCGGCAGCGCCACGTTGTCGACCGCCGTCAGCTCGGGGATGAGCTGCCCGAACTGGAACACCACGCCGAACTCCGTGCGGCGCAGCTCGCTCAGCCGCTTCTCGGGCAGCTCGTCGAGGCGCTCACCGCCGTAGGACACCGAACCGGCGTCCGGCCGCACGATCCCGGCCAGGCAGTGCAGCAGCGTCGACTTCCCGCTGCCGCTGGTGCCGGTGACGGCGAGGATCTCGCCGGCGGCCAGCCCGACCGAGGCGCCCCGCAGGGCCTCGGACCTGCCGTACGCCTTGACGAGGTCGCGGGCCGCGAGGAGCGGCTCCGGGTTGTCCCCCGTTGTGTTCATGCTGAGTCGACCTCCGCGGTCAAAGTGGTGAGCCGGGCCGCCGTCGTGTTCATCCAGCGGAGGTCGGCGTCAAGGTGGTTGAGGGCGTAGTCCGCCGAGAGCACGGTCGCGAGGTCGGCCCCGTGGGCGGTCTTGACCGCCGTGAGCTCCCGCATCCGGGCCATGTGTGCGGCGCGCTGGGCCCGGAGATAGGCCTCCGGGTCGCCGCCGGCCAGGATCGAGACGACGACCTTGGCGAAGATCTCGTTGGTCACGAAGGGCGCGGGCGGGGCGATCTGCCCGGCCCACCGGTCCAGTTCACGCGTCCCCGCCTCGGTCGAGCGGTACCTGGTGCGCTCCGGGCCGCCGTCCGAGTCGGTGCCGTCGACCTCCGCGAGGCCGTCCCGGACCAGGCGCTGCAGGGTCGTGTAGACCTGCCCGTAGGCCAGTGGACGGGCCTCGGGAAAACGGTCGTCGTGGCGTCGCTTGAGGTCGTAGCCATGGCTCGGCCCTCCGGCGAGCAGCCCCAGCAGGATGTGGCGGGTGCTCATGGCGATCAGTATGCATCACGTATATGTATTGAGTGAATAGTGATCAGCACACCATGATGAAAAGCACGTTCTCCCCTCCGGTACGTCTGCCGTCGCGTCCTGTGGGTAGGCCTGCGGTAACCCCCGTCGTCGTACTCGACAAGGAGGCCCCCGTGGCCGCATCGGCACACCTTCTGCTCTCGGCCCTGTCCAAACCCGAGGCGCCCGCTGAACACTTCTGTGTCTTCAGCGCCGAGGGCGCCTGCACAGAGACCCCGCTCACCAGCGAACCGCCCCTGCCCGACGCCGAGCCCCTCACCAGCGAACCGCCGCTCGCCGACGCCGCCCACCTGATCAGCGAGTCCGACGCATTCATGGAGCCGTAGATGACGGCGCCCCCCGGTCCGGAGCTGTCCCGCCTCGCCGAGTCGTACGGCGTCGCCACCTCCTACCAGCCCTCCCCGGACCGTACGGTCGCCGCCTCCGCCACCGCCGTCACGCTGGCCCTGGCCGCCCTCGGCGTCGACGCGGGCGACCCGGCCGCCGCGCTCGCCACCCGTGAGCGTGAGCTGCGTGAGCGCCTGCTGCCGCCGACGGTGGTGTGCTGGAGCGGCAGCCCGCCCGCCTTCGTGGCCGACCTGCCCGAGGGCACCCGGCTGCGTATCGCGACCGAGCAGGGCGAGACCCGCTCCGCCGCCGACCAACTCCCGCCCGGCGTCCACCGGCTGACCGCCACCGCTCCCGACGGCCGTACCGCAGACGCCCACCTGATCGTGGCCCCGCCCCGGCTGCCGGCGCCGCCCGGGCGGTCGTACGGCCTGCTCGTCCAGCTCTACTCCCTGCTCTCGCACCGCTCCTGGGGCATGGGCGACCTCGGCGACCTCGCCGAACTGACCTCCTGGGCGGGACGCGCCCTCGGCGCCGGCTTCGTCCAGGTCAACCCGCTGCACGCGGCGGTACCCGGCGCCCCCACCGACCCGTCCCCCTACCGGCCGTCCTCGCGCCGCTTCCCCGACCCGGTGCACCTGCGGATCGAGGACATCCCCGAGTACGCCCAGGTCGCGGACCCCGACCGGCTGCGGGCCCTGCGCGAGCGGGCCGAGCGGCTGCGTGAAGCGGTGCTGGAGAAGGGCGCGTTGATCGACCGGGACGCGGTGTGGGAGCTGAAGCGGGAGGCACTCGAACTCGTCCGCGAGGTCCCCCTGGGACCCGGCCGTCGCGCCGCCTACGCCGACTACCTCGCCGAGGGCGGCGAGGCCCTGGAGGACCACGCGACCTGGTGCGCGCTGGCGGAGGTGCACGGCTCGGACTGGAGCCGCTGGCCGGCCGGCCTCCGCGACCCGCGCTCGGCCGAGACGTCCCGTGCCCGCGGTGAGTTGATGGACCGCGTCGACTTCCACTCCCGCCTCGCCTGGCTCACCGAGAGCCAGCTCGGCGCCGCCCAGCGGGTCGCGCGGGAGGCGGGGATGCCGCTGGGTGTCGTCCACGACCTCGCGGTGGGCGTGCATCCCGAGGGCGCGGACGCATGGGCCCAGCAGGCGTACTTCGCGGCCCGGATGTCCGTAGGAGCGCCTCCGGACGCCTTCAACGCGCGCGGCCAGGACTGGGGGCTGCCGCCGTGGCGCCCGGACCGGCTGGCGGAGTCGGGGTACGCGCCGTACCGGCAGTTGCTGCGGGCCCTGTTCCGGTACGCCGGCGCGCTGCGCATCGACCATGTCATGGGCCTGTTCCGGCTGTGGTGGGTCCCGCAGGGGCGGCCGCCGACGGAGGGCACGTACGTCCGCTACGACGCGGAGGCGATGCTCGCCGTGCTCGTCCTGGAGGCGTCGCGGGCCGGGACGGTGGTGATCGGGGAGGACCTCGGCACGGTCGAACCCGGTGTGCGGGAGGTGCTGCGCGAGCGCGGGGTGCTGGGGACGTCGGTGCTGTGGTTCGAACGGGACTGGGAGGGCGACGGGCGTCCGCTGCCGCCCGAGCGGTGGCGGGCGGACTGTCTGGCGACGGCGACCACGCACGACCTGCCACCGACGGCTTCTCGTCTCACCGGGGAGCACGTCGAACTCCGGGACGGCCTCGGCCTGCTGACCCGGCCGCTGGACGAGGAACGTGCGGAGGCCTCCGCGGACACGGCGGAGTGGCTGGAGCTGCTGGCCCGTCTCGGTCTGCTGCACGGCACGGGGGGCGGTACCGACCCCTCCGCGGAGGAGGCCCAGATCCAGGCCGTCCACCGGTTCCTGCTGCACACCCCGGCCCGGATGGTGGGCATCTGGCTGCCGGACACGGTGGGGGACCGCCGGCCGCAGAACCTGCCGGGGACGTGGGACCAGTATCCGAACTGGCGGTTGCCCATCGCGGACGGGGAGGGGCGGGTGGTGACGCTGGAGGAGCTGGCGGCGTCGCCGCGTTTGCATGCGCTGGTGGAGGTGCTTCGGGCGCCGTAGGGGTGGGCTGCGGCGCCGTGGTGGCGGGCGCTCGCACGGCGCGGGCGTCTCATACGGCACCCCGGGCGCGCGGCCCGAACCGCGGTTGGATACTTTGACTCCGTGGACAAGAAGAACGCCCTGCGCGCCGGCGCCCTGGTGGCCGGTACGACGCTGATGATGCTGCTCATGTCGTCCCCCGCCTCCGCGCTGGTCCGCGACGACGGTGACGACCCCGGCTCGGGCCTGAGCGTCATCGAGACGCTGGGCCTCTTCGTCGTGGCCCCGCTCGCGCTGTTCGCGGTCATCGCCGGCCTGGTGATGGTCCTGGACAAGTCCAAGGAAGAGCACCGGGTGACCAGCCGCAACATCAAGACCAAGCCGGCCGAGGCCAAGGCCGGATCGAAGGCCTGACCACGCCTTTTCCGGGGCGCCGACCCCGCCGCACGTACGCGCCTCTGCCGTACGTGGGCGAGGCCGGCGCCCTGGCGCGTTCTCAGGGGCTCGGCTCCGTGAGGTACCGCTGCAGCGTGGGCGCGAGCCACGCCACGATCTCCTCGCGCGTCAATGCCACGGTCGGCGCAAACCGCAGGACGTACCGGGTCAGTGCGAGCCCCAGCAACTGCGTGGCGGCGAGCGCGGCCCGCGCGGGAGCCTGTTCCGGGTCCGGGCACACCCGCAGGGCGACCGGCATCACCTGCTCCCGGAAGATGCCCTGCATCCGTTCGGCCCCCGCCTGATTGGTCGCGCCGACCCGCAGCAGCGCGGTGAGCACCTCGTTCTCCTCCCACAGGTCGAGGAAGCGCGTCACGAGTGCGCGGCCGATGTCGTCCCGGGGCAGTGAGCCGGGCTCCGGCAGCTCCAGTTCGACGGAGACGGCCGCCGCGAACAACCCCTCTTTGTTGCCGTAATAGCGCATCACCATGGACGGATCGATGCGCGCGTCCTTGGCGATGGCGCGGATGGTGGCGCGCTCGTATCCGTCGGCGGCGAAACGCTCACGGGCCGCGGCGAGGATCGCGGTGCGGGTGGCGTCGGAGCGGCGACGCACGCTTGTGGAGCCGGAGTCTGCGCTGTTGCTGCCGTTCATGCCGGTGAGTCTAGGTCAACAACTGTTGGCCAACAAGTGTTGACGCCCGCGAGTGCCCCCGCTATCTTCGTCAACAAGCGTTGGCAAACAAGCGTTGGCAACAGGAGGTCACCATGAACGGCACCCCCGTGATCGTCGTCGGCTCCGGCCCCACCGGCCTGCTCCTGGCCGGTGACCTGGCCACCGCCGGTGTCCCCGTCACCCTCGTCGAGAGGCGCCCGCACAGGATCAGCAACCTCTCCCGCGCCTTCGTCCTGCACGCCCGTACCCTCGAACAGCTTGACGCCCGGGCCCTGGCCGACGGCCTGGAGGCGCTCGGGCAGCGCCTGGACACACTGCGCCTGTTCGGCCGCCTGACCATCGACCTCGACGACCTTCCCTCCCGTTTCAACCACCTCCTGGTCCTCCCGCAGTACGAGGTCGAGAAGGCCCTGGAGCGGCGGGCGGTGGAGGCGGGCGTCGACTTCCGGTACGAGACCGAGGTGACGGGTCTGGTCCAGGACAGGAACGGCGTCACGGTGGAGGTCAGGGGTCCGGGCGGGTCCACGGAGTCCCTCCGCGCCGGGTACCTCGTGGGTGCCGATGGCATGCGCAGCGCCGTACGCGACGCGATCGGTCTGCCCTTCCCCGGCCACTCGGTGATCCGCTCGGTGGTCCTCGCCGACGTGCGCCTCGCCGAGCAGCCCGAGACCCTGCTCACCGTCAACGCCGTGGGTGACGCCTTCGCCTTCATCGCCCCCTTCGGCGACGGCTACCACCGGGTCATCGCCTGGAACCGCGCCCGCGACGTCGCCGACAGCGAGCCCCTCGACCTCGACGAGATCAAGGAGGTCACCCGGCTCGCCCTGGGCCGCGACTTCGGGATGCACGACGCCCGCTGGATGTCCCGCTTCCACAGCGACGAACGCCAGGCCCCCGCGTACCGGGTGAGCCGGGTCTTCCTGGCCGGCGACGCCGCCCACGTCCACACCCCGGCGGGCGGCCAGGGCATGAACACCGGCCTCCAGGACGCGGCCAACCTGAGCTGGAAGCTGGCCCAGGTGGTGGGCGGCCACGCGGGCCCCGAACTGCTGGACACCTACCAGGCCGAACGCCACCCCGTGGGCAGGTCGGTCCTGCGCAGCAGCGGCGGCATCGTCCGCCTCGCGATGGCCAAGCGCCCCTGGGAACTGGCCCTGCGCGCCGCCCTCACCACCGTCCTCGACCACGCCGGCCCGGCCCGCCGCCGCATGCTCGGCCGGCTCACCGGCATCGGCTACCGGTACGCGGCCCCCCGCGGCTCCCACCCCCTGACCGGCACCCGCGTCCCCGATGTGGCCCTCGCGGACGGCGGCCGCCTCTACGCGTCCCTGCGTGGCGGCCACTTCGTCCTGATCACCCCCGAGGGCTACGACGACCGGGGCGCCCACAAGGGCCGCCTCACGGTGCAGCGCTGGGCGAGCGGACGGCGTACGACCGTGCTGGTGCGGCCCGACGGGTATGTGGGGTGGGCGGCGGACAGCGCGACCGCGGCGGACACCGAGGCGGCGCTCGCGGCCCACGTCGGCTGACGCGGATTCCGGTGCCCGCGGCGAGAGTGATGTTTTCCTCTCCGGGGCAGTGTTCGGAGAGGAGCGGCTCGAACCGGTCCGCGGTCGGCCACGGAATGGTCACCACTCGGGTGCCACTTCGTGCGTCGGGCGGCGGGCCGCTTCGGCGCGCTGTACATTCGGCGGGTGCTCCCCCCGTACGTGGATCTTCGTCCGATCGGCAGATGTAATCTGAGCTGCCCTTTTTGTTTCGGACCTCGCCACGAAATGCCCACCATGCGTCGTGCGGAGGCATTCCGGATCGCCGCGACACTGCGGCAGGAAGGGGTGCAGGGAGTGGTGATCTCGGGGGGCGAGCCCACGCTCCTGCCGTATCTCGCGGACCTCGTCCAGGAGTTGAGCAGTCCACTGCCGGACGGCGGAGCGCCTCCGAGGGTGGTGCTCAGCACCAACGGGCTCGCACCGCTCAAGGTCATGCAACGCGTGCTGCCGGGGCTGTGGTCGATCGCCCTGCCGCTGGAATCGGCGGACGAGAAGGAGCACCGGGAACTGCGCAAAGGTGTCGCGCCGCACCGGGGAAGGGTTCTCGATCTGCTGCGGGAAGTGCGGAAGAACCACCAGCAGGTCGGGGTGAAACTGGGGACCGTCGTCACCCGGCGCAATGTCGCCGGAGCTCCGCGCGTGCTCGACCTCATCGAGGACTCCTGCCGTCCCGACGTGTGGAAGGTCTACCAGATGTCGGAGACCAACTACGGTGCCGACAACGCCGGTTGGCTGTCCGTCGGCGACGAGGAGTTCGAAGAGGTGGTGGCCCGCTGCCAGGTGGCCGCCGACGAACGCGACGTCCCTCTTCGGGTCTACCGGAACGCGGACCGGTCGGGCACCTACTTCTTCATCGACCCCGACTGTGAGGTCGTCGTGGTCGACGCGGGCGAGGAACGGCGGCTCGGCAACTTCTTCGACCTGGTGCGGGACGACGACGGCGTTCGCCGGGCCGGTCTGGTCCAGCCGTTCAGCAATGCCGCGAATTTCGTCGGAACATATCCGGAAGCACGGAGAGACCAGGGATGACGACGCCACACGTACGCGTGGGAGTGCAGGCCATCGTCCGCTCCGGCGGGCGCGTCCTGCTGGGGCTGCGGGTCAACACCTTCGGCGCCGGCAGCTGGGGGCTGCCCGGTGGGCATCTGGAGATCGGCGAGACGCTGACCGGTGCCGCGTGCCGGGAACTCGAGGAGGAGACCGGCGTCCGTGCCCGCGGCGCGCGCGTCGTCTGTGTCACCGACCCGGACCCGGCCGCCAACCATCACATGCAGGTCGGTGTGGAGATCCCCGACTACACGGGCGAGATCCGGGTGCGTGAGCCGGACCGGTGCGAGCGCTGGGAGTTCTGGCCGCTGGACGCGCTGCCGACGCCGTTGTTCGTGGGCTCGGTGGAAGTGCTGCACAAGGTCAGGGAAGGGGCACTTCTCCCCTCCTGACACTCGCCCTCATCCGCACGGAGGCGAGCGCCCCCATCTCCGACCGCAGCGCGGCCTTGTGCTGTTCCTGGTTGGCCTCGAACTCCCTGAAGGTGCTGGAGAGTTCCCACTGCGCCCGGAACTCCTCCAGGCTGTCCGCGTAGTACCGGCTGTCCTTGCGGAACTCCACTTCGAAGACGCTCATGCCCCGTCGGGTCCGGCGCTGCGGATTCGACGTGATGTACGGCTCGAAGAACCCGACGTTCGACGTGAGCAGGGTGGAGCCGCTGACGTCGAGGGAGGTGATCCGCAGCTCGATCAGGTCCGGGTACATCGACTTGAGCAGCTGGTACGACTCGACCACGGGCAGGAAGGTGTTGTTGTACGACGGGCTGCTCTCCACCAGTTCCACGATGTTCTGGTAGTTGCCCGGTTCGGCGGCGGTGTCGTGCGGCATGAAGGCGGCGAGGCTGTTCCACGGACTGCTGATGACCACGTTGAACCGGACCCCGCGCTCCAGCGCGTCCTTGACCCGGCCGTAGAAGAGCCGTGTCTCCTTCAGGAAGTAGGAGGCGCCGGCGTGGGCGATGAGCCGGATGATGCCGGTCTCCTCCTCCAGCGCCCTGCGCTTCGCGTCGTTGCGCTCGGTGTTCTGGTGGGGCTTGTACACCCTCTCGATGTGGTACGGGAGTTCGTCGTCCGCAGTGATGGCCGCCCGCATGTCCGCGAGTTCGTCCTGCAGGATGTGCGTCTGGGGATGTTCCTGGCCGAGGTCGGGAGAGGTGACGGCACGGGTGGCGGCGGTGACGAAGGCCTGCACGGCGGCCTCCGTGCGTTCGTTGGCCTGCCCGTCCCAGCCGCCCGCCGCAGCGAACTCCGTGGCGGCGAGGGTGGCTTGGGCGATGATCGTCTCGCGGTGTTCCAGGCCGAGTGTCACCTGCGCGGTGACGTACAGGAGTTCCAGGGCGGCCAGGTTCTCGAGGCCGGGGTCCAGGTCGTGGCGTGCCGCGGCCAGTGCGACGCGGGCGCCGAGGGCCCGGGCGTGGTCGCCGCCCTCGCTCTCGACGAACCGGGTCACCGACTGGTCGAAGCTGTCCACCGCGTTGTGCAGTTCCTGCTCGTCGCCGGACGCCCTGGCGAGGTCCAGGCGGACCCGGTCGGCGGTCAGCCGGGTCTCCAGATCCTTGTCCTGTTCGTACTTGAGCGAGTCGAGCGCCTTGTTGGCCCAGATCGCGGCCGCGTCCGGATCGCCCAGCTGAAGGCTCACGACACTCAGGTTGGCGAGGATGGCCGGGACCTCATAGGTCTCGTACTCGTGGGCGCGGGTGAGCGCGCAGTCCAGTACGGCCATGGCCCGCACCAGGTCACCCTGTTCGGCGAGCAGGGAGCCGAGGTGGTTCCAGAGTTCGGGCTCCCGGTAGACGACCTGGTCGATCTCGGAGAGCCGCATGGCGCGCAGCGTCGTGTCGGTCAGGTCCATCGCGGCCTTGTCGAGGCCGAGCGCGAGCAGCAGTTCGACCAGGTGGGCGTACCGGGCGATCCGCTCCGGTTCGTCCTCCCACACGGCCTGTCCGCTGCGCAGCCGGTCCACGTAGCTGATGAGCGCCGCTTCGGACTCCCGTGCGGAGGACTGCTTTTCCGTGCCGCCGTCCTCGTGTTCCGCCTTTTCCTCGGCGATCGATATCGCTTCGTCGAGGTCATCGATTTCGGTCATCGATCAGTTTCCTTCTGACGGACGCCGGGCACGCCGGTTCGGTTCGGTCCTCGTCCAGCGCGGGCGCACACTTCCGTATCCCCTGTCGTGCAGAACCTGGTTGGCCCGGGTGCGCTTTTCCGCCTTCTTGCCACCGGTGACGTCGTTGAACAGCCTGAGCGCCTCAGTCACGGAAATGGCGAAAGCCTCGTCGCTCTCGCGGGGAGAGGCGTCCCGGGGTTTCACCAGCAGACCGAGGACGACCGGCGGGTCCTGGCGGGTCTCCTCGATCGGGCTGCCGGCGTAGGCCGCCGGGTCGCGCAGGACGCGCTCGCAGCGCAGCCGCAGGGCCGTCACCGTGAGGTGGGGACTGTCGTGGTAGACGGCTTCCGGTTCGACGACGCTGCCCGTCAGGGGCTTGGGGTCGACGGAGACGGTCGCCCGCCAGGACTGGCCCTGGTGCGCCTCACCGAAGGCGGTCGTCGCCAACGGGCCCGTGGTGCCGTTCAGTTCGAGTCTGAGCAGGGCGAGGTCCGACGGTGTGTTGCCCCAGAGGATGTGCGCGGGTGTTCCGTCCCGCAGATGCAGGAGCGGCTTCGTGGTGAGGACGTCCGGCCCGAGCGCGTGGGCGGTCGTCAGCGCGAAGGGCCGTGCGATACGCAGGCCGGACGCGATGCGCCTGCCCGCGAGATATAACTCGATCAAATGCTCGTCCCGCGCCATGTCCGGCCCCCGTCTGTTCCGCTGCGCGTTCCAGAAGTCTCACCCGGAAAGAAGAATGTTAACCGCGGTCAGAGTTCCGCGACGCCTTCTTCCCGATGACTGTTTCCCATGAGGCGGAGGAGCCGGATGTGGTCACGCTCAGTTTGATTCCGAGGAAGCGGCCGGCCGGTAACCGTCTGGATCCCGGTCGTTCGCCGTGGATGTCGGCCAGCAGCAGCGCGAGGAGTTCGCTGTCGGCCTCCTCCGCCTCCTCGACGCGTTTGGTGAACTTCTTCCACAGGCCGTCGGCCTGGCTGGGGAGACGGACGGCGGCACCCTGCTCATGCCACTCCTCCCAGGCCTCCAGCCACCGCTGCATGCCGTCGAACGACTTCTCGCAGGCCTCGCGGAGCCGCTCGGAACTGTAGAGCTCGATACGTGCCGCCAACGCGGCCGCGGAGTGCAGGGCCTCGCTGCGCACGCCTTCCAGTTCCGGGAGGTCGAAGCTGCGCCGGGTGTGGGCGCGGAGCTGGGCGTAGGTGTGCACGGTGCTCATGAGGTCGTCGTACGTGGCCACCCGGCGGTCCCAGAGCCGCCGTTCCCGTTCGCGTCTCGACGTCGCCCGCTGGGTGATCCAGGCCGCGCTGAGGGTGGCCGTCGCGCCCAGTGACGTACCGATGATCGCGGCCTCTGCCGGTGTGATGCGCACGCCGTCATGATGAGGTGGTGGCGGGGGCGGACGGAACTGCTACGGCGTCGTGGGTCTCCGGGAGGCCTGGTCACTCCGGTGAGTTCTGGGCCCCTTCCAGCAACTCACGCAACAGATCGGCCAGTTGGCCGGCCTGTTCGTCGTCGAGGGTGGACAGGGCCGCCGTCTGGGGTGCCAGGCCCGCTCCCACCGCCTCGTCGATGACGGTCAATCCCTTCTCCGTCAGGGTCACTTGGAGGCCTCGGCGGTCGTGGGGGTCGGGGGAGCGGCGGAGGAGGGCGGCGCGTTCCAGTTTGTCGAGGCGGCCCGTCATGCCGCCCGTGGTGAGCATCAGCGTCGAGGAGAGCTGGCGGGGGGAGAGCGTGTACGGCTCGCCGGCCCGGCGGAGGGTGGCGAGGACGTCGAATTCGCCGCGGGAGATGCCGTAGGGGGCGTACGCCTTCTCCGCGCGGTCGCCCATGGCGCGGGAGAGGCGGTAGATCCGCCCGAACACCTCCATGGCCCTGGTGTCGAGGTCGGGCCGCACGGCCGCCCACTGGTCGATGATCGCGTCGACGGCGTCCTTGCGCTGTGCACTCATGTGCCGAGTATCCGCAGGCTTCCGGTCGCCCGCAAGAAAGTTGCTTGTGGAAAAGTAGCTTAGAGGTAAGCTACTTGCTGCCAAGTCAGCGATGAGGGGGAACCGTGAGTACACCGACCAGGAACCGCACCGCCACCGTCCTCCTCACCGCTCTCGCGCCCGTCTCCTGGGGCACCACCTACGCCGTCACCACCGAGTTCCTCCCCGCCGACCGTCCCCTGTTCACCGGAATGATGCGCGCCCTGCCCGCCGGACTGGTGCTGCTCGCCCTCGCCCGGGTGCTGCCGCGCGGGGTCTGGTGGGGCAAGGCGGCCGTGCTCGGGGCGTTGAACATCGGGGCCTTCTTCCCGTTGCTGTTCCTGTCGGCGTACCGGCTGCCGGGCGGGATGGCCGCGGTGGTCGGGTCGGTCGGACCGCTGATCGTCGTCGGGCTGTCGGCGGTGCTGCTGGGGCAGCGGCCCACGGCCAGGAGCGTGCTCACCGGGCTCGTGGCCGCGTTCGGCGTCAGCCTGGTCGTGCTCAAGGCGGCCGGTGCCCTGGACGTCGTCGGGGTGGCGGCGGCGTTCATCTCCGCCGCCTCGATGTCCGCCGGCACCGTGCTGACCAAGCGCTGGGGACGCCCCGACGGCGTGGGCCCGCTAGCCCTCACCGCCTGGCAGCTCACCGCCGGTGGCCTGCTCATCGCGCCCCTCGCCCTCCTCGTCGAGGGAGCCCCGCCCGCCCTCGACGGCCGTGCGGTCGGCGGCTACCTCTACCTCGCGCTGGCGAACACGGCGGTGGCGTACTGGCTCTGGTTCCGCGGCATCGGCCGTCTCACCGCCACCCAGGTCACCTTCCTCGGCCCGCTGTCCCCGCTGACCGCCGCGGTCGTCGGCTGGGCGGCGCTCGGGCAGAGCCTGACGCCGGTGCAGTTGGCGGGCATGGCCCTGGCCTTCGGGGCGACGGTGGCGGGCCAGCTGGGGGCGCGGCCCACTGCCGACCGGTCGTTCGGCCCCGCGGAAAGCAACCGCCGAGAGGCAGACCTGGCGGGTCCGGTGCCGCGGTGGCAGGGGGGTGAGGGTGCGGGAAGCGCTGCGGGTCGGGGGTGTGGCCCGCTGCCGGCTGGTCGTTCGGCCTCGCTGGAGGCGACCGTCGAGGGGCTTCGGCAGACCTGAGGTGTGCGGCGCTGCGGCAGACTTGACGGGTCAGGTGCCGTGGTGGCAGGGATGCGAGGGTGCTGGAAGCTCTGCGGGTCGGGGGTGTGGCCCGCTGCCGGCTGGTCGTTCGGCCTCGCTGGAGGCGACCGTCGAGGGGCTTCGGCAGACCTGAGGTGTGCGGCGCTGCGGCAGACTTGACGGGTCAGGTGCCGTGGTGGCAGGGGCGCGAGGACGTTCACCGTCGAGAAGCTCGCCGCGGTCAACCCGGCCATCGACGAGAGCGCCGTCCAGGGCATCATCGACCACCTCGCCGGGATGCGCATGACCCGCCGCAACCCCACCCTCGCCGAGGTCGCCGCCACCGCCGTGTTCCTCGCCTCCGACCACGCGGGCGGCATCACCGGCACGTTCGTCAACGCCACCGGCGGGATGGTCAGCGTCTGAGCCCGCGGCCCCGCCACCACGTGCGCAGCCACAGGGCGTGCAGCCCGCCGAGCGTGACGACGACGGCGATCCCGTCCAGCCGGTCCCACACCGACCGCCCGGTGCCCGCCTCGACCACCGCGCGGGCGAACAGCGTGAGGTCCGCGGGCAGGGTGACGGCCGCGAAGAACGCGAGACACAGCGTGGTGCCGACGACCAGCACCACGCTGTACACCCGTACGGCCCGCCGTTCGTGCACGGGCAGTCCGAGGCTGGGGTCCCGGTCGTCGCTACGGCGGCCCCGGCGCCCCAGCAGGCGCCGGGCCCGGTACTTCGTGTACGCCACCCCGTCCCCGAACAGATCGCGGCAGCGCGTGAGGTCCTGGAGGACGAAGTACAGGTCCGTGCGCAGGAAGACCAGGAGCTGGAAGGGGAGCGGAAGCAGGGCGAGCAGGGCCACGGCGGCGAGGACACGGCGGGGTGTGCCGGTCGTGACGCCCGCGGCGAGGGCGGCCAGGCAGGCGGCCGTCAGATTGGTCGCGATGCCGGCGAGGTAGGCGGTCAACCGGTGTCGGCGCGGGGCGAGTTCGATCCCGCTGATGTCCGTCTGCATCACCAGGAACTGCAGCCGGGTACCGAGCCGCATCCGCCCCGCCACGCCGGTCGCGCGAGCGGTCAGCAGATGGGCGCACTCGTGGAGCAGCAGCAGGCTCCAGCCGACGGCCGCGCCGAGGGCGAGGACCGCGCTGCCGTGCGAACTCCACAGCAGCGTCCGGTGGTCGAGCGGCACCGGAGGGCGGGTGAGCAGGGTGACCGCGATCAACAGGACGACCGCCACGAGGACAGCGGGACTCAGCAACCAGCGCACATGACGGGGCCGTATCCATGCCAGGGTCGGTGTCGGCGGCGGCTCCTGGTCGATCACGCGGCCGTCGACCTCCGCCACGAAACCGAGCCCGAGCAGGGCCTCCACGAAGTCCGGTACGTCGACGTCGTGGCCGGTGCGGGCGCGGAGCCGTTCGCCGACCTCGGCCGGGGGCAGGCCCTGGCCGAGCAGGTCCAGGGCCTGTTTGCCCACCTCGGGCAGGGCGACGAAACGGCCGGTCGCCCTGCGGCCCACGATCCACTCGTCGCCGTCGGGGCGGGAGTCCAGCGCGTGCAGCCGCACCCGGTTCACACGCGCTCCCCGCACGCCGGGCAGTCCAGGTGGCGTGGAGTGCGCTGGTGGACGGGGTCGCCGGGGAGCATGAGGTTCACGCCGAAGCGGAAGCCCGGCTCCATCGCGGGCACCCCGGTCAGCAGGGCGAGGGCGGCATGCGCGAGCAGGGCTCCCGAGAGACCGGCGGTGACGGCACTCGCCGGGTTCCACGGCATCCGCGGCGAGGCGACCTCCGGGTCCTGTCCCGGCCCGAGCCGCAGATCCCGCCGGGCGATCTCCCCGTCCCGCAGACACTCCCAGCAGGCCCCCTGCCCGGGCACGTACACCCCGGCGGTCACGAGAGGCCCCCGGTAACCGGCGTCCACCCACGGCAATCCGGCCGCCAGACAGACCCGGTTGGCCCACCGCCGGATCGCGTCCGGGCGGTCGGCGGCGAGGACGAGGAGGTCGTAGGGGGACGGCGGGAGAGCAGAGGCGGGCGTCGACGAGGCGACCGCTCGCCCGGGCCCGTCGGCGGTCTCGGCCGGCGGGTCGGCGGCTCCGAGGGTTCCACCGGGTCTGCGGCGCTCCACGGCGGCCCTCACCGGTGGTGGCCCGCCCGGGGGTCGTCCCGCCTGTCGTGATCCGGCCACCAGCTCCGCCAGGTCTTCCGGCCCCGCCACCTCCCTCCGCTCCCCGGTCACCGTCACGTCCGAGTTCAGCGCCCGCAGGGTCGCCACCGCCGCCTCCACCTTCGGCCGGCCGAGGTCGGACTCGCGGTACAGGGGCTGGCGGTTGAGGTTGGAGAGCTCGACCGTGTCCGGGTCGACGCAGTGGACGTGTCCCACCCCGGAGGCGACCAGGGCCTGGGCCGCGTGGCCGCCGGTGCCGCCGACCCCGATCAGCAGGACGCGGGCCTCGCGCAGGCGGAGCTGGGCGTCCCAGGGGCCGGTGCGGGGGGTGAGGTCCATCCAGCGCAGGAGGGGGACGCCACGGCTGTAGCGGTCCTCCTCGCGGGGCGGCACCGGCACCGACGCCCGGGCGTCGTCCACGAAACCGGCGGCCAGCAGGTCGGCCATCGCCTGGCGGGCGTCATCGCCGGACAGCTCCGGGTGGGTGCGCAGGACCTCGGCGACCACCTCCGACGGCGCCCGCGACCCGTCCATCGCCTCGACGAGCGTCCACACCCAGCCCTGCGGATCCGCGATCTCCGCGCCGATGCCGTGGATCACGCTGCCGACGCGGACGTTGCCGTCGACCGTGCGGTAGGCGCGGTGCTCGGGCTTGATCCGGGGCCGCCCGAACGTCTCGACCGTCACCGCCTCCGTCACCGCGGCCCCTCTCCTTCACACGTACACCTTCTTGACACTCTGACCCCACCGGCACAGCCTTGACAAGAGCGGTCGGCGATCGCTTCGGGATGATCAAATCCCGTACAGCAGCGAGGAGTTGGGATGCCGGAAGTGATCGTGATCCGCCCCTTGGACAAGAAGGAGACCACGGGGGAGAGCGGCGGCAACGGCGGCAGCTGAGAGGAGCTCACATGCCTGTCAAGATCGTGATTCGCCCGCTGGACAAGAAAGAGACCACTGGGGACAGTAATTCCCAGGGTGCTTGATCGGACCACCAGCGTTCGGAGGACCGGCGTGCGGACTTCGCTCTATCCGGCAGTCGACGAACTGGAGCGAAGGGCCCGCACGCTGGCCCGCGCCGCCCCCGGCCTGGTGCGGCTCGGCCAGGTCGGGGAGAGCCGGGCGAGGCGCCCGCTGTGGCTGCTGTCCGCCGGACACGGCGACCGCCACATCCTCTCCGTCGCCGGCGCCCACGCCAACGAACCGGTGGGCGGGGCCTCGGCGTTGCGGCTCGCCGCCCTGTTCGCCCGCCGGCCCGGCCTGCTCGAACGCCTCGGCTGCACCTGGCACTTCCTGCTCTGCCTCGACCCCGACGGGGCGCACCTCGCGCACGGCTGGCAGCCGGAGGAGCCGGAGCCGTCCCTGACGGAATGCCATCGGTACTTCTACCGGCCCGCGTTCACCCTCCAGCCGGAGTCCCTGCCCATGCCTCCCGGCAGGCCGCTCCCCGAGTCGGCCGCCCTGGTCGAGCTCCTCGACGAGCTGCGGCCGGTCGCCCAGTTCACCCTGCACGGCATCGAGTTCGGCGGCGCCTTCGTGATGATGACCCGGGAGGTACCGGGGGCCGCGGACGCCTTCCGGGAGACGGCGGCGCGGCTGCGCGTCCCCGTCGACCGCCACCCCGTCGACGGCCCCGACTGGCGGCTCGACCCGCCCGGCGTCCTGGTGCTGCCCGACGGCCACGGCGAGGGCGAACGCGACCCGAGCGGGTTCGTCGCCGAGAGCACCTGGTTCCATCCCCGCCGCCACGGCACCCTGACCACCCTGATCGAGGCCCCCGCCTGGGCCGTGCCCTCGGTGAGCGACGCCCGGCCCGTCACGGACCCGGACCGCGAGACCGCGCGGCTGAGCGAGGTGCTGCTGGGCCGGAGCCAGGAGCTGGCGGCCGTGCTCGGGACACGGCTCGACGCGGCCGTACCGGAGGATCTCGCGCCGCTGCGGGACGCCGCGCGGGAACTCCTCGACGTGGCGCCGTCGATCGTGGCGAGCTGGGCCGCGGAGCCACCCGGGCGGTTCCACGGCCACTTCGCGACCCGGGGCATCTCGGCCCGCCGGATCCCGCTCAGGGTGGCCGCGATGGCGAGCCGCGCCCTGGCCCGCACCGATCCCCGGGCGGCCGAGATCCTCGACGACCTGGTGCGCGAGTGGAGCCGGGAGCTGGAGAAGACCTACGACCTGCGGTGGGTGCCGGTGGCCGTGCAGACCGGGCTGCACGTGCGGACGATGCTCAACACGGCCCGGCTGGTGTGCGGGGGAAGCTGAGGACGGCTGGGGTGCGCGTGTGCCGATGCTGCGGACGGTCGGGTTGCGCGTGTGCCGATGCTGAGGACGGCCGGGGCGCGCGTGTGCCGATGCTCAACACGGCCGGGCTGGTGTGCGGGGGAAGCTGAGCACGGCCGGGTTGCGCGTGTGCCGATGCTGCGGACGGTCGGGTTGCGCGTGTGCCGATGCTGAGGACGGCGAGGTTGCGCGTGTGCCGATGCTGAGGACGGTCGGGTCGCCCCTGCGGGTGATGCTGAGGACGGCCGGGGCGCGCGTGTGCCGATGCTCACCACGGCCGGGCTGGTGTGCGGGGGAAGCTGAGGACGGCCGGGGCGCGCCTGCGGACGATGCGGCGGACGGCCCGGGGCGCGCCTGCGGACGGTGCTGGGCACCGCCCGGCTGGTGTGCGCGGGAGGCGGATGACCGGGGTCACCCGCCTCCCGCCGTGTCCTACTGCCCGGCCTGCGCGTCCGCGGCCTGGGCCTTCAGCGCTCGCTCCACGCCCGCGCGGGACTCGGAGACGAGCCGCCGCAGGGCCGCGTTGGGCTCGGCCGAGGCCAGCCAGGCGTCCGTCCTGTCCAGGGTCTCCCGGGAGACCTGGAGCGAGGGGTAGAGGCCGACCGCGATCTGCTGGGCGATCTCGTGCGAGCGGGACTCCCAGATGTCCTTGACCACCTCGAAGTACTTGTCCGTGTACGGCGCGAGCAGCTCACGCTGATCGGTCTGGACGAAGCCTCCGATGACGGCCTCCTGGACGGCGTTGGGCAGCTTGTCGGACTCGACGACCTGTGCCCAGGCCTCCGACTTCGCCTCCTCGGTCGGCCGCGAGGCACGGGCGGTCGCCGCATGGCGCTCGCCCGCCGCCGTCTTGTCCCGCTCGTACTCGCCGGCGATCTCCGACTCGTCGTAGCGGCCCACGGCGGCCAGCCGCTGGACGAACGCCCAGCGCAGCTCGGTGTCGACGGCCAGGCCCTCGACGACCTCCGATCCGCCGAGCAGTCCCTCCAGGAGGTCCAGCTGCTCCGGCGTACGGGCCGTCGCCGCGAACGCCCGCGCCCACGCCAGCTGGTGGTCGCTGCCCGCCGCCGCGGACCGCAGATGGGCCAGCGTGGCGTCGGTCCAGCGGGTCAGCAGGGCCTCACGGGCGGTGGGGGCGGCGTACAGCTCGATCGCCAGCTTCACCTGCCGGTGCAGCGACTGCACGACACCGATGTCGGACTCCTTGCCGATACCGGAGAGGACCAGCGAGAGGTAGTCGCGGGTCGCGAGCTCCGCGTCCCTCGTCATGTCCCACGCCGACGCCCAGCACAGCGCGCGCGGCAGCGAGGACTCGAAGTCGCCGAGGTGCTCGGTCACGAAGGCCAGCGACTGGTCGTCGAGGCGGACCTTGGCGTACGACAGGTCGTCGTCGTTGAGGAGCACGACCGCCGGACGGCGCTTGCCGACCAGCTGCGGTACGGCCGTCAGCTCGCCGTCGACGTCCAGTTCGACGCGCTCGTCGCGGACCAGCTTGCCGCTGGCGTCGTCGAGTTCGTAAAGGCCGACCGCGATGCGGTGCGGACGCAGGGTCGGCTCACCCTTCGCGCCCGCGGGCAGCGCCGGGGCCTCCTGGCGGATCGCGAAGGAGGTGATGACGCCGTTCGCGTCCGTCTCGAGCTCCGGGCGCAGGATGTTGATGCCGGCCGTCTGCAGCCACTTCTGCGACCAGTTGCCCAGGTCGCGTCCGGACGTCTCCTCCAGCGCGCCCAGCAGGTCGGACAGGCGGGTGTTGCCGAACGCGTGGCGCTTGAAGTACGCCTGCACGCCGCCGAAGAACTCGTCCATGCCGACGTAGGCGACGAGCTGCTTGAGGACGCTCGCACCCTTGGCGTACGTGATGCCGTCGAAGTTGACCAGCACGTCGTCCAGGTCGCGGATCTCGGCCATGATCGGGTGCGTGGACGGCAGCTGGTCCTGGCGGTACGCCCACGTCTTCATGGAGTTGGCGAACGTGGTCCAGGAGTGCGGCCACCGGCTGTCCGGGGCGTACGCCTGGCAGGCGATGGAGGTGTAGGTGGCGAACGACTCGTTCAGCCACAGGTCGTTCCACCACTCCATGGTGACCAGGTCGCCGAACCACATGTGGGCCAGCTCGTGGAGGATGGTCTCGGCGCGCATCTCGTACGCGGCGTCCGTCACCTTGGACCGGAAGACGTACTGGTCGCGGATGGTCACCGCGCCGGCGTTCTCCATCGCGCCCGCGTTGAACTCCGGCACGAACAGCTGGTCGTACTTCTTGAACGGGTACGCGTAGTCGAACTTCTCCTGGAACCACTCGAAGCCCTGCCGGGTCACCTCGAAGATGGCGTCCGAGTCGAGGTGTTCCGCGAGCGAGGGGCGGCAGTAGATGCCCAGCGGGACGGACTGGCCGTCCTTCTCGTACACGCTGTGCACGGAGTGGTACGGGCCGACGATCAGGGCCGTGATGTACGACGAGATCCGCGGGGTCGGCTCGAAGACCCAGACGTCGTCCTTCGGCTCCGGCGTCGGGGAGTTGGAGACGACGGTCCAGCCGTTCGGCGCCTTCACGGTGAACTGGAAGGTGGCCTTCAGGTCCGGCTGCTCGAACGAGGCGAAAACGCGGCGGGCGTCCGGCACCTCGAACTGGGTGTACAGATAGGCCTGCTGGTCGACAGGGTCGACGAAGCGGTGCAGGCCCTCACCGGTGTTGGTGTATGCGGCGTCGGCGACGACCCGCAGGATGTTGCGTCCCTCCAGCAGGCCCGGCAGGGCGATACGGGAGTCAGCGAAGACCTCCGCCGGGTCGAGGGCGTCCCCGTTCAGCGTCACCTCGTGGACCGTGGGGGCCACCAGGTCGATGAAGGACTCGGCGCCGTTCTCGGTGACGTCGAAGCGCACCGTGGTCACGGACCGGTAGGTACCGCCCTCCTGCGCGCCGGAGAGGTCGAGATCGATCTCGTAGGACTCGACGCTGAGCAGCGTCGCCCGCTGCCGAGCTTCGTCGCGAGTCAGGTTTGTGCCAGGCACGCGGTCATCTCCTCGTTATGTCTAGGTTCGGCGGTTCGGTCATCCTTCCATGTGACCCGCGTCGCCGGGAGCCGCCGCCCACCCCGAACACCAGGTCCGTATTCCGCCGGTCGTCCGCGCGCGCCCGCGCCAGCCTGATCCCATGACGACCTACACCGCACGCCCCGTCGAACCGCGGGTCCTCAAGCAGCTCCGCACCGCCGACGACGCCGGCCGCCCCCCGGCCCCGTTCACCGACGACGAGGGCGGGGCGCCGCTGCGCTGCTGTCTGCGCCGCAGCGAGCCCGGCGAGCGGATCGCCCTCGTCTCCTACGCCCCCCTGCGCCGCTGGGCGGCCGAGACCGGCGCGCGTCCGGGGGCGTACGACGAGCAGGGCCCCGTCTTCATCCACGCCGGGGAGTGCGCGGGGCCGGCGGCCGGGGACGGATTCCCCTTCGCCGACGCGCACCGGACCGTCCGCCGCTACTCCGCCGACGGGCACATCCTGGGCGGCCGGCTGGTCGGGGCCGTCGGCGACGACGCCTTCCGAAACGCGTTCGACGACCCGTCCGTGGCGCTCGTCCACGTCCGGGCCGTCGAATACGGCTGTTTCCTCTACGAGGTGCGCAGGCCCTCGGCCTAGCCCTTGAGCTCGGCCGCCACCAGCTCCGCGATCTGCACCGCGTTCAGCGCGGCGCCCTTGCGGAGGTTGTCGTTGGAGATGAAGAGAGCGAGTCCGTGCTCGACCGTCTCGTCGCGGCGGATGCGGCCGACGAAGGAGGCGTCCTGGCCGGCGGCCTGGAGGGGGGTCGGGATGTCGGAGAGGGTCACGCCGGGGGCGCCCGCCAGGAGCTCCGTCGCGCGCTCCGGGGTGATCGGGCGGGCGAAGCGGGCGTTGACCTGGAGGGAGTGGCCGGAGAAGACCGGGACGCGCACGCAGGTGCCGGAGACCTTCAGCTCGGGGAGCTCCAGGATCTTGCGGGACTCGTTGCGGAGCTTCTGCTCCTCGTCGGTCTCGTTCAGGCCGTCCTCGACGAGGTTGCCCGCGAAGGGCAGGACGTTGAAGGCGATGGGGCGCTTGTAGACCTGCGGCTCGGGGAAGTCGACCGCCCCGCCGTCGTGGGTGAGCTTGTCCGCGTCGGCGGCGACCTTCTGCACCTGGCCGTGCAGCTCCGCCACGCCCGCGAGGCCCGAGCCGGACACCGCCTGGTAGGTGGTGGCGATCAGCGTCTGCAGGCCCGCCTCCGTGTCCAGCACCTTCAGGACCGGCATGGCGGCCATGGTGGTGCAGTTCGGGTTGGCGATGATCCCCTTGGGGCGGTCCGCGATCGCGTGCGGGTTCACCTCGGAGACGACCAGCGGGACCTCGGGGTCCTTGCGCCAGGCCGAGGAGTTGTCGATCACTACCGCGCCCTGCGAGGCGACCTTCTCGGCCAGAGCCTTGGACGTGGCCCCGCCCGCCGAGAACAGCACGATGTCCAGGCCGGTGTAGTCGGCCGTCGCCGCGTCCTCCACCGTCACGCCGTCCAGGACCGACCCCGCCGAGCGCGCCGAGGCGAACAGGCGCAGCTCCGTGACCGGGAAGTCGCGCTCCTTGAGGATCCCGCGCATGACCGTGCCGACCTGTCCGGTGGCTCCGACGATTCCGACCCTCACGGCGACTCCCTATCTCTTCACACTTGACCGAGGCTTTTCCATCATGCGGCCGACCCGGGTCCCCCTGTCCAATTCTTTGCGCTCCATGCCCGAGGAATGGACTGCCGGACGGTGTGACGTACACCTCTCGGCGATTTTCCGCGGGATCCGGCGAACGTTTCCGTGCGCTGCGGCGTCGTAGAGGAAACGCGGTGAGGGGGTGGCTTGTGCTGCGCAGAAAGGCACGCCGGGTCCAAGAAGGGGACGATCCCCTGGACGCGGCGCAGGAACGCCGGGTGCGGGCTGTGCTCGCCCTGGGCGGGGGTGCCGCAGGCGGACCTGCCGGACGGGGTGCAGCAGGTCCGCCTGCGGTTGCTGGAGCGGGCGGCGAAGGGGTACGAGGCGCCACGGGACGTGTCCGCGTGGGCCGCGGTCGTCGCCTCCAACCTCGCCATGGACTGGCACCGCGCCAAGAGGCGCCAGGAGCGGCTGGGGGAGCGGCTGGCCTCCCTGCGCCAGCACGAGCACCCCTCCGGGGAGGACACCAGCGTGCTCTCCCTGGCCGTCGCGCAGGGCCTGGACGAGCTGCCCGACCAGCAGCGCCAGGTCCTCGTGCTGCGGTTCTTCGCCGACCTGCCGGTGCGCTCGATCGCCCAGGAGCTGGGCGTCCCGGAGGGCACGGTCAAGAGCCGCCTGCACACGGCGGTCCGGGCCCTGCGTGCCCGCCTGCACGAGGACGAGGTGGTGTGAGATGACCGCGGAACACGACGGTCTCGATGCCTTGATGGCCGCCATCACCGACGAGCCACTGCCCGAGAGCGCCGCCGCCGACCCGGACTTCCTCGCCGAGCACCGCTCGGCCCGGGCCGACCTCGCCCTGCTGAGGGAGCAGCTCGCGATCATCGGCGGGACACTCGCCGAGGCGGCACCCGCCGCGAAACCCGTTCCCGTACGCCCCTCACGGGCCCGGCACCACGCCCGCACCTTCGCCTTCGGCACCCTCGCGGTGGCCGCCGTCGCGAGTGTGGTCACGGGCCTCGGCTGGCTCCTCGGGCACGGCGGTGCGGACAACCTGAGCTCGGCCGACTCGGGGTCCTCCAAGGCGGAATCCGGCGTCCGCTTCGGCAGCCCGTCCTACCTGGCCTGTGCCGTCACCGTCGCCGAGGGCGAGGTCACCGTGGTCAAGGAGCTCCCCACCACCGGGGAACTCCAGGTCACCGTGCATGTCACCCACTCCTACAAGCCGACCCGCCCAGTGGCGAACCTCACCTATGTGATCAGCGAGTACGACCTTCCCGAACCCCTGGCCAAGGGCACCCGCGTCCTGTTCGGCGTGACCGAGGGCTCGCCGAGCCCCGACCACTGGGTCGTGGGGGAGCAGGAGATCGCCCGGGAGCGGGCCTGGATCACCACCTCGCTCCCGGCCTCGCGCGGGCTCACCTGCTAGGGCACGGGAAAGGGCGGGCGCCCGTCGGACGCCCGCCCCTTGCCGCCGTACGGAGAAGTGTTACGGCGTGACCTTCTCGATCTTCACGTTGCCCACACCCGCGACCGTGCCGCGCGCGTTGACGAGGCTGACCTGGCCGAAGAACTCACGGCCCGCCGGGGCGGCCGCCAGGGCGGTGACGCTGCCGGAGACGGTCGTCGAGGCGCCCGTGGCGAGCTTCACCGGCGCGTCGGAGACGGTGACCGTGCCCAGGGTGCTGGAGAAGAACACGTCCTGGTAGTCGTACGCCGTGGAGCCGGCCGGGACCGAGTAGCCGGCGACCTCGATGGTGTACGTGCCGGCGGCGGGCGAGGCGACCGAGACGGCCTCCTCCGAGTCCCCGTCGGCGGCCTGGCCGACCACGGCGCCGGAGGCGTCGTAGACCGTCAGGTCCAGGTCGGCGGAGACGTCCGAGACGTTGCCGATGGCGACGTCGAGCGACTTCGCGCCCGCGGGCACCTCGACCGTGGTGGTCTGGGTGGCGCCCTCGGCGATGGTGGGACGGGCCGTCTTGGACGAGCCGAGCGGGCCGCCGGCCAGCTTGCCGTCGATCGCGGCGAGCGTGTTGGTCACCTTCCAGGAGGCGGTGGCCGGGGTGCCGACCTTGGCCTCGGGGACGGTCACGGTCTCCGGGTCGAAGAGCGCGCCGTAGACGGCGACGTCCAGCTTGTACGGGTTGTCGAGCAGCGGCGAGGTGCGGCGCGACTCGACCTCGATCTCCCAGACACCGGCCTGCGGGTCCGCGTACGAACGCGTGTCGGGCTTGCAGCCGTTGCCGTCGAGGTAGTTGTTGTAGCAGTACGGGGTGCCGGTGTTGTCGACCGGGACGCCGTAGGGGTGGATGGCGATGAACCGGGTCTGGCTCTTGTCCTTCAGCCCGCCGATCGCGACCTCGAGGGACTTGGCGCCCGCGGGGACGGTCACGAAGTACGACTGGGTGCTGTTGCGCTGCACGGTGTTCGAGGCGGTGTAGGTGTACTTCACCGGCGCCGAGACGACGACCGTGGTCAGGATCTGCTCATCGACGCCCTCGGTCCTCGGGTCGTCGACCTCCAGGATCGCGCTCTTGAGGCCCGCGGACCTCGGCTGGGCCTGGACCTTGACGGTCACCGGCTGGTTCAGCGGGAGCCTGACGTCGTCCTTGCCGAGGATCCGGAAGGTGTCACCGGCGTTGTTCGCGAAGTGCAGCTCGTGCGGGATCGCCTTGTCCGCGCCGGACGTACGGGTGATGGTGACGTCGTACGTCTTCTTCTGACCGGCCTTCAGACCGCCCTCGCGGTCGTAGAGACCGGTGCCGTAGCCCGGGGTCTTCAGGAGCTGGTCGATCGCGGTGTCGACCGGGGCCTTCACGGTGTAGTCGTGGGCGGTGGCGCCGTCCTTGATGGCGTCCCAGGCGTCCACGATGTCGATGAGGCCCGCGCCCTCCTCGTACGCCTGCACACCCTTGATGTGGTCGGCGGTCGAGGTCAGGGCGGTGCGCAGGGTGGCGGGCGTCAGCGCGAGGTGCTTCTGCTTGGCGGCGCTCAGCAGCAGCGCGGACGCGCCCGTGGCCTGCGGGGAGGCCATCGAGGTGCCCTGGAGCATCGAGTAGCCGGCCGGCAGGGTGTAGCCCGACTCGGCGACCGGGGAGCCCGGCAGCCAGGTCTGCGTGGTGTTGATGGCCGCACCCGGGGCGGACAGGGTCGGCGTGAAGCCGCCGTCCTCACGCGGACCGCGCGAGGAGAACGGCATCATCGCGTACTTCTTCTCCACGGCCGAGCCGTAGTTGGCGGCCCAGGTCGCCTTGGAGATGGTCGCGCCGACCGAGATGACCTTGTCGGCCAGGCCCGGGTCGCCGATGGTGTTCGCGCCGGGGCCGGAGTTGCCCGCGGAGATCACCAGCTGGACGCCGTAGGTGTCGATGAGGCGCGTGTAGAGCTCGGCGCGCGCGTTGTTGCCGTCGTTGAGCGCCGGCAGGCCGCCGATCGACATGTTGACGATGTCGACGCCGCGGTTGACGACGAGGTCGATCATGCCCTCGGTCAGCGCCACGTTGGTGCAGCCGCCGGTCCAGGTGCAGGCACGGGAGGAGACGAGCTTCGCGCCCGGGGCCGCGCCGTTCATCCGGCCGCCGAACAGGCCCTTGGCGGCGGTGATGCCGGCCACGTGGGTGCCGTGCTCGGACTCGATGACGCCGATGTTGACGTAGTCGGCCTTGTTGCCGGCGGCGTCGAAGACGACGTCCTTGCGGATCTCGACGACGAACGGCTGGCGCTCGGCCACGTCGGTCGACGGGTCGTCGGTGCCGAAGTACCCGACCTGGTAGCCGTCCTTGTAGGGCTTCATCGGCGTGTCGTCGCCGAAGTTCTGGTTGTTGTTCAGGTCGACCCGGACGGTCCCGGCGGCCTTGTCGTACAGCACGCCCCAGGTGTCGGTGGTGTCCCCGTCGCGGTTCGCGTCGCCCTTGGCGTCGCCGCCCGTGGTCGCGGCCTCGCGGAACAGGTTGACCTGGTACGACCCGGCGGGCGCCGTCCAGGTGCGGCCGTCGAAGGTGAAGCTCGGGCCGGAGACCGCGGTGGTCATGCGCCGCCAGGTGGCGTCACCGTCGGTGACCGGGTCGGTCGCGGTCACCCAGTCGACGATCTTCCGCTCACCGGTGGTGGTCTTCTGCAGCGCCGGGTGGCCGAGGTCCACGCCGGAGTCCAGGATGCCGATCGTGACACCGCGGCCGTCCGCCTTCGGGTGGTCCTCCACGAAGTCGACGGCGCCCGTCTCGAAGGACGGGTTGTACGGGTTCTCGGCGGGGGTCTTCGCGCTCGGCGCCGGGTAGGCCTTCGTGGCCTTGCTCGCGGCGCCCTTGGCGGTGTCGGCGCTCGGCGTCGGGTCGTCCAGCGGGATGTCCTGCTTGACGTCGATGCCGTGCACGGAGGAGAGCTTCGCGGCGGCGGCGATGGCCGAGTCCGCCTTCGCGGTGGGAACGGTCGCCCGGACGTAACCGAGCTTGTCGTACGTGAGGCCCACCAGGCCGCCCTTGACCGCGTCCAGCTCCTCGGCGACCTGCTCGGTCTTCCCCGGGGCGGTGGCGACCATCAGCGTGATGTTCTTGGCGCCGTCGGCCTTGGCCTCGGCGAGTGCGTCGGCGTCGTCCGAACCGAGCTTCTCGTCGGCGGACTTCAGGCCCGGGTCGGAGGCGGCGGGGGCGTCGTCCGCGGCGGCGGAGAAGGCCATGGGTATCGGCCCCGCCGCGGAGAGCGCGGCGACCAGACCGGCGGCCACCGCTATGCGCGCCACACGTCTCGCGCCCGATATCGGAGGGTGCTGGGGGGTGAGGGTCATCGGCATCCCTTGTAGGTAAAGGAACGAGCGGGTTGGTGACCGGGACCGATCGGTCCTGGTCACGGTGATCCGGAAGAAGACCCCGGATGACCGCACAGCTTTACGCATGGGAAGGATGTTTAGGGAGAGTTGACCGAATCGATATGGGTGTATGGGGAAAACCCGCGATGCCCTTTGGGGACATCGGTGAAGAGGCGTGTGAAAGCGGGCAATTCGCCTTGCGGGCCCTTTGGTTGGTCTTTCAGCTTGTTTCTTGCGAGGAGCCCCGGGCGGCCTCGCTTGGGTCGGGCGGCGCGAGGAGCGGCCGGGTCTGTGGTCCGGTCAAGGGGTCGCCACACGCCCTTGTGTGTCACTCGTTCAGGTGATCCACTTCGAACGTGCGGTGGCCTGTCGTGCGGGTGTGTACGTTCGGTGCTTGTGAAGCTGGTGGTGCAGGTCAGGCTGCTGCCGACGCCCGAGCAGGCGGCGGCACTGGAGGCAACCCTGCACGCCTGCAACGAGGCCGCCTCCTGGGTGAGCAATGTGGCCCTCGCGCGCGGGGAGTTCAAGAACTTCGCCCTGCGCCAGCACACCTACGACACCGTCAAGTCCCGCTGGGGGCTGGGCGCCCAGGCAGCCCAGCACGTCATCAAGAAGACGTGCGATGCGTACACCACACTGAAAGCGAACCTGAAGTCCGGAAACCTCGGCAGGCCCGGCTCCCAGCGCTACCGCCGGGCCACCGAGAAGCCGATCTCCTTCCGCCCGCAGGGTGCGCAACCCTACGACGACCGCATGCTGTCCTGGCAGATCCCTGGCCGCACGGTCTCGATCTGGACCACCGCCGGGCGGGTCAAGAGCGTGGCATTCACCGCTTCCGCGGAGCAGCTGGCCACCCTGGCCCTGTACCGCAAGGGCGAGTCCGACCTGCTGGAGCGGGACGGCATGTGGTTCCTGAACGCCACCTGCGAAGTCCCCCAAGCGCCGCTGAACACGGAGCCGGTGGACTTCCTCGGGATCGACCTGGGCATCGTGAACATCGCCACCACCTCCGACGGCGAGATCCTGGCCGGGCGCGAGCTCAACCGGCTCCGCACGCGCGAGCGCAGCCTGCGTGCCAAGCTGCAGAAGAAGAGCACCCCGTCCGCCAAGCGCCGGCTGAGGAAGCGGCGGCGCAAGGAGGCGCGGCGGGCGAAGGACATCAACCACAAGATCGCGAAACATGTGGTGGCCGAGGCAGAACGCACCGGTCGCGGGATCGCCCTGGAGGATCTGACGGGGATCCGCGAGCGGGTACGGCTTCGCAAGCCCCAACGGGCCACCCATTCCAGCTGGGCCTTCCACCAGCTGGGGCAGTTCATCGCGTACAAGGCCCGCCGCGCGGGGGTGCCGGTGGTGCACGTCGATCCGGCGTACACCTCCCGCACCTGCGCCGAATGCGGCCACATCGACAAGGCGAACCGCATCTCCCAGGCCTGGTTCACGTGCCGGAGCTGCGGATTCGTTGATCACGCAGACAGCAACAGCTCCCGCAACATCCGCGCCAGAGCGTGGGAGTTGTGGCGACGCGGGGCCCAGTCAACGGCCCCTGCCCCGCCCCGGACACCTCGGGGCGGTACTGGACGCAAACGCAGCATCACCGCCAGTGATGCCCGTTGTGCAAGCCCGGCGCTTTAGCGTTGGGCAGTTGACCCCTTCTTCAGTACCAGCTCCGTGTTCCGGTCCCCCGAGCCGCCGCCGAGCTTGTTGCTGGAACCGGGGGCGTTGTAGGCCAGTTCGCGGTAGAGGGCCGCGAGGCCGGTCTGGGAGAGGTCGGCGAAGTCGGTGCGGTGGGGGGCCGCGGACTCGACCAGGGTGGTGAAGACCGAGATCGTGCCGTCCTTGTTGTCGGTCAGCTCGATGACCCGGGCGAGGTGCGGGAAGTCGATGTGGGAGGCGGTGGAGATCTCCCAGAAGGAACGGCCGTCGGGGGCGGAATGGGCGGTGATCACATTGCGGTGGATGTGGCCGTTGACCCAGGCGAGGACGTTGCGGTGACTGGCGAGGAGGGCGACGACGTCCTGGCCGCCGTACCGCCGCTCGCCCGGGTGGGCCGGGTCGGGGCGGGTGTTGTCCATCGAGTCGCTGGTGTGGTGACTGAAGACGACCACGTAGGAGTCCTTGTTCTCCCGCAGCGTCCGGTCCAGCCACCGGAGTTGCTTGGCGCCGATGGACCCCTGGTAGTGACCGCCCGGGTCGGTGGTGTCGAGGCTGACGCCGATGACGTCGTCGGCGATGCGGAAGCTGTAGTACTGGGTGCCCGCGTCGAGGTTGGCGGTGGAGTAGCCGTGGCCGACCGGGCCCACGCCCCGGTGCGCGGGGTCGAGGTGGGCCGCGAGGTAGTCGCGGGCGGTGTAGGGGGCGCGCCGCTCGTCGGGGGTGACCGAGCGCATGTTCCGGGCGTGCGCCTTGAGCAGGTCGCGGAAGGCGTGGCCCTGGGGGTCACTGGCCTTCCTGATCATGTCCTGGAGCTTCTTCGACTCGGACGCGGGCAGCGACATGAGCTTCTTGCCGCCGACGGCGTATTCGGCGAGCCAGGAGTCGCCGTGGCCGTAGCAGCCAAGCGGCAGGCTGTCGTGGTTGCCGACCGTGGAGTACCAGGGGATGTTGAGGCCGGGGCTGTTGAGCTCCCGGATCGCGGCGGCCAGATAGCCCGTCAGGTGCGGGAAGCCGAGCTGCTTGTCGGCGTCGCGGGTGCTCGAGTCGGGCTGCCAGTACTGCTTGAGGCCGCTGTTCTGGACGCCCTCGTAGTGGCGCGGGTCCCCGGAGTTGGGGGTGATGCGGCCGCCGCTCATGACGGTGAGGAACCAGTCCAGCTCGGTGCGGGAGTTGTTGTCGGTGTTGTCGCCGGTCGTCATCGCGAACTGGAGCGGGGCGCCGGTGGCGGGGGCGCCCCGCAGCGCGTTGATCCGCTCGACGAGCGAGATCGCGCCCGGCACGGTCAGCGCCTCCTGGGGCCGCCAGGCGTGCACATCGGTCGAGCGCAGGTACTCCAGGCGCAACGGGTGCTGGCTGTCCATCAGATGCAGGTCGGTGAGCTGCACGAACGCGGCCAGCGGGGTACGGCGGCCGGCCCGCCCGGCCTTCGGGGCGGCGAGGTCGGAACGCACCTTGCGGCTCCAGCCGGCGCCGTCGCCCAGCCGCCGGTAGCCGGAGCTCGTGCGCGGGGCGGCGATCGAGGCGACGGTGGTGCCGCGGGTGTAGGGGGCGAGGGGGGCCTCGACCGGAGCGGCCTTGTGGACGGACTGGGCCACCGGCGCCTCGGCGTGGCCTGCGGTCGTCGCGGCCTGGCTGTCGGTGGGCCGCAGGGCGTAGCCGACGCCCGTGGAGACGGCGGCCGCGCCTGCGGCGGCGAGGACGGTGCGGCGGTGGACCCCCAGCGTGGTGCTGGCGACAGAGCGTATGCGCGACATGGCGCGATCTCCCCGAGTGCGAACTGCGTCGGCAGTGGTCGCGGGAGTCGCCGGTGCGAATTTCCCGCTCGCTCTGGATGCTTGGCACCGGGAATGACCTGCGCGTGAACGAGACGGCAACGCGCAACGCCGATCACCGTACGTCGATCTTGGGCCACCCTGCGCGTTCGGGAGCGCTCGTCGAACGGCCCGAGGGCGGTCACTCCGTGTTCATCTTGCGGGGTACGACACCTATTCCGCGGGCCGCCCGGCCATCGGCCGCTCCCGCCACAGCCGCAGGCCGAAGTCGACCAGCGGCACCCGGTTCAGCCCGGGTACCGCGTCGAGGTCGTGCCACTGGGCCATGTCCGTGGAGCCGCCGACCTCGAACCGCAGCTCGCCGCCGGTGATGCGGGCCTCGTACACGAGCCCCACGCCGTGGTGGTCGACGGTGCGGCCGAAGCGGCGGCGGAGCGGGGGCCGGTGGGACCTGACACCGAGCAGGCCGGTGGCCTCGACGCGGTAGCCCGTCTCCTCCTCCACCTCCCGCAGGACGGTGTCGTGGGGGTCCTCACCGTGCTCCATGCCGCCGCCCGGCAGCGTCCACTCCGGCCGGCCGCCGTCGATCCAGCGGGCGAGCAGGATCTGTCCGTCGCGGACGCATATGGCGTAGGCCGCCACCCTCAACGTCTTGCGCATAGGAGGAAGTTAGTGCGCCGGGTCCGGATTGGCCGGTGAGTATTCGGGCGCGGACCAGCGCAGGGGGAGCGCCGACGGGGTCTCGACGGTCTCCCGTACGGTGAAGCGGACCCTGCGGTCCTCGCCGAACTCGGTGCTCGCCTCGCCGGTCAGCTGGAGGGCCGTGCCGGTCGTCCAGTCGAGGAACAGCAGGCCGGCCCGGGGATCGGCGGCGAGGTTGCCGAGGGTCAGGAACATCGAGTTGCCCGGGTAGTCGCGCCAGCTGAGCTCGCCCGGTGAATCGACGCGCACGAAGCCGGGGTTGCCGCCCCGGTGGCTGACGTCGGCGCCGCCCTCGTGCACGGTGGCCAGGAAGAAGGTGTCGGCCGCCGACACGAACTCGGCCTGTTCCGGGGTGAGTTCACCGCCGTGCCGTGTCTCGCCCCGGTGCCGGTCGGCCACGACCTCGTACGACGTCCTCCTCTGCAGGTACTTCGGGCAGTTCGAGAACACCTGGTCGGCCTCGATCGCGAACCCCCGTGCGGTGGGCCCGAGTCGGCCGTTGAGGCGCATACGGCGGCGGGTGCGGGGGTCGAGGGCGATCGTGCCGACGGGTGTGCCGGGCGTGGTGAAGGCGGTGGCGAGGGGGTCGGCCGGGGACCAGCCGCCGGTGACGGAGATCCGCTGCGGGCCCGTCGCCCGGACGAAGCCCGGCGCCCCGGTGAGCGGCGACGCCCAGACCCGGCCCGTCGAGGGGTCGGCGGCGCCGGCGACCAGCAGCGGCTGGAGCTCCAGGAAGGCCGCGGCGACCTCCCGGATGCCCCGGCCGACGGAGCGGCCCACATGATCGGCCTGCTCGCGCACTCCCACCCGGTCCTGCACGGCCCGCGAGCCCGCGTGATAGACCCCCATGGCTAGAAGAACCCGCAGGTCGGAGCCGTACCGGAGGGGGCCGGGGCCTCCTCGGCGCCGCTCGGCACGGAGATCTCCAGGCGGGTGCCGTCGGGGTCGTGGAAGAAGATGCCGCCCGACCCCGCGCCCTCGCGGTGGGCGACCACGCCGTCGTAGGCGAAGTCCACCCCGTACGCCCGCAGCGCCTCCTCGTACTCCCTCACCTTCTCGATCGTGTCCGCTTCCAGGGCGAGGTGGTGCAGGCCCGCGCGCTCGGCGGCGTACGGCTGCTCGGCCTGCTGCCAGAGGGTGAGGACGAGGTTCTCGCCGTCGCCGAGGAAGGCGTAGCGACGGCCTTCCTCCTTGCCCTCGGCGAGTGGCGTGAAGCCGAGGACGTCCCGGTAGAAGGCGAGCGAACGGTCGAGGTCGGTGACGTTCAGGCCGATGTGGCCGGTGCGCAAGGTCACGGCTGTCCCCTTCAGCTTGGAAGACTCGCATGTTTAACCCTTGTAGATGACTTTAAGGGTTAGGAGCGGAGGATGCAACCGGTCACGTACTCTTGACCGGTTAGTACGGAAGGGAGCCCCCACATGCCCGTCACCCGCGACCCCCGCCCGCTCACCGGCGAGCCGCTCGCGCTCGACCTGCTCAATACGCGGTGGATGAGCGAGGGAACCCTCCAGGACCTCCTCACCGACGTGGACGGGCTCGCGGCGTGGCTCGACTTGACCGGACTCAGCGGCGGTTACACCCCCGACGGCAGGATGCTGCGGCACGTCCAGCAGGCCCGGGACGCCCTGCGCACGGCGGTGGACGGGTCACTCGAGAAGGGGGCACCCCTGGTCGACGCCGTGCTGGAGCACGGGCGGGTCCGGGTCTCTCTCACCGCGCAAGGGCCCGTCGAGCGGGCCGAGTTGAGCGACCCCGGCTGGGGACCCGCCTGGCTCGCCGCGCGCAACTACCTGGAGCTGCTCGCCGCCGCGCCGGACCGGATCCGGTCATGCGCCCACGACTCGTGCGTGCTCCACTTCTTCGACACGTCGAGGAACGGCACCCGGCGCTGGTGCTCGATGGCGACCTGCGGCAACCGCGCGAAGGCGTCCCGGCATTACGCGCGCAGCAAGGACGTGTCAACTGCCCAGCGCTAAAGCGCCGGGCTTGCACAATGGGCATCACTGGCGGCGATGCTGGGTTTGCGTCCAGTCCTGCCCCGAGGTGTCAGGCGTGCAGGGTCGTTTCCGGTGCCGCCGCCTGCTCGGGCGTCGGCAGCAATCTGAACTGCACCACCAGCGTCACAAGCACCAAACGCACACACCCGCACGACAGGCCACCGCACGTTCGAAGTGGATCACCTGAACGAGTGAACGAGCCGTCTCGCGTCGCGGTCTCCGCCGGAGGTGACCCACGGCAGCTCCGCGCCGCGCCCTTGACGATGCGATTCCTCCCGGGCGTCACTGCCGATGCCCTTGCAAGAATTAGCTGAAACCGGCTCAACCAGCCGTACTCACCTCAACCTTCCCCCTCCGCCGCGGGTCTCTCCCGCCGATCACGCTCGCCGAGCGTGCCCGAACAGGGGGAAGACATGACGGTACGTACGACAGTGGTGGTGGCGACGACGGCGGTGGCGCTCACGGCCGGCTTCGCCGCGCCGGCGATGGCGGCCGGCGCCGGGACCGGGACCAGGTCCGGCGACCATGACGCCACCCGGAAGGCCGTCCGCGCCGCCGTGAAGGACGGCGTCCCGGGCGTGACGCTGACCGCGAAGGACGGCGGGAGGACCTGGTCGACCACCGCCGGGGTCGGCGACCTCAGGACGCACGCGCCGCGTTCGGCGGACGACCGCTACCGCGTCGGCAGCATCACCAAGACCTTCGTCTCCACCGTGCTGCTCCAACTGGAGGCGGAGGGACGGCTGTCGCTCGACGACACGGTGGAGAGGTGGCTGCCGGGCCTGGTCCACGGCAACGGACACGACGGCAGCCGGATCACCGTCCGGCAGCTCCTCAACCACACGAGCGGGATCTTCAACTACACCGCGGACGAGACGTTCGGGCGCACGTACTTCCTCAAGGACGGTTTCCTCGAGCACCGTTACGACACGAAGACGCCCGAGCAGCTCGTCGCGATCGCCATGACCCACAAGCCGGACTTCGCGCCGGGCGCGTCCTGGAACTACTCCAACACCAACTACGTCGTGGCCGGCATGGTGATCCAGAAGGTCACCGGACGGTCGTACGGCGAGGAGATCCGGCGCCGCGTCATCGACCCGCTGCATCTGACCGCCACCTCGGTGCCGGGCACCCGTGTCAACGTCCCGCAGCCCAGCAGCCGGGCCTACTCCAAGCTGGCGCGGACGGCGACGGGACCGACGTACGACGTCACGAGGCTGAATCCCTCCCTCGCCTCCTCGTCGGGCGAGATGATCTCCGACTCGGCCGACCTGGACCGTTTCTACGCGGCTCTGCTGAAGGGCCGGCTGCTCCCGCCGAAGCAGCTGAAGGAGATGAAGACCACGGTGCCCGTCGAGGGCCTCCCGAACGCCGGTTACGGCCTCGGTCTCATCGACCGCGAGCTCAGCTGCGGGGTCCACGTCTGGGGTCACGACGGCGGCATCCACGGCTCGAACTCCGTGGCCGTGACCACGGCCGACGGCCGGCACTCCGTCGCCTTCAACTTCAACGGCGACTGGTCGGGGGACACCGACGCGGTCGTCGAAGCGGAGTTCTGTGGCGAGTAGTCGCACCGACTCGGACACGAAGCACGCAGTTCATCCGGACGTAATATCCGTACCGCCTCATATCGGCTAACCCGCACTTCACGGGGATGGCTCGATCTGTGTGCAAGGCGGGTGGTCGTGTGCGTACGGGACACGAACTGCGAGTGCTGTCGGTGTACGAGGGTTTCTTCTCCGGCGGGGCCCGGATCGTGCACAGCGACATCGTGCTGGGCCTCGCCGAGGGCGGCCAGCACCATCAGGTGCTGAGCCTGCACGGCGAGGTCCACCGGGAGGCGACCCGGCAGCGGATGGAGGACGACACCTGCTACCGGGCGCTGACCGCGGCCGGAGTGGGCGTGACCTCCCTCGGGCGCACCTTCCGGAGCACCGGCGTTTCGGCCGGTTTCACCGGACCGGAGCTGGCCGGAACGGCCCGGGCGACGGCCGGCGCGGACGTCATCGTCTCCCTCAAGGAACAGCCCCTGGCGCTGCTCAACCAGGCGGGCCTGCCGCGCCGCCCGGTCGTGGTCTGTCTGCACCGCTCCGACCCGGAGAACCAGGGCACCGCCCTCGACGAGCTGAAGGCGGCCATCGCCGACGGCACGGTCGTCGCCTGCGTCTGCTGCGCCGAGTCGACCCGGGCCGCGTACCGGGCCGCCGGGATCCCCTCCGACCTGCTCCACGTGATCCCCAACGGCGTCGACCTCTTCCGCTTCCGCCCCGACGCGGCCCGCCGCCTCGCGGTCCGCACGGAACTCGGCATCGACTCCGCGGCCCCCGTGGTCGTCTTCGCCGCCCGTTACGACGGCATGAAGAACGTCCCCCTGCTGCTCGCCGCCGCCCGCGCCTGGCTCGGCCGGGTCCCGGACGGGCAGGTGCTGATGTGCGGGGCGGGCATGACGGCGGAGAACCCCGGGCTCACCGCGGACCTCGCGACGGCGTTCGAAGGGGCGACGACCCTGGCGGACCGGGGGGTGCGTCTGCTGGGCGTCCGAAGCGACATGGAGATGCTGTACGCCGCCTCCGACGTCGTCGCCCTCACCTCCGCCTGGGGCGAGGCGGCCCCGCTGTGCCTGATCGAGGGCATGATGTGCGGCGCGGTCCCGGTGGCGACGGACGTCGGCGACAGCGCGGTGATCGTGGCGGGCCGCGGCCTGGTCACGGCCCCGGATCCGGAGGTGATCGCGGCGGCCTGGTCACAGGCGGTGGCCGTACGCGCCGACCTCGCCCCGGCCCTAGCGGCGAGCCGCGAGCGCTTCAGCCGTACGAGGATGATCGCGTCGTACGCGGCCCTGCTGGACCGCGTCGCCGCGGGCGCCGCCCGCCCCGCGCTGCCCGGCCCGTTCTGACAGCCGCGCGCGCAGCGAGGAGGGGCCCGGCTCCCCGGCGCCGTGGCCCCTCCTCTCCCCTCCTGGTCCTGCCCCGGTCCGTCACTACCGGGGCAGCACCACGACATACGCGGCGGGATCCCGGTCGCCGGAGGCCATGAGGGCCGTACGGACCACCGTCGCCTGCTGTTCCATCGCGTCCCGGAGTTTGCGGGGGGTGATGTGGACGACCGTGATGCCGAGGCGCTCCAGGTGTTCGCGCTTGCGGGCGTACTCGGACCAGAGGGCGTCGTCGTCCTGCCGGTGGCGCTGCCGGGGCGCGCGGGTGTCGAGTTCGACCGCCACCGCCTGCTCCGGCCAGTACGCGTCCAGTCCGCCCAGGTGCGGCCCGCCCGGCAGCCTCAGATCCACGTTCCACACCGGGTCCGGGAGGCCGTACTCCTGGACCATGCGGTACAGGCGGTCCTCCGCGATGGCGCGGCCCTCGGCGAGCAGGGAGTCCACCGCGTCCACCACGTGCGGGCGGCTGAGCAGCCTGGCCTCGTTCAGCTCCCGGACGACGGCGGCCGGTTCGCAGTGGCCGCCGCGGACCGCCTCCGTCAGCAGCCGGCGTACCGCGCCCGCGTCCGTCAGTTCGGTGACCGCGTCGGCGAGGGCGCGCGCGACCGGGGCGACCGGGACGCCGGTGACCTGCTCGGCGGCCGGGAGCGCCGACGTGCGGACGATCCGCGCGCCGCCCGCCGAGCGCAGCCGGCGCATCCTCGGGACCAGGACGTCGATCCGGTCCAGGGAGAGCAGCGGCGGGGTCGAGCTGAAGCCGTGCAGCGTCAGCGCCGCGAGACCGGTGATCATCGCCTCCGCGTACATCGGGCGGTGCGGGTCCTCCGCGCCCGGCTGCGCCGGGACCCCGGCGGCGGTCTCCCGTGCCGCGTACATCAGCACCGCGTGCAGGCGCTCCTCGCTGGTCGGCGAGCCCGGGTGGAGCAGGTAGACACCCGGGAGGATCTGCTGCCAGGGGCCGCCGGGCCGGCACTGCTCGTTCGCCTCGGCGACCGAGACGCCGGTCGTACGGAGCCGGCCGGCCGTCACGACACGGCGGTGCACCTCGGAGAGGTGACGCAGGGGGCGGGGGGAGAGCGGGGGGAGCGGGGCGTTGTGGTTCATGCAGCGGAGATTCCCGCGTCCGGTCCGCCCGATAGCCGCTGTTACACGGCTGTCGACAAATGCGGACAAGGCAGTACTAAAGGACGGGTGTTCGGGTGCCGAGTAGAGAGCGAAACCCCTGGTCCATTCGGGTGGGACCAGGGGTTACGGCTGCTATTGAACGGATTTCGTAACGGCTACCGGGAGCCCAAGCTCAGGCCAAAGGTCATCCGTGGTTGACGGCCCGCGCATCGCACTCCTGTCCCCGCAGCGCCCGCGCCAGATCGTCCCGCCCTTCCAGCACCAGCCTGCGCAGCGCCGGCGCCGCGTCCTCGTGGGCCGCGAGCCACGCGTCGGCCGCGTCCAGCGTCGTCCGCGGGTCCTGGAGGGAGGGGAACAGCCCGGAGACGGTGTTCATCGCGATCTGGATCGAGCGGTCCTGCCAGACCCGCTCGATCACCGCGAAGTACTTCTCCGTGTAGGGCTCCAGCAGGTTCCGCTGGGACGGCTGGTTGAACCCCGAGATGGTGGCCTCGGCCAGGGCGTTGGAGAGCGCGTCGGACTCCACGACCTGCGCCCACGCCTGCGCCTTCACCGCCTCGGACGGACGGGCGGCCAGACAGCGGACCTGATGGCGCTTGCCGGACGCGGTGTCGTCGCGGGCGAGTTCGGCGGCCAGCGCCTTCTCGTCGGCCACGCCCCACACGGTCAGCGGCTGCAGGAAGGCCCACCGCAGCTCCTGGTCGACGGTCAGCCCGTCGATGGTCGCCGTGCCGTCCAGCAGGCCCTGCAACAGGTCCAGGCCGGCCGGGCTCTCGGCCGTCCGCGCGAAGAACCGCGCCCACGCCAGCTGCTGTTCGCTGCCCGGCTCGGCGGCGAGCAGTTCCCGCTCGGCCCCCTCGGCGAGCAGCCCCGCACCCCGGTCGCGCCATTCGGGCGCCGCGTAGTGCACGACCGCCGACTCGGCCCAGGCGTGCAGCATCTGCAGGACGCCGATGTCGGACTCGCGGCCCGCGAAGCGCAGCACGATGTCGATGAACTCCCTGGCCGGGAGCAGCGCGTCCCGCGTCATGTTCCACAGCGCCGACCAGCACAGGGCGCGGGCGAGCGGGTCGGTGAGGTCACCCAGCCCCGACTTCAGGGTCTCCAGGGAGCCCGCGTCGAAGCGGGTCTTGCAGTACGTCAGGTCGTCGTCGTTGACGAGCACGAGCTCCGGCGCTTCAGCACCGGCCAGCTCCGCCACGACCGTCCGCGGGCCGTCGACGTCCACTTCGGCGCGCGCGTACCGTTCCAGCGCACCGCCCCCGGAGCGCCGGTACAGCCCCACCGCCACCCGGTGCGGCCGCAGCTCCGGGTGCGACTCGGCCGCCTCCTGCACGACCGCCAGCTCGTCGACCCGTCCCTCGGCGCTCAACAGCACCTGCGGGGTGAGGGAGTTGACCCCGGCCGTCTGCAGCCAGGACCGCGCCCACGCGCCCATGTCCCGCCCGCTGGTCTCCTCGAGCACCGACAGCAGATCGCCGAGGCGAGTGTTGCCGTACGCGTGCCGCTTGAAGTAGCGCCGCGCGCCCTCCAGGAACGCGTCCTGGCCGACGTACGCGACGAGCTGCTTCAGTACGGAGGCGCCCTTGGCGTACGTGATGCCGTCGAAGTTGAGCTTGGCGTCCTGGAGGTCGCGGATGTCGGCGGTGATGGGGTGCGTGGAGGGCAGCTGGTCGGCGCGGTAGGCCCAGGCCTTGCGGCGGTTGGCGAAGGTGATCCAGGCGTCCTCGAAGCGGGTCGCGCCGACGTTCGCGAAGGTGCCCATGAAGTCCGCGAAGGACTCCTTCAGCCACAGGTCGTCCCACCAGACCATGGTGACCAGGTCGCCGAACCACATGTGCGCCATCTCGTGCAGGACGACGTTGGCCCGGCCCTCGTAGGACGCCTGGGTGACCTTGCCCCGGAAGATGAACTCCTCGCGGAAGGTGACGAGCCCCGGGTTCTCCATCGCGCCGAGGTTGTACTCGGGCACGAACGCCTGGTCGTACTTCCCGAAGGGGTACGGGTAGTCGAAGTGGTCGTGGAAGAAGTCCAGGCCCTGCTTGGTGACCAGGAAGACGTCGTCGGAGTCGAAGTGCGGGGCGAGCCCCTTGCGGCACAGGGCACCGAGGGGGATCTCCAGCCGGGTGCCGTCCTCGAAGACGCGCTCGTAGGAGTCCGTGACGTAGTGGTACGGGCCCGCCACCACACAGGTGATGTACGTCGAGATCGGCTTGGTCTCCGCGAACCGCCAGACGCCGTCGCTCTCCGAGCCGGCCCCGTTGCTCCAGACCACCCATCCCTCCGGCGCCCGCACCTCGAAGCGGAAGGGCGCCTTGAGGTCCGGCTGCTCGAAGTTGGCGAAGACGCGGCGCGAGTCGGCCGGCTCGTACTGCGTGTAGAGGTAGACCTCGCCGTCCTCGGGGTCGACGAAGCGGTGCATGCCCTCACCGGTGCGGGAGTAGGCGCACTGGGCGTCGACGACCAGTTCGTTGTCGGCGGCCAGGTCCTCCAGGGCGATCCGGGAGCCGTCGAAGACCGCGCCCGGGTCGAGGTCCCGGCCGTTCAGCGAGACCGCCGTGACGCTCGGCGCGATCAGGTCCACGAAACTCGTGCCCCCCGGCTCGTTGCACCGGAAGCGGATCGTGGTCACGGACCGGAAGGTGCGCGGGCCGTCCCCGGCCTGGTCGCCGACCGCCGAGCGCAGGTCGAGGGACACGTCGTACCCGTCGACGGACAGCAGGGCGGCCCGCTCCCGGGCCTCGTCGCGGGACAGATTCTCACCGGGCACGGGCGGTACTCCCTCGGGTGTCTTCAGCATGCGGACAGGCCCGATCCTGCCATGTGCTCCTGACATCGGTCAGCCGGGAATGGGGTGGGCGACGAGCGGTGTTGCGGGTTGAAACGAACACTTTTCTAGGAGACTCATGTCCGAGACCTCGAACGCCTCCGGCAAGACCCCCGTCGACTTCTGGTTCGACCCGCTGTGCCCCTGGGCCTGGATGACCTCCCGCTGGGTCCTGGAGGTGGAGAAGGTCCGGGACATCGAGGTGCGCTGGCACATCATGAGTCTGGCGGTGCTCAACGAGGACAAGATCGACCAGCTGCCCGAGGAGTACCGGGACATGCTGGCGACCAAGGCGTGGAAACCGGTGCGTGTGGTGACCGCGGCCTGGCAGAAGCACGGCGCCGACGTCCTCGGTCCGCTCTACACCGCGCTCGGCACCCGCATCCACAACCAGGACGAGGGCCCGACCGTCGAGGCCATCGCCGCCGCGCTCGAAGAGGTGGGTCTGCCCGCCGACCTGATCGACTACGCCGACCAGGAGGACTTCGAGTTCGACGCCGAGCTGCGGGCCTCCCACAAGGAGGGCATCGACAAGGTCGGCCAGGAGGTCGGCACCCCGGTCATCGCGGTCCCCGGCGCGGACGGCGAGCAGATCGCCTTCTTCGGCCCGGTCGTCACGCCGGCCCCCAAGGGCGAGGACGCGGCCAGGCTGTGGGACGGCACGCTCGCGGTGGCGTCGGTCCCGGGCTTCTACGAGATCAAGCGCACGCGCACGAAGGGCCCGGACTTCAGCAACCTGTGATCACTTCTCCGGCTCGGGGAAGGTGTCGCCGTCGGTCACGTCACCCAGCCGCTGGAACCGCCGGCAGCTCCCGCGTGAGCAGCGGTAGTACGCGTTCAGGCGGGTCCATTTCGGCTTGTGTTTCCGGACGTGTGCCTTCTCCTTGTCGTCCCTGAGGGGTTCGAACTCCTCGGAGGAGCCGCAGTTCGGGCATGGCATCTTCGGCATGTGACCCCCTGACTGGCCAGAGGCCGACCGCCCCGGCCCCGCGAGCGTAGGTCCTCGCGGAGCCGAGGCGTCAGCCCGGAATCGGTCCCGCCACATCATCAGCACCGGGCTCATTCCCAGCCCCCTCGCCTCACCGGGGCCGGGTCTGCTTTGAGTTTCCTTGCGTCGCCGGCGCTGGGCCGTTTCGGGCCCCCGCGCGTCGTCAGCGCCGGGCCGCTCCCAGCCCCCTCGCCTCGCCGAGGCCGGGCCTGCTTTGAGTTTCCTTGCACCCCGGCGCCGGGCCGCTCCGGGCCTCCTCGCCTCGCAGGGGCCGGGCCTGCTTTGAGTTTCCTTGCATCACCAGCCCCGGCCCCGCTTCTAGCCTCCCCGCATCACCTGCGCCGGGCCGCTTCGAGCCCTTCTCGCGTCGTCGGGCCGGGCCTGCTTTGAGTTTCCTTGCGCCCCAGCGCTGGGCCGCTTCGGGCCTCCTGACGTTGTTGGCGTCGGGCCCGCCCCGATCCTCCCTGCACCCCGGCGCCGGGCCGCTTCGAGCCTCCTTGCGTCGTCGGGGCCGGGCCCGCCCCGATCCTCCCCGCACCCCGGCGCCGGGCCGCTCCGGGCCTCCTCGCCTCGCAGGGGCCGGGCGCGCTTCGAGTTTCCTTGCATCACCAGCCCCGGCCCCGCTCCGAGCCTCCTCACATCGCCGGCGTCCGGTCCGCTCCAAGCTTGTTGCCGGCTCGCTCCCGGCCCTTTCGCATCGTCAGTGCCTCGCCCGCCCCCGAGCCTCCTTCAGCCGGCCCAGGTGGTCCTCGTATCCCTTCGCGTAGTACGAGGCCCGCCCCGCGTCGGGCTCCACGATCGCCGTCGGCTCGGTCCAGGCACCCGCGTCCAGCGAGACCCCGTACCGCTCCGCCGCCGCCAGCACCGCCCCCCGGGCCCCCACCTCGCCCTCGACAACCCGCAACGGTCGACCCAGCACGTCCGCCAGCAGCTGCATCCACGCGGAGCTTCGAGTGCCTCCGCCGCACACCGCGAGCGAACCCGTCAGCCCGGCCGCCTCCAGACAGTGCCGGGCCGCGTACCCGATGCCCTCGCAGGTCGCCCGGATCAGATCCGCCTTGGTCGTCTCCAGTGAGACCCCGCTCAGCTCGGCCCGCAGATGGGGCTCGACGAACGGAGCCCGCTCCCCGGAGGGAGCGAAGTACGGCAGCACCCGAACCCCGTGCGCCCCCGGCGGGGTCGCCGCCAGCAGGTCGTCCACCTCCGCATGCGTGAGGCCCGTGGTCGACAGCACCCAGTCCAGCGCCGCCGTCCCCACCATCGCCGGCATCGCCCGCAGCCGGTGGCCGGTCCGGTCGGTGGAGATGTACAGCCCGGCCGGCTCCCCGCTCAGGTCCAGCTCGGTGGTGGCGACGAGCGCGGCAAGACAGGTTCCGACGATGAGGAGTCCGTCGCCCGGCGAGGTGACCCCGGCCCCGAGCGCACAGGCCGGCAGATCGTACGGCCCGTTCGAGAGCCGCGTCCCGGACGGCAGCCCCTCGCCCCGCGCCTCACCCGTGGCGATCGGATCGCCGATCGTGGGGAGCAGCCGCCGGCGACGGGTGAGCCCCAGCAGCTCGACCACCCGGTTGTCGTACGTCCGTGTCCGAGGGTCGAGGAAGGGCATGGACGCGTCCGACACGTCCGTCGTCGCCCGCGCGGCACCCGTCAGCCGCTGGAAGACCATGTCCTTGCAGTACACGGCGGTCGCGGCGGCATCCAGGGACCTCGGGTCGTACCGGTCGAGCCAGGCCAGCAACGGCCCCGGCGAGCCGGGGAACATCGCGCCGCCGGTCCGCCGGAACACCGTCTCGAACGTGCCGTCCGCCAGCCACTGGTCGAGCAGTTCGTGGGCCCGGCCGTCCATCCAGGACAGCGCCGAACGCACCGGCCGCCCCTCCTCGTCGACCAGCCACACCCCGTCGCCCTGACCGGTCAGCCCGGCCAGCTCCACCGGCTCCGGCACCCGCCCGGTCAGCTTGCCGAGGACGTCGACGACGGCGTCGTAGACCTCCGCCATGTCCTGCTCGACGAACCCTCCGTGCAGGGAGAGCTCCACCGGGCGTGACTCGACGGCCAGTTGACGGCCCCCGCTGTCGAACGCGGCGGCCTTGACGACGGACGTGCCCACATCGATACCGACGTACATGTTGCCTCCCGGCTCAGGTCAGACAGTGCGCCAACGGCTCCCCCCGCACCCAGCGGCCCACCTCCTCCGCCGCGATCCTCGCCGCCTTCTCGGCCACCGCGCGGCTCGCCCCGCCGAGGTGCGGGGTCAGGACGACCCGGTCGGCCAGGGCGTGCAGCCGGGAGTCCGGGGCCAGCGGCTCGTGCGCGTAGGTGTCGAGGGCCGCCGCCGACAGCCGGCCGGCCTCCAGCGCGTCGCACAGGGCGCTCTCGTCGAGGAGCGGACCGCGGGCCACGTTCACCACGACCGCCCCCTGGGGCAGCAGGCCCAGCTCGCGGGCGCCGATCAGGCCGCGGGTCTCGGCGGTGAGGCGGGCGTGCAGGGTGATCACCCGGGAGCGGGTGAGGAGCTGGTCCAGCGAGGACACGCGCAGGCCGTGGATCTCACCGCGCACATAGGGGTCGTACACCATGACCTGCGCGCCGAAGGCGCACAGCACGCGCGCGACCCTGCTGCCGACGGCGCCGTAGCCGACGAGTCCGACGGGCAGGTCCTCCAGCTCCAGGCCGCTGTGCTCGTACGTGTAGTAGGCGGCGCCGCCCTCCCAACTGCCCTTCCCGGCCAGCAGGTCGTGGGCCTGCGGAATGCGGCGCATGGCGGCCAGCAGCATGCCGACGGTGAACTCGGCGGTGGCGGCGGCGTTGCGGCCGGGCGCGAAGCACACCCGTACGTCACGGGCCTTGGCCGCGTCGAGGTTCACGTTGACCGGGCCGCCCCGGCACACGACGACCAGCCGCAGGCTGTCGGCGGCGTTCAGCACCCGCTCGGTGACCGGGCCCATCTGGGTGACGAGGACCTCCGCGCCGTCCAGCGCCTCGATCAGCTCGTCCTCGGCGTCACTCGCCTCCGTCACCTCCGCCACGGGCCCGAAGGGGTCCAGCGGCCAGCCGAGCCTCAACTCCTTCGTCTCCGCGGCGATGTCGCCCAGCTCGGCCTCGACGGCCCCGGCGATCAGCCCCGGCAGTACGAAGTGGTCGCCGGCCGCCACGACACGTACGGGATCGGTCCTCTGGGGCATCGTCGACCTCCGGATCGTCGCTTCACTGTCACGATGTTGAGCCGCGGGTCCGGGGTACGCATAGACCCCGTGCGGGTGGGAGGCCCCGATGACAGAGATGACAGACGAGAACGAGACGGTGTGGCTGGGGATCGATCTCGGCACACAGAGCGTCCGCGCGCTGGCGGTCACAGCCGGCGGAACCGTGCGGGGCCGGGGTTCCGCCCCGCTCGGCGGCCGGCGCGAGGGCGGGCGGCACGAGCAGGATCCGGGGGAGTGGTGGGAGGCCGTGCGCACGGCGTCCCGTTCCGCGCTCCTCACCCTGACGGGCGTACGGATCGGTGGGCTCGCGGTGTGCGGGACGTCCGGGACGGTGCTGCTGACGGACGTGGAGGGACGGCCGACGAGCCCGGCGCTCATGTACGACGACGCACGCGCGGCGGGCGAGGCGGCACGGCTGCGGGAGGCGGGGCTCGCGGTGCAGGACACGTGGGCGCTGCCGAAGGCGCTGTGGCTCGTTGGCGCGCACGGGAAGGGCCGGGTCACCCACCAGCCCGACATCGTCACCGCCCGGCTGATCGGCAGGCCGGTGCCGGCCGACTCCAGCCATGCCCTCAAGACGGGCTACGACCTCGAGCGCGACGCCTGGCCGGATATCGCGCTGGACCTCCCCGAGGTCGTCCTGCCCGGCACCCGGCTCGGCGAGGTCTGCCCGGCCGCCGCGGAGGCGACCGGCATCCCCGCCGGGACCCCGGTCATCGCCGGGATGACCGACGGCTGTGCGGCCCAGATCGCGGCGGGCGCCCTGCGGCACGGATCCTGGAACTCGGTGCTCGGTACCACCCTCGTGCTCAAGGGGGCCGCCCCGGAGCCGGTGCGGGACCCCACCGGCGTGGTCTACAACCACCGCGCGCCGGGCGGTACCTGGCTGCCCGGCGGGGCGTCGAGCGTGGGCGCGGGGGCGCTGCCGGCGGACGTGGACCCGGTGGCCATGGACGAACGGGCCGCCGCCTTCGAGCCGTCCGGCGCGGTCGCCTACCCGCTGGTCTCGCGGGGCGAGCGGTTCCCGTTCCTGGCCCCGGACGCCACCGCCCTCCTCCTCGGCACGCCCGCCGACGACGCCGACCGCTGGGCCGGGCTCCTCCAGGGCGTCGGGTTCGCGGAGCGCCTGTGCCTGGACTACCTGCACCACCTGGGCGCCCCGCTCGACGGCCCCCTCACCTTCACCGGCGGCGCGGCCCGCAGCCCGTACTGGAACCAGCTCCGCGCCGACATCCTCGGCCGCCCGGCCCGCGTACCCGAACAGACCGAACCGGCCCTGGGAATGGCCGCGTTGGCGCTGCACGGCACTACGGGCACCCCCCTGGCGGAGGCCGCCGAGCACATGGTCCGCATCCGCACGGTCGTGGAACCGCGCCCCGGCCGCACGGCGCTCTTCGCCGAGCCGTACGCCCGTCTCGTCGGCGAACTCAGCGAGCGCGGCTGGCTCTCGGCGCAGGTGGCGGCCCACGCGCGCGCCCGACTCGACCAGGACACCACGGCATCCTGACGACGACCGACCGTGACCGACCGCAGAGAACCTGGAGACCCCACCCCCATGAGCACGACCCTGCTGCTGGCCCGGCACGGACAGACCATCTGGCACGCCGAGAACCGTTACGCGGGGGTGAGCGACATCGGGCTCACCGACGAGGGCCGCGCCCAGGCGGCGGCGCTCGGCCGGTGGGCCGCCGTGCACCGCCCCGACGCGATCTGGACGTCCCCCCTCTCGCGGGCGATCGCCACCGCCGACCCCGCCTGCCGTGCCCTCGGCATCGTCCCGCGGCGCGAACCCGACCTCAGGGAGTGCGACTTCGGGGTGGTGGAGGGCCGTACCCTCGCGGAGTTCGCCGCCGAGGTCCCCGACGCGGCCGAGGCGTTCCGGGCGGACCCGGTGACGTATCCCTTCCCCGGCGCGGAGGACCCGCTCGAGGCCGCCGCCCGTGGAGCCGGCGCCCTGCGCGGCATCGCCGCCGCCCACCCCGATGAGCGGGTCCTGGTCGTCGCCCACAACACCCTGCTGCGGCTGGTGCTGTGCACGCTGCTGTCGATCCCGCTCGGTGAGTACCGCAGAGTGTTCCCGCGGTTGCGCAACGCGGCGATCTCCGAGCTCCGCCTCGGCGAAGACGGATCCGCCGCACTTCTCTCACTCAATGTGCCGTGCGAGCCGGACAGGTCGTAGCACGATGGGCCCATGACGGAGATCGACACCTCGGTGCCGCATTCGGCCCGGATCTGGAACTACTGGCTCGGCGGCAAGGACAACTACCCCGTCGACGAGGCGGCCGGCGACGCCTACACGGCCGTCTTCCCCGGCATCGTCACGATCGCCCGGAGCAGCCGCGCCTTTCTCGGCCGCAGCATCCGGTACCTGGTCGAGGAGGCGGGCGTCCGCCAGTTCCTGGACGTCGGCACCGGGCTGCCCACGGTCGACAACACCCACGAGGTCGCCCAGCGCTTCGCCCCCGAATCGAAGATCGTCTACGTCGACAACGACCCGCTGGTCCTCGCCCACGCCCGCGCCCTGCTCACCTCCACACCGGAGGGCGAGACGGCGTACGAGGACCTGACGCTCTACGAGCCGGAGAAGATCCTGGACGCGGCCTCCCGGACCCTCGACCTCACCCGCCCGACCGCCCTGATCCTCAGCGGCATCCTCGGCCATGTCACCGACTACGACCTGGCCCGCGACCTGGTCCGCCGGCTGGTGGCGGGCCTGCCCTCCGGCAGCTACCTCTGCGTCAACGACGGCTCCCGCGGCACCGACCCGGACTACGAGCAGGCCCAGGACGCCTACAACGAGACCGGCGCGGTGCCCTACATCCTGCGTCCGGTCGACAGGATCGAGGCGTTCTTCGAGGGCCTGGACCTGGTGGACCCGGGCGTGGTCTCGGTCCCGCTGTGGCGCCCGGACGGCGACTCGGCCCCCGCTCCCATCGGCCAGCACGGCGGCGTGGGACGCAAGGCCTGAGCCCCCCAGGCCACAGGGGAAACCCCCGCGAGTCACGTCCTCGCGGGGGTTTCCAGCGTGCGGCGGGGAGTCAGGCCTCGGTACGCGCCCTCTGCCAGGCGTACCCCGCGCCCGCCAGGACCAGCGTCATGCCGCCCGTCCAGTACAACTGCACGCGGGTGTCCGGTTCGCGGGCCATCAGGACGAGGATCGAGACCATGCCCGCCAGGGCGACCCAGGTCAGGTAGGGGAAGGCCCAGGTGCGGACGGCAAGCCGCTCGGGGGCTTCGCGCTCCAGGGCGCGGCGCAGCCGTAGCTGGGAGACGGCGATGAAACCCCAGACGACGAGGATGACCGCGCCGATCATGTTGAGGAGCCAGGCGAAGACGTCGTCGGGACGCCAGTAACTGAGGGCCACGCAGACGAAGCCGAAGACGCTGGAGGCGAGAACCGCGACGCGTGGGACACCGCCGAGGACGCGGCCCAGGGTGCGGGGGCCGAGGCCCCGCTCGACCAGGGAGTAGGCGATGCGGGAGGAGCCGTAGATGTTTGCGTTCATCGCGGAGAGGAGGGCGATCAGGACGACCACGTTCATGAGCTGCCCCGCTCCCGGGATGCCCAGTTCGTCGAGGGCGGCGACGTACGGGCCCTTCTCCACGACCGCCTTCGAGTCCCAGGGGACCAGGGTGACGATGACCGCCATCGACCCGATGTAGAACAGCGCGATGCGCCACATCGCCGTCCGGACCGCGCTCGCCACGCCACGTACCGGGTCCTCGGACTCGGCGGCCGCGATGGTGACCGTCTCCAGGCCGCCGTACGCGAAGACGGACGCGAGCAGGCCGACGACCAGGCCCTCGCCGCCGCCCGGGAAGAGGCCCCCGCGGCCGGTGAGGTGCGCGGTGCCCGGGGCGTCCGTGCCGGGCAGGCCACCGGCGATCGCCAGCGCCCCGAGGATCAGGAACAGGCCGATCGCGCCCACCTTCAGGGCCGCGAACCAGAACTCGAACTCGCCGAAGTTCTTCACCGCGGCCAGGTTCGTGACGCAGAAGACCACCATGAACAGGGCCACCCAGGCCCATTCGGGGGTCCCCGGCAGCCAGCCGGTCACGATCTTCGCGGCGCCGATGCCCTCCAGGCCCACGGCCGTGCACAGCAGGATCCAGAAGGACCAGCCGGCGGTGAAGCCCGCCCAGGGGCCGAACGCCCGCTCGGCGTGCGCGGAGAAGGAGCCGGAGGAGGGATACGCGGCCGACATCTCGCCGAGCATCCGCATCACCAGCATCACGAGGAGGCCGGAGAGCGTGTAGGCGAGGACGATCGAGGGCCCGGCGGCGGCGATCCCCGCGCCGGAACCGACGAACAGTCCGGCGCCGATCACCCCGCCGAGGGCGATCATCGACAGATGGCGCTGCTTGAGGCCGTGGGTCAGGGAGGCGTCGGGCTCTTGTGGAGCCTTGACGGTGGTGCGGGGCATGGGCGGGTTCGTCCAGTGCGTGAGACGGGCAAAAACGCCCACAGTCTGGGCGGCCTCCCCAGGTAGGAGGGGAGGCCGCCCACTATGCGGACACCGTCCGAACCCGCTGTGACTACGCCGCTACGGCGGAGTAGTGCGAGGCGTCGCCCTCGATCGAGTAGCTCTCCTTGCCCTCGATGCCCACGGGCACGTCCCCGGCGACGGTCACCCGGTGCAGCCGGCGCGGCAGACCGTCGTAGTTGTCGACGGCGTAGTGCTGGGTGATGCGGTTGTCGAAGAGCACGAGCTGGTTCTCCGACCAGCGGTGCCGCAGCAGGTTCTCCGGCCGGGTCACGTACGCCTGGAGCAGGTCGAGGACCTTGCGGGACTCACCCACCGACAGGCCGACGATCCGCTGCGCGAACCCGCCGATGAAAAGACCGCGTTCACCGGTCAGCGGGTGCACCCGGACCACCGGATGGGCCGTGCGGAACTTGATCGACGTGAACTGGGCTCGCCGGGCGGCCTGTTCCTCGTCCACCGTCTCCTCCGGTACGGCGTAGTCGTAGTCGTTGGTGTGCTCGGCCCACAGACCGTCCGCCAGCCTGCGCAGCGGCTCCGGCAGATTCCGGTACGCGGCGGCCGAGTTGGCGATCAGCGTCTCGCCGCCGTACGGCGGGATCGTCAGGCTGCGCAGGGTGCTGGCCTGCGGCGGGTTGAGGACGAACGTGACGTCGGTGTGCCAGTTGTTGGCGGCGCGTCCCTCTTCACTGTCGACGGGCAGGACGTTCGGGGCGCCGTCCACGGCGGGCACGGTCGGGTGGGCGGTGGTGAGCTCGCCGAACTGCCGGGCGAAGGCCTGCTGACCCTCGTCGTCGAGGTTCACGTCACTGAAGACGAGCGCCTTGTGGACGTTGAGCGCGTCCCGCAGGGCGGCGGCCGTCTCCTCGTCGAGCGGCCTGGAGATGTCGACGCCGGAGATGTGGGCGCCGATGCGGGCGGTGACCTTGCGGATCTCGATACCGGACATGGGGGGTCCTTCCTAGGCGTGGACGGGCTGGGCGTACTGGTTCGCGGGGCGCGGAAGGCCGTAGCGCTCCCGCAGGGTCTGCCGCGGGCCGTACTCGGTGCGGAGCAGACCGCGGGTGCGCAGGATCGGGACGACGTGGTCGACGAACGCGTCCAGGCCGGACGGCAGGACCGGGGGCATGATGTTGAAGCCGTCGGCGGCGCCCTGCGTGAACCAGGTCTCGATGGCGTCGGCGACCTGCTCGGGCGTACCGGCGAAGGTGAGATGGCCGCGCCCGCCGCCGAGCCGCCCGATCAGCTGCCGCACGGTGAGACGGTCGCGCCGGGCCAGCTCCACGACGAGCGTGTAGCGGCTCTTGGCGCCCTCCACGGCGGACTCGGGCGGCAGGTCGGAAGGGAGCAGCCGGTCCAACTCCAGGGAGCCTGCGGGTAGTTGCAGCAGCCGCTCCAGGGTGGCCACGCCGTGGTGGTGCACGATGTGGTCCTCCAGCTCCCGCTCCTTCGCGAGCGCCTCGGCCTCCGTGGCGCCGATGACGGGGACGATGCCGGGGAGCACCTTGATGTGGTCGGGGTCCCGGCCGGCCGCGGCGGTACGGGACTTGAGATCGGCGTAGAAGGCCCGGGCGTCCTCGATGGTCTGCTGGGCGGTGAACACCGCCTCCGCGTACCGGGACGCGAACTCCTTGCCGTCCTCGCTGGAGCCCGCCTGCACGAGCAGGGGGTAACCCTGGGGCGTGCGGGGCACGTTGAGCGCGCCCTCGACGCTGAAGTACGTCCCCTGGTGCCGGGGCGGATGGACCTTCGTGTCGTCGCCCCAGACGCCGGCGGCCTTGTCGCCGACGATCGCGTCGTCCTCCCAGCTGTCCCAGAGCTTGAGCGCCACGTCGAGGAACTCGCCGGCCCGGGCGTACCGGTCCGCGTGCGCGGGCTCGTGCTCCAGACCGAAGTTGCGGGCGGCCTCCCTGCCCGCGGTGGTGACGATGTTCCAGCCCGCCCGGCCGCCGCTGATGATGTCCAGCGAGGCGAACTTCCGGGCCAGGTTGTAGGGGGAGTTGTAGGAGGTCGAGGCGGTCGCGATCAGCCCGATGTGCTCGGTGGCCGTCGCCAGCGCGGTCAGCAGGGTGAGCGGCTCCAGAGCGCCGGCGGGCCGCTGGGCGAGGTTGCTCCACAGTTGCGGCCCGTCGGCCAGGAAGAGCGAGTCGAAGGTGCCGCGCTCGGCGATCCGGGCCAGGCGGACGTAGTGGTCGAGTGAGACGTGCGCGAACGGGTCGCTCTCGGGGAGGCGCCAGGAGGCCTCGTGGTGGCCGGTGTTCATCAGGAACGCGTTGAGGTGGAGCTGTCCGGTGGTCATGCGTGGTCCTCCGTCACACCGAGCGCGGCCAGCAGCCGCTCCCGGTACTCGCCCAGCAGGGGGTCCCGGTACGAACGCGGGTGCGGGCGGTCGATGGTCAGGTCGAGGCCGATGCGGCCCTCTTCGAGTACGAGCACCCGGTCCGCGAGCACGATCGCCTCGTCCACGTCGTGGGTGACGAGGAGGACGGACGGCTGGTGGCGCTTCCACAGCTCCCGCAGCAACGCGTGCATCCTGATGCGCGTCAACGCGTCGAGGGCGCCGAACGGCTCGTCGGCCAGCAGCAGTTCGGGCTCGCGGACCAGTGAGCGGGCGAGGGCGGCGCGCTGTGCCTCGCCGCCGGAGAGCTCGTTGGGCCAGGCGCGTTCGCGGCCCTCGAGACCCACCTCGGCGAGTGCCTCCCGGCCCCTGTCCTCGCCGTCCGTGCCCAGCAGGACGTTGTCCAGCACCCGCCGCCAGGGCAGCAGCCGTGAGTCCTGGAAGACTACGGACACCCTTTCGGGAGCCGTGAGCCGGCCGCTTCCCGCGACCTCGTGGTCCAGCCCCGCCACCGCCCGCAGCAGCGTGCTCTTGCCGGAGCCGCTGTGCCCGAGCAGGGCGACGAACTGTCCGGCCGGGATGTCGAGATCGATGCCGTCCAGGACCGTGCGCCCGCCGAACGACCTGGTCAGGCCCCGGAGTTGGACCGCGGGTCGGGTCAGCTGCTCAGTGTGCGTCGCCATGACAGCACCTTCCGTTCGACGAGACGGACCGCGCTGTCGGAGACCAGGCCGAAGACGCCGTAGACGACGAGACCGACGAGGATCACATCGCTCTGGCCGTAGTTCTGGGCCTGGAACATCATGTAGCCGAGTCCGCTGGTGGCGTTGATCTGCTCCAGGACGACCAGGCCAAGCCAGGAGCCGGTGACGCCGAGCCGCAGGCCCACGAAGAATCCGGGGAGGGCGCCGGGGACGACGATCTGCCGCACGAAGGCGTACCTCGACAGCCCCTGCACCTCGGCGAGTTCGACGAAGCGGTGGTCGATGCCTGAGAGCGCGGCATGGGTGTTCAGATAGATCGGGATGTAGACGACGATCGCGATGATCGCGACCTTGAAGGTCTCGCCGATGCCCAGCCAGAGGATGAACAGCGGGATCAGACCGAGGGTCGGGATCGCCCGGTTGAGGTTGACCGTCCCGTCGATCAGCGCCTCGCCGGTCCGGCTGAGTCCGGAGGCCAGGGCCAGCAGGACCCCGGCGGCGAGCCCGATCGCGAAGCCGGTCGCGGCCCGCTGGAGCGAGGTCAGGATGTCGGTGGGCAGGGTCCCGTCGGTCCACAGATGGGCGCCCGTCTTCACCACCGTCCAGGGTGCCGGGATGGCGGCCGGGTCGAGCTGTCCGGCGGCGGAGGCGGCGGCCCACAGGGCGAGGAGGAGGACCGGTCCGGCGAGCCGGGCGGCGGGCAGCCGCCTGCCGGGGGAGAGCCGGCGGCGCCTGCGGACCTGGGGCGTGTCCTTGGCCGGGGCGACCGTGACGGCGGCTTCGGTCGTGGTCACGGCGCTCACCTCCGGTACTCCGCGGCCACGGCCTTCGCGGCGATGCCCTCGAAGCGGTGGTCGAAGAGGTCGCCCACGTCGAACTTCTTCACGAAGCCGCCCTCCGCCAGCAGATCCGCGGTCTCCTGCTCCCACTTGATCGCCTCGTCCCAACTGGGCGGGAAGAGCGGCTTGTTGGCCAGCGCGCTGACCGCCTTGGCCTGGGCGAGGGTCAGGTTCTGCGTCTTGACGTAGAACTGCTCGTTCCAGATGTCGGTGTTCTCGTACGCCCACACCTGTCCCTTGGCCCAGTACGGGATGTAGGCGGCAACCGCGGCGGCCTTCGCGGAGTCGGCCAGCACGGAGGCCGGCGCCCACAGCAGCGTGAGCAGGTCGACCACGTCGGTGGTGACGGCGTGGGCGCCCTTGGCCTCGTACTGCGACAGATAGGAGGGCGCCTGGCTGTTGGCGAGCGGCGCGACGTCCACCTGGCCCGACTGCAGAGCGGTGAAGAACTGGTTGCTGGTCAGCGGGACGAGCTTGACGTCGTCATACGCGATGCCGGCCTTCTTCAACGCCCGCAGGAGTACGACGCCTTGGGCCTGGCCCTGGGAGAAGGCGAGCCGCTTCCCCTTGAAGTCCTCGACCGTCCGGATGTCGCTGCCGGGCTTGGTGGCGAAGAGATAGCTCGGTTTTCGGGTGATGTTGATGGCGACGATCTTCGCGTCGAATCCCTGGTAGTGCGCCTGGATCGGCGGAATACCCGCGTTGGTGGCGACATCAAGGGAACCCGCGCGGAAGGCGTTGATGACATCGGGCCCGGCGGCGATATTGGCCCAGCTCGACACCTTGAACGGAAGCGCACCCAACTTGCCGAGTTTCAATTGGAGTTGCTGGGTGCCGAGATACGAGGCGATCTTCAGGCTGGTGCCAGCCGGAACCTTGCCCGCGAGCGGGGCGGACAGGGCGTCCTTGCTGTCGGCGGCGGCACTGTTTCCGGCGCAGCCGCTGAGCCCGGCGACGCCGGCCGCGGCACCGAGGATCGAGGAGAGGAACAGACGCCGGTCGATGCCGGACGTACGGGAAACAGGCATGGGAGAGCTCCCGGAATCAGCGCCGGAACAGCGCAGGGAAAAGCACGAAGAGGGAAAGTCAACGCAGGGGAAACGAGCGCAGGGGAAATGAGCGCGTCACGCGGGGCAGCGTGTCAGCAACAAAGGGTGCGACAGTACAGGTGCGGGCTCATGAACAGGATGTTCGCGGTCATGCGGAGGCCCTGTCAACATTCGGAGTTTCTGAATTAATTCCGCTCAGGTGAGAGAGGGTGAGCGGATCCCGGTAGAGCACGTCGAGGGCCACCGCACCGCCCGCCACGGCGAGCACGGAATCCGGGAAACCCGTGGGCAGCACGGACGTCGCGCGTTCGCTGCCGACCCCCTCGCGCAGGGCGGCGAGGCAGTCCTGCCGGTGTATGACACCGATCTCGGTCACCACGACCGTCTCCGGGTTCAGCACGTCCAGCAGCAGCCGTACCGCCCGTCCGACGGCACCGGCACGCTCCACCAGCAGCCGTACCGCCTCGGGATCGCCCGCGGCCGCCGCCGCGACCACATGCATCGGGTTGTCGCCCTCGATGACCCCTGCCCGCCGGGCCCGCCGGCACAGCGTCCGCTCGCTCAACTCGGCCTGGAGGCAGCCGGTCCGGCCGCACTCGCAGGGCTCCGAGCCGCCCGGCACCGGCAGATGGGCGATGGCGCCCGCCTGGGAGCGCGGCCCGTGGTGCACCTCGTCGTTGGTGGCGAACGCCGCGTCCACCACGTTGCCGACGAACAGATGCAGCACACTCCGGCTGCCGCGCGCCCGCCCGAACAGCCGCTCCGCGTTGACCAACGCCCGCGCGTGTCCGTCCACATGGACCGGCAGCCCGGTGCGGGCGCCCAGTACCTCTCGTACGGGCACGTCGTGCCAGCCCAGCAGGGGGTGCTCGACGACGGTCCCGGAGTCCCGGTCCACCCAGCCGCCCACGGCCACGCCGACGCCGAGCGGCCGGCAGCCGGGGGCGGCGTCCAGCAGCGCCCCGAGCGCTTCGGCGGCCCGCGCCAGCACGGGCTCCGGAGCGGTGCGTTCGTGCTTCAGCTCGCGGCGCGCCAGCACCCGGCCGCGCAGATCGAGCAGCGCGACCGTGGTGTACGGCACCGCCACGTGCACGCCGCCGACCACGAACCGTGAGTCGTCCAGGTCGACGGGGACGTGCGGGCGGCCCACGCCGTTCGACCGCCGGGGCACGGCCGACTCGCGGATCAGGCCGAGTTCGCTGAAGCGGGCGCAGTAGTCGGTGACGGAGGCCGGGGACAGCCCGGTCAGCCGGGAGATGGTGCTGCGGGCCACCGGGCCGTGCTCCAGCACGGACCGCAGGACCACGCTGGCGCTGGTCCGGCGCCGGGACATGGGAGTCGGGATGACAGGGGGTGCCTCGGTACGGGGCATGGAAGACCGTCCTCGGGAACGGGGGCCGACACGTCTCGGAAGGTGAGGCGAGCCGGAGCCCGCCTCACACCGGACGGCGACAGACGGCCGTGCCCACACGTCGCAGATCGACGTGGCGGCGCGACGAGAAGTACCGGGACTGGGCGACCATGACTGGAAGAGTAGGCCAGGAACGGTGAATCCGACCAGACCACTAGGATTCGTTTGGAGATTCCCCACAGCCGTGTGGACAGCGTCCCTGTAGCCCCGGCCACCTCACCTCAGTGACAGGGGTCACGCCATACCCGGTGTAACCCGCACTCTTTGTCCGGAGCCCACCAAGCCCCCGTTCCCCGCTTTGTCGGGCGCTGACGGTGATCGGCCGGAGCGCGCTGGGATAGCGTCACGATGTCCCTCGCCGTTCACACCCTCGCGGAGTCCCCATGAGCACCGCCGTCGCCCCCCTTCGCACCGGCGAGGTCCTCGCCGACCTGATCCCCGCCTCCCGCGTCCGGGACGTCGCGCTCGTGGTGGGCGGTGCCGCGCTCACCGGCCTCGCCGCGCAGCTCTCCGTCCCCGTGCCGGGCTCCCCGGTGCCGGTGACCGGCCAGACCTTCGCTGCGCTGCTCGTCGGCACGACCCTCGGCGCCCGCCGCGGTGTCGCCTCCCTCGCCCTGTACGCGCTGGCAGGCCTCGCGGGTCTTCCGTGGTTCGCCCAGGGCACCTCCGGTTTCTCCGTCTCCTTCGGCTACATCCTCGGCATGATCCTCGCCTCCGCCGCCGTCGGCGCCCTGGCCCGCCGCGGTGCCGACCGCTCGATGCTGCGCACGGCGGGCACCATGCTGGTCGGCGAGGCGATCATCTACGCCGTCGGCGTCCCCTACCTCGCCTACGCCGCCGACATGTCGGCCTCCGCCGCGATCGCGGCCGGCCTCACCCCGTTCCTCCTCGGTGACGCCCTCAAGGCCGCTCTGGCGATGGGCGTGCTCCCCACCGCCTGGAAGCTCGTCAAGCGCTGACACGCCTCCCGAAGAGGCTCGCCGGGTCGTACCGCGACTCCAACTCGGCGAGCCTCTTCTGCGTTTCGGCGTCGTACAGGCCCTCGGTCCGGTCCCCGGCCCCGAAGGCGAAGTTGACGGTACGGCCGAGGGTGGTGGCCGAGAGCAGCCGGAAGGCCGGGTCCAGCAGCGCGCGCGCCTGCCGACGCCCGCCGCCGGTCAACAGCCGTACCAGAAAACGCCCTTCGCGGTACGGCACCGAGTTCGGCGCCGGCCGCGCCAGCGCCCCGCCCAGATGATTGATCTGTACGACGACCATGGCGCCGTCGCCGGGCCCCGTCCGCGCGAGCAGCTCGGCGGCCCGCTCCACGTCCAGTTCGCCGAGCACCGCGCTGTCCCCGTAGTAGCTGTGCGGGAAGTCGGGGTCGCTGTGGATGGTGTGGCTCTCGGCGTACGGCATCTCGCGCAGCGAGTCCGCGAGCACCGGGCCCAACTCCCGCAACGGCGCGACGAGTCGGCCGCCGTCGGCGCCGGTGTACGCGACCCGTACGGAGACGACGTACCGCCCCCGCAGATGTGGCGGCAGCGCCGGGATGTCCGGATACGGTACGGCCGCGAAGGACGAGGTCAGTGTGGACGGCACGGTCCTGGTCCACTCCTTGTACGCCCGCAGCGCGTCCGCCGGATCGACCTCGCGGCCGTCGAAGGCGAGCGAACCACCGTAGAGAGTCCGTACGGGGACGAGTCCGATCTCCATCTCGGTGACGACACCGAGGCGGTGTCCGCCGCCGAGGAGGCCCCAGTAGAGCTCGGACCCCTCGGTGACATGGCGCAGTCGGCCGTCCGCGGTGACGACGTCGAGGGAGTGGACGTGGTCGGCGGCGTAGCCGAACTCCCTTGCCAGGATGCCGAGTCCGCCGCCCAGCGTGTATGACACGGCCCCGACGCCGGGCGCGGAACCGTTGAGGGGCGCGAGTCCGTACGGCGCGGCCGCCTCGACCACCTGACCCCATCGGACACCCGCCTGGACGCGGGCGGTGCGGGCCGCGGGATCGATGGTCACCCGGTCCATGCGCCGGGTGCTGATGAGCGCGCCGCCCTCCACCGCGCCGGGCAGTCCGTGGCCGGTGGCCAGCACGGTGACGGGCAGCCGCGCGTCGGCCGCGCGGCGCACGGCGGTGACCACGTCGTCGGTGGAGCGGACGGGGAACACGAGGTCGGGGCGCAGGGCGAACCCGGTCTGGAAGCTGCTTACTTCGTCGTCGGTCGAGGTGTTCATACCGGACATGCTGGAGGCATAACCTGACAGCTTCCGTCAGGTTATGCCTCCAGCTGTTTCGCGCTCCGGATCAGCAGGTGGTGCGCCGCGGCCGCCGCTGCGACCACCACAGCCCGGCCACGCCCGCCGCCATCAGCGAGGCGCCCGCCGCCCCGAGCGGCAGCAGGTCCCGCTCGACACCGGTCTTGGGCAGTTCGTCACCGCCGGGTGCCACCGGCTTGTTGTCGGTGCCCAGCAGCAGCGGGGTGGCCGGGGCGTTCGGCGACGGGTTCGTCGTACCGAAGGGAACCGGGCCCTGCTGCCAGAACGTCTTCTTTCCGTCGCCGGTCTGCACCGGCAGGCAGATCTTGCCGGTCTTCTTGACATCGAATGTCGCGTCGACGGCGTACGACTTCGACTTACCGGCCGCGAGATTGTCGACGGGGCAGACGAAACCGCTGTTCGAGCCCTCCGGCAGATCCTTTTCTTCCATCGGAGAACAGCCTTGAACGTTTGTGACCGTCATGCCGTCGAAACCGACGACCAAAAGCCTGATCTTTCCGCTGTCCTTGCTCCCGTCGTTCTTCACGGTGGCCGTGAGGTCGGTCTTCTGCGAGCTGTTGTCGACGGAGATCGTCTCGGGCAGTGTCGTCGTCAGCTCCACGCCCGCCGGTGCCTCGTCAACGGCCTTTCCCCCCTTACTGCTTGCGGGTCCGTCGTCCGCGCTCGCGGTGACGGAAAAGATCATCACCGTCGAGAAAGCTGCCGTGACCAGCGATCCGGCAATGGTCGTCATACGACGAGAACTCATGTTCGTCCCCCTTGGCTGCGCCTGAATTCGCAGTACTTGAAGAGGTACCACAAGATTTCTCCGCACTATGCTGGTACGGCGCGAAGTGTGACCATTGTGTTCCACTCGGGGCATCGTTGAGGGGGTGCAGCGGATTGCCGGGGAATGCGGGAGACACGGGAAATGCGAGGAACGGCGGAGTTCCAGGGCTCCTGGTGACAGGACGCTATCGACTGGTCGAGAGTATCGGCCAGGGGGGAATGGGGCGGGTGTGGCGAGCCGCCGACGAGATGCTCGACCGGCAGGTCGCGGTCAAGGAGATGCGGATCGACGGCCTTGACGCGGAGGACACCCGCACCCGCCGTGAACGGACCCTGCGCGAGGCCAGGGCCACGGCCCGGATCGACCACCCGAACGTCGTACGGGTCTACGACGTCGTGGACGAGGGCGAACGCCTGTGGATCGTCATGGAGTTGGTCAACGGCCGCTCCCTGGAACGGATGACGGTGGAGGACGGCCCGCTGGGCCCCCGCGAAACGGCGCTCCTCGGCCTGGGGTTGGTGCAGGCTCTCCGCCAGGTCCACGCCCGGGGCGTCCTGCACCGGGACATCAAACCCGGGAACGTCCTGGTGGAGTCCGCCGACCGCGCCGGTCACCGGATCGTGCTGACGGACTTCGGTATCGCCGCGATGCAGGACGCCAAGGCGCTCACCATGGTGGGCATGCTCGTCGGTTCCCCCGACTACATGGCCCCCGAGCGGGTCTCCGGCCGCCCCCAGGGGCCGCCGTCGGACATCTGGTCCCTGGGAGCGACGTTGTGCGCGGCCCTGGGCGGCCGCTCCCCGTTCTCCCGCGACACCACCCTGGCCACGTTGCACGCGGTCCTCTACGAGGAGCCGGAACTCCCCGCCGCGGCGGGCCCGTTGACCGACATTCTGGCTGCCTTGCTGGAGAAGGACCCTTCGATACGCCCATCCCTGGACGACGTGGAGTCGGCCCTGCACACGGTCGCGTTCCCGGCGCCCACGCCGACTTTGAGGATGGGGACGGGAGACGACGCCGGGACGCCAGAACCGGCTGAGCGGCGGGGGCCGACCCAAGCCGCCGACGAGGCGAACGAGCAACGGCCGACGGAGGGACGCGGGCGCGATGACGCTGCCGGGGCCGCGCGGGGGCTGGTGGCTGAAGAAGGGGAGGAGTGGGCACGTCGGCAGGGGGACCCGGGTCGGGTGGATCCTGCGGGGGCGCCGGGTGCCGGTGGGGTGGATCCTGCGGGGGCGTCGGGTGCGGGTCGAGGGGAGTCTGCGCGGGCGGCGTTTGCTGGACGGGCGGACCCTGTGCGGCTGGCGGGGCCCGGATGGGATGACGGGGCCGGGGCTGCGCGGGGGCCGGTTGCCGGAGAGGAGGGGGACCGGGAGAGTTGGCCGGGAGACCCGGGTCGGGTGGATCCTGCGGGGGCGCCGGGTGCCGGTGGGGTGGAGTCTGCGGGGGCGCCCGGTGCGGGCCAGGAGGACTCTGCGCGGGCATCGGGCGTGGGCCACGGGGAATCTGCGCCGGCGCCGGCTGCAGGACGTGCCGACCCTGCGCAGGCGGCGGGGGCCGGGCGGGATGACGGGGCGCAGACGTCGGGGACGGCGCCGGGATCGGAGCGAGTTCGGTCGGTGCGGGATCCGCGGGTGCCGCAGTCGGAGACGGGGCCCGCAACAGCCGTACGTGAGCCTGCCGTTGCGGAGCCGTCGGATGCCGTACCCGTCGGGCACGCCTTCCCGGGCGCGGCTGGTGACGAGGGCTCGGGCACGCCGTCGGACGGGGCTCAGCCTGTTACCGAGGTCGCCGGGGCGGCCGTAGGCGAATCGGTACGTGAGCCTGCCGTTGTGGAGCCGTCGGATGCCGTGCCGCCAGGGTTTGCCCTCTCGGGTGGGACCGGTGACGAGGGTTCGGGCCCGCCGTCGGACGGTTTCCCGGCGGTCGCCGAGGTCGTGGCCGCGCAGCCCGAACCCCCCACCTCCGCCGAGCCGTTCTCGATCGACCGCGTCGCCAGTGCGTCCACCGAGGCCGCTTCAGAGGAGCGTTCGGAGGTCCGGTCGGAGACGCCGTCCGGAAGCGCGGTGGGAGCAGTACTCCGGGCCGGTGCCACCACGGCCGGTACGCCCCTCGCCAGCGCTCCCACCCAGGACTCCCTCTCGGCGGGCGCCCCCACGGAGCACTTCCCGATGCCGGACGCACCGACCCGGGACACTCCCACGCGCGCGGCCTCCGCCCCCACCCGAGTCGGCCCGGTACCGGCGACCCACCGCCGCTCCGGCCCCGGGGTCTCCCTGGTCCGCGGCAAGCAGGCCGTACCCGACCAACACCCGGATCCCGGTCCTACGTCAGGGTCGGGAGCCACGAGCACCACGGCAGGCACCGGCAGCCCTGACTCCGCCGCCCACACCGACGGCCCCGCTGCCAACCTCCGTACCGACCCCGACCGTACCGACCCCAGCTCCACCGACCCGGGCCCCGGCGCCGATCCCCAGCCCCACACCGGTCAGGATCCCGACCCCGCCCCAGCCCTGATCCTCGGCCCCCACCCCCACCGCATGCACCCGGGCGAACCCCCCGGCCCCGCCCGCCCCGCCACCCGCCACCGCCACCGCGACCGCCGCCGAACCGCCCTCGTCGCCGCCGGAAGCATGGTCGCCGCGGGTGCCGCCGTGGTCGCGATCATCCTCGCCACCACCTCCGGCTCGCCCGGCGACGACAAGGCGGGCGGCTCCCCGTCCGCCTCGGGCTCGGCTTCCGTCTCCGCCCCGGAATCCGGCGCCTCCACCCCCGCCGGCACCCCGTCCTCCACCGTCGAGGGCACCTCCCGCCCCCGCTCGCTCCCGCCCGGCGCACACGAGGAGGCCGGTGGGTTCGCGTGGGCGACCCCCACCGGCTGGCGGCGGGACGTGAAGACCGGGGCGGAGGTCCACTACACCTCGCCCGACGGAAAGCAGGAGCTGGCGGCCAAGTCGTCCCTCGCCCGGGGCGACTTGATGGAGACCTGGCGAACCTCCGAGCAGAACGCCCACCAGGGCCAGGCCTACGCCAAGATCCGCCTGGAGGAGACGACGTTCCGCGATCACCCCGCGGTCGTGTGGGAGTACACCTTCACCCTCGACGGCATCCCCTGGCACGCCCAGCTGCTCGGCTTCAACGTGGGCGACAAGTCGTACCAGATCAACACCTGGTACCAGCCGGACACCGAGACGCAGGCCCTCAGGACGTACGAGAAGGTGAAAGACAGCTTCACCGTCCTGTGAACGCACAGCGCACAGCGCACAGCGCACAGCGCACAACGCACAATGCACAACGCACAAGAGAAGGGCCCCGCGGCACACGCCACGGGGCCCCGGTCACACGTCTGTTCAGCTGACGGAGACCTTGTCCGTCACCTCACCGGCCGAAGCGGCGGTAGCCCGCCCGCGCCCGACCTTCTCCTTCACCACGGCGATGGCCAGCACCACCGCCGCGACGAGCAGCGACAGCAGCACGGTCTCCCGCCCGTCGTGCTCCGTGTCGGTCAGCATGTACCCGAGGACGAACACGATCAACGCGGCCGTCGCCCAGGTCAGATACGGGTACAGCCACATCTTCACGACCAGCTTCTCCGGCGCCTCGGCCTGGATGATCTTCCGCATCCGCAGCTGCGAGAAGCAGATGACCAGCCACACGAACAGGGCGACCGCACCGGAGGAGTTGACGAGGAAGAGGAAGATCTTGTCGGGGGAGAGGTAGTTGAAGAAGACGGCGACGAAGCCGAACACCACCGACGCGAGGATCGCGGCCATCGGCACACCCCGGCCGTTGACCCGCGCGAACGCCTTGGGCGCGTCGCCCCGCTCGCCGAGCGAGAAGGCCATCCGGGAAGCCGTGTAGAGGCCGGAGTTGAGACACGACAGCACCGAGGTCAGCACGATGAAGTTCATGATCTGACCGGCGTGCGCGATCCCGAGGGAGTCGAGCGCGGCGACGTAGGAGCCGTCCTCCTGGATGGCCTTGGAGTCCCACGGCAGCAGGGTGACCACGACGAAGATCGAGCCGAGGTAGAAGACGGCGATACGCCAGATGATGCTGTTGGTCGACTTGGTCACGGCCCGCTGCGGGTCCTCCGACTCACCGGCGGCGAGCGTCGCGATCTCGCTGCCCATGAAGGAGAAGACGACGAGCAGAACACCGGTGAGGATGGCGCCCGGCCCGTTGGGCAGGAAGCCGCTGTGGTCGGTCAGGTTGGAGAGCCCCGCCTGGTCGGCGTCGACGCCCGGCAGCACGCCGAACACGGCGAGCAGACCGATGACGATGAACGCCCCGATCGCCACGACCTTGATTCCGGCGAACCAGAACTCGAACTCGCCGTAGGACCCGACGGAGACGAGGTTGGTGGCGGTCAGCACCACCATCACGATCAGCGCCCACCCCCACTGCGGTACGGCGGGTATCCACCCTTCGAGGATCTTGGCGCCGGCGGTCGCCTCGACGGCGAGCACGACGACCCAGAAGAACCAGTACAGCCAGCCGATGGAGAAACCGGCCCAGCGCCCGAGTGCCCGGTCGGCGTGCGCCGAGAAGGAACCGGAGTTCGGATTCGCGGCGGACATCTCGCCGAGCATTCGCATCACGAGCACGACCAGCGTGCCGACGAGCGCGTACGACAGCAGGATGCCGGGTCCGGCGGTGGCGATACCGGAGCTGGAGCCCACGAAAAGGCCCGCTCCGATGACACCGCCGATGGCGATCATCGAGAGGTGACGGTTCTTGAGTCCGGCCTGGAGACCAGTCATACGGGGAATTCCTTCGTGCCGGGTGTGGGGATCCCGTACGAGCGGTGTACGGGTCGGTCCAGTGAATCGGAGGCAAAGAAGTTCGTGAACCTTTGAATCCAGATCGTTACTTGAGGTTTGCTTGAGGTTCCATTGTTGGGTTCACAGTTTTCCTGGCCGACACCCGGGGCTGCTGCCCTGAAACAGCCGTGTCACACTCATCCCATGCGCGTGTATCTCGGCTCCGACCATGCGGGCTTCGAACTCAAGAACCACCTCGTCGACTGGCTCAAGGCGGCCGGCCACGATCCGGTCGACTGCGGCCCCCACATCTACGACGCCCAGGACGACTACCCGCCGTTCTGCCTCCGCGCCGCCGAGCGCACGGCCGGCGACCCCGATGCCCTCGGCATCGTGATCGGCGGCTCCGGCAACGGCGAGCAGATCGCGGCGAACAAGGTCAAGGGCGTCCGGGCTGCCCTCGCCTGGAGCGAGGAGACCGCGTCGCTGGGCCGGCAGCACAACAACGCCAACGTCGTCGCGGTGGGTGCTCGCATGCACACCACGGAGGAGGCGACGAAGTTCGTCGAGACCTTCCTCGCGACGCCGTTCTCGGGCGACGAGCGCCACCAGCGCCGCATCGACATGCTGGCCGGTTACGAGACGACGGGCGACCTGCCGGCCATCCCGGCACACCACCCCCAGCAGTAGCCTCCGGCGGTGGGGCGGCGGGGGTGTGGTCGAGTGCGGGTGCGTGGGGGCTGGTCGCGCCCCGCGGCGGAGCCGCCTATCGATACAGCCCCGCGCCCCTGGGCAGCCGCCCTGGACGTCATCTTTCAGCCCGTCCGGCGTTTGAGGACGAGGCCCTTCGGGCCGATGGGGGTCGAAGGGGGCAGCGCCCCCTGGGGATGGGACGGGTAGGGGCGGCGGGGGCGAGAAAGACCCCGGCGCTCACTCCCGACACACGACAGAGGAGCCACCGTGCCTGAGGGGCACACCATCCACCGCCTGGCACAGGACCACGCCGAGGCCTTCATCGGCACGAAACCCCGCGTCACCAGCCCCCAGGGCAAGTTCTCGGACGCCGCCGCCCTCCTCACCGGCTCCGAACTCACCCACACCGAGGCCCACGGCAAACACCTCTTCCTCGGCTTCCGCGACACCGACTGGGTCCACATCCACCTCGGCCTCTTCGGCAAGGTCACCTTCGGCGCGACCCCCGCACCCCCACCCACCGACACGGTCCGCCTCCGCCTCGCGAACACCACGGCGTACGTCGACCTCCGCGGCCCCACGACCTGCGCCCTGATCACCCCCACCGAGAAGCAGTCGATACATGACCGCCTCGGCCCGGACCCCCTCCGCGAGGACGCCGACCCGAAGACCGCGTACCAGCGGATCTCCCGCAGCCGTACGACGATCGCCGCCCTCCTGATGGACCAGAAGGTCATCGCGGGCGTGGGCAACGTCTACCGGGCGGAGGTCCTCTTCCGGCACCGCGTCGACCCGTACCGTGCGGGCAAGGACATCACCCCCGCCGAGTGGGACGCGATCTGGACCGACCTCGTCGAGCTCATGCGGGAGGGCGTGCGGAACAACCGCATCGACACCGTCCGCCCGGAGCACACCCCGGAGGCGATGGGCCGCCCGCCCCGCGTCGACGACCACGGCGGCGAGGTCTACGTGTACCGCAGGGCCAACCTGCCCTGCCACATCTGTGGCGGCGAGATCCGCACCGCCGATCTCGCCGCCCGCAACCTCTTCTGGTGCCCGGCCTGCCAGAAACCTTGAGCGGGGCCTAGAACCCGTGCGGCAGCCAGGGCGCCACCGCCGACCCGAACCCCACCGCCGCCTCGGCCAATGCCCCCTGCTGTATCTCCCGCACCAGCCCGGCCCCCGCCAGCGAGGCGAGGCTCACGCCGCCGAGATAGGCCGCTCCCAACTCCCGTACGGACAGGGCGAGATCGGCCGAGTCCGTCGTACGCTCGCACGACGCGCCCTTCGCGTCGCCGCTGAGCCGCCAACGCCCGGAGTTCCAGGGGCAGAAGGAGTCCTCGACCTCCAACACCACGTCCACCGGCGTCTGATACGTCCGCGCCTCCAGCGCGGCCCCGACGTCCACAAGGCGCACGTGCAGCGCGTCCCGCACCAGCAGCGAACAGCGCCGGACGTCGGAGACGAGGTACTGCCAGGCCTCGTCGACCGGCCGCCGCCGCACGTCGATCCGCGAGGTGAGGTCGAGGTCGAACAGGAACCGCCACAGCGCGCCGTGCGTGGCCGGATCCAGCGCCTCCAGGTCGGAGACCACCACCGTGCCCCTGGGCCCGGCCGGCTCCCAGTCCGCCTTCACCCGGTACCGCACGAACCCCACGACCTCCCCGTCCCGCTCCGCGACCACGCACTGCAGCGGTGAGGCGCCGTCCCGGTCGCTCTCCGGGTCGAGCAGCCACAGCCGCTCCCAGCCGGGGACCCGGGCGATCATCCCGGGCCGCCGCGGCACGAGCCGGGCGTACACCGCCTCGCACGCGTCGAGGACGTCGGCGGGTGCCGCGTACCGCAGCCGTACGTCGTCGGTGCCAGGCGGCACGGACAGCCGCACCCGGGTCGTGTCGATGTCGGCGTTGACGTGATAGGTGGCGGCGCCGTACCCGAACCGGCCGTAGATCACCGGCTCGGAGGCCGTGAGCACGGCCAGCGGCTCGCCCCAGGACCGTACGTCGTCCAGCTGGCGCCGCATCATCGAGGTCAGCACCCCGCGCCGCCGGTGCGTGCCGGCCACGCCGACCATGGTGACGCCGGCGGCGGGCACCAAGGCGCCGCCCGGCACGGTCATCCGGAAGGCGAACGCCCCCGCCGTGCCCACACACCGCTCGCCGTCCCAGGCGCCGATGGACCGGTCGTCCACGCTGAGCTCACGCCACAGCTCCCGCTCCTCGGCCGACTCCGGGACCCCGCCGAAGGCGCGGATCAGGTTGCCGTACCACTCGTCCCATTCGTCCCGCCGAAGTACCCGCAAGTCAGTACCCATGAACCATGCCTACCAGGGCATTGCGGGACGAGCGAGGGAATTTCCGCGGGACCCGTCGCCGGCCGGGGCGTGCACGACCCCCTGGAGTCTGTGAAGTTGAACCTCGCACGGGGGACAAGTCGTACCTCCTGTGCCAAGCAGGGGGTTCGACGGATAAGGTCCCGAACTAATGGCAGCAGGACGAGAGCGGCGCGCGGAAGCCGAGACGTTCACGGCCCGGTTGAGGATGCAGTGGCACCGGGTCCGCGTCGGCCTGCGCAGAAGTGCCGTGGACTACTTCCGCGGCGACGGCTCGGACTGGGTCGCGCTGGCCGGTCTGCTCCTGACCGTCCCGGTGATCGCGGCCATTACTTTGATGAACTCCGTGTGGTGCTCACCGGCCGCACTGGTCCTGCCGATCGTCGCCGGCGGACTGCTGCTGCGCCCGGCGAGCCTGCTCGGCCTGTACGCGGCGGCGGCGACGGCCCTGATCGTGGAGTCGGTGCGGCTGGGGCCGTACACCGAGGGACCGTCCCGGGTCACCCCCGGCGTGGTCCTGGTCGTGGCCGCCTGCGGCTTCTTCGGCCTGCTGATCGCCCAGTTCCGCAGCCGGGTCGGTGTGCCCTGGCGGCGCGGCGGCACCATGCTGTTCGACCTGCGGGAACGCATCCGGGTGCAGAGCAAGCTGCCGCAGCTTCCGCAGGGCTGGCACCGGGAGATGGCGCTGCGTCCCGCGGGCGGGCAGTCGTTCTCCGGTGACTTCGTTGTCGCGGCCCGTACCAACGGCGGCAGGACGATGGAGGTCGTCCTGACGGACGTGTCCGGGAAGGGCATGGACGCGGGATCGCGTGCGCTGCTGCTGTCGGGGGCGTTCGGCGGCCTGCTGGGTTCGCTGCCCCCGCACGCCTTCCTGCCCGCCGCGAACGGCTATCTGCTCCGCCAGGACTGGGACGAGGGTTTCGCGACCTCGATCCACCTGGTCCTGGACCTCGACTCCGGCGACTACGAGCTCTACTCGGCCGGCCATCCGCCGGGGCTGCAGCTCAGCGCGGGCAGCGGCCGGTGGGAGGAGAAGGCCGCGGAGGGCCCGCTCCTCGGGGTCTACGACGGCGCCCAGTTCGACCCGGTGAAGGGCTCGCTCCGGCCCGGTGACGTGTTGATGCTCTTCACCGACGGTCTGGTCGAGACGTCCGACCGGGACATAGTGGAGGGCATCGACCGCCTGACGGGCGAGGCCGACCGTTATGTGGCGGGTGGCTTCCACGGTGCCGCGTGGCACCTGATCGAGGCGGTCGCTAAGGACGTCAACGACGACCGGGCGCTGCTGCTGATCTGCCGGGAAGGGCCTACGGCCCAGGCCGCGCCGCGCTGACCAGGACACCGGGGTGGGGTGCATCCCAGCCGACTGGGCCGTAGAACTGCACGGAACTCGGCACGCTGCGCCTCATCGGCTTCATCGTGCTCGGCCTCACCGTGGCCGGCCTTCCGGCCCGCTCGGCGCTGCGGCGCGACACACTGGAGGAATGACCGACGAGTTGACCCTGGCCGAAGTCGAGACCCTCGCCCGCGCCGCGCACGAGGGCCAGACCGACAAGGCGGGACGGCCCTACGCCGAACACCTGCGGGCCGTCGCCGAGGGCGTACGCGCGCGTGGCGGCGACGACGAGCAGATCGCGGCGGCCTGGCTGCACGACTCCGTCGAGGACGACGCGCTCTCCGCGCACTGGCTCGACCGGGCCGCGCTGAGCCGCCGTACGAAGGACATCGTGCTCGCCGTCACCAAGCGGTCCGGGGAGCCGCCCGAGGTGTACGCCCGGCGCATCCTGGAGACCCCGGGCGCGCTGCTGGTGAAGGAGGCCGACCTGGCGCACAACGCGGACCCGGCGCGCCTGGCGGTCCTGGACGAGGTGACGCGGAACCGACTGACCGAGAAGTACGCGGGGATGCGCGCGCTTCTCGGTCTGAGCCGGGGGTCTGTCTAGGCGTCGACCTTCTCGCGCGGAGCCGTCGTCCGTGCGCGGACCGGGGCCACGTCGGTGGCGTCCTTCCTGAACGCCCAGTTCATGTCGGGCTCCATCGCGAACCGGAAGACCCGGCGCACCGGCGAGGTGCACAGCAGGGTGACGGCGATCGCGGCCAGGGCGCTCACGAAGAGCTCGCCGAGCGGGCGATGCAGCCAGGCGGGGTCGAACCAGCCCGCGAAACCCGCGCCCTTGATCAGGAAGCCGTGCAGCAGATAGCCGTACAGCGTGCCCGCGCCGAGCGCGGTGAACCACATCCGCCGGCCCGGCACCCAGGCGAAGAAACAGGCCGTCAGCAGCAGCGAACTGCCGAACATGGCCAGCACCATGACCGGCCCCGTCCACCAGGGCGCGCCCATCTCCTGGACGGCGTTGCGGTGGTAGAACCATTCGGTGTTCATCCGCGGCACCGCCCACCAGCCGACGGCGAGGGCGGCCGCGAACACCGGCACCGCCGCGATCCGCATCGAGCGGCGCCGCACCATACGGAAGTGCTCGGGCTTCATGACCAGGCCCAGCACGAAGTACGGCAGGAACTGCAGCACCCGCTGGAGGTCCAGGTCGTCGCCGATGCCCGGGGTCACGGACGCCAGCATCGCGATGCCGAGCGCGAGCGGCAGCGGCCACCGCACCAGCTTCCAGATCGGCGTGGTCAGCCGCCAGATGAACAGCGCCACCAGGAACCAGGTCAGGAACCACGGGTCCAGGAGACTGATGTCCATGCCCGGATCGTGGTCGGCGTAGCGCTTGAAGAGGGAGTACGCCGTCTCGAAGAGGACGTACGGCACGGCGACGCCGGTGATCAGCCGCCGCAGCCGGTCCGGGCGCATGTCGAAACTGCGGGAGAAGAAGCCGGAGATGACGATGAACGCCGGCATGTGGAACGAGTACACGACCGTGTACACGCCCTCCAGGATCCGGCTGTCGCCCTTGAGCGGCTCCCAGGAGTGCGCGACGGCCACCAGGACGATCGCCAGGAACTTGGCGTTGTCGAAGAAGGCGTCGCGCTGCTTGGCGGGCGGCGGGTCCTGCGGCGAGCGCGGACGGGGGACTGCGTCGGCGGCGGCTGGAAACATCTGAGGCACCCTAGCCTCGGCTGTGTGTTTCCGTAAAACCGGTCGTCTCGTGGCCGGTTGTTCACTTCTGAGTCGACTTCAACAGGCCTGCATTGTCAGGATTCATCCACCTGAAATGCCGCATAACGACAGTCTTCGCATGTCTGTGTCGACCATTCGAATTCCCTGCGAACGGGATGTGCGGACGCGGTGGTTGAGTGCCGAAAGGAACCGGCCACGGGGTGCGGCGCGTGTATCGGCATGGCCAAACGTTGCCTCACCGGCCGCATATGCGGGCCGCGTTGGTGGCACGATGGTTCTGGCGGGGGGCGCGGGGTCGCGTCCCCGGGCCGGGAGAGCGGGACCGACCGAGGGTGTGATGAGTTGTGGCCATTTCGCTGTCAGTGGTGCTGCTGTTGGGGATCATCCTGGTGGTGTTGATGCGGGGAGGATCCATCAAGGCCGGCCCCGCCATAGTCGCGGTGCTCTTCGGCTTCTTCCTCGCCTCGACCGGCATGGCCGACGACATCCAACGCTTCCTGGACTCGATAGCGGACACCATCAACTCGATCCAGTTCTAGCCCGGCCCACCGGACGGACACGACAGAAGGCCTCCGGCCCGCTCCCCTCGGGGGACCGGACCGGAGGCCTTCCGTCGTGGCAGCTTGCCATCGCGTTGAAGGTGGCGGCGGGCCGCTCAGCATTCTCACGTGACACCAGAGCCTGTCGAGTGGATCAGGCTGTGGGGCGCTGGCGGGCGCGGAGCCGGCGCACACCTTTCACGGCGTAGACGGCGGCCATGAGCGCGAAGCCGGCGAAGGTGAGCCAGAACCAGGATGCCGCCACCACGAGACTCAGCAGCACGCCGCCGAAGAGCAACAAGGAGCCAACGACGTCCAGCAGGTCAAGGCGCGCCCTGAAACGCACCGCGGAGTCGGATCCGCGGAGCCGGCGGATGACGGGAACGAGGCCGAGGGCCTGCAAGAAGGCCAGACCGAGAGCGATCCAGACGAACCAGCCGGGTATGTCCACGGCGCGCACTGTATCGCTCGCTGATCGGAACCCCGGAAACGATCAGGGCCAGGCGGAGGATTGATCCTCTGGCCTGGCCCTGAGTCGTATGGAGCGGGCGACGGGAATCGAACCCGCGTAGCTAGTTTGGAAGACTAGGGCTCTACCATTGAGCTACGCCCGCACAGCACGCGCCGCGGTCCGGTGACCGACGGCACGAAAGCATCGTACCGGGTCGTCACCTGTCGTCGCACACCCCTTCCGTTCCGCCCCTACCGCGCGCGTCACGGACGGGGCGCACTGGAGCGCGTACGGGCGCTGCCGTGGAGGTCACGCGCCGCTGACTCCGGGATCGCCGGGCCGGGACACCAGTCGCGCATCGTGCGCGGCCTGTCGCCGCAGCATGAGCGGGCCGACCCACGACGCGCCGCTCGCGAGGCGTGACCGCCACGTCCACTCGGATGCCGCGGGAGGCCCGGCCTCGCCGTGCGTGTCCGTTTGCCGCCGCGAGACACGGCACCGCGTGTCCATTCGTGTCGGCGCCCCGCGTGTCGGCGTGGTCCGGTGTCGGAGTGTGGCAGGCGCTTTGTGGCGTCGCGGCCGGGCTACTCCAGGCGCCCCAGGGGGAGGCGCGTTGGGCGTGGTTCTGCATGGGCCTCGCGAAATGCGGCAACCCCGCCGCCTGCGGGCATGTACCCTACGTGTCGCACCAGACGGGGTGTGGCGCAGCTTGGTAGCGCGTCCGCTTTGGGAGCGGAAGGCCGTGGGTTCAAATCCCGCCACCCCGACCACCTGCGCGATCACTTCGCGCGGCCGTACACAGTGATCGCCTTTGGGGCGTGTCGCCGCTGCCGTTACTATGCAAGCTGCACGCCCGTGTGCCTCATCCTCTGGATCTCCACTGGAAGTCCTCCGGGCGGCGAATCCGCCGGAGCCGCTCTGGCTCCGGCAGAAACCAAGAAGTCAGCCCCCAAGGAGACCGAACCGTGAAGAGCGCCGTGGAGACCCTGAACCCGACTCGGGTTCGGCTCAGCATCGAGGTGCCCTTCGAGGAGCTCAAGGACAGCCTCGACGCGGCGTACAAGAAGATCAACCAGCAGGTCACGGTGAAGGGCTTCCGGAAGGGCAAGATCCCGGCGCGCGTCATCGACCAGCGGTTCGGCCGCGGTGCGGTGCTGGAGGAGGCCGTCAACGACGCGCTTCCGAAGTTCTACACCGAGGCGGTCAACGAGGCCGAGATCGACGTCCTCGGCCAGCCCGAGGTCGACATCACCGAGCTGAAGGACGGCGAGACGCTGAACTTCACCGCCGAGGTCGACGTCCGCCCGGCCATCGAGATCCCGGACTACTCCGGCATCGAGGTCGAGGTCGACGCGGTCGAGGTCAGCGACGAGGACGTCGACAAGGCCGTGACCGAGCTGCGTGAGCGCTTCGCCTCGACCTCCCCGGTCGAGCGCGCCGCCGAGGACGGCGACGTCATCACCATCGACCTGGAGGCCAAGGTCGAGGGCGAGGTGCTGGAGGACGGCGTCGCGAGCGGCGTCTCCTACACCATCGGCTCCGGCGAGCTGCTGGACGGCATCGACGACGCCGTGAAGGGCCTGGAGGCCGGTGGCGAGGCCACCTTCACCTCCGAGCTCAAGGGCGGCTCCGCGGCCGGCAAGGAGGCCGAGGTCACCGTTAAGGTCACCCAGGTCGCCGCCCGCGAACTGCCCGAGCTGGACGACGAGTTCGCGCAGCTCGCCTCCGAGTTCGACACCCTCGACGAGCTCAGGGCGGACAGCCGCAAGCGCCTCGAGAACATGAAGCAGTACGACCAGGCCACCCAGGCCCAGGAGCGCGTCCTGGAGAAGCTCCTGGAGCTCGTCGAGGTGCCCGTCCCCGAGAAGCTGCTCGAGGACGAGATCAACACCCGCAAGCACAACCTGGAGCACCACCAGCTCGGCCAGATGGGCCTCGACCTCGAGAAGTACCTCGAGATCCAGGGCAAGACGGCCGAGGAGTTCGACACCGAGACCAAGGACGCCGCGGTCAAGGGCATCAAGACCCAGTTCGTGCTGGACGAGCTCGTCAAGCGCGAGAAGCTGAACGTCAACCAGGAGGAGCTCACCGAGCACCTCATGCGCCGCGCCGCCTCCTCCGGCATGTCCCCCGACCAGTTCGCCCAGGCGGTCGTCGAGGGCGGTCAGGTCCCGCTCCTCGTCGGTGAGGTCGCCCGCGGCAAGGCCCTGGCCGTCGTGGTCGAGGCCGCCACGGTCAAGGACACCAACGGCGAGGTCGTCGACCTGGACGACGAGGAGGACGAGACGGCCGAGACCGTCGAGGCCGCCTCCGAGGACACCCCGGCCGAGGCCGAGGCCGAGGAGAAGACCGAGGGCTGAGCCCACGGCACCTAGCAGGTCGTAGGACGGGCCCCCGGGGAGTTGTGTTCCCCGGGGGCCCGTTCCGTCGTGGAGGACGTGGGGGACGGCGGCCGGCCCCAGGGGCGCGAGACCGCGTCGATGCGCGGCTCCACCGCGTGCGCGCGAGCGGCCGCCGCAAACCCGTGGCCGCTCGCGAAGCGGGAAGCCCCGCGGCGCTACGCCCCCGGCGAACACCCCGCTTACCGGGATTCTCCGAAGGGACCAGCGCGTTAGGGTCCATAACTACGAGGGCAGGGAAGTCCCCGACTGCCCCAGCCCCGCAGGGAACACGCAGGGAAACGTGAGACGGCCCCGGCGCCGTCGTAAGACGAGCAGGTGGATACGTGACGAATCTGATGCCCTCCGCCGCCGGCGACCCCTCCATCGGTGGTGGCCTCGGCGACCAGGTATACAACCGGCTGCTCGGCGAGCGGATCATCTTCCTCGGCCAGGCGGTCGACGACGACATTGCCAACAAGATCACCGCGCAGCTGCTCCTCCTTGCCGCCGATCCGGACAAGGACATCTACCTCTACATCAACAGCCCCGGCGGCTCGATCACGGCCGGTATGGCGATCTACGACACCATGCAGTTCATCAAGAACGACGTGGTGACCATCGCCATGGGCCTCGCCGCCTCGATGGGCCAGTTCCTGCTCAGCGCGGGCACGCCCGGCAAGCGCTTCGCGCTGCCGAACGCCGAGATCCTGATCCACCAGCCGTCCGCCGGCCTCGCCGGCTCTGCCTCGGACATCAAGATCCACGCCGAGCGGCTGCTGCACACCAAGAAGCGCATGGCCGAGCTCACCTCGCAGCACACCGGCCAGAGCATCGAGCAGATCACCCGCGACTCGGACCGTGACCGCTGGTTCGACGCCCTCGAGGCCAAGGAGTACGGCCTCATCGACGACGTGATTCCCACGGCCGCCGGTATGCCGGGCGGCGGCGGCACCGGGGCCTGACCCCCGTAGAGCCCCTCAGCCGACCGCCTAAGCCCCTAGGAGACAGACAGTGAACGACTTCCCCGGCAGCGGCCTCTACGCCCGCACCGAGGCCGAGTACACCGGCCCGCGCGCCGAGTCCCGGTACGTGATCCCCCGCTTCGTCGAGCGCACCTCGCAGGGCATCCGCGAGTACGACCCGTACGCGAAGCTCTTCGAGGAGCGCGTGATCTTCCTCGGCGTACAGATCGACGACGCCTCCGCCAACGACGTCATGGCGCAGCTGCTGTGCCTGGAGTCGATGGACCCCGACCGGGACATCTCCGTCTACATCAACAGCCCCGGTGGCTCCTTCACCGCGCTGACCGCGATCTACGACACGATGCAGTTCGTGAAGCCGGACATCCAGACGGTCTGCATGGGCCAGGCGGCCTCCGCCGCCGCGATCCTGCTGGCCGCCGGTACGCCCGGCAAGCGCATGGCGCTGCCCAACGCCCGCGTGCTGATCCACCAGCCCTACAGCGAGACCGGCCGCGGTCAGGTCTCCGACCTGGAGATCGCCGCCAACGAGATCCTCCGGATGCGCGCCCAGCTGGAAGACCTGCTGGCCAAGCACTCCACCACGCCGATCGAGAAGATCCGCGAGGACATCGAGCGCGACAAGATCCTCACGGCCGACGACGCCCTGGCGTACGGCCTGATCGACCAGATCATCTCCACCCGGAAGATGAACAACGCCGCCGTCCGCTGACGCGGACCCGTAGGATATGCCGCCCCTTGGCACAGTGCACGTCAAAGTGAACCCTGCCAAGGGGGGCCCGAACGGGGGGCCCGGCAAGGTACCGTCGGACATAAGGCAGCACCAGGAGCCGCTGGACCTAGGCGTCTCCCAGGCGAAGGGGAAGCACACCGTGGCACGCATCGGTGACGGCGGCGATCTGCTCAAGTGCTCGTTCTGCGGCAAGAGCCAGAAGCAGGTCAAGAAGCTCATCGCAGGGCCTGGTGTGTACATCTGCGACGAGTGCATCGATCTCTGCAACGAGATCATCGAGGAGGAACTCGCGGAGACGAGCGAGGTGCGCTGGGAGGAACTCCCCAAGCCCCGCGAGATCTACGAGTTCCTGGAGGGCTATGTGGTGGGCCAGGAGTCGGCCAAGAAGGCCCTCTCCGTGGCGGTGTACAACCACTACAAGCGCGTCCAGGCCGGCGAGAACGGCGGCAGCAGCCGTGACGACGCGATCGAGTTGGCGAAGTCCAACATCCTCCTGCTGGGCCCCACGGGCTCCGGCAAGACACTCCTCGCGCAGACGCTGGCCCGCATGCTGAACGTCCCGTTCGCGATCGCCGACGCGACGGCGCTCACCGAGGCGGGATACGTCGGCGAGGACGTCGAGAACATCCTGCTGAAGCTGATCCAGGCGGCCGACTACGACGTCAAGAAGGCCGAGACCGGGATCATCTACATCGATGAGATCGACAAGGTCGCGCGGAAGAGTGAAAACCCGTCCATCACCCGGGACGTGAGCGGCGAAGGTGTGCAGCAGGCGCTCCTGAAGATCCTCGAGGGCACCACGGCCTCGGTTCCGCCGCAGGGCGGACGCAAGCACCCGCACCAGGAGTTCATCCAGATCGACACGACGAACGTCCTGTTCATCGTGGGCGGTGCCTTCGCGGGCCTGGAGAAGCTCATCGAGTCCCGGGCGGGCGCGAAGGGCATCGGCTTCGGCGCGACGATCCGCTCCAAGCGCGAGCTGGAGGCCAAGGACCAGTTCGAGGACGTCATGCCCGAGGACCTGGTCAAGTTCGGCATGATCCCCGAGTTCATCGGCCGTCTCCCGGTCATCACGAGCGTGCACAACCTCGACCGGGAAGCCCTCCTCCAGATCCTGGTCGAGCCCCGCAACGCGCTCGTCAAGCAGTACCAGCGCCTCTTCGAACTCGACGGCGTGGAGCTGGACTTCGAGCGCGAGGCCCTGGAAGCCATCGCCGACCAGGCCATCCTCCGCCAGACCGGCGCGCGCGGCCTGCGCGCCATCATGGAAGAGGTCCTGCAGGGCGTCATGTACGAGATCCCGTCCCGCAAGGACGTGGCCCGCGTCGTCATCACGGCGGACGTCGTCCACTCCAACGTGAACCCGACCCTGATCCCGAGGGACGCCCGCGGGCGCGGCCCGGGGGAGCAGAAGACGGCGTAGCGACCGCACGCAGAACAACCGAAGGGGCCCCGGTCAACCGACCGGGGCCCCTTCGATGGTGGGTTCCGGCGTCAGGCCTTGACGCGAACTTCCTTGCGGAGCTTGGCCGTCATGTCGGCCGCGCCCGAAAGGTCCGCCGTCTTTCCGGCCATGGCGTCCGCCATGTCGATCGGGATGACCACACCCAGCGTGCTGTGGTCGCCCCAGATGCACACCGGCATGCTGATCGAGCTCGGACCGGATCCGGAGCTGTCGGAGACCTTCGTCTCCTGGCACTTGAGGACCGCGCCGTCGAGACCGGCCGGCGTGTACGCCTTCGGGCTGCCGACGGCCTCCCCCTCGGAGTCCTTCTCGGCGCTCTTCTGCATCTCCTCGAACATGGCGTCGACGACCTTCTCGGGGTCGTCGATGTCGCCGTAGACGCCCATGAAGTTGACCATCTTCATGGCGAGGTAATTGGTCGCGTCGCCCGACTGGTAGGTGGCGCTCACGTCCTTGGCGTTCTTCACGCCGTGCTTCTCGGCGTCCTTGACGTCGTCCGCGCTGAAGCCGTCACCGCCGGCGCTCGCTGACTTCTTGTAGTCGGTGAGGACCGTGGCCGGCGTGCTCAGCGTGTGCGCGCCGTCGTCCGCGATGTCCGAACCGCCACCGCCGCCCCCGCCCCCGCCGATCACGAGGTACGCCCCCACCGCGATCGCGGCCACGACCGCCACCGCGCCGATGATGATGCCGATCTTCTTCCCGTTGCCGCCGCCCGGCGCCGGGGGCTGCGGCGCGCCGTAAGGGGCCTGGCCGTACGGCGGCTGCTGGCCGTACGGGGCCTGCTGGCCGTAGGGAGCCTGCGGCTGGCCGTACGGCGGGGTCTGCGGCGGCACCCCGCCCTGCTGCGGATAGCCGTAACCCGGCTGCTGCGCCGGCTGCTGGGGCGGCGCGGGCTGCTGGGGGTAGCCGTAGCCGGGCTGGGGCGCCTGCGGAGCCTGCGGCGGCTGGCCGTAGGGGCCCGGCTGGCCGTACGGCCCGGGCTGCTGCGGCTGACCGGGCTGCTGGGGCTGCCCGTACGGGCCCGGCTGGTTGTGACTCATCTCTGGGTTCCCCTCCAGATGCTTATGTGTTCCCGACATCCTGGCTCAGTCAGAGGCGGCACACGGCATCGGGGCCCCCACCGTTACAGAGCAAACACGTTTCGGGACACGCCCGGGACACCTCTAAACTGACCCCGTGACCGAGAACGCTCAGCAGCAGCCCACAGCGCCCATCACCGAACTGCCGACCCAGTACACGCCGGCCGAGGTAGAGGGGACGCTGTACGAGCGCTGGGTGGAGAAGGGTTACTTCACCGCCGACGCGAAGAGCGACAAGCCCCCGTACACCATCGTCATCCCGCCGCCGAACGTCACCGGCTCGCTCCACCTGGGCCACGCCTTCCAGCACACGCTCATGGACGCGCTGACGCGCCGCAAGCGCATGCAGGGCTACGAGGCCCTGTGGCTGCCGGGCATGGACCACGCCGGTATCGCCACCCAGAACAAGGTCGAGCAGCAGCTCGCCGAGGAGGGCAAGTCCCGACACGACCTGGGCCGCGAGGAGTTCGTCGAGCGCGTCTGGCAGTGGAAGGAGGAGTACGGCGGCCGGATCCTCGGCCAGATGCGCCGCCTCGGCGACGGCGTCGACTGGAGCCGCGAGCGCTTCACGATGGACGAGGGCCTCTCCAAGGCCGTCCTCACCATCTTCAAGCGGCTCTACGAGGACGAGCTGATCTACCGCGCCGAGCGCATCATCAACTGGTGCCCGCGCTGTCTGACGGCCATCTCCGACATCGAGGTGGAATACCAGGAGGACGCGGGCGAGTTGGTCTCCATCCGCTACGGCGAGGGCGAGGACAGCCTCGTCGTCGCGACCACGCGCGCGGAGACGATGCTCGGTGACACGGCCGTCGCCGTCCACCCCGACGACGAGCGGTACCAGCACCTCATCGGCAAGCAGATCAAGCTCCCGCTCACCGACCGCACCATCCCGGTCGTCGCCGACACCCACGTCGACCCCGCGTTCGGCACGGGCGCGGTCAAGGTGACCCCGGCGCACGACCCGAACGACTTCGAGATCGGCCGCCGGCACGACCTGCCGTCCCTGACGATCATGGACGAGCACGGCGTCATCACCGTCCACGGCCCCTTCCTCGGCCTGGACCGCTTCGAGGCCCGCTCGACCGTCGTCGGCGCCCTCAAGGAGCAGGGCCGCATCGTCGCCGAGAAGCGCCCCTACATGCACTCCGTGGGCCACTGCTCGCGCTGCAAGACCACGGTCGAGCCGCGCCTGTCCATGCAGTGGTGGGTCAAGGTCGGCCCGCTCGCCAAGGCCGCCGGTGACGCGGTCCGCGACGGCCGCGTCAAGATCCACCCCGAGGACATGTCGAAGCGCTACTTCGACTGGGTCGACAACATGCACGACTGGTGCATCTCGCGCCAGCTGTGGTGGGGCCACCGCATCCCGATCTGGTACGGCCCGGACGGCGAGGTCGTCTGCGTGGGACCCGACGACGAGCCGCCCACCGGTGAGGGCTGGACCCAGGACTCCGACGTCCTGGACACCTGGTTCTCCTCCGGCCTGTGGCCGTTCTCCACGCTCGGCTGGCCCGAACAGACCGAGGACCTGCGGAAGTTCTATCCGACCGACGTCCTGCTCACCGGCCACGACATCATCTTCTTCTGGGTCGCCCGGATGATGATGTTCGGCCTCTACGCCATGGACGGCGAGGTCCCCTTCCACACCATCGCGCTGACCGGTCTGGTCCGCGACGAGTTCGGCAAGAAGATGTCGAAGTCGAACCCCAACGCGGTCGACCCGCTGGTGTGGATGGACGCGTACGGCTCCGACGCCGTCCGCTTCACCCTCGCCAACGGCGCCAACCCGGGCGCGGACGTGCCGATCGGCGAGGACTGGGTCAAGGCCTCCCGCAACTTCACCAACAAGATCTGGAACGCCACCCGCTTCGCCCTCATGAACGGCGCCACGGTCGAGGGCCCGCTGCCGGACGCCTCACAGATGTCGGCGACGGACCGCTGGATCCTCTCCCGCCTCAACACCACGGTCGCCCAGGTCGACGCGTACTACGACGACTACCAGTTCGCCAAACTCGCCGACGCGCTCTACCACTTCGCGTGGGACGAGGTCTTCGACTGGTACGTCGAGCTGTCGAAGACGACGTTCTTCGCGGGCGGCGAGCAGGCCAGGGTCTCCGGGCGGGTCCTCGGTGAGGTCCTCGACGTGACGCTGCGGCTGCTGCACCCGGTCATCCCGTTCGTCACCGACGCCCTGTGGACCACGCTCACCGGCGGCGAGTCCCTGGTCATCGGTGACTGGCCCAAGGACAGCGGCTTCCGCGACAAGGACGCCGAACTCGAGATCGAGCTGGTCCAGCGGGTCGTCACCGAGGTCCGCCGGTTCCGCAAGGACCAGGGCCTGAAGGACGGCCAGAAGGTCCCCGCCCGTCTGGAGCTCGACGGCACCGCTCTTGCGCCCCACGAGGCCGCCATCCGTCAGCTCCTGCGCCTCCAGCCGGAGGGCGAGGGCTTCGCGGCCACGGCGACCCTCCCGGTCGCGGGCGCCACGGTCGCGCTCGACCTCTCCGGCACGATCGACGTGGCGGCGGAACGCAAGCGCCTCGCGAAGGACCTGGCGGCGGCCGAGAAGGAGAAGGCCCAGGCGAACGCCAAGCTCGGCAACGAAGCCTTCCTCGCGAAGGCCCCGGACAACGTGGTGGACAAGATCCGCGGCCGCCTGGCCAAGGCGGACGAGGACATCGCGAGGATCAAGGCTCAGCTGGATCGTCTGCCTCAGGCATGAGGCATTGTGGGGCTCCGGGGTCTTCTGCACCCCGGGGCCCCACTCCGTAGGCACTCTGTCAGTCGCCCTCCGTAGACTGACTGCGTGAGTGACAGCGACCCCTTCGACGAGATCATCGCCAACGAGACCGACCGCGACCCCGATCTCGCGGTCATCGAGGCCGGCAGCCGCACCCTGCGCACCCAGGGCGCCCCGCCGGAGGCAGATGTGCCCGCACGCCCTGCCGATCCCGAGGTCGACAAGGCCCTGCGTACGGTCGAGGCGGAGCTCGCCACCCGCTGGGGTGAGACCAAGCTGGAGCCCTCCGTCAGCCGCATCGCCGCGCTGATGGACGTCCTGGGCGAGCCGCAGCGGTCGTACCCCTCGATCCACATCACGGGGACGAACGGCAAGACCTCCACGGCCCGCATGATCGAGGCCCTCCTCGGCGCCTTCGAACTGCGCACGGGCCGGTACACCAGCCCCCACGTCCAGTCGATCACCGAGCGCATCAGCCTGGACGGCGCCCCGATCTCGGCCGAGCGGTTCATCGAGACGTACGAGGACATCAAGCCGTACGTCGAGATGGTCGACGGTCAGCAGCAGTACCGGCTGTCCTTCTTCGAGGTGCTGACCGGCATGGCGTACGCCGCCTTCGCGGACGCGCCCGTCGACGTCGCCGTCGTGGAGGTCGGCATGGGCGGCTCCTGGGACGCCACCAACGTCATCGACGGCACTGTCGCCGTGGTCACCCCCATCGACCTGGACCACACCGACCGGCTCGGCGAGACGCACGCGGCGATCGCCACCGAGAAGGCCGGGATCATCAAGCAGGACGCGACCGTCATCCTGGCCCAGCAGCCGGTCGATGCGGCGCAGGTGCTGCTGAAGAAGGCCGTCGAGGTCGACGCCACCGTCGCGCGTGAGGGCCTGGAGTTCGGGATCGTCTCGCGGCAGGTCGCCGTGGGCGGCCAGCTGGTGACCCTGCGCGGCCTCGGCGGCGAGTACGAAGAGGTGTACCTGCCGCTGCACGGCCCCTACCAGGCGCACAACGCGGCCGTGGCGCTCGCTGCCGTGGAGGCGTTCTTCGGTGTGGGCGCCCAGCGCCCGGACCGCCTCGACATCGACACCGTCCGCAAGGCCTTCGCGGCCGTCTCCTCCCCGGGCCGCCTCGAAGTCGTACGTCGTTCCCCGACCGTCGTCCTGGACGCCGCCCACAACCCGGCGGGCGCCCGCGCCACCGCCGAAGCGGTCGGCGAGGCCTTCGACTTCAGCCGGCTCATCGGCGTGGTCGGCGCGAGCGGCGACAAGAACGTACGGGGGCTGCTCGAGGCCTTCGAGCCGATCTTCGCCGAGGTCGTGATCACACAGAACTCCAGTCACCGCGCGATGGACTCCGACGAGCTCGCCGCGATCGCCGTCGAGGTGTTCGGCGAGGAGCGCGTGCAGGTCGAACCGCGGCTGCCGGACGCGCTGGAGGAGGCGATCACGCTGGCCGAGGAGGACGGCGAGTTCGCGGGCGGCGGAGTACTCGTCACCGGGTCGGTCATCACGGTCGGCGAGGCCCGGCTGCTGCTGGGAAGGGGCTGAGTCCCGAGCATGCGTACGCTCTGTGCTTCCACGCTGATCGGCGAGTTGTTCGTCATCGGCTTCGCGGGACTGGTCGCGATGAAGGACCCCGATCTGGCCACCTCCACGGTGTGGACGGTCAGTGGCATCGCCATGTTCCTGTGCCTCGCGCTGTGCGGGGTGGTGACCCGGCCCGGCGGCGTCGCGCTCGGCTGGGCGCTCCAGATCGCCCTGATCGCCTCCGGCTTCGTCGTGCCGACCATGTTCTTCATGGGCGCGATCTTCGCGGCACTGTGGTGGGCCTCCGTGCACTACGGCCGGAAGATCGACGAGGCCAAGGCGAGATTCGCCGCCCAGGCCGACTCCCCTGCACCTGACGCTGTGTGACGAGCGCACCGACACGCCCTGTAATCTCGTCCCACCGCACATGTCAGCAGGCAAGGAGCCCCTCGTGAGCCAGCGCACCCTCGTCCTCCTCAAGCCCGACGCCGTCCGTCGTGGCCTGACCGGCGAGATCATCAGCCGTATCGAGCGCAAGGCCGGCTGGCAGATCACCGCGCTGGAGCTGCGCACGCTGGACCAGGACACGCTGGAGCAGCACTACGGCGAGCACAAGGGCAAGCCCTTCTACGAGCCGCTGGTGGAGTTCATGGCCTCCGGTCCGGTCGTCGCGCTGATCGTCGAGGGCGAGCGGGTCATCGAGGGCGTCCGCGCGCTGGCCGGCCCGACCGACCCGATCGCCGCCGCGCCCGGCTCCATCCGCGGCGACTTCGGTGTCATCGTCCGCGAGAACCTGATCCACGCGTCCGACTCGGAGGAGTCCGCCGAGCGCGAGGTGAAGATCTTCTTCCCCGGGCGCGCATAGGTCCGTGCGTAGGTTCAGTGGCATTTTCTGACAGGGCATCAGTTCATCCGCCCATCTGACCTGGGACGGCCGTACATTTTCGGCCGTCCTTCGGCATATGCGTGCCGATAGGGGGAACGAGTGCCCCCTATGGACCGTCTCCACAAGCGGGCCGGCTTTACATCTGCTGACAATGGCGAAGACCCTCGCGCAGTGTTCGTGCAGGCGCGTCTACGATGGAAGCCTTCACGTCACAGCACCCACTTCGCCGACCTGAAAAGCCCTCGAAAGCTCCCGGGAAGGCCAGACGAATCCTGATGGGGAACTCAATGTCGTTCATCGGCCGTGACATGGCTGTCGACCTCGGGACCGCCAACACGCTGGTGTACGTCAGGGGTCGCGGGATCGTACTCAACGAGCCGTCCGTCGTCGCGATCAACACCAACACCGGTGGCATCCTCGCGGTCGGCGCCGAAGCGAAGAAGATGATCGGGCGGACCCCCGGCAACATCGTTGCCGTGCGGCCGCTGAAGGACGGCGTGATCGCCGACTTCGAGATCACCGAGCGGATGCTCCGCTACTTCATTCTGAAGATCCACAAGCGGCGGTATCTCGCGAGGCCGCGCGTCGTCGTGTGTGTCCCCTCGGGCATCACCGGCGTCGAGCGCCGCGCCGTCATCGAGGCGTCGTCCCAGGCCGGCGCCCGCCAGGTGCACATCATCGAGGAGCCCATGGCGGCCGCCATCGGTTCCGGCCTGCCGGTCCACGAGGCCACGGGCAACATGGTGGTGGACATCGGCGGCGGCACCACGGAGGTCGCGGTCATCTCGCTCGGCGGCATCGTCACCGCCCAGTCCATCCGCGTCGCGGGTGACGAACTGGACAACGCGATCATCCAGCACATCAAGAAGGAGTACTCCCTCCTTCTGGGTGAGCGGACGGCCGAGCAGATCAAGATCACGATCGGTTCGGCGTACGACCTCGACGCTGACGAGCACACCGAAATCCGCGGCCGGGACCTCGTCTCCGGGCTGCCCAAGACCGTCGTGATCTCGGCCGCCGAGGTCCGCAAGGCGATCGAGGAGCCCGTCAACGCGATCGTCGACGCCGTCAAGACGACCCTGGACAAGTGCCCGCCGGAGCTCTCCGGCGACATCATGGACCGCGGCATCGTCCTCACCGGCGGCGGCGCCCTGCTGCGCGGACTCGACGAGCGGCTGCGCCGGGAGACCGGCATGCCGATCCACATCGCCGAGGACCCGCTCGACAGCGTGGCGCTCGGCTCCGGGAAGTGCGTCGAGGAGTTCGAGGCGCTGCAGCAGGTGCTGGACGCCCAGCCGCGCAGATGACGTAACTCTTCGATTCCGCCGTACGAGATGATCTCCTCTCGTGCGGCGGATCGTTGATATCGAGGCATAAGCTCCCACAAACGCAACTCCAATAAGAAGGGCACGGCCGCCGCACGTGAGGGACACACGAGAGAGCCGGCTGCTCCTGGTGCTGCTGATCGCCGTCGCGTTCGCGCTGATCACGGTCGACATCCGCGGCGGGGAGGACTCACCGGTCGACGGCGCCCGCCAGGCCGCGGCCGCCGTGTTCGGCCCGATCGAGGACAGTGTGTCGACCGCGGTCAATCCGGTCGGCAACGCCGTGTCGGCCGTCCGCGACTCCGGCGAGCGGCACGACCGGCTCGCCGCCTTGGAGAAGGAGAACGCGGCCCTCAAGGCGAGACTCGGCAGCGACGACCGCAACTCCAGCCGTCTCAAGCAGCTCGACAAGATGCTGAAGACCGCCGGCGAGGGTCAGTACGGCATCAAGGGCGCCGAGGTCATCGCCATAGGAGCGGCCCAGGGCTTCTCCTGGACGATCACCGTCGACGTCGGCGCCAACGACGGCATCCGGCGCGACATGACCGTCCTCAACGGCGACGGCCTGGTCGGCCGCGTCACCACCGTCGGCCCGAACACCGCCACCGTGCTCCTCGCCAACGACCCCGACTTCACCGTCGGTACCCGCATGGAGGCCACCGACGAACTCGGCTTCGCCTCCGGCCAGGGCGACCGTCCGCTGCGCGTCGAACTCCTCAACGGCAAGGCCGAGGTGAAGAAGGGCGACCGTCTGGTCACCTTCGGCTCGCAGGCCGACAAGCCCTTCGTCCCCGGCGTCCCGGTCGGCGTGGTCTCCCGCGTCGACCCCTCAGGCGGCGACCTCACCCGCACCCTCTACGTCACGCCGTACGTCAGCTTCACCAAGCTCGACATCGTCGGCGTCGTCGTCCAGGCCCCGAAGAAGGACCCGCGCGACACGGTGCTCCCGGCCAAACCGAAACCGACGCCCACGCCGACCGTGACGGTCACCGTCACCCCGTCCGCCAATGCGCCGGTCGACGGCGAGATCCAGCAAGAGCAGTAGGAGCTGTAGTCATGCGCGTCAACCGGATCCTGCTGTCCTCCGCCCTGGTCGTGGTCGCCCTGGTCCTCCAGGTGAGCGTCCTCGCCCGCCTCCACCTCCCGGGCGCCGTCCCCGATCTGCTGCTCCTCACCGTCCTCGGCCTGGCTCTCGTCTACGGCCATGTCGGCGGTGCCCTCGTCGGCTTCGGCGCCGGTCTCCTCGCCGACCTCGCCCCGCCCGCCGACCACGCGGCCGGCCGCTACGCCCTGGTGCTGTGCGTCATCGGCTACCTCGCCGGCCTCGCCAAACCGGAGAACGGCAGACTCAAGTCGGCCACCGGCCCCATGGTCGTCGTGGTCGCCGCCGCCATCGGCACCACCCTGCTCTACGCCGGTGTCGGCGCCCTCGTCGGCGACACCGCCGCCCGCCATGTCGGCCTCGGCAGCCTGCTGTTCACGGCCGCCCTGTACGACCTGCTGCTCGCCCCCTTCGTCGTCCCCGGCATCATGGCGCTCGCCCGGCGCGCCGAGAACGACCCGCTCGCCGAGGCCGGCTCCGCGGCCAACTCGGCGAACATCTCCTCCGGGTGGCTGTCCTCGGGCACCGGTCTGAAGATCGGCGGCCAGCGGGGCGGCCTCGGGAGCCTGAAGACGAAGGCCCGGACCCGGACCGCGCGGGTGGGCCGCATCAAGGGGGTCAAGCGGCTGTGAGGGCGGGCGAGTTCAGCACGGGCAACTTCACCCGAACGGGTGCGCCGGGGCGGAACGCGGGTTCACAGGTCCGCCGTTCATCATTCGTACGCGCACACACGTCGGCGCACTGAGAGGGGGCGGACACCGCAGTGACCAACATCCCCGAGACCGGGCGGACCCCACGGGTCCAGATCCGGCTCGTCGTGATCCAGATCCTCGTCCTCTCGCTCCTCGGCACCCTCGGCGGCCGCCTCTGGTACCTCCAGATCCGCGAAGGCGACGAGTACGCCAAGGAAGCCTCCGGAAACCACGTCCAGCAGGTCGTCGACCCCGCGGTGCGCGGCTCGATCCTGGACGCCCGCGGAGTGCCCCTCGCGGACAACGAGACCCGGCTGGTGGTCTCCGCCTCCCGCACCGACCTGCTGAAGATGAACGACGACGGCAAGGCCGTCCTCGCCAAGCTGGGCAAGGTCCTCGGCATGTCCGCCAAGGAGGTCATGCAGAAGGTCCGGCTGTGCGACGCGAAGACACCCCAGCCCTGCTGGAACGGCTCGCCGTACCAGCCGATCCCCATCACCGACGAGGCCACCCCCAAGCAGGCCCTGCAGATCCGCGAGCGCGCCGAGGACTTCCCCGGCATCACCGCCGAACCCGAGGCCGTGCGCCGCTATGCCGCCCCTGCCAAGTCCAACGCCGCCCAGGTCCTCGGTTACCTCTCGCCGGTCACCGACGAGGAGATCACCAAGGCCCAGGACACCGACTCGCCCTACCTGCGCTCCGACCAGGTCGGCCGCTCGGGCCTGGAGCGCCAGTACGACAAGCAACTGCGCGGCAAGGCCGGCGTCACCCGCTACGAGGTCGACAACCTCGGCCGCGTCATCGGCCAGGCCGAGGCCGACGCGGCCCAGCCCGGCGCCAACCTCGTCACCAGCATCGACGCCCGCGTCCAGCGCGTCGCCGAGTACGAACTGAACGACGCGATGAAGGAAGCCCGCAAGCAGTTCGACGACAACACCGGCGAGAACTACAAGGCCGACTCGGGCGCGGTCGTCGTCATGGAGGCCAAGACCGGCCGCATCGTCGCCATGGCGTCCAACCCGACCTACGACCCCAACGCCTGGGTCGGCGGCATCTCCGCCAAGGACTACGCCAGGCTCACCGGCAAGAAGTCCAACTACCCCCTGCTCAACAGGGCCATACAGGGTCAGTCCGCGCCCGGCTCCACCTTCAAGGTGATCTCCACGGCCGCCGCACTCGAAGCCGGCTACGACTTCAACGGCAACTACCCCTGCACGAGTTCGTACTCGGTCGGCGGTCAGGTCTTCAAGAACTTCGAGTCGGAGAACTTCGGCCCCATCTCGCTCGGCCGGGCCCTCGAGGTCTCCTGCGACACCGTCTTCTACGGCCTCGCCCACAGGGAATGGCAGAAGGACGGCGGGATCAACCCGAAGAAGGGCGAGCCCAAGGACTACTTCTTCAAGGCCGCCCACCAGTTCGGCCTCGGCAAGGAGACCGGCATCGACCTCCCCAACGAGGTCACCGGCCGTGTCCCCGACCGCCAGTGGAAGGAGTCGTACTGGAAGGCCAACAAGGACGGCTGGTGCAAGACCGGCAAGAAGGACGGCGACTACGTCCAGAAGATCGCGTACGAGAACTGCCTAGAGGGCAACAAGATGCGCGCCGGTGACGAGATCAACTACTCCATCGGCCAGGGCGACACCCTCGTCACCCCGATCCAGATGGCCACGATCTACGCGGCGATCGCCAACGGCGGCACCCTGTACGACCCGACCGTCGGCAAGGCCATCGTCAGCGCCGACGGCAAGGCGGTCGACGAGATCAAGCCCACCTCGCACGGCAAGCTGCCCATAAGCCGGACGAACCTGGCCAAGATGGACGAGGCCCTCGCCGGCGTCGCCACCCGCGGTACCGCCGCCTGGCGCTTCGCCCAGGTCGGCTGGCCCCAGGACAAGATCCCGATGCACGCCAAGACCGGTACCGCCGAGGTCTACGGCAAGCAGACGACGTCCTGGTTCGCCACGTACACCAAGGACTACACGGTCGTCATGACGATCTCCCAGGGTGGTACGGGCTCCGGCGCCTCGGGCCCCGCCGTCCGCAACATCTACGACGCGCTGTACGGCGTCTCCGACGACGGCACCATCAACAAGAAGAACGCACTGCTGCCGACCCCCGAGAAGAGCCTGCCGAAGGTCCAGACGGACGGGACCATCAAGTCCCCGAAGGTGCCCAAGGACCCGGCCAAGGACCAGCGGGCGAGCCAGGAGGGCGCGCCCGAGCCGGACGAGACACAGCAGGCGGCGACCGTGAACACGCCGACCACCGGGAACCGTGACACCCGGAGGCGGCGCCGCAAGAGGGGGAGCCGGAGGATGCTCACATGACCGGGGCGAACAGCTTCCAGGTCTCCGGGTACGGCCCCGCGCGCGCGGGCTGGACCCGGCTGCTGGCCCGCGACTCGCTCGCCCGCCGGCTGGACTGGCCGATACTGTTCTCGGCCCTCGCCCTGTCCCTGATCGGCTCGGTCCTGGTCTTCTCGGCGACCCGCAACCGCACCGAGATCAACCAGGGCGACCCGTACTACTTCCTGATCCGCCACCTCATGAACACCGGCATAGGGTTCGCCCTGATGATCGGCACGGTGTGGGTCGGCCACCGCACCCTGCGCACCGCCGTGCCCCTGCTCTACGGCGCCTCGCTCCTCCTGATCCTGCTGGTCCTCACCCCGCTGGGCTCCACGGTCAACGGCGCCCACTCCTGGATCGTGATCGGCGGCGGCTTCTCGCTCCAGCCCTCGGAGTTCGTGAAGATCACGATCATCCTGGGCATGGCGATGCTGCTCGCGGCCCGGGTCGACGCGGGCGACAAGCCCTATCCCGACCACCGCACCGTGCTCCAGGCCCTGGGCCTCGCCGCCGTACCGATGCTCATCGTGATGCTCATGCCCGACCTCGGGTCGGTCATGGTCATGGTCATCATCGTGCTCGGGCTGCTGCTCGCCTCCGGCGCCTCCAACCGATGGGTCTTCGGGCTGCTCGGCGCGGGTGCGGCCGGCGCGATCACGGTCTGGCAGCTGCACATCCTGGACGAGTACCAGATCGCCCGCTTCGCCGCCTTCGCCAACCCGAGCCTCGACCCGGCGGGCGTCGGCTACAACACGAACCAGGCGCGGATCGCCATCGGTTCGGGAGGCCTGACGGGCGCGGGCCTGTTCCACGGTTCGCAGACCACCGGCCAGTTCGTGCCGGAGCAGCAGACCGACTTCGTCTTCACCGTCGCCGGCGAGGAGCTGGGCTTCGTCGGCGCGGGCCTGATCATCGTCCTGCTCGGGGTCGTCCTGTGGCGGGCCTGCCGGATCGCCCGTGAGACGACCGAGCTGTACGGCACGATCGTGGCCGCCGGAATCGTGGCGTGGTTCGCCTTCCAGTCCTTCGAGAACGTCGGCATGACCCTCGGGATCATGCCGGTCACCGGTCTGCCGCTGCCGTTCGTGTCCTATGGAGGATCGTCGATGTTCGCTACGTGGGTCGCGGTGGGGTTGCTGCAGTCGATCAGAGTGCAGCGGCCGATGTCGGCGTAGGCATGGTCGGCCGGGTGGCGGCCGCCCTCTGCCGCAACCGCCCGCTGACCACTAGATTCGAGGTATGGCGGATACAAAGCGGGAGATCGAGCGGAAGTACGAGTCCGACGACAGCGGCCTGCCCGATCTGACCGGAGTCGCCGGGGTCGAGGCCGTCGTCGACAAGGGCGTCGCGCATCTGGACGCCACTTACTACGACACGGCCGACGAACGCCTCGTGGCGTCCTCGATCACCCTGCGCCGCCGCACGGGCGGATCGGACGCGGGCTGGCACCTGAAGTTGCCCGTGTCCGAGGGCGTGCGCGACGAGATCCGGGCCCCGCTCTCCGACACCCTCCCCGACGAACTCGCCGCCCTGGTCCGCTCCCGGGTCAGGGGCGTCGAGCTGCTGCCCGTGGTCCGGCTGCGCTCCGACCGTGACGTGCGCCACCTCCTCGACGCGCAGGGGCGCTTGCTCGCCGAGGTCAGCGTGGACGCCGTGCACGCCGAGCGGCTCAGCGGAGGCGTCGGCGACGTCCAGTGGACCGAGATCGAGGTGGAGCTCGCCGACGGCGGCGACCCGGCCTTCCTCGACAAGGTCGAGAAGCGGCTGCGCAAGGCGGACGTACGGCCGTCCGCGTCCTCCTCGAAGCTGGCCCGGGCCCTCGCGGAGACGGCCCCCAAGAAGAAGAGCCCCGTCACAGCGGATCCGGTGACCGCCGGCGACCACGTCCTCGCGTACGTCCGCGCCCAGCGGGACGCGATCCTCGAGCTCGATCCGGCCGTCCGCCAGGACGCCGAGGACTCCGTGCACAGCATGCGCGTCGCCACCCGCCGGATGCGCAGCACCTTCAAGTCGTACGGCACCGTCCTCGACCGGGACGTCACCGACACGATCGGCGACGAGCTGAAGTGGCTGGCCGGCGAACTGGGCGTGGACCGGGACCGCGAGGTACTGGCCGAACGCCTGACCGCGGCTCTCGACGAGGTGCCGAAGACGCTGCTCCACGGTCCGATCGCCGCGCGGCTGAGCACATGGGCCGGTGACCGGCCCGGCGGGGCGAGCGCCCGGCTGATCGGCGTCCTGGACTCCCGGCGCTACCTCGCCCTGCTCGACACCCTGGACGCGCTGATCGCCGACCCGCCGCTGCTGCAGGCGGCCGGGAAGAAACCCCACAAGGTGATCGCCAAGGCCGTGCGGAAGGATTTCCGGAAGGTCGCCGGGCTCGTCGGGCAGGCGCTTGAGCTGGAGCCCGGAACCGACCGGGACGCCGCGATCCACGAGGCCCGCAAGAAGACCAAGCGCACCCGCTACGCGGCCGAAGCGGCCCGCCCGGTCCTCGGCGAGCCGGCCAAGACCATGGTCAAGTCCATGAAGTCGCTCCAGAACCTGCTGGGGGAGCACCAGGACAGCGTGATGGCCCGGCAGACCCTGCGCGAGCTGTCCGCGGTCGCCCACGCGTCGGGGGAGAGCGCCTTCACCTACGGGCTGCTCCACGGGCGTGAGGAGCAGCGGGCGGCGGCCGTGGAGTCGGAACTGCCCGGCTTCTGGGACGGGATCAGGGGCGTGGCGGACGGCCTGTGACCTTCGGGGCGTACGGGGGGTGGTCGCGGCCGCGTTAGGCTAGATGGTCACCCCTGTCAGTTCAGCCAAGCCCACCGAAGGTTCGCGAGATGCCTGCCGAAGTCGCTGCGGCCGCAGAGTCTGTGTTTCCGCAGCTCGAAGCTCTGCTCCCGCATGTGCAGAAGCCGATCCAGTACGTCGGCGGAGAGCTCAACTCCACCGTCAAGCCGTGGGAGTCCTGTGACGTCCGCTGGGCACTGATGTACCCGGACGCGTACGAGGTCGGTCTGCCCAACCAGGGCGTCATGATCCTCTACGAGGTCCTGAACGAACAGGAGGGGGTCCTCGCCGAGCGCACCTACAGCGTGTGGCCGGACCTGGAGGCGCTGATGCGGGAGCACCACGTCCCGCAGTTCACGGTGGACAGCCACCGGCCCGTGGGCGCCTTCGACGTGTTCGGCCTGTCCTTCTCCACGGAGCTGGGCTACACCAACATGCTGACGGCGCTGGACCTGGCGGGCATCCCGCTGGAATCCAAGGACCGTACGCTCGACGACCCGATCGTGCTGGCCGGCGGCCATGCGGCCTTCAACCCCGAGCCGATCGCGGACTTCATCGACGCGGCGATCATCGGCGACGGCGAGCAGGCCGTGCTCGACATGACGAAGATCATCCGTGAGTGGAAGGCGGAGGGCCGGCCGGGCGGCCGCGAGGAGGTCCTCTTCCGCCTCGCGAAGACGGGCTCGGTGTACATCCCCGCGTTCTACGACGTCGAGTACCTCCCGGACGGCCGTATCGCCCGCGTCGTACCGAACAAGTCGGGTGTCCCGTGGCGTGTGTCGAAGCACACCGTCATGGACCTGGACGAGTGGCCGTACCCCAAGCAGCCCCTCGTCCCCCTGGCGGAGACGGTCCACGAACGCATGTCGGTCGAGATCTTCCGCGGCTGCACCCGCGGCTGCCGTTTCTGCCAGGCGGGCATGATCACCCGCCCGGTCCGCGAGCGCTCGATCACGGGCATCGGCGACATGGTGGAGAAGGGCCTGAAGGCGACGGGCTTCGAGGAGGTGGGTCTTCTCTCGCTCTCGTCGGCGGACCACTCGGAGATCGGCGACATCGCGAAGGGCCTGGCGGACCGGTACGAGGAGGACAAGATCGGCCTGTCCCTCCCCTCCACCCGCGTCGACGCCTTCAACGTGGACCTGGCGAACGAACTGACGCGCAACGGCCGCCGCTCGGGCCTGACCTTCGCCCCCGAGGGCGGCTCCGAGCGCATGCGCAAGGTCATCAACAAGATGGTCTCGGAAGAGGACCTGATCAGGACGGTCTCCACGGCGTACGGCAACGGCTGGCGCCAGGTGAAGCTGTACTTCATGTGCGGCCTGCCGACGGAGACCGACGAGGACGTCCTCCAGATCGCGGACATGGCGACGAAGGTGATCGCCGAGGGCCGCAAGGTCTCCGGCCAGAACGACATCCGCTGCACGGTCTCGATCGGCGGCTTCGTCCCCAAGCCCCACACGCCCTTCCAGTGGGCCCCGCAGCTCTCGGCGGAGGAGACGGACGCCCGCCTGGCGAAGCTCCGCGACAAGATCCGCGGCGACAAGAAGTACGGCCGCTCGATCGGCTTCCGCTACCACGACGGCAAGCCCGGCATCGTGGAAGGCCTGCTGTCGAGGGGTGACCGGCGGATCGGTGCCGTGATCCGCGCCGTCTACGAGGACGGCGGCCGCTTCGACGGCTGGCGGGAGCACTTCTCCTACGACCGCTGGATGGCCTGCGCCGACAAGACGCTGCCCGCCTTCGGCGTGGACGTCGACTGGTACACCACCCGCGAGAAGACGTACGAAGAAGTCCTCCCCTGGGACCACCTCGACTCCGGCCTCGACAAGGACTGGCTCTGGGAGGACTGGCAGGACGCCCTCGACGAGACGGAGGTCGAGGACTGCCGGTGGACGCCTTGCTTCGACTGCGGGGTGTGTCCGCAGCTGGACACGCACATCCAAATCGGCCCGACCGGCAAGAAGTTGCTGCCTCTGACGGTCAAGAACGCTGCGCCGGCGCCTGGTGGGCACTCGCACTGAGATGGGCGAGGTGCCGGTGACGTCTATCGGCGATCAGCCCGTCGCCTGAGTGGCCGCTCTCGGTTCGCGACGTGCCTCATGGCTTCAGGAAGTTGCTGTCTCTCGGCCGGTCGGCAGGGCGGTCGGGAAGAGGGTTCTGTCCCTGTTCCCGACCGCCCTGCGTTGGACGGGCTTCACATGTGCGGTTGTGTGGTGGTGCGGCTGGCGGTCAGGAACTGCCGTCGCCTGTCTGTCAGTTGCAGAAGTTGAGGATGGGCAGAAGGCCGTTGCCGCACTGGAAGTCCTCGCCGTCGCCACCACCGTGGCCGCCGGCCGGGGCGGCCTTGGTGACGGCGTGCGTGGCGGGCGTCGCGGCCACGGCGGACGTGGCAGTTGCCAGCCCCGCCGCACAGGCGATGCCCACGGCGACAGTCACCGCGAATACTCGCGGAATGCGGGAAACGGCCTTCTTGGAGAAAGGTGTTGTGTTCATGAACTCACCATGCACACCCCCGCGACCAGTTGCTCGCCGAGCGCATCTGAGTGGGTGAGCCGGCCTGGAATCCGCTACTTGCTCGCGGCGAAGCGCATCAGGGCCAGCTGGTCGCCCTGCTTGATCTTGCCCGTCACGTTGATGACTTCGAGCTTCCAGGTGTTGCCGACCCGGACCGCCTTGGCGACCGCGCAGCCGTTGTCCGTGGTGAGCATGCTCGGCCAGATGTCGGCGACCTGCTGGGAGCTGCCGCCGCTGGCGTCGTAGACCTTGAAGCTGATGTTGCGGGCCTTCTGGAAGGAGCTGCCCTTCTTGTAGGCGGCGGCGACGAAGACGATCGACGTGATGTGCGGCGGGATCTTCGAGAACTCGACGGTGACCGTCTCGTCGTCGCCGTCCCCGTGGCCGGTCTGGTTGTCGCCGCTGTGCAGCAGGGAGCCGTTGCCGATGGGGTCGAGCGAGTCGAGGCCCGCCAGGCGGACCGGGTCGCCGTCGTGCATCGCGATGGCGATGAGGTCGAGGTCGGTGCCCTTCTTCTGGCGGAGCTTGCCGAGCACTCCGCCGCTGGCGCCGACGCTGGGGTCCCAGGAGACCCCTATGGACAGATGGGTCACGCCGTCCAGGTCGGCGGGGCCGTCTTCCTTCGTAAGCGTAATCATGGGGACATAGTGCACGGGTGCCTGCCGGGTCGCGGAAGAGGCCCGGGAAACCCGGTGGCCCGGCGGCCCGCGGTCTCGCCATCATGGGGCGATGCCGCAACTGACCCCGCCCGACGTCCGGTTCCACGCCTCCTACCTCGACGCGGTACGGGAGTTCACCGAGGCGGGCCTGGATCCGGCCGTGCTGGAGAGCGGGGAGACCGGACCGTACGGGAGGACGTGGGGGGAGCCGGCGGGGTTCGCGGCCTTCGTGGAGATGCTGCGTGCGGAGTCGGAACGACCGCGCAGGCGGGACTGGGTGCCGATGACGAACCTCTGGTACGTCGAGGAGGACACCTTCCTCGGCAGGCTCTCGATACGGCACCGGCTCACTCCGCATCTGCTGGAGCTCGGTGGCCACATCGGATACGTCGTGCGCCCCGGCGCCCGGCGACGGGGGCACGCCACCGCCATGCTCGCGGCCGCCCTGCCCGTCTGCCGTCAACTGGGCATCGACCGGGCCCTGGTCACCTGTGACGCCGACAACACCGCGTCTCGTAAGGTGATCGAGGCCAATGGCGGAGAATTCGAGGACCGGCGCGGCGTAAAGCTGCGGTACTGGATCCGTACGGGGAACTGAGGCGTCTACGTCGTTATGGACCTGGAGAAGCAGCCCGCGCCGCAGGCGCCCCCGCCAGAGGGATGTCTGACCGTCGCGATTCGCATCCCCGTACGCATCGTCGTGCTCGTGCTGGTCGTGCCCGTGCGGATCGTGTGGGACGCGTTCGTCGTGGTGGGGCGGTTCCTGCGGGACAGCGTGCTGCGGCCGCTGTGGCGGGCGCTGGTCGTCTGGCCCTGCGTGGCCCTGTGGCGCTACGTGGTCGTGCCCATCGCCAAGGCGGTCGGATGGCTCGGCAAGGTGCTCGTCGTGATCCCCCTGGTGTGGCTGTACCGGTATGTGCTGACGCCGGTCGGGCAGGGCATCGCGTGGCTGGCACGCGGGATCGTGGCCGGGCTGGTGTGGGTGTACGCGCGCGTGCTGACGCCGGTCGGGCAGGGCATCGCGTGGCTGGCACGCGGGATCGTGGCCGGGCTGGTGTGGGTGTACGCGCGCGTGCTCACTCCGGTCGGGCACGGGGTCGTGTGGCTCCTCAAGGGCATCGGGGCGGTCCTCACATCGATCGGGCGCGGCATCGCGTGGGTCGTGCAGGGGATCGTGGCCGGGCTCGTGTGGGTGTACGCGCGCATGTTCACGCCGGTCGGGCACGGGGTCGTGTGGCTCCTCAAGGGCTTCGGTGCCGTCCTTGCCTGGATCTTCACGCCGATCGGGCGCGCGATCGTCTGGTGCGCCAGGGGGATCGCATGGCTGGCGAGCACCGTCGTCACCGGCATCGGTGTCGCCCTGTACTGGATCGCCCGCATCCTGCTAGTCCTGCCCGTCATCGCCCTGTGGCGCTGGGTCCTCGCGCCCGTAGGAAGGGCCCTTGCCCTGGTCGGCCGGGAAGTGTGGGACGCGCTCGGGCACGCCTGGCGGATCGCCGGGCACATCTCCCTCGCCGTCGGGCGGTTCCTCGGGACCCTCTTCCGGTGGGTCTTCGTCGAGCCGGTGCGCTGGGTGTACCGCACCGTGCTGACCCCGGTCGGGCACATGATCCGGGACGTGGTGCTGCGCCCCGTCGCCGAGGCCGCGCGCAGTGTGGGACGGATCACCCGGGCCGCGCTCGCCTCCGCCCGCGAGTCCGTACGGCAGGCCCGGGCCGACTTCCGGCGGATGCTCTTCGGCGATGCCGGCCATGTCAGCCGCGTCAGCGATGGCGGCGGCGTAGGCGCTGTCGGCGAGACCCGTGAGCGTGAGGTGGTGGCCCTCCGGGAACCGACGGGCGCCGACACACGTACTCTTGGTAGCAGTACGACCGCACTCACGAAGGACTGAGCGACACTGGGCAAGCGACAGCCCGAAGGCCCGCCGCCCGCACCGGCGGTGCAGCGCATCCGACTGCGCTACACCAAGCGCGGCCGCCTCCGGTTCACCAGCCACCGTGACTTCCAGCGCGCCTTCGAGCGTGCGCTGCGCCGCGCCGAGGTGCCCATGGCGTACTCGGCGGGGTTCACGCCGCATCCGAAGGTGTCGTACGCCAATGCCGCACCCACCGGCACGGGCAGTGAGGCGGAGTACCTGGAGATCGCGCTCACGCAGGCGCGTGACCCGGAGAAGCTCCGGCTCCTTCTCGACGAGTCGCTGCCCGCCGGGCTCGACGTCGTCGACGCGGTCGAGGCCCGGACCTCGGGACTCGCCGACCGGCTCACCGCTTCCGTCTGGGAGCTCAGGCTGGACGGCGTGGACCCGGCAGAGGCCGGGCGCGCGGTCGCCGCGTTCAACGCCGCCGAGGCGGTCGAGGTCCAGCGCACCACCAAGAACGGCCTTCGGACCTTTGACGCCCGCCCCGCGGTCGTACAACTTGAAACGCACAGTGAACCTGCTGATAGGCCGACCGACCAGCCCTGTGCGATACTGCGGCTGGTTGTTCGGCACGTGACGCCTGCCGTTCGACCCGACGACGTCCTGTCCGGTCTCCGCGCCGTGGCCGACCTGGCGCCGCCGGTCCCCGCAGCGGTGACCAGGCTGGCGCAGGGGCTGCTCGATGAAGAGACCGGCACGGTGACCGACCCGCTCGCGCCCGACCGCGAGGCAGTGGAGGCCCGCTCAACGGCCGAACCGACTGCCGCCGCGAAGGCGCCGGCGTAAGGAAGGTCCCGCGAAGGACGGGCGTCGTAGCGCAGCCCTCGTACTCGGGAGCCACCTGGGTCGGGCAGTGCACTGACCACAAGACTTTCGCCAGGCCGTACCCAACAAGGGCGTACGGAACCGGCGAGACAGGACACAGAGAGCTCCCGTGAGGCGCCCGCGCCCCGGACGGCGGCACCGCGCATCGCGCGAGCCGCGGACGTCACCGGCATCCCTGCCGGACCAGGTGCGGCGCCCGGGAGCCTGACGGGAGAAATGCCCGCATGCTCGAACCGACCGAACCCATCGAGGGTTCCGAACAGAACACTCCCAGCGACACCCTGCCGCCGCGTCGTCGGCGCCGTGCCGCGTCCAGGCCGGCGGGACCGCCGGTCGCCGCCGCCCCGGGCGGCGAGGAGGTCGTCGCTCCGGCCATACCGGCCGCGGAGGCGGAGGACCTCGTCACGGACGAGGAGGAGAAGCTCGACGAGAGCGTCGAGATCACCGAGAACGTCGAGACCACCGAGGCGGCTGCGCCTGCCGGGCGTCCGCGTCGGCGTGCGACGCGCCGGGCCTCCGCGCCTGCCGGGGCACCCGAGGCGGCCGAGGCCGCCGAGACCGTGGTGCCGGTGGTCGCCGAGGCACCCGCCGAGCCCGCGGCCGCGGAGAGCGCGCCTGCCGTCGAGGCCGAGGACACGGCTCCGCCCGCCGGACGTACACGTCGGCGCGCGACACGTCGGGTGTCCACCCCCGCTGATGCGCCCGTGGCCGCCGAGGCCGAGGCTCCGGTGACCGCCGAGACGCCTGCCGAGGCCGAGACCGCCGATGAGGCGCCCACCGCCGAGACCACCGCGCCCGCCGGGCGTACGCGTCGCCGGGCCTCCCGGCGTGCCGCCGCGCCCGCCGGTGCTCCGGAGGCCGCGGAGACCGTCGAGTCGCCTGCCGCCGCGGAGGTCGCCGAAACCGTCGAGCCGGTGGCCGCGGAAGCGCCCGCCGAGACCGCCGATGCCGAGGACGCCACCCCGCGTCGTTCCCGCCGCCGTGCCACGCGCCGCGTTTCCGCGCCTGCCGGTGCCCCCGAGGGTGAGGCCGCCGAGGCCACGCCGTCCGAGCCGGTTGCCGAGGCCCCCGCCGTGCAGGAACCCGCCACCGAAGCCCCCGCACCCGTCGCCGAGACCTCCGCCGAGGACGCCGCGCCGCGCCGTGCCCGTCGTCGGTCCGTTCGTCAGGCCGCCACCGGGTTCGCCGAGCCCGCGCGGCGCGCTCGCGTTGCCGAGGACGAGGACGAGGACGAGTCGGTGCGCCGGCCGGCGCGCCCCGCGGTCGCCGTGTTCCAGGCGCCCGTCTTCACCGAACCGCAGTTCCAGACCGCGCAGCGGGCCGCCGCAGAGGCCGCCGCCGAGGCGGAGACCGGGCAGGGCGAAGAACCGGTCGAGTCCGCCGAGCCGGTCGAGGAGATCGCCGAGGAGCAGAGCGGGCCGCGGCGCCGCCGCCGTCGTCGGGGTGCCGGTGACGAGCCCGAGGCGCGGGAGACCGCCGCCGAGACCGTCGTGGAGGAAGAAGAGACGGACGAGGCCGCCGACGAGGACTCCGCGGAGTCGGATGACGCCGAGGAGACCGGGTCGCGGCGTCGCCGTCGCCGCGGTGGCCGTCGCAGGCGCCGGGGCGAGTCGGCCGAGGCGTCCGGTGACGAGGACTCGGAGGACTCCGAGGAGCCCGCCGCCGGGCAGTCCGCCCAGGACGACGATGGTGCCGAGCAGGACGACGAGGACGACGAGGACGCCCGTTCGGACGAGTCCGGCGGCTCCAGCTCCAGCCGTCGTCGCCGTCGGCGCAGGCGTCGGGCCGGGGACTCCTCCGCGGACACCGAGCCCGATGACGGCGACCCCGAGCGGACCGTCGTCAAGGTGCGCGAGCCCCGTCCCGCGCGGGAAAGGGTTTCGGAGCCGTCCGACGAGGTGCAGTCCATCAAGGGCTCGACCCGTCTGGAGGCCAAGAAGCAGCGCCGCCGCGAGGGCCGTGAGCAGGGCCGCCGTCGGGTCCCGATCATCACCGAGGCCGAGTTCCTGGCCCGCCGCGAGGCCGTCGAGCGGGTGATGGTCGTCCGGCAGAGCGGTGAGCGCACGCAGATCGGCGTGCTCGAGGACGGTGTGCTCGTCGAGCACTACGTCAACAAGGAGCAGGCCACCTCGTACGTCGGCAACGTCTACCTGGGCAAGGTCCAGAACGTGCTGCCGTCGATGGAGGCCGCCTTCATCGACATCGGCAAGGGCCGCAACGCGGTGCTCTACGCCGGTGAGGTCAACTTCGAGGCGCTCGGCATGGCCAACGGGCCGCGCCGCATCGAGAGCGCGCTGAAGTCCGGTCAGTCGGTGCTGGTCCAGGTGACCAAGGACCCGATCGGCCACAAGGGCGCGCGGCTCACCAGCCAGGTCTCCCTCCCCGGGCGCTACCTCGTGTACGTCCCCGAGGGCTCGATGACCGGCATCAGCCGCAAGCTGCCCGACACCGAGCGCGCGCGTCTGAAGACCATCCTCAAGAAGATCGTCCCCGAGGACGCGGGCGTCATCGTGCGCACCGCCGCCGAGGGCGCGAGCGAGGACGAGCTGCGCCGCGATGTCGAGCGGCTGCAGGCGCAGTGGGAGGACATCCAGAAGAAGGCGAAGAGCGGCAACGCCCCGACGCTGCTCTACGGCGAGCCGGACATGACCGTCCGGGTCGTCCGCGACATCTTCAACGAGGACTTCACCAAGGTCGTCGTCAGCGGTGACGAGGGATGGGAGACCATCCACGGATACGTCTCGCACGTCGCGCCCGACCTGGCCGACCGGCTGTCGAAGTGGACCTCCGAGGTCGACGTCTTCGCCACGTACCGGATCGACGAGCAGCTCGCCAAGGCGCTGGACCGCAAGGTCTGGCTGCCCAGTGGCGGTTCGCTGGTGATCGACCGGACCGAGGCGATGGTCGTCGTCGATGTCAACACCGGCAAGTTCACCGGGCAGGGGGGCAACCTCGAGGAGACGGTCACCAGGAACAACCTGGAGGCGGCCGAGGAGATCGTGCGCCAGCTCAGGCTGCGCGACCTCGGCGGCATCATCGTCATCGACTTCATCGACATGGTCCTGGAGTCCAACCGGGATCTGGTGCTGCGGCGCCTGCTCGAGTGCCTGGGCCGGGACCGGACCAAGCACCAGGTCGCCGAGGTCACCTCGCTGGGCCTGGTCCAGATGACCCGCAAGCGGGTCGGCCAGGGCCTGCTGGAGTCCTTCTCCGAGACCTGCGTCCACTGCAACGGCCGCGGTGTCATCGTGCACATGGAGACGCCGACCTCCGCCGGTGGCGGCGGCAAGCGCAAGAAGCGCGGGCGCGGTGGTGACGGACACGAGCACGTCCACGAGGCCGTGGCCGCGGTAGAGGCTCCCGAGGCGCCCGAAGAGGTCGAGACCGAGGCCGAGCTCGCCGCCGAGGTGGCCGAGCCCATCGCGCTCACGCCGGCTGAGTTCGCCCCGGACGAGGAGCTGTACAGCAGCGTCGCCGAGGCGGAGGCCGCGGCCACGCGCGGGCGTGGCCGTCGCAGGGCGAGCCGCCGGGCGTCCGCTCCGGCCGGTGCCCCGAGGGGCGGCGGGTCGAGGAGGTCGGGCGGTGCCGAGGTGCCGGCCGACCAGGAGAGCCCGGTCCCCGAGGACGTCGAGGTGCCGACCGCTCAGGCCGTGCCGGCCGAGGTGGAGGCCGAGCGTCCCGTGCAGCCGGAGACGGCCGCCGAGGCACAGGCCGAGCCGGTCGCCGCGGAGGACCCCGTCGTGGAGGCCGTGTCCGCGAGCGAGCCCGCCGCCGACGAGGCCGCTCCCAAGGGCCGTACGCGCCGCCGGGCCACCCGGAGGGCATCGGCCCCGGCCGGTTCCCCGACGGGTGCCGAGGCCGCCGTGGTGACGGTCGCCGAGACCGCGCCGGTGGCCGAGCCGCAGGCCGAGCCGGCCCCGGCCGTGTCGGCCGAGCCCGAGGCGGTCGCCGAGAGCGCCGCCCCGGCCCGTCCGCGCCGTCGTGCCGTCCGCAAGGCCACCGCGCCCACCGCGTCCGAGGAGGCGGCCGTCGTGGTCGTGCCCTCGGCGGAGGCCCCGGCCGAGGCGGAGGCGCCCGTCGAGGCGGAAGCACCCGTCGACGAGGCGGCCCCGGCCAAGAAGACGGCCCGTAAGACGGCCAAGAAGGCCACGGCGAAGAAGGCCGCGACCAAGAAGGCCACCACCGCCAAGAAGACGGCCGCGAAGAAGACCGTGGCCAAGAAGACGACCGCGAAGAAGGCGGCGTCGAAGAAGACGGTGGCGGCCGAGCAGCAGTCGCCGCGGTCCGTCTCCACCCAGGCCGACGAGGCCTGACGGACGGTCACCGCATAGTTTCGGCCGTCTGAAGATCGAAATCCGCTCTTGGTTCGCCTAGGGCGGATTTCGTGATTCTGTGGGTATTGCGTCCGACAGAAAGTTGTCAACCGGTGATCGATCATGTGAATGGCTGGTGAATCCCGGGCCTGTCCCCAGGGTTATGATGTGAGCCGAGATTGACGCTTAATTTAGACAAATAGGGATTTTCGTGAAGGCTCTCGTGCTCTCCGGGGGAGCGGGCACCCGCCTCCGCCCGATCACCCACACGTCCGCCAAGCAGTTGGTGCCGGTCGCCAACAAGCCCGTGCTGTTCTACGGCCTGGAGGCGATCGCCGAGGCCGGGATCAGCGAGGTCGGCATCGTCGTCGGCGACACCGCGGACGAGATCCGTGAGGCGGTCGGTGACGGCTCCCAGTTCGGGATCAAGGTCACCTACATCCCGCAGGAAGCGCCGCTGGGCCTCGCCCACGCCGTCCTCATCGCGCAGGAGTTCCTCGGTGACGAGGACTTCGTCATGTACCTCGGCGACAACTTCATCGTCGGCGGCATCACCGGTCTGGTGGACGAGTTCCGCGCCGAGCGGCCCGAGGCGCAGATCCTGCTGACCCGGGTCCCCAACCCCACGTCCTTCGGTGTCGCCGAACTCGACGGCGACGGCCGGGTGGTGGGCCTGGAGGAGAAGCCGAAGCAGCCCAAGAGCGATCTGGCGCTCGTCGGCGTCTACCTCTTCACCCCGGCCATTCACGAGGCCGTCCGCTCCATCGAGCCGTCCTGGCGCGGCGAGCTGGAGATCACCCATGCGATCCAGTGGCTGATCGACCAGAAGCGTGACGTGCGTTCCACGACCATCTCCGGGTACTGGAAGGACACCGGCAACGTCACCGACATGCTGGAGGTCAACCGGTCGGTCCTGGAGACCGTCGACCCGGTGAACGAGGGCTCGGTCGACGAGAGCAGCGAGATCATCGGCCGGGTCCGGATCGAGGCGGGGGCCAGCATCCGTGGCAGCCGTATCGTCGGTCCTGCCATCATCGGTGCCGGCACGGTGGTCAACGACGCCTACATCGGTCCGTTCACGTCCGTCTCCGAGGACTGCCGGATCGAGGACAGCGAAATCGAGTACTCCATCGTGCTGCGCGGCTCGTCCGTGACCGGCGTGCGCCGTGTGGAGGCCTCGCTCATCGGACGTGACGTCGAGGTCACGCCCGCGCCCCGTAACCCCAAGGCACACCGGCTCGTGCTCGGTGATCACAGCAAGGTGCAGATCTCTTCATGACCACTCGGATTCTGGTGACCGGCGGTGCCGGCTTCATCGGCTCGCACTACGTCCGTACCGTGCTCGGCCCCGAGGGCCCCGGTGACATCGCCGTCACCGTCCTCGACAAGCTGACCTACGCGGGCAACCCGGCCAACCTCGACGAGGTGCGCGAGCACCCGGGCTTCGCCTTCGTGCAGGGCGACATCTGCGACCCCGAGCTGGTCGGCAAGCTGATGGCCGAGCACGACCAGGTCGTCCACTTCGCCGCCGAGTCGCACGTCGACCGTTCCATCGACGGCGGCGCGGAGTTCGTGCGCACCAACGTGGTCGGCACCCACACCCTCATCGACGCGGCCCACCGCGCGGGCATCAAGACCTTCGTGCACATCTCCACCGACGAGGTCTACGGCTCGATCGACGAGGGTTCCTGGCCCGAGACGCACCCGCTGGAGCCCAACTCGCCGTACTCCTCGGCGAAGGCGTCCAGCGACCTGATCGCGCTGTCGTACCACCGCACCCACGGCCTGGACGTGCGGGTGACCCGCTGCTCCAACAACTACGGGCACCACCACTTCCCCGAGAAGGTCATCCCGCTCTTCGTGACCAACCTTCTCGACGGCAAGAAGGTCCCGCTGTACGGCGACGGCGGCAACGTCCGCGACTGGCTGCACATCGACGACCACGTCCAGGGCATCGAGCTCGTGCGCACCAAGGGCCGCGCCGGCGAGGTCTACAACATCGGCGGCGGCACCGAGCTCTCCAACAAGGAGCTCACCGGTCTGCTGCTGAAGGCGTGCGGCGCCGACTGGGAGACCAGCGTCGAGTACGTCGAGGACCGCAAGGGCCACGACCGCCGCTACTCCGTCGACTGCACGAAGATCCGCGAGGAGCTCGGCTACGAGCCCCGCAAGAGCTTCGAGCAGGGCCTCGCCGAGACCGTGCAGTGGTACCGCGACAACCGCGCCTGGTGGGAGCCGCTGAAGGAGCGGGCCGCGCTGTGACCGACAACCGCACCTGGCTGGTCACGGGCGCGGGCGGCATGCTGGGCCAGGACGTCCTGGCCCGGCTCGCCCAGGCGGGGGAGCGGTATGTCGCTCTCGACCGCGCGGCGCTGGACCTCACCGACGCCGACGCCGTGAGCGCGGCGCTGGACGAGCACCGGCCCGCCGTGGTCGTCAACTGCGCCGCCTGGACGGCCGTCGACGACGCAGAGACCCGTGAGGACGAGGCGCTCGCGATCAACGGCGACGGGCCGGCCAACCTGGCCGCCGCCTGCGCCCGCACCGGGGCCGTTCTGCTGCACGTCTCCACGGACTACGTCTTCGCCGGGGACGCCCAGGAGCCGTACGCGGAGGACGCCCCCACCGCGCCCCGCAGCGCCTACGGCCGCACCAAGCTGGCCGGCGAGAAGGCCGTGCTCGGGATCGAGCGCGGGTACGTCGTCCGTACCGCCTGGCTCTACGGCACCGGCGGCCCCAACTTCGTCCGTACGATGATCAAGCTGGAGGGCGTCAAGGACACCCTCGACGTCGTCGACGACCAGCGCGGCCAGCCCACCTGGAGCGCCGATCTGGCGGGCCTGCTGGTCGAGCTGGGCCTCGGAGCCCTGGCCGGCACCGCCCCGGCCGGCGTCTACCACGGCACCAACTCCGGCGAGACCACCTGGCACGGCTTCACCCAGGAGATCTTCCGCCTGCTCGGCACCGACCCGGACCGGGTCCGCCCCACCACCAGCGACGCGTTCGTACGCCCCGCCCCCCGTCCCGCCTACAGCGTCCTCGGTCACGACCGGTTCGCCGAGGCCGGCATCGAGCCGCTGCGCGACTGGCGCACGGCTCTCACCGAGGCCTTCCCGGAGATCCACCGGGTCCATCTGAAGGAGAACACGGCGTGACGGTCAAGGTCAGCGTCGTCATCGCGGTCTACAACCCCGGCAAATACGTCGAGGACTGCATCACGGGCCTGCTGCGGCAGAGCCTCACCCCGGACGAGTTCGAGGTCTTCTTCGTCAACGACGGCTCCACCGACGAGACCCCGGCCCGGCTGGACCAGCTCGCCGCCGAGCACCCGCACTTCCACGTCATTCACCAGGAGTCCTCCGGCTGGTCGGGCAGGCCCCGCAACACCGGCATCGAGGCCGCCCAGGGCGAGTACGTCATGTTCGTCGACCACGACGACTGGCTCGGCGACGAGGCCCTTGAGCGGATGTACGACTACGGCAAGGCCAACGAGGCCGACGTCGTCGTGGGAAAGATGGCGGGCATCGGACGGCCGGTCCCGCAGGAGCTGTTCCGGGTGAACCGGCCGCGTGCCACCGTGTCCAACGCGCCGCTGATCGACAGCCTCACCCCGCACAAGATGTTCCGGCGGGAGTTCCTGAAGGAGCACGGGATCCGCTTCAAGGAGGGTCGCCGCCGGCTCGAGGACCACGTCTTCGTCGTGGAGACCTATCTGCGCGCGAAGAACGTCTCCGTCCTCGGCGACTACCTGTGCTACTACCACATCACCCGTGACGACGGCTCCAACGCCGGCTTCCAGCGCTTCGACCCGGTCGGTTACTTCGGCAACCTGCGCGAGGCCCTCGACGTCGTCGAGTCGCTGACCGAGCCCGGCGCGCTGCGCGACAAGCTGTTCAGCCGCTGGCTGCGCAACGAGATGGTCGAGCGGCTGCGCGGCAAGCGGCTGCTCAAGCTCCCCGAGGACTACGCCGAGGAGCTGTACACCGAGATCCACAAGGTGGTCACCGAGCGCTTCGGACCGGGTGTCGTCGCCCGTCTCGGCCTCACCCAGAAGGTCGTCGCCGGGCTGATCTTCGCCGACCGCTACCAGGACATCCGGACGCTCGCCGAGTGGGAGGCCGGGATCAAGCCCACCGGCGAGCTCACCTCGCTGGAGTGGCAGGACGGCACCCTGCGCGTCGGCTTCGACTCCGAACTGCACATCGGCGACGAGCCGATGACCTTCCGCCGCGAGGGCGGGCGTCTGCTGCTCGGTCTGCCGCTGCCCGACGAGGCTCTCAAGGCGCTCGACGACCAGGGCATCGCGCTGGACGCCCCGCTGGCCAAGAGCGACGTGGACCTGGTGGTCCGGCACCGCGAGGACGCCCGGCAGTTCTACCTCCCCGTCAAGAGCGAGCTGCACGAGGTCGCGGCCGGGGAGGGTGCCTTCCGGCAGCGGATCTCCGCCCGCGCCGAGCTCGACCCCGAGACCGCGGCCTCCGGCGCCCCGCTCGACAAGGGCATCTGGGATCTGCACCTCAGGATCAAGTCCTGCGGCTGGAGCAAGGAGACCCGGCTCGGCGCGGTGCGCGGCGCGGACGTCGAGGCCGGCCGGAGCGCCGCGCTCGTCGGTGACGCGGTCCGCCTGGTGCTGCCGTACTGGACCGACGGACCGGGCAACCTCTCGCTCGACGTCGACCAGCACACCGGCAAGCTGGAGGGCGAGGCGGTGGCCCGTATGGACCCGGCCGCGGCCTCGGTCGACGGCGCCACGGTCCGGCTCCCGCTGCCGCTGCACCACGCGGTGGACGGCGGCGAACCGGTCCAGCTCCGCTTCGAGCGCAAGAACGTCGGCAAGTACCCCGCGGACGCCACCGTCGCCGACGGGGCCCTCACCGCCGAACTGCCGCTGGAGCAGCTCACCGGCATGCGCTGGGCGGTCCGCGTCGGCGTACCGTCCGCCGCCCGCGGTGAGCGCAAGTGGACCCGGCTCCCGGTCGACGTGGTGGTCGCCGCCGACGGCACCGCCAAGGTGATCGACCGGCACACCCCGCCGGCCACGAAGAAGGCCGCTCCGAGCGCCCCGAAGAAGAAGGCGGCCGCGCCGCGCCCGCTGTGGCGCCGGGCCGCCGGGCGTATCAAGCGCGCCCTGACCAACCAGAAGAAGGGCTGAGACCCCCGCGATGCGACCCCTTTCGATCTCCGGTGCCTGGGTGTTCGAGCCGAAGGTCTTCCCCGACGGCCGGGGCAGTTTCCACGAGTGGTTCAAGGCCCCGGTCTTCGCGGAGGCCGCGGGCCACCCGCTCGGCCTGGCCCAGGCCAACATGTCCGTCTCCAGCCGGGGCACCCTGCGCGGCATCCACTTCGCCGACGTGCCGCCCGGGCAGGCCAAGTACGTCAAGTGCGTGCGCGGCGCGGTCCTCGACGTGATCGTGGACATCCGGACCGGCTCGCCGACCTTCGGCCAGTGGGAGATCGTCCGCCTGGACGACCAGGACCACCACGCCGTCTACCTCTCCGAGGGACTCGGCCACGGGTTCATGGCGCTCACCGACGACGCCACCGTGGTCTACCTCTGCTCGGAGGGGTACGCACCCGAGCGCGAGCACGGCGTCCACCCGCTCGACCCGGAGATCGGCATCGAGTGGCCCGAGGGGGTCGCCCCCCTGCTCTCTCCCAAGGACGAGCAGGCGCCCACCCTGGCCGAGGCCCGCGAGCAGGGGCTGCTGCCCTCCTACGAGGAGTGCGTGGCCTACCGGGAGAGCCTCGGCTCCTGACCCACAGGTGTGCACGAGGCGGGGCCCGGTTTGACCCGTTCGGCCGTGGCCCCGTAACCTAGACCGTCGGCGTGTCCACTGGTGACACGCCACATCCCCGTAAACCTCTTCCTCTCGGGTCTCTGTTCTGGCCGGGAGAGGCCGCTCGCTCTGCCGGGCGGCTGGACTGCGGGGGTGCCGTTCCCGAGCGAGAGAGTGAGATCCGCGTGTACGCCATCGTGCGCAGCGGTGGTCGCCAGCACAAGGTTGCTGTCGGCGACATCGTTGAGGTTGACAAGATTTCCACTGCCAAGGTTGGCGACACGGTCGAGCTCTCGACCCTGCTCGTTGTCGACGGCGAAGCTGTCACCAGCGACCCGTGGGTGCTGGCCGGCATCAAGGTCCAGGCCGAGGTCGTGGACCACCACAAGGGCGTCAAGATCGACATCCTTCGCTACAAGAACAAGACCGGCTACCGCCGTCGTCAGGGCCACCGCCAGCAGTACACGGCGATCAAGGTCACTGAGATCCCCGCGGCTGCGAAGTAAGGGACTGAGGAGAGATGGCACACAAGAAGGGCGCATCGTCCACCCGTAACGGTCGTGACTCCAACGCTCAGCGCCTCGGCGTGAAGCGTTACGGCGGTCAGGTCGTCAACGCGGGCGAGATCCTGGTCCGCCAGCGCGGCACCCACTTCCACCCCGGCGCGGGCGTCGGCCGTGGCGGCGACGACACGCTGTTCGCCCTCGAGGCCGGTTCGGTGCAGTTCGGCACCAGCCGTGGCCGCAAGGTCGTGAACATCGTTCCGGTCGCCTGATCGGAAACTTTCGCGAGGCGGACCTCACTTCCCTGGTGGGAAGGCGGGTCCGCCTTTCGCGTGTTAAGCCAGTAGTACTCGTGACGTTTTTGGAGGCACCGAACCATGACCACCTTCGTGGACCGCGTCGAACTGCATGTCGCCGCGGGTAACGGAGGTCACGGCTGTGCCTCCGTCCACCGTGAGAAGTTCAAGCCGCTCGGCGGCCCGGACGGCGGTAACGGCGGTCGTGGCGGTGACGTGATCCTCACCGTCGACCAGTCCGTCACCACGCTGCTCGACTACCACCACTCCCCGCACCGCAAGGCCACCAACGGCAAGCCCGGCGAGGGCGGCAACCGCTCCGGCAAGGACGGCCAGGACCTGGTCCTGCCGGTGCCGGACGGCACCGTCGTCCTCGACCGGCAGGGCAACGTCCTCGCCGACATGGTCGGGCACGGCACCTCCTACGTCGCCGCCCAGGGCGGCCGCGGGGGCCTCGGCAACGCGGCGCTGGCCTCCGCCCGCCGCAAGGCCCCCGGGTTCGCGCTGCTCGGCGTGCCCGGAGACCTCCAGGACATCGTCCTGGAGCTCAAGACCGTCGCCGACGTGGCGCTGGTCGGCTACCCGAGCGCGGGCAAGTCCTCGCTGATCTCGGTGCTGAGCGCGGCCAAGCCGAAGATCGCCGACTACCCCTTCACCACGCTGGTCCCGAACCTGGGCGTGGTGACCGCCGGCTCGACCGTCTACACCATCGCCGACGTGCCGGGCCTGATCCCGGGCGCCAGCCAGGGCAAGGGCCTGGGCCTGGAGTTCCTGCGGCACGTGGAGCGCTGCAGTGTCCTCGTGCACGTCCTGGACACCGCCACGCTGGAGTCCGACCGCGACCCGCTCTCCGACCTCGACATCATCGAGGCGGAGCTCCGGGAGTACGGCGGCCTCGACAACCGTCCCCGCATCGTCGTCCTGAACAAGATCGACGTACCGGACGGCAAGGACCTCGCCGAGATGGTGCGGCCGGATCTGGAGGCGCGCGGTTACCGCGTCTTCGAGGTGTCCGCCGTCGCACACACGGGGCTGAAGGAGCTGTCCTTCGGTCTCGCCGATCTGGTCGGCAAGGCGCGGGCCGCCAAGCCCAAGGAGGAGGCGACCCGGATCGTCATCCGGCCCAAGGCCGTGGACGACGCGGGCTTCACCGTGGTCCGCGAGGAGGACGGGCTGTACCGGGTGCGCGGCGAGAAGCCGGAACGCTGGGTGCGGCAGACCGACTTCAGCAACGACGAGGCCGTCGGTTACCTCGCCGACCGCCTCAACCGCCTCGGTGTGGAAGACCAGTTGATGAAGGCGGGCGCCCGCTCGGGCGACGGCGTCGCCATCGGCCCCGAGGACAACGCGGTCGTCTTCGACTGGGAGCCGACCGTCATGGCCGGTGCCGAGATGCTCGGCCGGCGTGGCGAGGACCACCGCTTCGAGGAACCCCGGCCGGCCGCCCAGCGCCGCCGCGACAAGCAGGCCGAACGGGACGAGGCGACCCAGGAGTTCGACGACTTCGAGCCGTTCTGAGTGAATGCCGGGCGACGTCCCGGCATACCGGAAGACAACCAACCGCCCTTCCTGTGAGTCGTACGGGGCAATCCGTACGACTGTCACAGGAGGGGGACGCGGCATGCGCGTACAACGAAGAGGGTGGCGCACGGGGCTCGCCGTCGTCCTGGCGCTCGGCGGGGTCGTCGCCCTGCCCACCGCCGCGGGTGCCGCGGGTGCCGCCCCTCACCAGACGCGGAACGACTTCAACGGGGACGGCTACGCCGACCTCGCGGTGGCCGCGCCCGACGGGACCGTCGCGGGGAAGGCGAAGGCCGGGTTCGTCGGCGTGCTGTACGGCTCGGCGAGCGGCCTGAAGACCGCCACGAAGCAGGTGTTCAGCCAGAACAGCGCGGGGATACCGGGCACCGCCGAGGCGGGCGACCGGTTCGGCAGCGCGCTCACCACCGCCGACCTGGACCGGGACGGATACCCGGACCTGGTCGTGGGCGTGGGCGGGGAGGACGGCGGTTCCGGTCGGGTGCAGGTCCTCTGGGGCGGCGCCCGCGGTCTGGCGGGGGGAGCCACCCTCGCCTCCGGGTCGGCGTACGACCGGCTCGGCGCCGAGGGCCGGCTCGCGGCGGCGGACATCGACGGGGACGGCGCGAGCGATCTGCTGACCGTGGTCGCTCAGCACGACCTGTCGGCGATCGGCGGGCCCTTCACCCGCAACGGCTCGGCCACCGGGAAACGCCAGGTGGTCAAGGACAAGTACGACAGCTGTGTCCTCGACCTGGCCGTCGGCGACCTCAACGGCGACGGCGTCACCGACGTCGTCGCCACCGAGAACGACGGGGACGAGTTCGACTCCCGGCGGGTCGTGTACTGGTGGGGCACCAAGGACGGCCTCACGCCCTACACCCTCGTCTACGACATCGACGGCGCCGGACTCCAGGGCGGCGAGAACCTCGCGGTCGGGGATGTGAACCGGGACGGCTACGACGACATCGTCGTGGGCCGGGCCGTCGACGGCTACGACAGCGACCTGGACACCTACCGCGCCAAGGGCGGCCGTATCACCTGGATACCCGGCACTTCGGGCGCCCCCGACGGCGTGGCCGCGCAGTTCGTCAACCAGGACAGCCCCGGCGTGCCCGGCACCGCCGAGAAGGGCGACGGCTTCGGGACCGACGTCCAGCTGGCCGACGTCGACGGCGACGGGTACCTCGACGTGGTCACCGGCGTGCCCGGCGAGGACCTGGGCACCCCCACCGACCCGGACGCCTGGCCCGACGCGGGGTCCGTCGTGGTGCTCAGCGGCCGGGCCGACGGGCTGACCGGCGTCGGCTCCCACCAGGTGGTCACGCAGAACAGCACAGGTGTCCCGGGCACCGCCGAGAAGGGCGACGCCTTCGGCAGGGCCGTCCATCTGGGTGACGCGAACGGTGACGGACTGGCCGACGTCGCGGTCGGCGCGCCCGGCGAGAACGCGGGCGCGGGGTCCGTGTGGTCCTTCCGCTCCCGGGGCGAGTACGTCGTGTCGCCCGGCGGTGTGCCGCTTCCGGCCACCGTCCTGGCACCGAACGGCACGTTCACCTTCGGCCACACCCTCCTCGGTACGACCGCCGCGAAGGCCCGTCTGGGCTCGGGCTTCGCCAACTAAACCCAAAAGATCGTCAGTCGGCAGTGTCCTGAAGGCCGTTGCGCCGGGATCACGTTCATCATGTGATACCCGAGTCGCAACGGCTCTTCTGTTGTCTACCTATTTGTCATGCACGCGAACACTCTGGTTCAACGCGCGGATCCCCCCGAAGCGTGAGCTTCAAGGGTGTCCAAGAGGTCAGCGACGCAAGGGAGTTCGCTATGTACGGAGCAGCATCACCCGGCCGACGCCGCTTTCTGACCGCAGGCGCCGCCGTGCTCGGCGCCGCCGCCTCCGCCCAGCTGTGGCTGCCGGGCACGGCGCGAGCGGCGGAGACCCCGCTGCCCGACGGTGTGTTCAGCCTCGGTGTGTCCTCCGGTGACCCGTTGCCGGACGGCATCGTGCTGTGGACCCGGCTCGCGCCGGACCCGCTGAACGGCGGTGGTATGCCCGACAGGGTGGTGCCGGTGGAGTGGGAACTCGCCGAGGACCAGCGTTTCAGAAAGGTCGTCCGGCGCGGCACCGCCCAGGCCCTGCCCGCGTTCGGACACAGTGTTCACGTCGACGTACGGGGTCTGCGCGCGGGCCGTACGTACTGGTACCGCTTCCGCGCCGACGGCCAGCTCTCGCGCACCGGCCGCACCCGCACCGCCCCCGCCCGGTACACCTCCCTGGGCAGCCTGCGCGTCGCGCTCGCCTCCTGCCAGAACTGGCAGAACGGCTACTTCACGCCGTACGCCGACATGCTGGACCAGGACCCCGACGTCGTGCTGTTCGTCGGCGACTACATCTACGAGTCGGCGCCGTCGTCCGCCGGTCCGCGCCGGCACGAGGGCAGCGGGGAGCCGTACACCCTCGTCCAGTACCGCAACCGGTACGCCCAGTACCGCACCGACCCGGACCTCGCCGAGATCCACGCGAACGCGCCCTGGGTGGTCACCTTCGACGACCACGAGGTCGACAACGACTGGGCCGGCGAGATCCCGCAGGACCCCGACAAGCAGCCGCACGACGCGTTCGTGGCCCGGATGACCGCGGCCTTCCAGGCGTACTACGAGCACATGCCGGTCCGTGCGAGCGCCGTCCCCAACGGCCCGCACATCCAGATGTACCGGCGGCTGGAGTTCGGCCGTCTGGTCCGGCTGAACGTGCTCGACACCCGGCAGTTCCGCAGCGACCAGGTCACCGGTCAGGCGGCCGCCCAGGATCCCTCGCTCACGATGCTCGGCGCCGAGCAGAAGCAGTGGCTCCTGGACGGGCTGCACGGCTCACCGGCCCGCTGGAACCTCATCGCCTCGCAGATCATGATGGCCGAGACCGACATCCTGCTCGGCGAGGGCAAGCTCTGGTACTACGACGCCTGGGACGGCTACCAGGTCGAACGCAACGCGCTCCTGGAGGAGTTCAGAAGCGTGCGCAACCCGGTCGTGCTCTCGGGCGACCGCCACCTCACGATGATCAGCGACCTCAAGGAGGACTACGCCGACCCGTCCTCGCGGGTGGTCGGCGCCGAGTTCGTCGGGACGTCCATCTCCAGCAACGGCGACCAGGACCAGGCCGCCTTCCACGCCCAGTGGGACCCGCTGAAGGCCGACAACCCGCACTGGAAGGTCATCGACGCCCACCGCGGCTACCACCTCTTCGACATCGACCGGCACGGCATCGACGCCCAGGTCCGGGTCGTGGACACGGTGGTCAGGCCGCAGGCGACGCCCAGCACGCTGGCGCAGCTCCGGGTGGACGCGGGCGAGCCCGGAGTCCGTTTGGTGTGAGGACGTTGCCTGAGAGGGGCGTGCTCTTCATCACAGTCCCACGCTCCTCTCAGGCAACACTCAGGCGCTTCTCTTACCGTCCTCTGACTATGGAGACGGACTGTACGAGTGACGACCTTCCGGTGAACGGCGTGACCGCTCCGCTGCCCGCCGGCACGCGCCTGCTGCACATCGGCCCCCACAAGACCGGCACGACCTCCATCCAGGGCGCGCTGTTCGCGGCGAAGGACCTGCTGCCCGGACACGGCGTCGTGTTCCCGGCGCACAGCAGACACCCCATGGAAGCCGCCCTGGCCGCCTGCGCGAGGCCCGCGATGATCGGCGACACCGCGCCCACCGAGAAGCACTGGACGCGGCTGCTGGAACAGGTCGAGGCCACCGGCGGGAGGACCTCGGTGATCAGCAGCGAGTTCTTCGCCGACGCCGAGGGCGACGACACGATCGCGCGGATCGTCGAGCAGCTCGGCGGGATGGGGGTCCCCCCGCTCGAGCGAAGCCGAGAGTGGGGGAGGGTCCACGTGCTGGTCACCCTGCGTCCGCTGGCGAGGATCATGCCCTCGCAGTGGCAGCAGTACGTGCAGAACGGCCTGCGCATGGGTTACGGCGACTGGCTCACGCACATGCTGAGGAAGGCGCCGTACGAGCAGCCCAACCCCAGCTTCTGGCGCCGCCACCGGCACGACCGGCTCGTCGAGCGCTGGGCCCGGGCGGTCGGTGCGGAGCGTGTCACCGTCGTCGTGGTCGACGACAGCGACCCCCGTGGTCTGATGCGCACTTTCGAACAACTCCTCGGGCTGCCCGAGAATCTCCTCCAGCCCGTTCCGGACACGGCGAATCGCTCTCTTACTCTCGCCGAGACCGAAATGCTGCGGAATCTTAACAAGGAATTCCGCGGCAATGGACTGCCGGACGAGTTGTATTCCAAGCTCGTCCGCAACGGCGCGGTCATGCATATGAAGAACGCGTGCAGCCCATCGCCCGAAGACGTGAAGATCCTCACTCCCGAGTGGGCCATGGAGGCCGCTGCCGAGATCGGCGCCGAGATGGCACGGCGTATCGGTGACCTGGGTGTGCGGGTCATCGGTGATCCCGGGCTCCTGTCCGCCGTGCCGAAGGCTCCTGCCCTGGACGGGATCCCCGCCCCGCGGATCTCGCCCGAGGTGGCGGCACGGGCGCTGTACGGGGCGCTCGCCGCGGCGGCCGAGTCACCGGTGGGGCACACCTCGCCCGGCAAGGCGCGCACGGTGCACCAGACGCCGTCGAAGGAACTGATGCGGGTACTGGGACACCGGTGCCTGAAGAAGCTGCGCCGCCGCTGAACTCCCGCACGGTCTTCGTTACTGGCAGTGCAAGATGAATGACAGGTAGCGCGTACATATGCGGTGAACGGCGGTCACCTTGCACAGCGGTAACCGCAAGTGGGACCATTTCCCCGTTCCCTGTCGCCCCGAGGTAGGTCTTCTGTGTCCCAGCACATCGCCAAGCCCCGTACCACCGCAGTGATCCTGGCCGGTGGTACCGGTCAGCGCGTGGGTCTCTCGATCCCCAAGCAGCTGCTGAAGATCGCCGGCAAGGCAGTCATCGAGCACACTCTGACCACCTTCGAGAAGGCCGACTCCATCGACGACATCATCGTGCTGATGGCGCCGGGTTATGTTCCGGACATAGAGAAGATCGTGGCCAAGGCCGGCTTCCGGAAGGTCAAGAAGATCATCGAGGGTGGCGCCACCCGGAACGAGACCACCGAGCGCGCCATCGCCGCCCTCGGCGAGGGCCTGGCCGAGGGCGAGGACCTCAACGTCCTCTTCCACGACGCCGTACGCCCGCTGCTCTCGCGCCGTGTGATCGACGACTGCGTGGTCGCCCTGGAGCGCTTCCAGGCCGTCGACGTCGCCATCCCGTCCGCGGACACCATCATCGTGACGCGCACCCACGGCCTGGACGGCGAGTTCATCACCGAGATCCCGGACCGCTCCCGGCTGCGTCGCGGCCAGACCCCGCAGGCCTTCAAGCTGTCCACCATCAAGCGCGCCTACGAGGTCGCCGCCGGGGACCCCAACTTCCAGGCGACGGACGACTGTTCGGTCGTGCTCAAGTACCTGCCGGACGTGCCGATCCACGTCGTCGCGGGTGACGAGTACAACATGAAGGTCACCCAGCCCGTCGACGTCTTCATCGCCGACAAGCTCTTCCAGCTCGCCTCGACCGCGGCTCCCGAGCAGGTCAGCGACGAGGCCTACCGCGAGCTGCTCACCGGCAAGACCGTCGTCGTCTTCGGCGGCTCCTACGGCATCGGCAAGGACATCGGCGAACTCGCCGAGTCCTACGGCGCCAAGGTGTACGCGCTGGGCCGCTCCACCACCGGCACCCACGTGGAGAACCCGGAGGAGGTCGACGACGCGCTGTCCAAGGCGTACGCCGAGACCGGGCGCATCGACTACGTCGTGAACACCGCGGGCGTGCTGCGCATCGGCAAGCTGGCGGAGACCGACAACGCCACCATCGAGGAGGCGCTGAAGGTCAACTACCTGGCCCCGGTGCAGATCGCGCGCTCCTCGTACAAGTACCTGGCGGAGACCAAGGGCCAGCTGCTGCTGTACACCTCCAGCAGCTACACCCGCGGCCGCGCCGAGTACAGCCTGTACTCCTCGACCAAGGCGGCGATGGTCAACCTGACGCAGGCCCTGTCCGACGAATGGGCGGGTGACGGCGTCCGGGTGAACTGCATCAACCCTGAGCGCACTGCCACGCCCATGCGCACCAAGGCCTTCGGCCAGGAGCCCGCGGGCAGCCTGCTGTCCTCCGAGGCGGTGGCCCGCACCTCGCTCGACGTGCTGCTCTCCGAGCTGACCGGGCATGTCATCGACGTCCGCCAGCAGGACCCGACGGCCTCCGCGGGCCAGGCCTCCGGCTTCGAGGCCGCGCTGGCCAGTGTCCTGGACCGTCAGGACGGCGTGGCATAATCAGGGCCAATTAGTTTTCGGTAAATTCAGGCCTCTGTGGCTGCCCGTTCCTGGTGCATTCACAGGGGCCTGAACCTTAAGCACCGTTAATTCGTAAACAACCGGCATCCCTCCCAGAGCAGGTTTTCAGTGATAAGCACCGCTATTCGCGTCGCCCGGGTGGGCAGCGCGGCCGAGCTGGCCGCGGCGGTCCTCATGCTGGCGGGTTTCCCCGCCATAATGGTGGCCGCGCTCATCCCGAGCGTCCCCGCCTTCGCGGCCGCGACCGCCGTCACGTACCTTGCGGACCACTATCTGCACCGCCAGGGCAGTTATCTGATCAACCGCCTCAGCAAGGTGCGCGCCGGACTGTCGATCCGCTTCCTGATCAGACAGCTCCTGCTGATCCTGCTGCTGGCCCGGCTCGACCTCTCCGACAACCTGATCTTCTACGGGGCCACCGCCTGCTTCATCGCGTTCTACGGCCTCCAGGCCCCGCACGGCGCGCTGGTCACCCTGATCCGCAACCGCCGCCGGCTGCCGGTCGCCACCCGCAACGTCGACCTGGCCTCCCGGGTCCGCATCCCGGACGCCCCGCCGATGGGTCTGCTGAACCGGTCGGCCGAGAAGATGCTGCACCTCGACCTCGCGGCCGTGGTCGGCCTACTCGTCGCCGCCGCGATGGACTCGGCGCTGCCGGGCTTCATCGGCATCGGCGTGACGATAGTCCTGGGCACCCTGTACGTCCTGGCGCTGATGCCGTACGTACGCGGCAAGAAGATCCCGCCGAACGCCGACAAGGTCCTCGCCAAGGTCGACGACTGGCTGCGCGAGTACCGGCCGGAGACCGTGCTGTACTTCTCCGGTTCCAAGGACTCCGTCTACCAGGTCAACATGTGGTTGGAGACCATGGAGCAGCTGGACTCCAGGCCGCTGATCATCCTGCGTGAGCGCGTCATCCTGCAGAACCTCGCGCCCACCACGGTCCCCGTCATCTGCGTGCCCGGAGGGGTGCACCTGATGAACATGGATCTGTCCACGGTGCGGGTCGCGCTGTACGCGGCGAACGTCGGCAAGAACATCCACCTGCTGCGCGTCCCCACCATGAAGCACGTCTTCATCGGCCACGGGGACAGCGACAAGCTGGCGAGCGTCAACCCGTTCAGCAAGGCGTACGACGAGGTGTGGACCGCGGGCCGGGCGGGCCGCGACCGCTACGCCATCGCCGACGTGGGCGTCCGCGACGAGGACATCGTCGAGGTGGGCCGCCCGCAGCTGGCGCCGATCCAGAAGTGGCAGGGCACGCCGGAAGGACCCCGCGGCGGAGCCGCTGATGGATACTGTCCGACCGTGCTCTACGCCCCCACCTGGGAGGGCTGGGACGGCGACCCGGGCAACACCTCGCTCATGCTGGCCGGCGAGAACATCGTGAAGAAGCTGCTGAAGGCCGACCCGCCGGTGCGTGTCCTCTACAAGCCGCACCCCTTCACCGGCACGGTCCTCGCCAAGGCGGGCGCCGCGCACCAGAAGGTCACCGCGCTGATCGAGAAGGCCGCCACCGAGCGCGCCGCCGACGCCCGCTTCCAGGCCGACGCAGCGGCCCAGGCCGCCGCCAAGGCCGAGCTCGCCGGTATCGAGGCCCGGCTCGCCGTCCTCGCCGGGAACGGCGGCGACAAGGGCGACGAGGCCGAGGCGAGCCGTGACGGCGTGGTCGACGTGGCCAAGTACGAGGAGATCGCGCGTCTGCGCGGCGAGTGGAACGACGCGTACTGGCGCTCCTTCCCGGTGTGGGAGCACCGGGTGGTCACGGGTGCCGAGCCGCGGCTGTACGACTGCTTCAACGTCTCCGACGCGATGGTCTCCGACATCTCCAGCGTGGTCTCCGACTTCATCGCGAGCGGCAAGCCGTACGCGGTGACGGACTCCGCCGAGGTGGGTGCGGAGGAGTTCAAGCGGCAGAACACCGCCGTGCGGGCCGCCACGATCCTGTCCAACAGCGCCGCCGAGCTGGGCGAGCTGCTCGAGGCGGTCCGCGACCCGGCGGCCGACCCGCTGGCCGAGGACCGGGTGGAGCTCAAGCAGTACCTGCTCGGGCCGGACGAGCCCACCTCCATCGAGCAGTTCAACACCGCGGTGGCGAACCTCGCGATCAAGGCCGAAGCGCGCAATGTCGGCCAGGAGTCACATGCGGCTGCCTCGGCGGCGGAGGCCACGACCAAGGCCTGACCTCCCCTTCGTAAAGAAAGGGCCCGGATTTCGGAGTGATCCCGAAATCCGGGCCCTTCCTGCGTATGTCCCAGTGCCGGATGCAACCCTTCCCCCCGGCCGGCCGTCTAGGGGATTGCCCCTGAGCGGAACTGGGGGAAACAGACCGTGACTGGGGGAGACGTGACCGTTGTGCAGCCTGATGTGACCGTGGTCATCGGGGCGTACGAAGCGATGCCGTATCTGGTCGACTGTCTGGCCTCCGTCGAGGCACAGACCATCGGCCACACGCGTATCGAGGTCATCGCGGTCGACGACGGCTCGGCGGACGGCACCGGGGAGTACCTGGAGGAGTTCGCCGAGCGGACCTCCCTCGACGTCACGGTGATCCGGCAGGACAACTCCGGCGGCCCCAGCGGCCCGCGCAACGTCGGTCTGGGCAAGGCGACCGGGCGCTACGTCTTCTTCCTCGACGCCGACGACCGGCTCGGCCCCGAGGCCCTGGAGCGGATGGTCGCGATGGCCGACCGCAACGGCACGGACGTCGTCCTCGGCAGGGTCGAGGGCGTCAACCGCAAGCCGCCGACGTCGATGTGGGGGCAGACCCTGGAGCGCACCGACGTCTTCTCCTCCAACATCAAGTTCACGTTGAGCGCGCAGAAGCTGTTCCGCCGCGCGTTCCTCGAGCGGCACAGCATGCGTTTCGACGAGTCCCTGTGGACCGGCGAGGACGCGCTGTTCACGATGGAGGCCTATCTGCGGGCCGACGGCGTCTCCGTGATCGCCGACCACACCTGCTACTACCTGGTGGGCCGCGAGGACGGCAAGCACGTCACCAGGACCGGCAGCCACACGCTCCGCTTCGACTCCGCGCGCGCCCTGATGAACCTGATCGCCGACATGGTCCCGGCGGGCGCGAGACGCGACGCCCTGATGGTCCGCCCCTTCCTCGTCACCCTGCTCCCGCAGTTCGGCCCGAAGTTCCTGAAGGACGGCGAGGCGGTACGCCAGGAGAAGCTGGAGTTGGCGAAGCCGCTGGTGGACGCGTACTGGACCGGCGAGGTGGCCCACCGCCTCCGGGTGCACGAACGGCTGCGGCTCCAGCTGGTGGCGATGGGCCGCCCGGATCTCCTGGTGGAGGTCCTGGAGTTCATGAAGGCGAAGAAGACCCCGGAGACCGTGCTGGAGAAGGGCGGCCGCCGGGTGTACTTCGCCTACCCGTTCTTCCGTGACCCGTCGACGGGCCTGCCCGACGCTCTCTATCTCGCCGAGCCGCGCGAGGCCCGCGAGGTGCCGGGCTACCGAGAGATAGGGGTCGACCAGTTGCTGCGCCGGGCCGTACGCAAGGCGCGAAGGGTCCTCACCCCGGCAGGGTGAGCGTTCCGGAGACGGACACGGTCTCCTCGTCCCGCCGCTGCCCGGGAACCCGCCGCTTCCGCGCCACCGCACACAACGCCTGAACGGCCATGTCGAACCGTTCCCGCGAAGAAGGCTCGTCCGCCCCCAGCAACCGCCGCTTCAACTCGGCTCGCGCCTCGGCGAGTTCGTCCAGTTCAGGCTGTCGTACGGCATCCAGCAACCCCCGCACCCCCACCGCGTCCGGCGTCAGCACAGTCGCCGCTCCCGCCGTGGGGAACGCCGCACGGAACGCGGTCTCGCTCAACCCGCTGGTGTTCGCGACAGCGTACGGTTTCCCGCTCGCCAGAAAGTCGCTGACCACGCTCGACACATCGCTGATCAGCAGGTCGGCCCGGTTGAAGCAGGCGTACAGCGCGGGCCGGGCGTCGGTCACGACCTGGTGCTCCCACTCCGGCAGCGAGGCCCAGTACGCCCGCTCCCAGGCGGCGGTCGCCCGGGCCACCGCCTCCGCACGGCCCGGCTCCGGCGTGGACTGCAGCAGCATCCGCTCGACGGAGTCCGCGGCGGCCCGGAAGGACGCGATGGTGAGCCGGTCCAACTCGCGTGTCCTGCGGGACAGTTCACCGTCGTCGGCAGGTCGTTCCCCCGCCCGCTCCCGGTTCGCCGCCCGCACCAGCTCACGGATCCTGAGGTCCGCCGCGCCGGCCCGCGCGTCCACCGATCCGGTCAGCGGATGCGGCTTGTACAGCAGCCGTACCCCGGGATCGGCAAGCAGCGCCCGCACGATGTTCTCGCCCGCCTCGATCACCGACGTGTTGCCGGGGTTGCCGTCCCAGCCCTCCCAGGTCGGCGCGTAGAGCACCGTCGTGTACGTCCCGGTCGGCGGCCCCTCGTACGGCCGTACGGCCTCCAGCTGCGGGCGGCCGATCTCCACCACGTCCTTGTCCTCGACGCCCACCTCGGCCGCCGCGTACCGCTCGCGGGCCGCGGGACCGGCCACCCACACCTCGTCGTAGGCCTTCGCGTACGGGTTGCAGGAGGACAGCTTGTCGCTCTCGCCGTGGTTGACGAAGGTGTGCTTGATCGTGGGGATGCGCAGGACCTGGGAGGTCTTGCCGGAGTTCGACGGATGGATGAGGACCTGGAGCGTGGACTGCTCCAGGCGCAGCAGCGTGGACACCTTCGGCAGACAGACGATCGGGACGTCGGTCGCGGCGATCTTCTGCATCATGAACCGCTCGCGCAGGATGATGACCGGCCTCCCGTCGAGCTTCGCGAGCGGCTCCAGCCACATGTTGGCCTGGTAGGCGGAGGAGGCCCCGCCGGAGAAGTACAGGCCGACGGTCGGCCGGTACTCGGCGAGCCATGTGTCGAACCAGTCCAGCACCTCCTGCTCGCCCGCCGGACGCCGGCTCGGCAGCAGTCGTACGAGAAGGTCGTACAGGCCCATGAGGGCGAGCCCGAGGGACATCGCGATGCCGAAGGCCGCGCACCGGGGATCGCCGGTGGCCGCCGTGACCAGCAGGCCCGTCGTGGCGGGCAGGCCGTGGACCAGGAGGCGGGGGCCGGGGCGGCGCAGCAGGGCGGGCGGGGCCGGGGTCAGGCGGAGCGCGGAGGCGTCGATGTTCCGGGTGACCACCGGGAGGGTGCGGGTGCGGCGGACCAGGACGGACGCCGTCTGGATCGCGCAGTGCAGCGCGTAGCAGGCGAGCAGACCGGCCACCAGCACGGTGTACGCCGTCTCCTCGTCCTCCGGGGTCAGCCGCAGCAGGCCGAGGACCAGCAGCAGGTCGCGCAGGACGTGCCGCACGGTGATGTCCGCGTGGGACTTGGCGAACAGGGAGACCATGCCGCGCTGCCACCGGTGCAGGACGCCCTCGACGGCCAGCGAGGCGACCGTCGCGGCGAGCAGCAGCGGGATGTGCGGACGCAGGGCGGCGACGGCCTGGGCGACGACGGCGGCTGCCAGGACCGCGGCGACGAGGACTCTCGTCGCGGTCTGCCGGCCCGGCAGCCGCAGCGCGGACCGGAGGCGGGGGAGGGGTTTTCGCACGGGGGTCACTCCAAGGTCGTCGCGAGACGGACGCCTTGGTTAACGCGTGCCGACCTCCGGACGACACGCGCGTGTCCTCTGCCCTCCGGGGCGGGGAAGTGCTATGCGACGGGTTCCTGTTGTGCGACGCGGGCGACCGGCGCGACAAGATCCTCGGCCCGTTCCGCCACCGCCTTGTCGGCCAGGTCGTTCACGGCGATGTTGAACCGCTCCATGGACGTGGGCCGGTCGGGCCCCAGCACGTACTCCTTGAGGGCGCGGCGCTGCGGGGCCATCGGGTCGTGACGGGGTTCGCGGACCGAGCGCAGGATCTCCGGCAGCCGGGTGCAGCCGCGGTCGAGCAGATACGCGCCGCCCGCGGTGGTGTAGGCGGCCCGGAACTCCTCGTCGGGCAGGTCCTGGGCGTTGGTCAGGACGTACGGCTTGAGGCCGGCCACGAAGTCGGCGACCACCGAGGAGACGTCACTGATGAGCAGGTCCGCCTGGTTGAAGCACTCGTACAGGGTGGGGAGTTGTCCGAGGATCACGTGATGCCGTGCGGTGCTCCGGCTCGCCCAGAAGATCCGGTGCCACTCGTCCCGCAGCTCCCGCCACTCGGCCGCGCCGTCCCGGTCGGGGACCCGCGCGTCCCGCAACTGCTGGGCGTCGTCGCCCTCGTGACGCCCGGACATCTCGTCGAGACGGTCCCGGATCCCCCGCAGCCTGGCTCTCGCCGCTTCGGTGGGCTTCTCGTCGTCGGCGCGCAGCAGTTCCCTGATGGTCCGGTCCGCGGCGGCCGCCTCGGGCGAGCGTTTGCCGGTGAGGGGGTGCGGCTTGTAGATGATCCGGACGTTCTCCGCGAGGAGCTTCTCGACCAGGGGTACGCCCATCGGGATCAGGGAGGTGTGGCAGTCGTCGTCGCTCCAGCCCTCCCAGGTGGGCGCGTACAGGACGACGGGCACCGGGCCCGCGATGTGCTCGGCGTGCGTCCGTACCGGGGCCAGCTGCGGGCGGCCCACCTCGACGATGGCCCCGTCGCTGATGGCGTGCCGCACCCGCCGGTAGCGGTCCCGGCCGGCCCGTCCGGCCACCCAGATCTCGTCGTACACCTTGCTGACGCGGTTGCTGCTGGCGAGCTTGTCGCTGTCGCCGTGACCGATGAAGACGTGCTTGGCCTCGGCGACGCGCAGCATGTGCACGTTCTTGCCGGCGTTGCCGGGATAGAGGACGACCCGGACTCCGGACAGCTCGAGCTCGGCCAGGTCGTCGGCCTTGGGCACGCAGACCACGGGGATCCGGGTGCGGCCGAGGAAGCGGAAGGAGGCCCGCTCGCGCAGGACGATCACCGGGCGCCGGTCGAGCTGCTCCAGCGTCTCGATCCACATGTTGACCTGGTACATGAAGTCCCGGGACACCGCCGCGAAGCTGAAGTACAGGGCCACCTCGGGCCGGTATCCGGCGAGTTGGCGGTTGACCTCGCCGATCACCGCGTCCCGGCGGGGCATCCGGCGGACCGCGCGGAACTGTCCCAGCAGGGCGATGAGGGCGGCCGAGGCGGCGCCGATCGTCAGCGCGTAGCCGACGTAGGCCGAATACCACGTGCCGGTGGCCAGCGCGACGATCAGACCCGCGTGGGCCGGAAGATCGAGGTGGAGCAGCTTGCGCAGGAAACGCCGGTAGAGATGGGCGGGCGGGCGTTCCGGTATGTCGATACCGCTCATGTCGAGATTGCGCACGATCACCGGGAGTATCCGACGCCTGCGGATTGCGTGATGCAGTGCCGAATACATCATCACGAGCAGGAAATGGGCGCTGAGGACGGCGAGCCCAGTGACCGGCACCGCGCCCGGCGCGTCCATCCGGTCGGCCAGGGCGAGCAGCATCACCGTGCGCACGGCGAACCGCATCGTGCGGCTGAGCTGCAGTGTCGCCAGGCGGCGGACGAATCCCGGGGCCTTGGCGTGCAGGGCCTCGTCCGCCAGGTACGTCACGGCCCACGCCGCCGTAAAGCCCCACAGGGAGGGCAGCAATGCCAGGACGGGCAGTGCCGCGAAACCGGCACCGAAAAGGATCACCAGGAGAAGTTCGGTCTTTCCGGGAACGCGCAGGGCAGTGCACAACCGACGGATCGTCATGGGCGGTGCTTTCTCGAGCTACGGCAATGACCTTGTTGTCGGCAGTTCGACGCGAGCCGGAGGTGAATGGTTGTACATCCCGGCGTCGAAAAGAATTCATTTCCGGTTAACAGGAGGGTGTAATTCCGCTTTTCTCGGAAAGGGAACCGAACCGGCCCCGGAACGCGTCCGGTACCGGGTCCGGGGACTGGACGGACGCGCGTCCCCGCGTCCCCTTCGCGTACATTGCGGACGAGGTACCCGAAGTGGCGCGAGGGGACAGGACGCAAGGTGGCAGGGGCAAGGCAGGCTGTGGGCGAGGCCCGCAGGATCGTCGTCAAGGTGGGTTCCTCGTCGCTGACCACCGCCGCCGGCGGCCTCGACGCCGACCGGGTCGACGCGCTCGTCGACGTCCTCGCCAAGAGCCGCAGCGGCGGAGAGCGCGAGATCGTCCTCGTCTCCTCGGGAGCCATCGCCGCCGGGCTCGCCCCGCTGGGGCTGCGCCGCCGCCCCCGGGACCTCGCCCGCCAGCAGGCCGCCGCCAGCGTCGGCCAGGGCCTGCTCGTCGCCCGCTACACCGCCTCCTTCGCGCGGTACGGCGTCCGCGTCGGCCAGGTGCTGCTGACCAGCGACGACATGAGCCGCCGCGCCCACCACCGCAACGCCTCCCGCACCCTCGACAAGCTCCTCGCGATGGGCGCCTTCCCGATCGTCAACGAGAACGACACCGTCGCCACCGACGAGATCCGCTTCGGCGACAACGACCGGCTCGCGGCCCTGGTGGCGCACCTGGTCCACGCCGACCTGCTGGTCCTGCTCTCCGACATCGACGGCGTCTACGACGGTGACCCCAGCAAACCGGGGACCTCGCGGATAGCTCAGGTGCGGGAGCCCGGGGACCTGGCGGGCGTCGAGATCGGCAGCGCGGGGAAGGCGGGCGTCGGCACCGGCGGCATGGTCACCAAGGTCGAGGCCGCCCGGATCGCGGCCGCCGCCGGTATCCCCGTGGTGCTGACCAGCACGATCCACGCGGCCGAGGCGCTGTCCGGCGGTGACACCGGCACGTACTTCCACCCCGCGGGCAAGCGCTCCGCCGACCGGCTGCTGTGGCTCCAGCACGCGTCCACCCCACAGGGCTCGCTGACCCTGGACGACGGCGCGGTGAAGGCGGTCGTCGACCGCCGCAAGTCGCTGCTGCCGGCCGGGATCGCCTCCGTCGAGGGCGAGTTCGTCGCGGGCGACCCCGTCGAGCTGCGGGACGGCACGGGCCACGCGGTGGCCCGCGGGCTCGTCAACTTCGACGCCAAGGAGATCCCGCAGCTGATCGGCCGCTCGACCCGGGAGCTGGCACGTGATCTGGGACCGGCCTACGAGCGGGAGGTCGTCCACCGGGACGACCTGGTGATTCTGCACCCCTGACGATCGCCTCCGGAGTCATCCGGCGCCTTCCGGTGCCCCCGCGTGCCCCTCGTGCCCCGGGTGGTGCCATGGGTGCCCGAAAACGGGGTGAACGCCCTGCCAAGAGCGTCGCCCTGAGGTGGACGTTCCGCAAAATCGCCCCATGAGCCCTTGCGGCCTGCTCAACTTTGTCCCAGGGACACATTCCGCCCGACCCGTGGGGTCGACCTGTGCATGAAGGAGGCCGTCGTGAGACGAGTGCGCCCTGGGGCGGCGGCGTCCCGCGATGGTGCGGCGGCTTCCCACGGCGGATCCGGTCCGCCCGGCCGGACCGTCGTGAGGGCGTCCGGCGGTTCTTCGGCGGGGGCGGTGGACGAGGCCGGTGATTCTGCTGCGGGAGCGGTGGGGGAGCCCGGTGGGTCTGCCGCGCGGGCGGTGGGTGAGGCCGGTGGCTCTGCCGCGCGATCGGTGGGTGAGCCCGGTGGTTCTGCAGTGCGGGCGGTGGGTGAAGCCGGTGGGTCTGCCGCGCGGGCGGTGGGGGAGCCCGGTGGACCTGCCGCGCGAGCGGTGGGTGAAGCCGGTGGGTCTGCCGCGCGAGCGGTGGGTGAATCCGGTGGTTCTGCAGTGCGGGCGGTGGGTGAGGCCGGTGGCTCGGCGGCGCGGGCCGCGGGTGAGGCCGGTGGCTCCGTAGTGCGGGCGGCCGGAGAGGAGCGGGCCCTGACGAGTGTCGCGGCCGGGGACCGGTTCAAGGGCGAGGAGCCCCGGGATCTGCCGCGCCTGTGGCATGTCACCCTCAGCGTCTCCGGTGGGGAGGCCCCGCTCAAGGAGGTCCGGCGCGCCCTCGAGCAGCTCGCCCACGACCACCCCTTCCTGCTGACCAGCCGCTACGCCAACGACCACGCGGAGATCCGGTACTGGGAGGAGGCCCGCGACCTGCACGACGCGGCCGCCGTCGCCCTGCGCCTGTGGGGGGAGCACCGCCAGACCGCGGGACTGCCGCCCTGGGAGATCGTCGGCCTGGAGGTCATCGACCGCCAGACCTACCACCAGCGCATCGCCGAGGGGTACGGACCGCCCCCGGCCTCACCGGTCGGAGCGCACCCGTTCTGATCGTGGCACCCGGTGTCCCTTTGATCCCGTCTCGCGCTGTGGAACAACAGGTGGACGGCCCCGCCCGGCGCACTACCCTTCCGGTATGACCTCGCTCTCGCCGTACGACTCCATGACCCCGGTCACCCAGGCCGCCTACCGGGCCAAGGCCGCCGCCGCCGACCTCGCCCCGCTGCCCAGGGCCGAGAAGGACGACGCGCTGCTCGCCATCGCGGACGCCCTGGAGGTCCGTACGAGCGAGATCGTCGAGGCCAACGCCAAGGACATCGCCAAGGCCCGCGAGGCCGGGACCAGCGAGGCGATCATCGACCGGCTGACGCTCACCCCGGAGCGGGTGCGCGCGATCGCCTCCGACGTCCGGGACGTCGTCGCCCTGCCCGACCCGGTGGGCGAGGTCGTGCGCGGCTCGACCCTCCCCAACGGCATCGACCTGCGCCAGGTCCGCGTCCCGCTCGGCGTGGTCGGGATCATCTACGAGGCCCGCCCGAACGTCACGGTCGACGCCGCCGCCCTCTGCCTCAAGTCCGGCAACGCCGTCCTGCTGCGCGGCTCGGCCTCCGCGTACGAGTCGAACGCCGCCCTCGTACGGGTCCTGCGCGACGCCGTGGGCGGCGCCGGGCTGCCTGCCGACGCCATCCAGCTCGTCCCCGGCGAGAGCCGCGAGAGCGTCCGCGAGCTAATGCGCGCCCGCGGCCTGGTCGACGTGCTCATTCCGCGCGGCGGTGCCTCGCTCATCCAGACCGTCGTGACGGAGTCGATCGTCCCCGTCATCGAGACCGGCACCGGCAACTGCCACGTCTACGTCGACGCCCAGGCCGACCTCGACATGGCGATCGACATCCTGATCAACTCCAAGGCCCAGCGGGTCAGCGTCTGCAACGCCGCCGAGACCCTCCTGGTCCACCAGGACATCGCCCCCGAGTTCCTGCCGCGCGCCCTGGACGCCCTCGCCGAGGCCAGGGTGACCGTCCACGCCGACCCGCGGGTGCTGGCGTACGCGAAGGACACCAAGGCGACCGTCGTCGAGGCCACGCTCGACGACTGGGACACCGAGTACCTCTCCTACGACATCGCCGCCGCCGTCGTCGACTCGCTCGACAAGGCCGTCGAGCACATCCGGCTGTGGACCTCCGGCCACACCGAGGCCATCGTCACCACCTCCCAGCAGGCCGCCCGCCGCTTCACCCAGCTGGTCGACTCCACGACGGTCGCGGTCAACGCCTCCACCCGCTTCACCGACGGCGGCCAGTTCGGCTTCGGCGCGGAGATCGGCATCTCCACCCAGAAGCTGCACGCGCGCGGCCCGATGGGCCTGCCGGAGCTGACGAGCACGAAGTACATCGTGACCGGGGACGGCCACATCCGGCGCTGACGGCCTTCGCGCACAGGGGCGCACACCTGCGCATATGCGTCCGTCACGCGCCCCGCCCCGCTTCCGTGGCGCACGAGAGGTGTCTCACCAGGCGGATGAATTTCCATACCGTCTGCCCAAATTGACCACCCAGGTCTACTCTGGATCCGTGCCGGAGGACGTGGGGGGCACGCCGTTCCCTGACGGCTGGGAGCCCGACGACGACCACGACCGCGGGGTGTCGGACGAAGAGTTCGCCTCCGTGGTCTTCGACGAGGCCTTCGTACGGGCGGCCGTGGTGCACGAGCCGACCGCCGTCGAGCGCCTCCTGGCCGCGGCCCAGGCGAGAGCGGAGGCCTCCGAGGCCGAGGCCCGCCGCGCACGCCCCAGAGGCGAGCGGTACGAGGACGGCTACGGATCCGGCGCTTTCGGCCATGATCCCGACCTCGACGACCTGGACGACACCGAGGTCCTCGAAGGCCGCTACGGCGCCCCGGGGACGTACGGCAAACAGGTCCGCTGGCACCGCCCCGTCGCCTGGATGCTCGCCCTCGTCATGGGCATCGGCATGGTCGCGCTGGCCTTCACGGCGGTCTACAGGGGCGCCTCCTCCGGCAGCCGCGACCGGGTTCCGCCGCCGGCCTCGACCGGCCTGGAACAGGGGAGCACGGTGACGCCCTCGGCATCCGCCGACTACTCCCAGCCAGCCGTCTCCGCGGTCCCGCGAACGCCCTGACACTCCTGGTGAGAACCTGTCAGAACTTGTCGCACGGCAGGGCGTTTACCTGAGCTCCCCGAGACCTACTCTGAAGATATGGGAGGGCCAGGAGACCCACCTGAGGGGACACCCGAGGGCGGCCCCGTGGGTGGTGAGGACGAGTACCGATCCGTCGTCTTCGACGAGTCGTTCGTCCGCGCTGCCCGCCTCCAGGAGTACTCCGCGCAGGAGCGCATGACCGACCACGCGCCCGCCGTACGCCGCCGCCCGCCGCTGCGCCGGGGACTGTCCCGGCAGGCGCTGATCCTGTTCCTGCTGATCGCCCTCGCCTTCGGTACCGCGATCTACATGGGTGTACGGCACCCCTACCAGACCTCCGCGGTCCGCCAGCCCGTCGAGCCCCTGCGGATGACCGTCATCCCGCTGGCCCCCGCGGGCAAGGTCCCGGGGCACACGGACGCCGAGTACCTCTACGGGCACAGCCCGGCCGCGCAGTACCGCGTCGGCGCCGAGGGCATCCCGCTGCCGGCCTCCCGCCGCACCGCGCACTTCTCCGACAGCCAGGTCGTGTCCGCGCTGACCACCGCCAAGGACTACATCGTGCGGTCCTCGCTCGACCCGGACGTCCTCGTCGGCGACCAGGTCCGTGCCGTGCGGGTGCTCCTCGACACGGACCAACTCGACCAGTTCGACCAGAGTTTCGCCCATCCGGCCGCGGACGGGAGGCACGCGCCGACCGGGTGGCTGGTTCGCTTCGACCCCGCAGAGGCGCGACTGGCCGACCACAGGATCCGGGTGCAGGGGAGCCTGCAGGCCGCCGAGACCGACTCGTCGACGCTGGAGGTCACGGCGGACCACACGTTCGTGTACGCACTGCGTTCCGCGGCCGCGGACGCCAGGCCCGAGGTGTCGCTGTTCACCGTCCGGCGTGAGCTGCACTTCCGGTTCGACCGGGACGATCTGCGGATGCACACGGCCCAGCTGGTCGTGTCCTACGTCCAGGCCGGGCCGCTGTCATGTGCGGAGGACTCCACGAACCGGCTGCATCCCTTGCTGGCCGGGGAGACGGCGAAGGCAGGCGGGCCGGCGGGGACGGACCCGTATGCGACGGGGAGTGCCACCGCGTTGTGCGGGTCGCTGGCGACCGGTGCGCAGCCGAAGGTGTGACCGGGACCCGGGGTAGGGCCGGTACGTCCCGTGCGGGCCGGTGGAGGCTGGTGGGGGCCGGTCGAGCCCACGCGGCATAGCCGCACGGCGACACAGCCCCCCCGCACCCACCCCGGGGGTCTCAGTCCTCCTCGTTGTTCCGGGACGTGTCGGTCGGCGGCTCGTCCTCCCGCGTGGCCGAGTTCGAGAAGCCGCCGAAGCCCCTCCGTACCCTGCCGCCCAGATCGCCCGCCCCGCCCGCGATGTCGCTGACCAGCTTCATCAGGGGATCCTTGGAGCCCTTGACGTTGGTCGCGTAGCTCGCCGCCGACTCGCGGAAGGAGTCCGTCACCGAGGTGTCCTTGTCCTCGGTGCGGCGCGGGTAGTGGCCGTCCATGATCCGCTGGTGGTCGCGGGACTCGGCCCACTTCTTCAGCTCGGCCGCCCGCACAGTGGTGAAGGGGTGGGAGCGCGGCAGGACGTTCAGGATCTTCAGCACGGAGTCGCGCAGGTCGCCGCCGGCCTCGTACTCCTCGGCCTGCTTCAGGAACGCGTCCACGTTCATCTCGTGCAGATGGTGACCGCCGGCCAGCTTCATCAGACCGCGCATCGAGGCCTTCAGGTCCTGGCCGACCAGCAGGCCCGCCCGGTCCGCCGACAGCTCCGACTTGCGGAACCACTCGCGCAGCGCGGTCACGATCGCCATGATCGCGAGGTTGCCCAGCGGGATCCACGCCACCCTGAGGGCGAGGCTGGTCAGGAACAGCAGTATGGTCCGGTAGACCGAGTGGCCGGACAGGGCGTGGCCCACCTCGTGACCGACGACCGCCCGCATCTCCTCCTCGTCGAGCAGGTCGACCAGACCCGTGGTGACGACGATGATCGGCTCGTCCAGGCCGATGCACATCGCGTTCGGCTGCGGGTCCTGGTTGACGTACATCGGCGGGACCTTCTCGAGGTCCAGGATGTAACACGCGTCCCGCAGCATGTCGTTGAGATACGCGAACTGCTGGTCGGAGACGCGCACCGAGTCGGACAGGAACAGCAGCCTCAGACTCCGCTCGGGGAGCAGACCGCTGAGCGCCTTGAACACCGTGTCGAAACCGCTCAGCTTGCGCAGCGCCACCAGGGCGGAGCGGTCGGCGGGGTGTTCGTACGCACGGGAGGAGATTCCCGGGAAACGCCTGCGCTGCCTGCTCGGCACGTTCTCGTGTCCGTTGTTCTGATGGCCGTCGTCGGACATGTCTTCCCCCATGTGCGTCTTTGGCTGTGCACTTTGACCTTTGTGATCCTTTGCGGACCCTTGTGCGGCCCTTTGCGCCCCCCGAAGCAGACCCCAGCCTAGGCGGAGATAGCGTGGACGGGCAGTACAGCGAAGGAGTCCACGTCATGGAGCACACCCGGGCCGCCTGGCTCACCGAGGCCGCGAGCGCCGCCGAGCAGCAAGGGTCCGGAAACCTGCTCCGGGTGGTACTGATCGTGATGTTTCTGGGCTGTGCGTTCACCGCGTGGTTCCTGCTGCGGGGGTACAAGCGGAAGGACGACTGAGAATGGGCGAAGGTTCCCTGCCGTCCCCCAACGGTGGAGTCGGCGTGATCGCCCTCACCGCGCCCGCTTACGATGGGCCGACAGCTTTGTCCCGCCCACCGGATAGGTCCTGCCGAAGATGAGCTTCCACAGCACCGCTGCCCAGTTGGTCACCCTCGCCGCAGAGGGCGAGGAGCACGGCGGCAACCACGAGAGCCTCGACCCCTTGGTGACCGGCGGCGCCGCGTTCCTCATCCTGCTGCTCCTGCTGTGGATCACCACCCGTTTCAACCGCGACCGCTGAGGCGCCGAGTGCCCAAAGCGGGGCACTCCGGGCCTCCCCCGGCCGGTGCCCTCAGGTCGGGCCGGTAGGGTCTGCACGCATGGGAGAGCAGGACATGCCTACCGGCCCGGGCAACAGCCCGTCGAACCCCGGCAAGCGCCGCCTCGGCGTCATGGGCGGAACGTTCGACCCGATCCACCACGGGCACCTCGTGGCGGCCAGCGAGGTCGCCGCGCAGTTCCACCTGGACGAGGTGGTGTTCGTACCGACCGGCCAGCCGTGGCAGAAGACCCACCGCCGGGTCTCCCCGGCCGAGGACCGCTATCTGATGACGGTCATCGCGACCGCCGAGAACCCGCAGTTCTCGGTCAGCCGCATCGACATCGACCGCGGTGGCGCGACCTACACCACGGACACGCTGCGCGACCTCAAGTCCCTCAACCCCGACACCGACCTCTTCTTCATCACGGGCGCCGACGCCCTCGGCCAGATCCTCACCTGGCGGGACGCGGAAGAGCTCTTCTCCCTCGCGCACTTCATCGGAGTCACCCGGCCCGGCCACACCCTGGCCGACCCCGGGCTGCCCGAGGGCGGCGTCTCGCTCGTCGAGGTCCCCGCCCTGGCCATCTCCTCCACCGACTGCCGGGCGAGAGTCGCCAAGGGCGACCCCGTCTGGTATCTGGTGCCGGACGGAGTCGTGCGTTACATCGACAAGCGCGAGCTGTACCGCGGCGAGTGAGCCGAGAGGGGCACCGGTGAACGACCGACACGACGCGGGCTACGGCGACGATCAGGAGAACCAGTACGCACTCGTCGGCTACGACGAGTACGGCCGGCCGGTCTACCGGCAGGTCCCGCCGCAACAGGCCCCGCAGCAGCAGTACGACCCCTACGCGCAGCAGGGATACGGCTACGACCCGTACGCCACGGGCAGCCAACAGGCCGCGCCGTACGACACGGGCACCCAGAACCCCGTCCCGCCGTACGACCCCTACGGCGCCGGCGACACCGGCCGGCAGGCGCCCGTGCCGCCCTACGACCCCTACGCCAACGGGGCCCAGCAGGGCGGTTCGGGGGCCTACGACCCTTACGGTCAGGCCGCCGCGAGCGGTCAGCAGCCCCGAGTCGCCGAGCAGACCGCCTACATCCCGCAGCAGGGCGGGCCTGCCCGGGGCACGCAGGCCGGCCGGGGCCATGCGCAAGGCACGCAGGCCGGCCAGGGGCACGCTGCGGGCCCCCAGACCGGCCAGGGATACCGCCCCGCGGTCGAGGAGGACCTTGCCGGCGCGGGCCGTCCCGGCGCCGCCGGTCCCGGTGCGGACCCCGCCAACGGGGACGAACGGCAGTACCACACCGCACAGTTCGCGTTCGTCGAGGATCCCGACGGTGACTCCGAGGACGTCATCGACTGGCTCAACTTCACCGAGAACCGCACCGAGCGCCGCGAGGAGGCCAAGCGCCGCGCCCGCAGCCGGCTCGTCGCCCTGGTCGTCGTCCTCGCCCTGGTCGCGGTGGGCGGCGTCGGCTACCTCTGGTACGCCGGAAAGCTGCCCGCGCTGTCGGACCCGGAGAGCAAGAAGGGCACCACGATCGCGGCGAGCGCCCAGAACCGCGACGTGATCGTCGTCCATCTGCACAACACCGCGAAGGGCGGCACCTCCACGGCGCTGCTCGTCGACAACACCACCACCAAGCAGGGCACCACCGTCCTGATCCCCAACTCCCTCGCCCTGACGGCCGACGACGGCACCACGACGACCCTCGCCAAGTCGGTCGACGACGACGGCTCCTCCGGGACCGTCGACTCCCTCGACACCGCCCTCGGCACCGACATCGAGGGCACCTGGCGTCTGGACACCCCCTATCTGCAGAACCTGGTCGACCTCGTCGGCAACATCGACGTCGACACCAACACCGCCGTGCCCGACCCGGGCGCCAAGAAAAAGGGCCAGGCGCCCCTGGTGAACAAGGGGAAGGGCCAGACCCTCAGCGGCAAGATGGCCGTCGCCTACGCCACCTACCGCGCCTCCGGCGAGGCCCAGAACGCCCAGCTGGAGCGCTTCGGCCAGGTCATGCAGGCCGTGCTGCGCAAGCTGTCCTCCGACCCGACGGCCGCGACCACCACCGTGCAGACACTGGCCCAGATCCTGGACCCGTCCCTGACCGACAAGGATCTCGGCACCTTCCTCGCCAAGCTCGCCGACCTCGCCAAGGGCGGCGACTACAAGACCGCGCTGTTGCCCGTCCAGCAGGACGGCACGCTGAGCGCGGCGGCCAGTGCCAGCGTGGTCAAGGACGTCCTCGGCGGCAAGGCGAAGAGCCCCGACAAGGACGCGGCCGTGAGCGTCTCCGTCCAGAACGCCACCGGCACCAAGGACAACACCGAGAAGGCCCGCGTCGTCCTCCTCAACGGCGGCTTCACCTTCGTCGACGGCGGCACACCCTCCTCGACGCAGGCCACCTCCAAGGTCGTCTACGCCGACGCCGCCGACAAGGCGAACGCCACCGAGGTCGCCAAGACCCTGGGCCTGCCCGCCGGCGCAGTCGCCAAGGGCAGCCAGTCGTCGAGCGCGAACGTCTCCGTGGTCCTCGGCCAGGACTACAAGCCGTCCTCCTCGTCCTAGGCCCGGGCTCCGGCTCCGAAGCGGCACCCCGCGTGATCTCCGCGATCACGTGGGGTGCCGTCGGCGGTCCGTGAGACCCTTGATGTCAATCGACCGCCGACCGAAAGCCTTGTAGTGACCGCCACTGACCGTTCTCTCGAGCTCATCAACGCCGCCGCGCAGGCGGCCGCCGACAAGCTCGCCCATGATGTGATCGCCTACGACGTCAGCGACGTCCTGTCGATCACCGACGCCTTCCTGCTGGCGTCCGCACCCAACGACCGCCAGGTCAAGTCCATCGTCGACGAGATCGAGGAGCGGCTCTCGAAGGAGCTCGGCGCGAAGCCGGTGCGCCGCGAGGGCGACCGCGAGGCCCGCTGGGTCCTGCTCGACTACGTGGACATCGTCGTCCATGTCCAGCACAGCGAGGAGCGGGTCTTCTACGCTCTGGAGCGGCTGTGGAAGGACTGCCCCGAGCTGGAGCTGCCGGCCGACGCCAAGGCGACCCGCGGCAAGGCGGAGGAGCACACCAAGCTCCGTGCCGAGGAGGACGCCGCAGAGTTCGGGGAGCCGCGGTGACCGCTCCCGCCGACCGGAAGGGCCGGGGCCGTCGCGTCATCCTGTGGCGGCACGGCCAGACCGCCTGGAACGTGGAGCGCCGCTTCCAGGGCACCACCGACGTCGAACTCACCGAGACCGGTGTCGGCCAGGCCCGCCGCGCCGCCCGGCTGCTGGCATCCCTCCAGCCCGACGCCATCGTCGCCTCCGACCTCCAGCGGGCCGCGAACACCGCGGCCGAGCTCGCCGCGCTCACCGGCCTGGAGGTGGCCCACGACGAGGGCCTGCGCGAGACCTACGCGGGCGTCTGGCAGGGGCTGACGCACGAGGAGATCATCGCCCGGCACGGCGAGGAGTACGCCGCGTGGAAGCGCGGTGAGCCGGTGCGCCGCGGCGGCGGCGAACTGGAGACCGAGGTCGCCGACCGCGCCGCTCCGGTCGTGCTCCGGCACGCCGAGAAGATCCCCGAGGACGGCACCCTTGTCGTGGTCAGCCACGGCGGCACGATCCGCACCACCATCGGCCGGCTGCTCGGTCTGGACGCCCGGCACTGGGAGAGTCTCGGCGGCCTCTCCAACTGCTGCTGGTCCGTCCTCGGCCAGGGCGCCCGCGGCTGGCGCCTCATGGAGCACAATGCCGGCACCCTCCCGGAGCCGGTGCTCGGCGACGACGACTGAGGGCTCCGGACCGGATTTCACTTCCGGCAGGTCGCAGGCTAAAGTTCTTCTTGTTCGCCCGCCGAGCGGGAAGAACACAAGGGGCTATAGCTCAGTTGGTAGAGCGCCTGCATGGCATGCAGGAGGTCAGGAGTTCAATTCTCCTTAGCTCCACAGATCGACACTCTGTTGAGTTGTCAAAGATCGGTGATCATCAAGGTCCCGCCTCCTTCAGGAGGCGGGATTTTTTGTGTGCTCCCGCAGCCGCGCCGCTTTCTCCCGTGTCTCCTCGTCCTCAGGTGTGTAGACCACGATCCGGCACTCCGGCATCCCGTCGATCGACAGCGACTGAGACGTCATCCGCAGTTCGCCCACCGCCTTGTGACGGAACGTCTTGACCCGTGGCCCCGGTTGCACCACCTCTCCGCTCGCCCACAGTTCGGCGAAGTACGGGCTGGCCGCCGCCAGCGCGGCTATGAAGCTCTCCCAGGCCGGTTCGCCCACATGTCTGCCGTACGAGGACCGCAGGGTCGCCACCATGACGGGCAGCTCGCGCTCCCGGTACATCAGCGGACACGCCCGCTCGGACACCGTGAACAGCGTCCACAGCGCGTTCGCCACCCCGATGTCGACGATCTCCGGGATCAGGAACAGGTGCCGGTAGCCCGGATTGGTGGCCAGGATGTCGTAGCGCGAGTTGTAGACGACCGCCGGGAGCGGGTCGAGGGCGTCGATGATGCCCTGCACCTCCGGGCCCGTCGACCGCGTCAGGCTCTCCGGGTCCGGGGCGAACGGCACCTGCGCCAGGCGGTACAGATGCTCCCGCTCCGGGGGGTCGAGCCGCAGCGTACGGGCCACGGCGTCCAGGACCTGCGCGGACGCGTTGATCGGCCGGCCCTGCTCCAGCCACGTGTACCAGGTCACACCGACGCCGGAAAGCTGGGCGACCTCCTCGCGGCGCAGCCCCGGGGTGCGGCGCCTGAGGCCCGGCGGCATGCCCACGTCCGCCGGAGTCACCCGGGCCCGCCTGCTGCGCAGGAACGTGGCCAGCTCGGGCCGTCGTCGGTGTGTCGTCCTCATCGTCACGTCCCCCTCGTCACGACCATCCTCGGTGCCGCACCCGGCGGTTGCCAGGTGCTGGCAGTACCAGCATCGGCGGGCTCTCGGCACCCTTACCGGGATGTCCTCAGGCTCGACGGCATGACGACAACGCCCCGGACGGGACCGGATCCCGCACCCGTTTTCCCCTCTGCCAAAAGTGAAGCACCCGCCACTGACAACCGGCCCCGGCCGCTGCTCGCGCTTGTGCTCGCCGCCCAGTTCATGGCGCTGCTCGACGTGTTCATCGTGAACGTCGCGGCCCCGACGATCGGCACGGAACTGCACGCCTCGGGCGCCCAACTCCAGTTGGTCGTCGCCGGATACGCCATCACGTACTCGGTGCTGCTGATCACCGGCGCCCGGCTCGGCGAACGGTTCGGGCACGGCCGGGTCCACCTCGCCGGACTCGCCCTGTTCACGACGGCCTCGCTCGCCTGCGGGCTGGCGCAGGGAGCCACCGAACTGATCGTCTTCCGGCTGGTGCAGGGCGCCGGTTCGGCGGTGATGATCCCGCAGGTGCTCAGCCTGATCCAGCGCAACTTCACCGGCGAGGCCCGGATGAAGGCGCTCGGCGTGTACTCGGCGGTCCTCGCGGTCGGCGCCGCCGCCGGGCAGGTCGTCGGTGGAGTCCTGGTCGGCGCCGACCTGTTCGGCACGGGCTGGCGGCCGGTGTTCCTCGTGAACGTGCCGGTGGGGCTCGTCCTGCTCGCCGTAGGCACGCGGGTCCTGCTGCCCGGGGACCGTCCGGCGCCCCGGGACCGGGCGCGCGGTCTCGACCTGCCCGGCCTGGTGCTGCTCGGCGCGGCCGTGTCGCTGTGCACGGTGCCGCTGGTGCTCGGTCAGGAGGAGGACTGGCCGCTGTGGTCCTGGCTGTCCCTGGCCGCCGCCGCGATTCTGTTCACCGTTTTCTGCGCCTACGAGTCCCGGCTGGCGAGGCGCGGCGGTGCCCCGCTGATCACACCCAGCGTGCTGCGCCACCCCGGCATGGGCCTCGCCGTCTTCCGGATCATGGCGGTCATGGCCGTCAACGGCGGCTTCCTCTTCGTTCTCACCCTGTATGTGCAGGGCGGCCTCGGCTACAGCGCGCTGCGGGCCGGGCTCTCCTTCGCGCCGACCGCGGTGATCTTCGGCATCGTCGGACTGACCTGGCGCGCCTGGCCGGCCTCCTGGCAGCGGCTGTTGACGCCTGCCGGGTTCGTGATCACCGCGCTGGCCTCGCTGGGCGTGGGCCTGGTGCTCAAGGGCGGCGGCGACGGCGGCGTCGCGCTGTACGCGGCGTACGCCGGCGTGGGCGTGGGGCTCGCGCTCGCCTTCAGCCCCACACTCACCGGGGCCCTCGCCACGGTGCCGCCCCGGCACGCGGCGGACGCCAGCGGTCTGCTCGCCACGGTCACCCAGCTCGGCCAGCTGATCGGCGTCGCGGGCTTCGGCACACTGTTCTTGAACCGACTTGAGTCACTCGGCCCCTCTGAGGCGTATACCTCTCCGGAGGCGCTTTGGACGTGCATGTTCGCGCTGGCCGGGACCGCCGCGGTGGGCGCCGTGTCCGGACTGGTACTCAGGCGTCGCTGACCGTATTGGTCCGGCCGTGGCAGAATCAAACGGCCGGAAGGGGGCGCGGCCCGACGGGAGGGAGTAGTGATGCCTGCGAGCATCCTCGTGGAGGTCGGCCACCTCCGCGAAGCGGCGTCGACAAGGGACACGACGGTCCGCCTCATCTGCCCTTCCTGCGGTTCTGTCCATGTCGCCCAGGTACTCGGCGACAACGGCGGAATCTCCTACGTGTGCACGGCCTGCGGCCACAGCTGGAGCTGAACGATGGGTGCACACAGGCGAAAGTGCGACTGGTGCGGCAGTGGGACGCCGATCGTGCGGGACATGGAGCCGGTCAATCCCGACTACCAGTACTGGTGCGAGGAGTGCGCGCGGGCGCTGATCATAAAAGGCGACCCCATCGAGACGTACCGCGAACTCGAGGGTGAGCCGATCTACGGCCGCCTCCTCGAAGAACACTGCACGCTGAAGCGGTTCTACTCCTTCGTGACCGCTTGACGTCGTCCCTCCCCGCCCCAGCGAAACGATTTGGTGTTCCACCCGGTGGACCGTGTAATGTTGGCGTCGCCGCGGGGAAACCCGCGGAACACCGCTCGGGGCTATAGCTCAGTTGGTAGAGCACCTGCATGGCATGCAGGGGGTCAGGAGTTCAAATCTCCTTAGCTCCACAGAAAGATCCCGCCGGATCATGGATCCGGCGGGATCTTGGCGTTTTAAAGGCAGTTGTGGCCGGACACCACGAAAGGGCCGCCCTCTTGAGGCGGCCCTTTCGTGGTGTCGGTTCAGCGGCCCAGTGCGCGGCGCCCGCGGCCCTGGGAGAGGACCGGCAGGTTGCGGGAAGGGCCCTTGTCGCGTGCTGTCTCCTCCTCGAGGCGCAGGGCGAGCGCGGGGCAGCGACGCACCGCGCGTAGCGCCTTCGCCTCGGCGTAGCGCGGTACCTGTGCCTGGGCGACGGTGGGGAAGCCGTCGGCGCCGAGTTCGAAGACCTCGGGCAGGATGTCGGCGCACAGACCGTGGCCCCGGCAGAGCGTCCAGTCGACGTAGATCTTCTGACGGCTGGGCCCGCTCTCCTCGGCCTCTGCGCCACCCGGGATGCCGGTGGGAGTCCTGCCGCCCTCGAAGAGCGGCAGAACGCCCTCCACGGGCCGTCCGCAGCCGTTGCCGAGGACATGGGCGGCCAGGTCGTCCGTGAACGCCTTGATGGTCGACTCCAGGAACATCGCGGAGCCGTCCGGGTGCGAGCAAGCGCCGCGCCGCTTCACGTTCTTGGCGACCTGTTTGAGGGCCTCCAGGGCGGCAGGCCCGCCGCCGTTGAGGATGTCCTCCATGCCGCGCGCGGCGGCCGGCAGACCGAGGTAGCAGGGGCCGCACTGGCCCGCGCTCTCCTCGGCCAGCCACTGCGCCACACGCAGTGACTCACCCAGCGGGCAGGTCTCCTGAGTGATCGGCAGGATCGCGCCGGCGCCGAGCGCGCCGCCCACGGCGTCCAGGGAGTTGCGGGAGACGATCGCCTCGTTGACCGTCGCCGCGTCGATCCACTTGCCGTGGTAACCGCCGGTCAGCACGCCCTGCGGGACCGGCGGGGCGCCGGCCAACTGCAGGACGTAGCGCAGCGGTACGCCCGTGGGGACCTCGATGACCATCGGGCGCGCGACGGCGCCGGAGACCGTGAGCAGGACGGTGCCCGGCTCGTCGTACAGCCCGGTGTTGCCGTAGCGCTCCGGGCCGATGCGGGCGGCGATCGCGAGCTGCGCGAAGGTCTCGGCGTTGGACAGCAGGGTCGGCGCCCCGCCGACGCCGCTCTGGGAGGCGCTGATCTTGCGGCCGGGCGGGATGGCCGGGCCGCCGTCGATGGAACGGATCAGCGAGGCCGCCGCTCCGGTGACCATACGGACGGGATTGCGCTGCACGCGCGCGCGTAGTGCCGATCTGCGGCCGTTGCTGAGACCGCGTTCGGCGAGGGCGGCCTCCATGGACCGTTGGGTGGACTCCCGGGTGACCCCCACCACGAGCGTGCGGGCACCCAGGGCTTCGGCGGCCAGGAGGGCGCCGTCCAGGATGAGGTGCGGGGCACGGTTGATGAGCACCGTGTCCTTGCGGCAGGCCGGTTCGTCCTCGCTGCCGTTGACGACGACGACCGGGCGGACGCCACGCTTGATCGCTGCCTCGGCGACCGAGCGCAGCTTCTTGTGGAAGGGGAAGCCGGCTCCGCCGCGTCCCTTCAGGTTGATGGCTTCGGAGAGCTTCGCGAGCTGCTCCCCGCCCATGGGTTCGAGCGGGCCGTGCACCTTCAGGTGCATGGGCAGGTCAAGTCGTTCGACAAGGTCGAAACCCGACGTGAGCTGAGGAAGGCCGACCACGCGGACTTCTGGTACGTCGGGCAGGGCCTCGTTCACCTATAGCCTCCGGAAGGCGTGTTCCAAGGTTCGCCCGAGCCCGGTGCGTCGAAGTCGTACGACTGACCGGGTGTTGTATCCGTGGCGGGACCGCTGTTGTACGTGTCATTCGGGTTGTACGTGCCGTAAAGGGTGTTCGTCTCACCGGTGTCGCGCACATCACCTGAGAGATAGCTGGCCGTGCCCGAATTACCGCCATAGGTCGGGATGTTGTACCCCGTGTCCTGGAGCGGGTCGTAGACGGAGGCTGGCGCTTCGCCGACCGGTGGCGGGGACGGGATCGGCCAGCTGCCGGAGGTGCTGCCGCTGTCCATGCGCGCGATGGGGTCGGTGGCGGCCTGCATGTCCATCGGCATGTCCATGCGTGCGGTCTGGCCGGTGTCGAACGGCTGCTGTGTGTTCGGTGACACAGCGCGATAGGCGGCCGCGAATCCGCTGCCCGCGGGCTCCGGGGCCGGCGGGGCCTGGTAGAGGGGCACGCCACCGGTCTGGGTCAGGCCCTCGTAGCCGGGCAGGGCGGACTCCGAACGCCGTCTGGGCGACTCGGCGGGCCGGCGGCTCTCGCGGCCCGGCGCGGCGGTTTCCGCGGCCCGCCTGGCGCGGCTGGCTTCCAGCTCCTCGCGGCCCGGCCGCTCCTCGGCGCCGAGGAGCATGGCGATCCGGTCGGTGACCTTGCGCTTGAAGGGGCGGGGGGCCGAGCGCAGGGCGAGGGCCGCGATGACACCGAGGACGCAGAGCACGTACATGTACGTGAAGATCGGGGCCTTCACCGCGCGCCCCGCGTACAGGCCGTGGATCAGTCCGGCGCACCAGGCCGGGTAGGCCAGCATGTGCATCGCCCGCCACCGTGCCGCGACCGGGGCCGGGGACGCGAACCGGTTGCGCAGGGCGCCGGTGATGCCGACGAAGATCATGAGCTGGCCGGCCAGGGTGCCGAGACCTATGAGGCCTCCGCTGCTGCTGAAGCCGAGCCCGAACGGGATGAACGCGGCGATCCAGGTCGTGTGGTCGAGGGTCAGTTTGATCCCGATGTGCAGCAGAAGGAACGCGATCGAGCCCACGGCGGTGATCCGGTGGATCCCCTGCGCGACGATCCGTTGCCGGGTGTTGAGGATCAGCCGGTCCTGTGCGACGAGCCCCCAGATCACGGAGCAGGTGAGGAGGACGAGCGTCACCACGCCCGCTCCGAAGTTGAGGAAGTCCTGCAGCCAGACACCTCCGTACACCACGACCAGAGGGATGGCCAGCAGAAAGACGGCCGTCGCCACCCCGTAGGCCGACCGGCCGGTCCTGGGGAGCGTGTTGCTAGTACTACGAGGGTTCATGGGGGCAACTCCGAGCGGTTCGGGAAGGCGGTCCCGCTGCCGCACTCTAAGTGGCGCCATACCGATGGGTACGGCATTTGAGTTATTGCGTTGTTATCAAACGACTGCGGGGCCGTTGTGATGTCCCTTAGTAGCTGTTACGCGAAGTAACCATTGGCCATGGCTCAGTTCCTGTGTCGGATCGGACGATTGCGCTCGACTGCGGCGGCGAGTGCGGCACCCGGTGCCACAGAGGCATACGTAAGCTCGTCGCGGCTTGCTCAACGGCTGCGGTACTCTGACGCCATGCGTGCCGTACGCCTTCTGCTTAGCGAGCCGCGCTGATCAGTCCCGACCACCGGTGAAGACGTGGTCGGAATCGGCGCGGCGTCCCCTCCTGTGCGAGGGGATTTTTCGTTTCCGGACGACACAGCCGCTGGCAGAGACGATCGATGGAGCTTTGAGGACCATGAGCGAGACGAACCCCGCTGCCGCCGAGGTGGCCGCGCCGCACCGCTACACGGCCGCCGTCGCGGCCGAGATCGAGGCACGCTGGCAGGACTTCTGGGATGCCGACGGCACCTACGCGGCGCCCAACCCCAAGGGTGACCTGGCCGGCGACCCCGGGCTGGTCGCCAAGCCCAAGAAGTTCATCATGGACATGTTCCCGTACCCCTCCGGTGCGGGCCTGCACGTCGGCCACCCGCTGGGCTACATCGCCACCGACGTCTTCGCCCGCTTCCAGCGGATGACCGGCCACAACGTCCTGCACACCCTGGGCTTCGACGCCTTCGGCCTGCCCGCCGAGCAGCACGCCGTGCAGACCGGCGAGCACCCCCGGGTCACCACCGAGGCCGCCATCAACAACATGAAGTCCCAGCTGCGCCGGCTGGGCCTGGGCCACGACAAGCGCCGGTCGTTCGCCACGATCGACCCGGACTACTACAAGTGGACCCAGTGGATCTTCGTCCAGATCTTCAACTCCTGGTACGACGACGAGGCGAAGAAGGCCCGCCCGATCTCCGAGCTGGTCGCGCGGTTCGAGTCCGGTGAGCGCCCGGTTCCCGGCGGCCGTTCCTGGGACGCCCTGTCCGCCGCCGAGCGTGCCGACGTCCTGGGCGAGTACCGCCTGGCGTACGCCTCCGACGCGCCGGTCAACTGGTGCCCCGGTCTGGGCACCGTGCTGGCCAACGAGGAGGTCACCGCCGACGGCCGCAGCGAGCGCGGCAACTTCCCCGTCTTCAAGGCCAAGCTGCGCCAGTGGAACATGCGGATCACCGCATACGCCGACCGCCTGCTGGACGACCTGAACGAGCTGGACTGGCCCGAGGCCATCAAGCTGCAGCAGCGCAACTGGATCGGCCGCTCCGAGGGCGCCCGCGTCGACTTCCCGATCGACGGCGAGGCGATCACAGTCTTCACCACGCGCCAGGACACCCTGTTCGGCGCTACCTACATGGTGCTGGCCCCCGAGCACCCGCTGGTCGAGAAGTTCACCCCGGGCGCCTGGCCCGAGGGCACGCACGACGTGTGGACCGGCGGCCACGCCACGCCGGCCGAGGCCGTCGCCGCCTACCGCGCCCAGGCCGCCTCCAAGTCGGACGTCGAGCGCCAGGCCGAGGCCAAGGACAAGACCGGTGTCTTCACCGGCGCGTTCGCCACCAACCCGGTCAACGGCGAGCAGATCCCCGTCTTCATCGCCGACTACGTCCTGATGGGCTACGGCACCGGCGCGATCATGGCCGTACCGGCGCACGACACGCGTGACTTCGCCTTCGCGCGCGCCTTCGAGCTGCCGATCCGCTGCGTGGTCGAGCCGAGCGACGACCGGGGCACGGACGCCTCGACGTGGGACGACGCCTTCGTCTCGTACGACGCCAAGATCGTGAACTCGCACGGCGAGGACGTGTCGCTGGACGGCCTGGGCGTGACCGACGCCAAGGCGCGCATCACCGAGTGGCTGCAGGGCAAGGGCATCGGAGAGGGCACCGTCAACTTCCGGCTGCGCGACTGGCTGTTCAGCCGCCAGCGCTACTGGGGCGAGCCCTTCCCGATCGTCTACGACGAGGACGGCATCGCCCACTCCCTGCCCGAGTCGATGCTGCCGCTGGAGCTGCCCGAGGTCGAGGACTACTCGCCCCGTACCTTCGACCCGGACGACGCGGACACCTCCCCGGAGACCCCGCTGTCCCGCAACCAGGACTGGGTCGACGTCACCCTGGACCTGGGTGACGGACGCGGTCCCCGCCCGTACCGCCGCGAGACCAACACCATGCCCAACTGGGCCGGCTCCTGCTGGTACGAGCTGCGCTACCTGGACCCGCACAACAGCGAGAAGCTGGTCGACCCGGAGATCGAGCAGTACTGGATGGGCCCCCGCGCGGGGCAGCCGCACGGTGGTGTCGACCTGTACGTCGGCGGTGCCGAGCACGCCGTGCTGCACCTGCTGTACGCGCGCTTCTGGTCCAAGGTCCTGTACGACCTGGGGCACATCTCGTCGCCCGAGCCGTTCCACAAGCTGTACAACCAGGGCATGATCCAGGCTTTCGTCTACCGCGACAGCCGGGGCTTCCCGGTGCCCGCCACCGAGATCGAGGAGCGCGACGGCGCCTTCTTCTACAACGGCGAACAGGTCAAGCGCGAGCTGGGCAAGATGGGCAAGTCCCTGAAGAACGCCGTCACCCCCGAGGCGATCTGCGAGGAGTACGGCGCCGACACCCTGCGCCTGTACGAGATGGCGATGGGCCCGCTGGACGTCTCGCGTCCGTGGGACACGCGCGCGGTGGTCGGCCAGTACCGCCTGCTGCAGCGGCTGTGGCGCAACGTCGTCGACGAGGCCACCGGCGAGGTGACCGTCGTCGACGCCGAGCCCGACGAGACGACGCTGCGGGCCCTGCACAAGGCGATCGACGGGGTGCGCCAGGACCTGGAGGGCCTGCGCTTCAACACCGCCATCGCCAAGGTCACCGAGCTGAACAACCACCTGACCAAGGCGGGCGCCGCGGTTCCGCGTCCGGTCGCCGAGTCGCTGGTGCTGCTGATCGCGCCGCTGGCCCCGCACATCGCCGAGGAGCTGTGGCGCAAGCTGGGCCACACCGACTCGGTCGTCCACCAGGACTTCCCGGTCGCCGACCCGCGGTACGTCGTGGACGAGACCGTGACCTGCGTGGTCCAGGTCAAGGGCAAGGTCAAGGCCCGCCTGGAGGTCTCGCCCGCCATCTCCGACGACGAGCTGGAGAAGGTCGCGCTGGCCGACGAGAAGGTCGTGGCCGCGCTGGACGGGGCGGGCATCCGCAAGGTGATCGTGCGGGCGCCGAAGCTGGTGAACATCGTTCCGGCGTAGGGCCCGGCCGGCGTGATCCGCCGGCCAGGACCTCAGACCCCTAGGGGCTGTGTGCGGGCAGGTTCGGGGTTCCTCCGGAACTCAGGGCCTGCCCGTGGCGTTTACCTTTGAAGAGCGGCACGGCGACCGCCGGGTCGGCTGGAGGAGGAGTTTCGTGGAAGCAGTGATCGCGATCGTGGCCCTGCTCTTCGTGCTCTTCGTGGCGCTCGGCGTGTACGCGACGGTGAAGGCGGTCGGCGCCGCCAAGCGCGGTGTGGACCGCACCATCACCCAGGCCCGGCGCACGGTCGAGGACCACACCCTGCGCGCCAAGTCCTTCGCCCAGCTCGGCCCGGCGGGCGAACTGGCCCAGCTGCGGCTGAAGCTGCGCACCTCGATGCGGGCCACCCAGGACGCGCTGCACGCGGGCGTGACCGAGGACGAATCCCTCAAGGAGTCCCTCGGCCTCTTCCAGCGGCTCAGCGCCCACGGCCACGAACTGGACGGCGAACTCAAGCGCCTGGAGTCCGAGCCCGACCGTACGACGCTCGCCGAGCGCCTGCCCGGTCTGCGGGAGCGCACCGAGCGCATCACACAGTCGGCGGACTCCCTGCGTTGGGCGGCACGCGACCGCGCCCGCCGCTTCGCAGACGACGACCTGGACACGCTGAGCGCGCAGATCGACGTCGAGTCCGGAGCCCTGCGGCACTGGACGAAGACCGAGCCCGCCGCGACCCCGCCCCCGTGGCCCGAGACCCCGACCGCCGGCGGCAGTGCCGAGCAGCAGACCTGGCCCGAGACGGCACGCTCCCGCACCGCCGAGGAGCCGACGCGGCCCGCGATCACCCCGCCGGGCCCTCGTCCCACCTACCCCTGGCAGAAGAAACCCCGTCCCGAGAGCACGACTTGATCCGGACACGGCCGCCCCAGGTGACAGGGGCCGGGCTGCCACCCGGGCGCTACGGCAGGTAACCTCCAGCTCATGTCCCGCCATGTCGCGATCGTCACGGATTCAACGGCCTACCTGCCGCAGGGGACGATGGAGCGGCACGGCATCACAGCGGTACCCCTGACCGTGGTTCTCGGTGACCGAGCGCTGGAAGAGGGCACCGAGATCTCCACCCGGTCACTGGCCCAGGCACTCCAGAAGCGACGCTCCGTCACCACCTCGCGGCCCAGCCCCCAGGTGTTCGCGGAGCACTACCGCAAGGTCGCCGAGTCCGGCGCCACCGGCATCGTGTCGCTGCATCTGTCCGCCGAGCTCTCCGGCACCTACGACGCGGCGGTCATGGCGGCGCGCGAGGCGCCGGTCCCGGTGCGCGTGGTCGACACCGGCATGATCGCCATGGCTCTCGGGTTCTGCGCGCTCGCCGCCGCCGAGGCCGCGGAGACGGGCGGCACGGTCGACGAAGCGGTCATGGCGGCGGAGAAGCGGGCCGCGGGCACGTCCGCCTACTTCTACGTCGACACCCTCGACTATCTGCGCCGTGGCGGCCGGATCGGGGCCGCGCAGGCTCTTCTCGGTTCCGCGCTCGCCGTCAAGCCGCTGCTGAAGCTGGTCGGCGGGCGGATCGAGCCCCTGGAGAAGGTGCGGACAGCGTCGAAGGCCATCGCCCGCCTGGAGGAGATCGCGGCAGACCGGGCCGGCAGCGCGCCGGTCGACATCGCGGTCCATCATCTGTCCGCCCCCGACCGGGCGGCGGCCCTCGCGGACCGTCTGCGGGCGCGGGTGACGGGACTTGTCGACCTGCATGTGAGCGAGGTCGGGGCGGTGATCGGGGCGCACACGGGGCCCGGGTTGCTGGGGGTCGTGGTCTCGCCCCGGTGACGGAGCCGCCGCACGGGGTGCCTGAGTCACTCGTCCGGGTGGCGGAGTTTTCCACAACCGGTGGGTAATCCCCGGGAATTGACCAAGATCATCACGAGAGTGCGGATGTGGCCGATCCTCGGCGCATGGCACTTCGATCACGCTCACGTACAGCGACGGCGACCAGCGGGCCGGGCCGCGGCCCTCATTCCGACGGGCGCTCACGGCATCGCCGGACGCCCGGAACCCAAGGCCGGGTCCGGCATCGGCATGCCGCCTCGGCGGACGAACTCCAGCGGCGGGCGGAGGTGCTCTTCGCCGAACGGGCGGGGGAGCGGAGGGACTCGGGCAAGGGGCCGCCGCCGGGTGGGCCGGGCGTGGACGACGACCTGGCGGGTGACCCGGAGCGCCTGAAGGCTGCCGGTGCCGTAGATGTCACCGAGGCCGGCTCGGCCGCCGATGCGGTCGGGTTCGTGGAGAGGGCTCGGTGGGAGGCGGGTGCTGCCCAAGAGAGCCGGCCGGACGGTGATTCCGCGGACGGGGCCCGGCGGGACGCCGGCTCTCGGGAGGGGCTTTGGCCCGACGCCGCTACCAGGGATCAGGCCTGGCGAGACACCGATTCCGGGAACGGGAACGGCTACGGGTACGAGGACAGGAACTGGCGGGAGCGGGCCGGGTCGGCTCTGCGGGAGCGGCTGCCGGTGTGGCTGCAGGCCCGGTGCGGCCTGGAGCGGCGGAACGTGGTCGCGCTCTCGGTGCTGCTCGTCGTGGCCGCGGTCTTCGCCGTGCAGCACTTCTGGACGGGCCGGACGCAGTCCGTCCAGGCGCCCGAAGTGGTGCGCGCGGCGGCGCCGTTCGGGGAGAGCGGGGCGAGCAGCGCGGGTGAACGGCGAGGGGCGGCCGGGCCGGCCGTCTCGGGCGGGGTCCCGAGCACGGCAGGACCGGCCGGGGCCGAGATCGTCGTGGACGTCGGCGGCAAGGTCCGCGAGCCCGGCATCCAGCGGCTGCCGGCCGGTTCGAGGGTCGCCGACGCGTTGAAGGCGGCCGGTGGAGTGCGCCCGGGCACGAACACCGACACACTCAACCGAGCGCGATTCCTCGTGGACGGCGAGCAGGTGATCGTCGGCGGCCAGGCCGCTCCTGCGCCCGCGCCCGGCACGGGCGGACCGGCTGCCGGCGGCCCGGCCGGCCCGGCGGCGGCTCCCGTCTCCTTGAGCACGGCCACCGTGGACCAGCTCGACACCCTGCCCGGCGTCGGCCCCGTGCTGGCCCAGCACATCGTCGACTACCGCACCCAGCACGGCGGCTTCCGCTCGGTGGACGAACTGCGCGAGGTCAACGGCATCGGCGACCGCCGCTTCGCCGATCTCCGGAATCTCGTACAGCCATGAGGCACGGCTCCAGGATGCGGCGAGGGCATGAGAGCGAGGCGCCGGAGCGGGCCGCTGTGCACGCCGCCTCGGGGAAGCGGCTCGGGGACGCCCACCCGCGGCAGGAAGGGCCTACGGATCTGCGTCTGGTGCCTGCGGCGCTCGCGGCCTGGGGCACGGCCGCTGTGGCCCTCGATGCCTCGCCGGGGTGGGTGACCGGGGTGGTGGCCGGGTGCCTGGTCATCGCCTGCGTGTTGTTGTCGGGACGGTGGCGCGGAGTGCGGGGCCCGGGAAGGGGCGGCCGGGTGCCGGTCGCCGCTGTGCTGCTCTGTGTCGCGGCGGCCGCCGTGTCCGCCGGGCTGCACGGGGCCGATCTGCGGCGGGGCCCGGTGCCCGCACTGGCCAGGCAGTACGCCACCGTGACCGCCGAGGTCGAGGTGACCGCCGACCCCCGGCTGACCCGGCCCCGGATCACGGGGGACCACGCGGCCCCGACCGCCGTCGTCATCGGCGCCGACGTCCGGCGGGTGGAGACGGTGGACGGGCGGGCGGTGGTGACGCGGGCGCCGGTGCTGTTGATCGTCGACGCGCGTGCGGGGGCCGGCTCGGGTGCACAGGGGGCCGCCCGTAGTGCGCCGTCCGCCGTGGAAGGTCCGGCTCGGTCGCCCTGGCTCGGGTTGCTGCCGTCCACGCGGGTGCGGGTCACCGCGCGTGCCGCGCCGGCGTTGGCCGGGGGTGACCGGGTCGCGGCCGTACTGCGGGTGTGGGACCGCGGAGGGCCCGAGGTCGTGGGGGAGGCGTCGGGGACGCAGCGGTTCGCGGGGCGTTTGCGGGCAGGGCTGCGGGAAGCCACCGACGGGTTGCCGGCGGATGCCCGGGCGCTGTTGCCGGGGCTGGTCGTCGGGGACACCTCGCGGATCACGCCCGAGTTGGACGAGGCCTTCAAGGAGACCGACCTCGCGCACACGCTCGCCGTCTCCGGCAGCAACCTCACGATCCTGCTCGCCCTGCTCATCGGGCCGCCCGGACTCGCCCAGCTCGTCGAGCGACGAGGACTGGCGCCCCGCCTCGGGGTGTCGCTGCGGACGACCGCGTTGCTCGGCGGCGGGCTCACGCTGGGTTTCGTCGTCGTGTGCCGGCCGGACCCGAGCGTGCTGCGGGCCGCGGCCTGCGGGGCCGTCGCGTTGCTCGCTCTCGCGACCGGACGCCGCAGATCACTGATCCCGGCGCTGGCGACAGCCGTCCTGCTGCTGGTGCTGTACGACCCGTGGCTGGCCCGCAGTTACGGCTTCCTGCTCTCCGTGCTGGCCACCGGAGCCCTGCTCACGCTCGCGCCGCGCTGGAGCCTGGCATTGCGCCGGCGCCGGGTGCCGCCGCGGTTGGCGGAGGCGCTGGCCGCCGCGGCAGCCGCGCAGGCCCTGTGCGCGCCGGTGGTCGCCGTGCTGTCGGCGCGGGTGAGCCTGGTGGCGGTGCCGTGCAATCTGCTCGTGGAGTTCGCGGTCGCCCCGGCCACGGTGCTCGGCTTCGCGGCGCTGGCGACCGCACCCGTGGCGATGCCGGTGGCCAAGGCGCTGGCCTGGTGCGCGAGTTGGCCCGCCGGGTGGATCGCGGACGTCGCCCGGACCGGTGCGTCGCTGCCCGGCGGGGGAGTGGACTGGCCGGGCAGCTGGACAGGCGCGGGGCTGCTCGCTCTCGTCACCGGGCTCCTGCTGCTCGTCGGGCGACGGCTGCTGAGGCATCCCTGGTGGTGTGCCGTCTGCGCCATGGCGTTCGTGCTGGCGGTCGTGCAGCCGCCACCTCTGACCCGGGTGATCACAGGCTGGCCACCGCCGGGCTGGCGGCTGGCGATGTGTGACGTGGGCCAGGGCGACGCGATGGTGCTGGCGGCGGGCGAGGGCTCGGGAGTGGTCGTGGACGCCGGACCCGATCCGGGGCTCGTCGACGACTGTCTGCGCACGCTCGGCATCACCAAGGTGCCGCTCGTGGTGCTGACCCATTTCCACGCCGACCATGTGGCGGGGCTGGCCGGGGTACTGCGGGGGCGGTCGGTGGGGGCGATCGAGACGACGGGGCTCGAGGAGCCGCTGGACCAGGCCGAGGCCGTACGGCGGGAGGCGGCCGCCCGGCGCATTCCGGTGACGCGTGCCGTGGCCGGCGAGGAGCGGTGTACGGGAGCGCTGACCTGGGAGGTGCTGTGGCCGCCGGCGGGCCCGGCGACGGTGGCGGCGACGGGCGGGCCGAACGACGCCAGTGTCACGATGCTCGTACGGTCGGCCGGGCTGCGCTTCCTCCTCCTCGGGGACCTCGAACCCCCGGCCCAGCAGGAGCTGTTGAGATCGCCGGCGGGTGCGCGGCTGGCCGGGGTGGATGTCCTCAAGGTCGCTCACCACGGTTCGGCCTACCAGGACCCGGAGCTGATACGCAGGGCCGCCCCGCGGCTGGCGCTCATCTCCGTCGGTGCCGACAACTCGTACGGCCATCCGGCTCCCAGTACGGTCGCCGCGCTGCAGGCCGGGGGCGCGGTGGTGCTGCGGACGGACCGGGACGGGGCGCTGGCGGTCGCCGGGGCGGGCGGCGGAAACGGAGACGGAGGAGGTGCGGGGCGCGGCGCCGGTGGCGGTGGCGGTGGAGGCGGTGGCGCGGGGGGTGGGGAGCTGTGGGTGGCGCGAGACTGGAGGCATGAATCCCACACAGGTTGACGCGTATCTCCGCCGACTGGGAGTCCAGCACCCGGCGTGGCCCACCGTGGAGGTCCTGCGCGAGCTGCATCTGCGCCATCTGCAGACCGTGCCCTTCGAGAACCTGTCGGTCCACCTCGGTGAGGAGATCGTGCTGGAGGAGGAGCGGCTGGTGGAGAAGGTGGTGGGCGCCAGGAGGGGAGGGTTCTGCTACGAACTGAACGGGGCGTTCGGGGCGTTGCTGGCCGCGCTCGGCTTCGACGTCACGCTGCTCGCCGGCCGGGTGTACGCGGACGAGGGGCGGCTCGGGATCCCGTACGACCATCTCGCACTGCGGGTGCGGACGGTGGACGGGGGCGATTGGCTGGCCGATGTCGGGTTCGGGGCGCACAGCCACTACCCGCTGGCGTTCGGGGCGCGGGGCGAGCAGGAGGATCCCGGCGGCACCTTCCGGATTGTCGAGGCGGGGCCCGATGCCGCCGGGGTGCGGAGCGGGGACGGTGGGGTGCAGAAGGGAGGGGCTGACGCCGCGGATCTGGATGTGGTCATGGGCGGCAGGAGCCAGTACCGGCTGGAGGTGCGGCCCCGGGCGCTCGGTGATTTCGTGGCCGGAGCCTGGTGGCACAGCACCTCGTCGGCCTCGCACTTCACCCGGTCACTGGTGTGTTCGAGGGTGACGGAGGACGGCGGGCGGATCACTCTCAGCGGTCGCACCTTCAAGGTGACGGCGGCCGACGGGGCGCGGGAGGAGCGGGAGTTGGAGACGGACGAGGAGGTGCTGGGGGCGTACCGGGAGAGGTTCGGTATCGAGCTCGACCGGGTGCCGACTGTACGAAACCCCGACGGGAACGGCGGTGTGCAGGCCGTGTCGAAGGGGTGAGCGGTCGGGCGCTGGGGCCGGGCTGGAAAATGGTGCCGTGAGCGATGTGAGACATGTGCTGGTGCTGCCTGATCGGGATGCCGCGGAGGAGGTCGTCGAGGCGCTCTCGGAGCGGTTCCGGGTGGATGAGGAGCCGCAGGTCGTTCGGGACGCGCTGGCGGGGGAGGACGATGCGGAGGACGCGCAGTGGCTCGTGGTGCTGCGGGACGCGGCGGGGCGGTTGGACGCCGGGGAGCTGAACGAGTTCGTGGGGGAGTGGGACGGATGGCGGGAAGAGCCGTGAGCCTGCGGCGGCTTGGCCGGGTGAGGTGAGGCTCGGTGGTCCGGCGGGGGTGGGTTTTCGCTCGCCCGCGCCGGCGGGGTGCTGCGCGGGCAGCGCTGCTGGGCCGGCGTGATCGCGCCCGTCCAGGGCGCGAGGAACTGCGCGACCAATGCACCGGCGCCCCACCAGCCCCCAAGCATCCCTCACCGGCCCGCGGCTACGGCGCTGTCAGTGCCGCGTGCCATGCTGTACGCGATGGCCAAGAAGACTGCTCATGACGACCCTCTCGCCCCTTTGACCCTTGCTGTGGGGCAGGAGGAGCTCCTGCTCGACCGGGCTGTGCGGGAGGTGGTCGCTGCTGCTCGGGCCGCCGACGCGGATACGGATGTGCGGGATCTGAGCCCGGAGCAGTTGCAGCCGGGGACGCTTGCCGAGTTGACCAGTCCGTCGCTGTTCGCGGAGCGCAAGGTCGTGGTCGTGCGCAATGCGCAGGATCTCTCCGCCGACACCGTCAAGGATGTGAAGGCGTATCTCGGGGCGCCCGCCGAGGAGATCACCCTGGTGCTGCTGCACGCGGGGGGAGCCAAGGGCAAGACACTGCTCGACGCCGCGCGGAAGGCGGGGGCCCGAGAGGTCCTCTGTCCGAAGATGACCAAGCCGGCGGACCGGCTGGCCTTCGTGCGGCAGGAGTTCCGGGGGACGGGGCGGTCCGCCACACCCGAGGCGTGCCAGGCCCTGGTCGATGCGATCGGAAGTGATCTGCGGGAGCTGGCGTCCGCCGTGTCTCAGCTGGTCGCGGATGTCGAGGGCACGATCGACGAGGCCGTCGTGGGGCGGTACTACACGGGGCGGGCCGAGGCTTCCAGTTTCACCGTTGCCGACCGGGCCGTGGAGGGGCGGGCCGCGGAGGCGTTGGAGGCGTTGCGGTGGTCGTTGTCGACCGGGGTCGCGCCGGTCATGATCACCAGTGCGCTGGCCCAGGGCGTGCGGGCGATCGGGAAGCTGTCGTCCGCCCGTGGCGGGCGGCCCGCTGATCTCGCGCGTGAGCTGGGGATGCCGCCCTGGAAGATCGATCGGGTGCGACAGCAGATGCGGGGGTGGACGCCGGACGGGGTCGCCGTTGCGCTGCGGGCCGTGGCTGAGGCGGACGCGGGGGTGAAGGGCGGCGGGGACGATCCCGGGTACGCCCTGGAGAAGGCGGTCGTGGCGATTGCTCGGGCGGCGCGGTCTCGGGGGCGCGGTTAGCGTACGGCGTGCCTGTGCCTGTGCCTGTGCCTGTGCCCGTGCCTGTCTGGGAGCCGTCGCGCCATCGGGGGTGCCCCGCGTTGCCGTAGCGCGTCTGCGCCTGCGCTGTGGCCGGTCGCGCGGTTCCCCGCGCCCCTTCGGGCGCTGCCCCCCTCAGGCCCCGGTACCACCCCCTCCTGCTGTGGCTCCCCCCGGTACTCGGGAGGAGAATCGTCATGTCAGCCGAACATCGCCGGACAACGGAGAGGTGGCGGTCGTCATGGCTGAGCATCCGCACGCAGTGCTCGTGCGTAAGGGGTTCGAGGCGTTCATGCGGGGGGACATGGACACCCTGCGGGAGTTGATCGCGAACGACGCCACGCATCACGTGCCCGGTAGTCACCCGCTCTCGGGGGACTTCAAGGGGCAGGACGCGATCATCGACATGTATCAGAGGCTCGGGCAGGAGACCGGCGGGTCGATGCGCCTGGAGATGCTCGGGATCGCCGTGGACGGGCGTGGTCACGCCGTCGGGATGTGCCGGTTCACGGCCGAGCGGAAGGGCCGCCGCCTGGACGACACCGGGTGCATCGTCTTCCGGATCGTCGGGGACAAGGTCACCGACCTCGACGAGTGCGTCGAGGACATCGACAAGAGCAACGAGTTCTGGTCGGACTGAGCCCCCGGCAGACGGGAATCCACGCATGTCATGACGAAGGCCCCGGTCACCCTGCCCTGGGGAAGGGCACGGCACCGGGGCCTTCGGTTCAAGCTGTCGGAGTCACGCCCGCGTGGCGAACGCAGGCCGCGCGTGGCTCCTGGGGGCCGGTCGGGAGCGGATGAGAGAGGGCCCGCTCTGGGTCCTTCCGGCGGTTCGGTCCCGTAGGAACAGGACCGGTCAGATCAGAAAGAGTCAGCCCTGGACGCCGGCGACCTTCGAAGCAAGCGCCGACTTCTTGTTGGCGGCCTGGTTCTTGTGGATGACGCCCTTGGAGACGGCCTTGTCGAGCGCACGCGCAGCAGCGCGCTGGTACTCGGTGGCCTTCTCGGCGTCACCCGCGGCAGCGGCCTCACGGGCCTTGCGGATCGCGGTCTTCAGGGAGGACTTGACGGCCTTGTTGCGCAGCCGGGCCTTCTCGTTGGTCTTGATCCGCTTGATCTGGGACTTGATGTTCGCCACGAATGAGCCTCTACAGGTTCAGGCACGGGGCCAGGAGGATTCCGGTGAAGGAAAACCCAGGGTCCCGTACCAGGTGATTTCTCGGAGTTGTGCCTCGTGCTGAGAGGGCATGAGGACACAGCCACCCAGACTACCAGCGGCTCCGTGAGTGGCCCAAACCGGTCGCCGGTCCCCGCCCGTGGGACCATGGAGGCTACGTATCGATCCGACCCGAGACCGCAGACACTGCGGACGCCTCAAGAATCAGGACCCTGCGTGCCCGCGATCCCCAGCCACGTGCCCGAGCCGAGCCGTACCGACCCGGCTCTGATCCGCAACTTCTGCATCATCGCGCACATCGACCACGGCAAGTCCACGCTCGCCGACCGGATGCTCCAGCTGACCGGCGTGGTCGAGCAGCGCCAGATGCGTGCTCAGTATCTCGACCGCATGGACATCGAGCGTGAGCGCGGAATCACGATCAAGTCGCAGGCGGTGCGTCTGCCGTGGGCCCCGACCCACGACAAGACCAACACGCACATCCTCAACATGATCGACACTCCGGGGCACGTCGACTTCACCTACGAGGTCTCGCGGTCGCTCGCCGCCTGTGAGGGCACCGTCCTCCTCGTCGACGCCGCCCAGGGCATCGAGGCCCAGACCCTCGCCAACCTCTACCTGGCGATGGAGAACGACCTCAAGATCATCCCCGTACTGAACAAGATCGACCTGCCGGCCGCCCAGCCGGAGAAGTTCTCCGAGGAACTCGCCAACCTCATCGGCTGCGACCCCGCGGACGTGCTCAAGGTCTCCGCCAAGACCGGGCTCGGCGTCGAGGCGCTGCTCGACAAGGTGGTGGCGGAGGTTCCCGCCCCCATCGGCGTCCAGGACGCTCCGGCCCGCGCGATGATCTTCGACTCCGTCTACGACTCCTATCGGGGCGTGGTGACGTACGTACGAGTCATCGACGGACAGCTCAACAAGCGCGAGCGCATCCGGATGATGTCCACGAACGCCACGCACGAACTGCTGGAGATCGGGACCAACTCGCCCGAGATGCTCTCCGCCGACGGTCTCGGCGTCGGCGAGGTGGGCTACATCATCACCGGCGTGAAGGACGTCCGCCAGTCCAAGGTCGGTGACACGATCACCACCTTGAACAAGGGCGCGACCGAGGCGCTCGGCGGCTACAAGGACCCCAAGCCGATGGTCTTCTCGGGCCTGTATCCGCTGGACGGCTCCGACTACCCCGAGCTGCGTGACGCCCTCGACAAGCTCCAGCTCAACGACGCCGCCCTCGTCTACGAGCCGGAGACCTCCGCCGCCCTCGGCTTCGGCTTCCGTGTCGGCTTCCTCGGCCTGCTGCACCTCGACGTGATCCGGGAGCGGCTGGAGCGCGAGTTCGGCCTCGACCTGATCGCCACCGCGCCGAACGTGGTCTACCGCGTCCTCATGGAGGACGGCACCGAGCACACCGTCACCAACCCGAGCGAGTTCCCGGAGGGGAAGATCAGTGAGGTGTACGAGCCCGTCGTACGCGCCACGATCCTCGCCCCGTCCGAGTTCATCGGCTCGATCATGGAGCTGTGCCAGACCCGGCGCGGCACCCTGCTCGGCATGGACTACCTGTCCGAGGACCGGGTCGAGATCCGCTACACGCTTCCCCTCGCGGAGATCGTCTTCGACTTCTTCGACCAGCTGAAGTCGAAGACGCGCGGTTACGCGTCGCTGGACTACGAGCCCACCGGCGAGCTGGCCTCCAGCCTGGTCAAGGTCGATATCCTGCTGCACGGCGACAAGGTGGACGCGTTCTCGGCGATCACGCACAAGGACGCGGCCTACGCCTACGGTGTGCGGCTCGTCGCCAAGCTGCGTGAGCTCATCCCGCGGCAGGCCTTCGAGGTGCCCATCCAGGCCGCCATCGGCTCCCGGGTCATCGCCCGCGAGACCATCCGCGCCATCCGCAAGGACGTCCTCGCCAAGTGCTACGGCGGTGACATCTCCCGTAAGCGGAAGCTCCTTGAGAAGCAGAAGGAAGGCAAGAAGCGGATGAAGATGGTGGGTTCCGTGGAGGTTCCGCAGGAGGCCTTCATCGCCGTGCTCTCCAGCGATGACAGCGCGGGGTCGGGCAAGGGCAAGAAGTAACCGCGGGTTACAGCCGGTTACCCGTCGAATCGGACGGAAAGGGGTCCGTCGTGCGAAAGTGCGGTGGACCCCTACGCGTGCGTAGGGTCGCGCTCTGTAGGAAGTGACAGGCCGCCGCCCCTTACGAACGGCTCGGCCGCGCTTTACTCTGATCCCTGCTCGATAGTTACTCGCGAGTTAAACAACAGCCGCAACCTGAGCCAGCCGCATTGTCGCGGGCCCGGAGGATGTCGTGAGCGACACACAGACACTGATCGAGAACCGTCCGCCGAGTGTGGCGACCGTCTTCCTGGAGCGCGTTGCGGCCACGCCGGACGCCGAGGCGTACCGGTACCCGGTACCGGCGGCCTCCGGGCAGGGCCCGGACGACTGGAAGTCGCTCAGCTGGGCGCAGGCCGCGGAGCGGGTGTACGCCATCGCGGCCGGGCTGATCGAACTGGGAGTACAGCCGGAGCAGCGGGTCGCCCTCGCCTCCTCGACCCGGATCGAGTGGATCCTCGCGGACCTCGGCATCATGTGCGCCGGCGCCGCCACGACCACGGTCTACCCGCAGACCAACGCCGACGAGTCGGCGTTCATCCTCTCCGACTCCGAGAGCCGGGTGCTGATCGCGGAGGACGCGGCCCAGCTCGCCAAGGCGGTCGAGAAGCGCGGCGAACTGCCCGCCCTCACCCATGTCGTGGTGATCGACCCGGCCGGTGTCGAGACCGACGACTGGATCCTGACCCTCTCCGAGCTGGAGGCCCGTGGTGCCTCCCGCCTCGAGAAGGACCCCGACCTGATCAAGGAGCGGGTCGGCGCGATCACCAAGGACCAGCTCGCGACGCTGATCTACACCTCCGGCACCACCGGCCGTCCCAAGGGTGTACGGCTGCCGCACGACAACTGGGCCTACATGGCGAAGGCGACCGCCGCGACCGGCCTGATCAGCAGCGAGGACGTGCAGTACCTGTGGCTGCCGCTCGCCCACGTCTTCGGCAAGGTGCTCACCTCCGGGCAGATCGAGGTCGGTCACGTCACGGCCGTCGACGGCCGAGTCGACAAGATCATCGAGAATCTGCCGGTCGTGCAGCCGACGTACATGGCGGCCGTCCCGCGCATCTTCGAGAAGGTCTACAACGGGGTAGCCGCCAAGGCCCGTGCGGGCGGCGGTGCCAAGTACAAGATCTTCCAGTGGGCCGCCGAGGTCGGCCGCGCCTATGCCAAGGAGAGCCAGGACAACTTCCGGCGCACCGGCACCGCGGGTGCGTCCTTCGGGCTGAGCGCCAAGCACAAGGTGGCCGACGCGCTGGTCTTCTCGAAGATCCGGGAGGCGTTCGGCGGGAACCTGCGGGCGTGTGTCTCCGGGTCGGCCGCGCTCGCACCCGAGATCGGGTACTTCTTCGCCGGCGCCGGCATCCACATCCTCGAGGGCTACGGCCTCACGGAGTCCTCGGCGGCCTCCTTCGTGAACCCGGGCGAGGCCTACCGCACCGGTACGGTCGGCAAGCCGCTGCCCGGCACGGAGGTCCGTATCGCGGACGACGGGGAGATCCTGCTGCGGGGCCCGGGGATCATGGAGGGGTACCACGGACTGCCCGAGAAGACCGCCGAGGTCCTCGAGGCCGACGGGTGGTTCCACACCGGGGACATCGGTGAGCTGTCGCCGGACGGGTATCTGCGGATCACCGACCGCAAGAAGGACCTCATCAAGACGTCCGGCGGCAAGTACATCGCGCCCGCCGAGGTCGAGGGACAGTTCAAGGCGGTGTGTCCGTACGTGTCCAACATCCTGGTGCACGGGGCGGACCGGAACTTCTGCACGGCGCTCATCGCGCTGGACGAGGTGTCCATCCTGGAGTGGGCCAAGGAGAACGGGCTCGAAGGCAAGTCGTACGCGGAGGTCGTCGCCGCGCCCGTCACCGTCTCCATGGTCGAGGGCTATGTGAAGCAGCTCAACGAGGGGCTTCAGCGGTGGCAGACGATCAAGAAGTTCCGGTTGCTGCCGAGGGACCTGGACGTGGAGCACGGTGAGATCACGCCGAGCCTGAAGCTGAAGCGGCCTGTGGTGGAGCGGGAGTACAAGCACCTCATCGAGGAGATGTACGCGGGCTCTCGCGAGGCGTAGGGGGTGGTGGGGGACTGCTTGGCGGCCGCGGGTTCGTCGTGGCTTGTCGCGCAGTTCCCCGCGCCCCTGACCGACCTCACCGTTTCTCGAGCAGGTGCCGGAGTTCCTTGATCCTCGTGCGCTGGGGCTCGGTCACCTCCTGCTCCAGATCCTCCAGTTGTTTGCTCACCTCCTCGTAGTCCGTCCGTTGCCGCACCAGCAGCCTCTCCAGCTGCTGGTTCTTCCTGTGCAGGTCCAGGAACACGCTGACCTTCGCGCGGAGCACCCAGGGGTCGAACGGCTTGGTCAGGTAGTCCGCGGCGCCCGTCGCATAGCCGCGGAAGGCGTAGCCGGAGTCGTCCTCCACGCCCGTGAGGAAGATGATCGGGACGTCCTTCGTCTGGTCCAGGCGTTTGATGTGCGCCGCCGTCTCGAAGCCGTCCATGCCCGGCATGCGGACGTCCAGGAGGACCAGGGCGAACTGGCGGCGGAGCAGGGCCTTCATCGCCTCCTCGCCCGAACGGGCGCGGAACAGTGGTTCGTTGAGGGATCCCAGGACGGCCTCCAGGGCGATCAGGTTGTCCTCCATGTCGTCGACCAGGAGGATGCCTGCGCTCTCGTCGGTCCTTGCCTCGGCGCTGCTCATGTGACTGCCTCATTCAGTCGTCGGTGGGCGGGACCACCGCTTCCTCTGCGTCGGTCCGCTCCTCCGCCTGAGCACCCTCGGGGTCCAGAAGTGCCCAGACGACGGTCAGTAGCTGGTCGACGTCCACCGGCTTGGGTACGTAGTCGTTGGCGCCGCGCGCGATCGACTTCTCGCGGTCGCCGGGCATCGCCTTCGCGGTGAGCGCGACGATGGGCAGACCGGACCAGCGCGAGGTGCGGCGGATGGCGGCGATGGTCTCGTAGCCGTCCATCTCCGGCATCATGATGTCCATCAGGACGAGTTCCACATCCGGGTTGCGCTCCAGGGTCTCGATGCCCTCGCGGCCGTTCTCCGCGTACAGGACCGGCATGCCGACCCGGCCCAGCACATGGGTGAGGGCGAAGACGTTGCGGATGTCGTCGTCGACGATCAGCACCCGCCGTCCGGACAGCACCTGCCCTGCCCGGCCCGCCGTCCACGCCTCCAGCTTGGTGGGGGCCGGCCAGGAGTCCTCGGCGTCGTGGGCGGTCGGGTAGGGCTCGGTGGACAGGTCCTCCGGGGCCGGCAGGAGACGGTCCTCGGCGGTCGGGCCGGTCGCCGGGTGGCCGGGGCTGACGACGGGGACGTAGAGCGTGAAGGTGGAGCCCTTGCCGGGTTCGCTCTCCGCGACGATACGGCCGCCCAGCAGGCCCGCGATCTCCCGGCTGATGGACAGGCCGAGCCCTGTGCCGCCGTACTTGCGGTTCGTCGTGCCGTCGGCCTGCTGGAACGCCTCGAAGATCACCGGGAGTTTCTCCCGCGCGATGCCGATGCCGGTGTCGGAGACCGCGAAGGCGACCACGTCGTCGCTGTCGCGGACGTACACGTGCTCGGGATCCTTGATGCGGTTCACGCGCAGCTCGACCCGGCCGCCGGCGGTGAACTTGATCGCGTTGGAGAGCAGGTTGCGCAGGATCTGCTGGAGGCGCTGCTCGTCCGAGTACATCTCGCGCGGCACGTCCTCGCCCACCGCCACCTCGAAGGCGAGCCCCCGGTCCAGGGTGAGCGGGCGGAAGGTCGCGTGGACGTAGTCGAGCAGCTTGATGAGCGGCAGCTTCTTCGGGCGTACGTCCATCCGGCCGGCCTCGATCTTCGACAGGTCCAGGATGTCGTTGATCAGTTGGAGCAGGTCCGAGCCCGACCGGTGGATGGTCGTCGCGAACTGCACCTCCTGGTCGGAGAGATGGCCGTCGGGGTTGTCGGAGAGGAGCCTCGCCAGGATCAGCAGGGAGTTCAGCGGCGTGCGCAGTTCGTGCGACATGTTCGCCAGGAACTCCGACTTGTACTGCGACGACGTGGCCAACAGGGCGGCCTTCTCCTCCAGTTCCGCGTTCGAGCGCTGCAACTCGGCCTGTTGCTTCTGGAGTTCGTCCGAGCGCTCCTGGAGCTGCATCGCCAGGCGCTGGGACTCGCCCAGCAGTGACTCGGTGCGGGAGTTGGCGATGATCGTGTTGATGGCGACGCCGATGGTGTTCACGAACTGGTCGAAGAAGGCCAGGTGGACATCGGAGAAACGGGAGAAGGACGCCAGCTCGATCACGCCGAGGAGCTTGTCCTCGAAGAGGATCGGGATGATGACGACACTGCTCGGGGCCGCCTCGCCGAGCCCGCTGTTGATCTTGATGTAGTCCGGTGGGGCCTCCTCCACCAGGATGCGCTTCTTCTCGCGGGCCGCCTGGCGCACCAGGCCGTGGACCGGCATGCCGCCGGTGTCGACGGTCGCGCCCTGCGCCGAACCGTAGCCCGCGATGAACGCGAGTCCCTTTGCGGGCACGGTGGTGCGCAGAGCGTCCTCGTCCGGGTCGGCCAGGAAGAACGCCCCGTACTGGGCGTTCACCAGCGGGGTCAGCTCGCGCAGGATCAGGTCGGCGACCTCCATCAGGTCCCGGTGGCCCTGCATCAGGGCGGCCAGGCGAGCGAGATTCGACTCCAGCCAGTCCTTGGCCCGGGTCGTCTCGCGGAGATTGGCCACCATCAGGTTGATGTTGTCCTTGAGCTCGGTGACCTCGCCCTGCGTCTCCACGGTGATGGCTCGGGACATGTCTCCTTGAGCCACCGCGGAGGCGACCTCGGCGATCGCCCGGACCTGGGTGGTCAGGTTGGACGCCAGCTCGTTGACGTTCGTCGTCAGCCGCTTCCAGGTGCCGTACACGCCCTCGACGCGTGCCTGGCCGCCGAGTTGGCCTTCGGAGCCCACCTCGCGGGCCACGCGGGTGACCTCGGAGGAGAAGGAGGAGAGCGTGTCGACCATGGTGTTGATGGCGGTCTTCAGCTCCAGGATCTCGCCGCGCGCGTCCACGTCGATCTTCTTGGAGAGGTCACCGTTGGCCACCGCGGTCGTCACCTGGGCGATGTTCCGCACCTGTGACGTCAGGTTGTCGGCCATGTAGTTGACGTTGTCGGTCAGATCCCGCCAGACCCCGGAGACACCCAGCACCTGGGCCCGCCCGCCGAGCCGGCCGTCGGTGCCGACCTCGCGGGCCACGCGGGTCACCTCGTCGGCGAAGGCACGCAGCTGCTCCACCATCGTGTTGACGGTGTCCTTCAGTTCGAGGATCTCGCCACGGGCGTCGACCGTGATCTTCTTCGACAGGTCGCCGTTGGCCACGGCCGTGGTGACCTGGGCGATGTTCCGCACCTGAGACGTCAGGTTCAGGGCCATGAAGTTGACGTTGTCCGTCAGGTCCTTCCAGACACCCGACACGCCCCGCACCTGCGCCTGGCCGCCCAGGTTTCCTTCGGTGCCGACCTCGCGGGCCACGCGCGTGACCTCGTCGGCGAAGGCGGAGAGCTGGTCGACCATCGTGTTGATGGTGGACTTCAGCTCCAGGATCTCGCCCTTCGCCTCGACCGTGATCTTCTTGCCGAGGTCGCCCTGGGCCACCGCCGTCGACACCAGCGCGATGTTGCGGACCTGCGAGGTCAGGTTGTCCGCCATGAAGTTGACGTTGTCGGTGAGGTCCTTCCAGACGCCACTGACACCCCGCACCTGAGCCCGCCCACCGAGATTGCCCTCGGTGCCGACCTCGCGGGCCACGCGGGTGACCTCGTCGGCGAAGGCGGAGAGCTGGTCGACCATCGTGTTGATGGTCGACTTCAGCTCGAGGATCTCGCCCTGCGCGTCGACGGTGATCTTCTGGGACAGGTCGCCGTTGGCCACGGCCGTGGTGACCTGGGCGATGTTCCGCACCTGTGACGTCAGGTTCGACGCCATGAAGTTCACGTTGTCGGTGAGGTCCTTCCAGACCCCGGACACCCCGCGTACCTGGGCCCGGCCGCCCAACTGCCCCTCGGTGCCGACCTCGCGGGCCACCCGGGTGACCTCGTCGGCGAAGGCCGAGAGCTGGTCGACCATCGTGTTCACGGTCAGCTTCAGTTCGAGCAGCTCGCCCGTCGCCTCGACCGTGACCGTACGGGTCAGATCGCCGCGGGCCACCGCCGTGGTCACCAGGGCGATGTCCCGGACCTGCGCGGTCAGCCGGGACGCCATGGTGTTGACCGCCTCGGTCACGTCCCGCCAACTGCCCGACAGGCCGGTCACCTTGGCCCGTCCGCCCAGCCGCCCCTCGGTGCCGACCTCGCGGGCCACCCGGGTCACCTCGCCGGTGAACAGGGAGAGCTGGTCGACCATCTTGTTCACGGCCCGGCCGAGACGTCGTAGATCACCGCGCAACTGCCGGTTGCCGTCGTGCAGATCGACCCGCTGGGTCAGATCGCCGCCGGCCACCGCGTCCAGGACCCGGGTCGCGTTGGCGGCCGGGGCCACCAGGGCGTCGAGCAGCTGGTTCACGTCGTCGACCCGGGAGGCCCACGACCCCTGCCCCGGGCTGGGGGAGAGCCGCTCGTCGAGCCGGCCGTGCCGCACCAGCTCCCGCTTCACCCGGTTGACCTCGCCGGTGAAGTGGACGTTGCGGTCCACCAGCTGGTTGAAGACGGCCGTCAGTTCGGCCACGATCCCGTCCCCGGACTCCGGCATCCGGCGGAAGTCGCCGTCCCGGGCCGCGGTCATCGCGGCGAGCAGAGGGCGCAGATCCGATGCTCGCATCCGGTCGGCATTCTGTCCGTCTTCGAGCACAGGCGTACCACTGTTCTCACTCATGGCGGCCCACTTCGGTAACTCGGCGCTTATGGGCGTGGCCAGTCTGTCACTCTGTCCGCATCGACTGAGGTGTATTCGTCCGAACTGGTTCGGGGAGACGGACATGGGGGCCATTCCTGCGCAACGGGAGTCCGTTGCCCGTGCGTCCGACGTGCCGACGCGCGACGGCGACGCGCTCCCGCACGCCCCGGCGCACGCCCACGCCACCTTTTCCGGCGGTCCGCTCGCGCCGGGAGCGGCGCGCGCCCTGTTACGGGCCGCGTTCACCGAATGGGCCGAACTCGCCCTGCCCGGCACCGAGTTCCTCACCGACCGGCAGGCCGACGACGCCGTGGTCGTGGTCAGCGAGCTCGTCACCAACGCCGTCATCCACGCGGGCACCGACGTCGAGCTCGACTGCCGCCTGGAGGCGCACACCGGTGCCCTCGTCGTCGAGGTCCTCGACCACCATCCCTCGCGCGCGCCTCGCGACGGTGACCCCGAACCGTCGTACGGCACACCGGAGTACGGGCGCGGGCTGCGCCTGGTCGCCGCGCTCGCCGAGACCTGGGGCATCACCTACCGCACGGGCGCCAAGACCGTGTGGGCGCAGCTGCCGGCCGGAGGGAAGGAGGCCCTCGACGGGATCCAGGCGTACGCCGGGGACCGCGCACGTGACCGGGCGCTGCGGATCGCCGGGATACTCGCCCCGGAGTCGCCCCCGTCCCGGGCCCCGCTCTCGCCCGCTCCCGTCTCTCGCGGTGACCAGGACCGGGAGTGGCTGAATCGCGGTGCGCTGTCCTTCCTCGCCGAGGCCTCCGACCTGCTCGCCGGCCAGCTGGACGAGAACCTGGTGGCCGCCCTCGCCGGCCAGCTGATCGTGCCGCGCCTGGCCGACTGGTGCGCGGTGTGGCTGGAGGACGAGGTCGCCGGGCGCTGGGGGTCCCCTCGTCCCGGTGGGGCCGAGAGCGGGTCGGGCTGGGGCGAGGGCGGTGTGTCCGGGCCGCGGCTGACCCGGGTCTGGCACTGCTCCGAGACCCGGATCGAGGATCTGCGGCAGGCGCTGGAGAAGGAGCCACCGGGCAGCTCGGGGCCGGACGGTCCCGGGCCGGTGCCGTTCCCCTGGCCCGGCGAGGCACTGGGCCCGCACGGCACCCACGGCTCCGCGCTCGCCTACCGCCTCACGGCCGGCGGCCGCCCGCTGGGCACCCTGGTCATCGGCCGGGCCGGGCTGGTCTCCTTCCCCGACGAGATCACCGGGCTCGTCGAGGACCTCAGCCGCCGGGTGGCGCTCGCCATCGGCGCGGCCCGCCAGTACGCGCGCCAGGCCACCATCAGCGCGGTGCTCCAGCGCGGTCTGCTGCCCGGCGCGGTCGCCGAGATCCCCGGAGTGCGCAGCGCCCTGGTGTACGAGCCGTGCGACAAGGGCGGTCCCAGCGGCGACTTCTACGACCTCTTCCCGGCCGGCGACGGCCGCTGGTGCTTCGCCGTCGGTGACGTTCAGGGCAAGGGCCCCGAGGCCGCCGTGGTCATCGGCCTAGCCCGGCCCTGGCTCCGGCTGCTGGCCCGCGAGGGCTACCGCGTCGCCGACGTCCTCGACCGCCTCAACCAGCTGCTCCTCGACGACGCGACGGAGGCCGCGGACGCGGCGGCCCGGGCCCTGGCCTCCGCGGGCGGCCGCCCCATGCACCCCGGCGACGGCCCGCAGACCCGCTTCCTGTCCCTCCTCTACGGCGAGCTCGCGCCCTTCGACGGCGGAGTGCGCTGCACCCTCGCCTCCGCCGGACATCCGCTGCCGCTGCTGCTCGGATCGGGTGGCGAGGTCCGTACGGCCGCGCGGCCGCAGACCCTGCTCGGGGTCGTCGAGGACGAGACGTACACCAGTGAGACCTTCGAGCTGCGGCCCGGCGACAGCCTGCTGTGTGTCACCGACGGGGTGACCGAGCGGCGCAGCGGCTCCCGGCAGTTCGACGACGAGGACGGGCTCGCGGACGCGCTGGCCGGCTGCGCTGGGCTGGACGCCGAGCTGATCGCGGAGCGGATCAAGCGGCTGGTCCACGAGTTCGGGGCGCGGCCGCCCGAGGACGATCTGGCGCTGCTGGTGCTGCAGGCGGAGTAGGTGCCCGCCGGGGTGCGGGACAATGAGGGACATGCCTTCCGCACTCCCCGACGG